>JARLGY010000003.1 GCA_031292525.1 Flavipsychrobacter sp. | reverse complement strand
GTATATGATATGGCAGGCCGCAGTGTAAGCACAGTATATGAAGCAACCGGTACAACGGGCGAGTATATGCTGAGCGACCTCGCAGCGGGTCACTACATACTGCGTGTTACAGATGCAGATGGTAACACCAAAGCAAACCTGCCAGTGAGCAAACTATAACTAAGATACCGAATCCGGGGACTACCCCACTTCATACCATAACATAACCAACAGTCCCGCATATCCTGCGGGACTGTTTTATTAATATTCATTACGCTATTTCTCAAATACAATACCTAATTTCGAATTAATGATATATTAACTTATTTATTAAAACGGAGCAACAAATATTTTACGTACCTTTGCGCGCTATTTGGCAGGCCCGTCCCTTTTTTCTCCTGGACAGGATGGGCTTTTTTTTAACAGGGATAATAAAATTACATCATCGTTAAGATGATGAGAGGGCTTTAATCATGGACATCCGCAATATTGCGATCATTGCGCACGTAGATCACGGGAAGACTACCCTGGTAGATAAAATACTGCACACCACTAACGTTTTCCGCGACAACCAGGAAACTGGCGAACTTATCATGGACAGTAACGACCTGGAGCGTGAACGTGGTATCACCATTCTTGCAAAGAACGTTTCTGTAACTTATAAAGACGTTAAGATAAACGTTATTGATACTCCTGGTCACGCCGACTTTGGCGGTGAAGTGGAACGTGTATTGAAAATGGCTGATGGCGTGTTGTTGCTGGTAGATGCCTTTGAAGGTCCAATGCC
This sequence comes from Flavipsychrobacter sp., assembly GCA_031292525.1. Lineage (GTDB taxonomy): Bacteria > Bacteroidota > Bacteroidia > Chitinophagales > Chitinophagaceae > JABDEZ01. The sequence goes on along the minus strand of JARLGY010000003.1, from coordinate 36,122 downwards.
ACAAACACGCTTCGTTTTGCAGAAAGCTTTGCAGCTCAATCTGAAACCGATCGTAGTCATCAACAAGGTGGACAAACCTAATTGCCGCCCCGATGAAGTACACGATGCGGTATTCGAACTCTTCTTCCAGCTGGATGCTACTGAGGAACAACTGAATTTTACTACCATATATGGTTCTTCTAAACAAGGCTGGTTCAATACTTCATTGACCCCTACTGAAGATATAACTGTATTGCTGGATACTATACTTGCTGTAGTGCCGCCACCAACAGTTAATGATGGTCCTTTGCAAATGCAGATCACTTCACTCGACTATTCATCTTTCCTTGGCCGTATAGCTATAGGTAAAGTAACCCGTGGTGTGGTAAAAGAAGGTATGCCTGTAATGCTGTGCAAAGTAGATGGTACCATGGTGCGTAGCCGCATCAAGGAACTTTACGTGTTCGTAGACATGGGTAAGAAACGGGTAGCCGAAGTACAGTGCGGAGATATTTGTGCCCTGGTTGGTATCGAAGGTTTCCAGATAGGTGAAACAGTTGCAGATGCAGAAAACCCTGAAGCATTAGAGATCATCCCTATTGATGAGCCTACAATGAACATGCAGTTCTCTATCAACAACTCACCTTTCTTTGGTAAAGAAGGTAAATTCGTAACCAGCCGCCACATACGCGACAGGTTGATGAAAGAACTGGAAAAGAACTTGGCTCTGCGTGTTAGCGAAACTGACGATGCTGATAAATTCCTGGTATATGGTCGTGGTATCTTGCACCTGAGCGTTTTGGTTGAAACTATGCGCCGCGAAGGTTATGAGCTTACAGTTGGCCAGCCACAGGTACTTACAAAAGAAATTAACGGCCGCAAGAACGAGCCTTATGAAGTACTGGTTGTTGACGTACCTGCTGAATTCAGCGGTAAGGTAATAGACCTGGTTACGCAGAAGAAAGGTGAAATGCACATCATGGAAACCAAGGGTATGATGCAGCACCTGGAATTTGAAATTCCATCGCGCGGTCTTATTGGCCTGCGTTCACAGATGCTGACTGGTACAGCAGGTGAAGCTGTAATGGCGCACCGCTTTAGCGAATACAAACCATGGAAAGGTTTTATACCTGGCCGTAGCAACGGTGTATTGCTGGCTAAAACTCCAGGTAAAGCAACCGGTTATTCAATAGATAAACTACAAGATAGAGGTGCGTTCTTTATAGATCCGGGACAGGAACTGTACGAAGGTCAGATAATTGGTGAGCACATTAAGCCAGGAGATCTGGTGGTAAATGTGGCTGAAACCAAAAAGCTAACCAACATGCGTTCTAGCGGTACCGATGATTCTGTACGCATCACGCCCAAAATACAGATGACGTTGGAAGAGTGTATGGAGTACATACAGCAAGACGAGTGTATAGAAGTAACACCATTGAACATACGTTTAAGGAAGATAATGCTGGACGAAGAAGACCGTAAAAAGTTCTCTAAATCAATGAAGTCAGAAGCATAAGAATACTGATTTTTTATATTAAAGCCCTGAAGATATTAGCTAATATCTTCAGGGCTTTTTTATAGCATATTATTTTCAAAAAAAAAAACCATTTTATTAAGACATTACGGCAATCTTTTGTTAATATTGTTGGTAACTATTTAGGTTGGGGGTATGGCGTATTGTCATATTCCTGTCTTCTTATCTAATAATATGATACCGGCACCAACCCTAGAGCGTTTACAACAGTCTATATTAACAGTCAATAACAGTCTATTAAGTTAAATGAGGATAGCCTATATGAAACAGCTGTACAACCGAATGTTTGAGCCTATAAAAAATGTGTGCCGGAAGAGTGTGGGAAGGGGTGTGATACTGGCAGTAGCAGCACTTTTTTCATCCCAGGCGGGATGGGCACAAACGCCAACTGTAAGTCTGGCCGGGCCTGCGTGTGCTCCTGGTACAATAACTTTGACCAGCAGTATACAACCAGCACAGATCACATGGCAGCTGGGTGGTGTTACACAAACCACCGCGACAGGTACATGGGGGGCAAATGCCACAACCATTGCCGGTGGTAATGGTAATGGCAATGGTCTTAACCAGTTAGCTTTACCGGCGGGTATCTTTCGCGATGCTGCTGGCAATACATATATTGCCGATCAAAGTAATAACCGTATTATTGAATTTGCTGCCGGTTCTACATCCGCATCTTCAGGCACTGTAGTAGCAGGTACTGGCGCATCGGGTAGTACTTCCACAACGCTTAATGCCCCCAGTGGTGTAGCTGTGGACGCTCTAGGTAATATATACGTGGCAGATCAGAATAACCAGCGTATCCAGAAATTCCCTTCAGGTTCTACATCCGGTACGGCAGCTACAACAGTAGCCGGTACTGGTACTGCTGGTAGTGGACTTTCTCAGCTTAGCTCACCAACAGGTCTGGCTTTAGATGCCTCTGGAAATATTTACGTATCAGACTACTTTAACTATAGGGTAATCAAATTTCCTTCAGGTTCTACATCAGGTACCAATGGTACTATAGTTGCTGGTGGTAATGGTAATGGTAATGGCGCTACGCAGCTCGCTGGTTCAGACGGTATTTGCCTGGATGCCTCAGGTAATTTATATGTAACGGACCCTAATAATAACAGAGTACAGAAATTCGCATCAGGTTCTACATCTGCAACATCAGGTACAACAGTTGCAGGTGGTAATGGTGCCGGTACTGCTACAAATCAGCTCAATTATCCATCAAGCGTTGCTGTAGATGGATTAGGTAATATATATGTAGCAGACGCAAATAACAACAGGGTGCAAAAATGGCCCTCAGCTGCGGTTGCTGGTACAACCGTTGCGGGTTCAGCTGCCGGTACATCTGGCTCTACTGCTGCCCTGCTTAATTTTCCTACTGGGGTAGTTATTGATGGTAACGGGAACCTGTTTGTGTCTGATTTTAACAACAACAGGATACAACAATTTGCACCTACAATACCACTTACTTTTAGTGCACTAACGCCAGGTAGTTATACAGCTATCGTAACTACCTATACAGGTGCTACCGCTACAACTGCACCTTTTGTAATTCCGGGTGCACCAACAGTAACGGGTCCTTCAAACCAAACTGTATATACAAATGCTAATGCAGTATTTACAGCTACTGCAACTGGCGGTGGTACTATCACATACCAATGGCAGGTAAGTACTAATGGTGGTGTTTTATATACTAATATTACCAATGGCGCTCCTTACGCTGGTGCCACCACAAATACACTTACAGTATATGGTGTTACAGCAGCTATGAATAATTACCTGTATCGTGTTATAGCTACCAACAGCACTTGTGCTTTGGCAACAACAGGCACTGGTGCTACACTTACAGTTTTATCCCTTACTCCTGTAGTTAACCTTACAGGTCCATCATGCACTACAGGTACACTTACACTTACCAGCAGCATCCAGCCAGCTACTATAGTATGGCAGTTAAATGGTGTTACTCAGTCAACAGTAAAAGCAACATGGGGTGCCAGCGCTACAACAATAGCTGGTGGTAATGGTGCAGGTACAGGTCTTAATCAGCTAAATGGACCTAACTCTTTGTACCGTGATGGTTCTGGAAATATTTATATTGCGGAATATTTGAATAATCGCGTTATCGAATTTCCTTCAGGCTCTACCTCTGCAACTTCCGGAACTATTGTTGCGGGTACAGGTACTGCAGGTAGTGGCGCCACTCAGCTTAATGGCCCTTCAGGTGTTTGGGTAGATAACGCTGGTAATATATATGTGAGCGACGAAGGAAATAATCGTATTCAAAAATTCCCAGCAGGTTCTACCTCTGGTACCAGTGCTACAACTGTTGCAGGTCTCGGTGTAACTTCTTTGAGCCAACTTTCCAGCCCCGAGGGTTTGCAGGTTGATGCTGCTGGTAATATATATGTAGCAGATCAATCTAACAATCGGGTTATGAAGTTCCCTTCAGGTTCTACCCAGGGTACTGCAGGTACTGTAGTTGCCGGTGGCAACGGTAGTGGTACTGGCGCAAACCAACTCACCTCACCAACTGGTATCTTTGTTACAGGTGCAGGTGTTCTGTATGTTGCAGACTTCGGCAATAACAGGGTTCAGAATTTTGGCGCAGCTTCAACAAGTGCTACTTCAGCTACTACTGTTGCGGGTGGTAATGGTAGCGGTGCTTCTGCAAATCAGTTGAATAATCCAACCAATGTTTTTGTAGATGGTCTGGGTAATGTTTATGTGGCTGATGCCTATAACAACAGGATACAGCAATGGGCTCCGGCTGCTACTACAGGCATTACTGTGGCAGGGTCCCCTTCTGCTACTTCTGGCTCTTCAGCTTCTCTGTTAAGTTTAGCATATACTGTGCACCTTGCGGGTGGTGGGTTTATTTATGTTTCAGACTATAACAACAGTCGTGTACAGTTATTTACACCAACCATACCATTAACTTATAATGCAACAGTGGCAGGTACATATTCTGCTATCGTTACTACTTTTGGAAATAATTCTGCTACTGCAACATATAATGTTACTGTGGTTCCAGCGGTTACTGCTAATCCTGTAAGTTCTACTATATGTAATGGCGGCAACACATCATTTACTGGTGGCGGCAGTGGTAGCGGTGTTACATACACATGGCAGGTAAGCACTAATGGTGGTAGCACTTATACGCCAATCACTACCAACGCTCCGCCATATTCTGGTGTAGGTACAACCACACTTACTATTAGTGGTGCTACTACTGCTATGAGCGGATATTTGTACCAACTGGTTGTTTCGGGAACTTGTACTCCGGCGGTAACAACAACCCCGGCTACACTAACCGTTACACCTTCTACTGTTATTACAACAAATCCTGCTTCGCAAACTATTTGCGCTGGTGGAAATAATACTACGGGCAGTACATCATTTACTGTTGCTGGCACAGGTACCGGTACTATTACCTACCAATGGCAGGTAAGCACCAATGGCGGTGCTACTTATACTCCCCTTACCGATGGTGGTATTTATAGTGGTAGCGGTACAGGTACACTTACCATCACCGGCGCAAGTACAGCTGTAAATGGTTATATGTATAATGCCGTAGCTACAGGCGGTTGCGGCACTGCAACCAGCACTGCAGCAACACTTACAGTAAACCCGCTGCCATCCATCACTGGTCAGCCTGCTCCTGTTACTGTTTGCTCAGGTGGCAATGCTACATTCACTGTGGTTTCTACAGGTGGTGTCACCTACCAATGGCAGGTAAGTACCAACGGTGGTACCAGTTATACCAATATGGTAAATGGTGTACCTACTACAGGTGCCACCTCACCTATACTTTCATTAAGTGGTGTTACTACTTCAATGAACAATAATCTCTACCGTCTATTAATTACTACTACCAACGGTTGCAGCATATACTCAAATACAGCCCTGCTTACTGTTAATGGTTCACCAACTGTAACAACCGCACCAACTAATCAAACAGTTTGTGTAGGTGCAACAGCAACCTTTAGTGTGGTGGCTACGGCAACCGGCATAGGTTACCAATGGCAGCAAAGTACTGACGGGGGTTTAACATATTCTAATGTAGGTACAAATGCATCTACATATACAACTCCTGTTACTACAACAGGAATGAATGGGTATCTATATAATGTAGTTATTTCATCTACTACATGTCCTTCCACAACCAGCAGCAATGCATTGTTATCTGTACAAACCCCAGCGGGTACTGTTACTGTTACCCCTGCAGGTCCTGTTACAGTGTGTGCAGGCACAAGTGTTACATTTAATTCATCTGTAGCAAGTGGTACAACTCCTTTTGCTTACCAGTGGCAGCAAAGCACTAATGGTGGCAGTACATTTACTAATATTTCTGGTGCCACTTCAGCTAGCTATACTATAGCCAGCCCTGCCGCTAGCCAAAATAGCTATCAGTTCAGGGTTGTTGTATCGGGTACCGGTGCATGTACCGCTGGCTCTAATAGCAACGCTGTTGTACTTAATGTAAATACATCTCCTACTATAACCAGTGGGGCTACACTTACACCGGCAACTATATGCGCTGGTTATAATACTACAGCTACTGTTGTAGCTGCAGGTAGCGGTCTTAGCTACCAGTGGCAGGTAAATACTGGTTCTGGTTTTAATCCTATAACTAGTGCTACTAGCCCTGTTTATGGTGGTTATAACTCTGCTTCACTTACTATTACGGGTGGTACAACAGCTATGAACGGTTATCAATACAACGTAATTGTATCTGGCACTTGTTCACCGTCACCGGTTACAAGCGGGTCTGCTACACTTCATGTAAATACATCACCTACACTTACTTTCACTAATCCTAACCCGTCAGTATGTACGGGTACTACAAGCACTTCACTTTCCTTTACTGGTCTATCGGGTGGCACAGGTGGTGGTGTAACTACTAGCATCTTTGGTTACACAGGCGGTGTTCAAACATTTACGGTACCGGCCAACGTATCTTCTATAACTGTTGATGCAAGCGGCGCCCAGGGTGGCGGATCTGCTAATGTACCTACTAACAGGGCTGCTGGTGGCAGGATACAGGGTACACTGGCTACTATACCGGGACAGGTTCTTAATATATATGTAGGTGGCTCTGGTGCCGATGGTAACTCTTTGGGTGTTCCCTCTAATGGTGGTTTCAATGGCGGTGGTACTGCTACACCAAACAATGTGTGCTCTAGCACTGTCGGTGGTGATGCTACCGGCGGCGGCGGCGGCGGTGCTACCGATATACGTGTTGGTGGGGTAGCCTTTACCAACAGAGTAGCCGTAGCTGGTGGTGGTGGTGGTGCCGGTTATCACTATGGAATATCTAATAATGGTGGTATAGGTGGTGGTGCAACAGCTGGCAACGGTACGTCAGCCTATGCTCCTGAAGCAGGTTTAGGCGGTAGCCAAACTGCTGGTGGCGCTGGTGGTACATTCCCTACTATTACTTCAGGTTCTGCAGGTACACTTGGCTTGGGCGGTAATAACAACCCAAGCGAGTCTGGCGGCGGCGGCGGCGGCTACTACGGCGGCGGCGGCTCAACTGGCGATTGTGGTGGTGGTGGCGCAGGTGGTGGTTCAGACTATCTTGGTGGTCTTACAGGAGCGACCAGCACCCCAGGCTATAACTCAGCTAATGGTTATGTAAACCTGACTTATACGCTCCTGCCGATATACACTTATTCTATTGTATGGAGCGCTCCTGCTATAACTGCCGGTTTCACAAACGTAACCAATGCAGTGTTTCCAAATCTAGGCACAGTACCTGTTACAATACCAGGTACTGCAACTGTCAACACATATACAGGTACCTTTACCATTAACAATGGTACATGTACTACTTCGTATCCTATTAGTATTATTGTAAGTGGTACTACTGTTGTTACCACACAGCCTGCTCCATCTACATATGTATGTGCAGGTGGTAATACCACTATATCAGCTGCAGCATCATCAGGTACACTTTCTTACCAATGGACCGTAAGTACCAATAATGGTGGCAACTATACTCCGCTTAGTAATGCTGGTGTTTACTCAGGTGTAACTACTACTACACTTGCTATTACTGGCGCAACTGCCGGTATGAACGGTTATTTGTATCGTTTGTCTATATCAAGCCCTTGCTCTGGTATTGTAGTATCTAATCCTGATACGTTGCATATCAGTCCATCTGTAAGCGCAACAATACCTACAGACGTTTATGGTTGTGTAGGGTCAAATGTTACGCTTGCTACTGCTACCACAACAGGTAACAACCTTACCTATCAGTGGAATGTAAATACAGGTAGTGGTTTTACTCCACTATCTGGTGCAACCACCAATCCTTACACACTGCCTAGCGTTACTGCTGGTATGAATGGTTACTTATATACTGTAACAGTTTCAGGTTTGTGCGGTGCCCCGGTTACCAGCAATAGTGAGACCCTGCATGTAAGCTCAGCAATACCAACTCCTCCTGTTGCACAAGCATTAATAAACGACTCAGTTTGTCTTAATCAGGCATTTTCTATAAATCTTAGTGGTGGTCCTGCAGGTGCATATTATATTGTCAATGGCCCTAATGGTTATACCAATACAACTACTGGTAGCTCTGTATTTGTAAGTGGTGGTGTTACCAATTCATATGCTGGCGCTTATGTTGTTTATGATAGTGTTCTGGGATGTGTATCTTCAAGTGTTACCAACACTTTGATAATAGGACAGCCACCTACCATCATTAATGCCGGTGCAACAACAGCGTCTGTTTGTTTGAATCAGCCTATATCTTTCTTCTCAACAGTAACACCTTCATCTAGCCCAACTAATTATTACTGGCAAGGTCCTATAAATGGTAATCCATTTACACCTGGCGGTAGTACATCGCTGCCTTTATGCTATTGCGATAGTGTAGATGCGAATCCAGGCAAAGCTTCAGCAGGTTTTGTTGATGGTGGGGGTTATACGTTGATAGTGTATTCTGCTTTTGGTAGCCAAACTTGTTCAAGTGTTCCTTTTCCATTCAATGTTACCGTGAATCCATTGCCAAATACACCTACTGTATTGCCAGGTAATCACCTTGACTCAGTATGCGTAAGTAGCCCTATATCGTTGCTGGCAAGCAGCACTACGGGTGGTGTGTCATACAAATGGCAAGGTCCTAATGGTGCTGGTGATGTACAAACCACACCAACTTATTCGCAGACTTCTGCAACTTTTGCTAATGGTGGTCACTATTCAGTAGTAGCTATTAATAGTAGTACCGGTTGCGTTTCGCTGCCAGATACTTTGTTCCTGAATGTAAAAGCGGTACCGGGCAATCCTAGTGCCAGCAGTAACTCACCCGTTTGTCTGGGTTCAACCTTAAACCTGCAAGCTACTTCTGCCAATGCAGATAGCTTTAGCTGGACAGGTCCTGGCACACCAGCGTTCTCTGCCCAGGTGCAGAACCCGAGCATTATAAGTACTCCGTATGCTGACTCTGGTGTTTACATAGTTACTTCTTACCTTAGCCGATGCGCATCGTTGGCTACTGCTAGTACCCGCGTAAAAATTAATCCTATACCTAGCGATCCTACTGCTACCAGCAATTCGCCGCTATGTGAAGGTGCTACTTTAAACCTGCGTGCTTTAGATACTACTACAACTGCTCCAATAACTTATACCTGGACGGCTAAAAATGCATTGAATCCAAACCTGCATACTTCAAATCAACAGAACTATACCATTAGCCCGGTACAGCTCAGCGATTCCGGCTTATACAGTGTGTTTGTTTACTTTGCAAACGGTTGCCATTCAGCCAACCCTGCTACTGTACAAGTTATGGTCAATCCAAAACCTGTAGCGCCTGTGCTTACCAGCAACTCGCCTATATGTGCATATCAGAACCTGCACCTTACATTTACAGAACCTGCACCGTTTGCTACAGCAACTCCGATATGGAGTGGCCCAGGTATTGACGCTTCTAATTTCAGTTTAAGCAGCGTCGGCATTCCTGCAGCACCACTATCTGATGCTGGTGTTTATCAAGCTTATGCCAACTACAACGGTTGCCTTTCAGATACAGCTACAAGAATAAATGTGGTGATTTATCCTGTTCCCGGTAATCCTACCGCAACCAGCAACTCACCAATATGTAGCGGTTCAAGCCCGCTCAGGCTGTTCCTAGATACCACAGGCGCAGGCCCTGGTCCTATCACATACATTTGGTCAGGTCCGGGTGGTGTTTCTGCAACTACCAAAAATGTTGTGGTCAACAATCCTACTACTGCCAACAATGGTATAGACTCTGCTTATGTCATCAACTCTTATGGTTGCAAATCGGTATTGCCGGGCACAACAACTGTTATAGTGGGTCAGAGTCCTAATCCTCCTTTGGTAACCAACCAAACCATCTGCCAGTTTAGCAATCCTAGCCCGCTTACTGCTACAGGTACCAACCTGCATTGGTATACGAGTCCTGCAGACCTTGTAGGCAGTACCACTGCACCAATACCTAACGATTCATTGCCAGGTATATTCAATTACTATGTCACACAGAGCACCACAGCAGGTGGTTGCGAAAGTCCAAGGGCGACAATAGTTATCACTGTCAACCAGAAACCTGCACCGCCATATGTACCGTCAAATACAATTACGTATTGCCAGTACGATGGAGCTGCACTGCTGTCAGCAACAGGCCAAAACTTGCTGTGGTACACTTCAGCCTCTGGTGGTGTAGGTTCTCCAATAGCGCCAACTCCATCAACAGTAAGCCCGGCTAACTATGTGTATTATGTATCGCAAACAGTAAATGGCTGCGAAAGTAACCGTACACCTATAGTTGTTATTGTGAAACAAAAACCACAGCCTCCTATAGTGCAGGATATAAGCTATTGCCAGAACGATGCTGCTGCACCGCTCACAGCAATTGGCCAGAATATACGCTGGTACAATGTAGGCTATGGTGGTGTAGGTACACCGGTACCACCAATACCGCAAACCAGCTATCCCGATACTGTTATATACTATGTAACACAAACGGTAAATGGTTGCGAAAGTGATCGCGTACCGCAGCATGTGTACATATTCTACAAACCAAATGTTGTTATCAAGAGTCCTGGCGCTTATGTTTGCCAGCACGATACCATGACGTTCTTCTACTTCGGTAATGCGCTCACTTCTGCTGCATTCGATTGGATACTGCCACAAGGTGCTACCATCGTTTCCAGCACAAGCCCTGGTACTATATTGGTACGTTTCGATTCTGCCGGTAACCAGCCACTCATGCTTTCTGTGAGCAATGGTAACTGTAAGAGCTCTTCAAACACCATTACTGTACAGGTAAGGCCGCAGCCTATTGCAGCTATCAGCTCACTGCACTCTGTTTGTCAGGATGATATTGTAGTTGTTGGCCTTGCAGGCGAAACTCCGGGTACACAACTGTACAATTACAACTTTGATGGTGGTACTATAATAAGCAGTGCAAGTCCTGGTGGCCCGTACAATATAGAGTGGACTACTCCGGGTGTGCACATTGTAACGCTTACTACTACTATCAACAATTGTACTTCACAACCGGCTGCCGATACTGTGAACGTACATGCCATACCAGATACGCATATAGTAAGTGTAGATGCGAAGGATCTTAACAACGTCTGCTCTGGCGACAGTGTAGAAGTTTCTGCAGGCCTTATTAATCCAGGCTACCAATACCAATGGTCACCAACGCAGTTCTTCAAACATGGTAACAACGCTCCTAAGCTGTATGCTAACATAGATTTCTCAGCTTCTATATACCTGACGGTAACATCAGACTTCGGTTGTGTGGGTAACGATAGCGCTTATGTAAACATACAGCCTTGTTGCAACCTGTATATGCCGAATGCCTTTACACCAAATGGTGATAATAAGAACGATATCTTCCATGTACTCACTATTGGTCACCATACCATCAGGGACTTCCGTGTAGTTAATCGTTGGGGACAAACAGTGTTCCAGACTACCGACGAGCTGAAGGGTTGGGATGGTAACTACAATGGTGTACCACAGGATATGGATACCTACTTCTGGTATATTGACTATGTTTGTAACCCAAGTGGTAAGGAAATAAAAGAACAGGGTGAAGTTTATCTGGTACGATAGATCAACCAATTCATTAGTATTATGACAAAGCCGACCACTAGGTCGGCTTTGTTGTTTTCTGCCATAGGTAATTTCTTATCGCCTACTTCTTCTCATTGCAAATCAATTTATTACGCGAGGTAAAAACGTGTCTCCAAATGTTTGGTAACATTAAGTTAACCTTCACGTAACATTGGCTTCATTCGCATTAGCTTTTTTTACACTCAAATTAAAAAAGCAAACTCCCAATGAAAAATTTCGTTACACACACCAGGCTTTCAGCCGTTACAACCTTGCTGGCAGCGGGTTTGAGCTTATCAGCCCAGGCACAGTCATCAGATACTTCAACCTTCAAACCTCACGGTAATCTTTGGGGTTATGCATTTGGCGATTTCGCGTACAAGGGTGGTACAGATAATATAGGTACAACAGCAGCGCCGGTTTATCGTGGTGGTTCTAACCAATATACTGGTATGCCTGCCAACAGTAATATGTTCCAGTTCCGTCGTATTTACCTCGGTTACAATTACGATATCAGCCAGAAATTCTCTGCTGAATTCCTTTTGGCTGCTGAAGATGATTTTAATGCAGGTTTAGATAACCAGGCTGCAGGCGATGTATTGCAGAATGGTAAATTTTCTCCTTATGTAAAACTGGCAAACATTCGCTGGAAGAATATCTTCAAAAATTCTGACTTGGTTTTAGGTCAGCAGGCAACTCCAACTTTCGCAAAAACTGGCCGCAACGATCAGACTTCGGAAGAGCTATGGGCTTATCGCTCTATCGAAAGAACGGTAACGGATATCCGCCGTACACCTTCTTATGACATGGGTGCAAGTCTTCAGGGTTGGTTTGATAACAAAGGTTGCTTTGGTTACACCTTCCTGGTAGGTAATGGTACCAGTGCAAAACCAGAAACTGATAACAACAAATGGTTCTATGGCGATGTGTATGCTAAATTCTTCAACAAACGCTTGATAATAGACCTTTACCAGGATTATGAAAAACTGAACTGGGGTACTTATGTAGCTGGTGCTAAAGCTGGTACTTCAAGCCCTAATGGTGCATGGAACCGCGATCGTAACATGACCAAATTATTCCTGGCTTGGACGGATAAGAAATTCACAGTAGGTGCTGAAGTGTTTCAGAACACAATACTGGGCGACGTTAAGGTTACTGGTAAAGATGGTAACACTTACTACCGTACTTCTAAGGCTACCGCAGAATCAATCTTTGTACGTGGTCGCATCGTTTCTAGAAAGAATGGTAATCCATTGTTAGGCTTCTTCGCTCGTTACGATAACTACGATCCTAGCGGTAACCTCAGCAACATTGTTGGTGAAGCTAATACTAAGAGCTATACTGCAAGTACAAGCAACTACGAGCCTACAACCAAAGAAAATTTTGTTACTTATGGTTTAGACTTCACACCGTTCAAGAATGTACACTTCATGCCAAACGTGTGGATGAACACCTACAAATCAGACCTGAGCGTAACTGGTGCTGATGGTTCTACTACTTACAAATCAATGAACAGCAACGTATCTGGTGTTAAGGGTACAGACGTTGTTTACCGTTTAACATTCTACTACATCTACAGGTAGTCAATATTTAAATACCCCGGGCGTCAATGGTTATATACCTGAGATGCCCGGGCATTTTTAAAAATTATTCTAAAAGAATCAGTTTATGAAAGCAATCAAAAATTTATCACTGTCAGCATTAGCCCTTATTGTATCGGGTAGCATGATGTTGTACAGTTGCAATAGTGGTGGTAATGGTAGTGCCAAAGGTGCAGACAGCACAGCAAGTGGCAATAGTGATGACAATACTATATTGGGCGCGGGTAGCTCTTTCGATAATCCGCTGTTCTCTAAAATGTTTTCAGAGTACAATAAGTCTAATGGCCTTAAAGTAAACTACCAGTCTATAGGTTCAGGTGGTGGTATCCAGCAGCTTACCAGCAAAACCGTTGATTTCGGTGCGTCTGATGCTCCTCTCAACAAACAGCAGGATAGCCTGATGTCTTCTCCGGTGATACATATACCTGTTACGGCAGGTGCAGTTGTAATTAGCTACAACTTGCCCGAGGTAAAAGATACACTGAAGCTTACACCGGCGGTACTTGCAGATATCTTCTTGGGTAAAATAACTAAGTGGAACGATGCTAAAATAGCTGCAGTTAACCCAGGCGTTAAGTTGCCTGCTACACTTATCACTATTGCACACCGTGCAGATAACAGTGGTACTACAAACATTTTCACAACTTATCTTTCTAAAGTTAGCGAAGCTTGGAATGCTGGTCCTGGTAAAGGTTCAAACGTAAACTGGCCAGTGGGCTTAGGTGGTAAAGGTAACGAAGGTGTTGCCGGCACTATTAAGCAAACACCAGGTGCTATAGGTTATATAGAGCTGGCTTATGCTAACCAGAATGCAATGCCATATGCTAAAATACAGAACAAAGCAGGCAATTATATCACGCCTAGCATTGCATCTGTTACAGCTGCAGCAAACATACAGATACCTGCCGATGGTAAAGTATCTCTTACTAATACAGACGCTGCTGATGGTTATCCTATCTCTGGTCTGTCTTGGGTGTTGATCTACAAAGAACAGAATTACAATAACCGTTCACAAGACAGGGCTACCAAAATGGTAAAACTGTTGTTGTGGGCTATACATGATGGCCAGCAGTATGGTGCTCCGTTGAGCTACGCACCACTTTCTCCTGCCGCAGTTAAGGTGGGTGAAGATCAGCTGAAGTCTGTTACTTACAGCAACAAGCCAATATTGTAATCACCGGTATTGATATACGGGACATGAAAACATTTGAAAATGAGGCCGTAATAGCCCGCGGGGATACTCCGCGGGTTACTAACGGCTCAAATACCGGCAAATTGAAGAAAACGAATAGGGAAAAGCACAGCAACCGGCAGATATGGACCGAGAGTATATTCAGGCGCCTGTTGTTCGTAATGGGTGTACTAATGGTAGTGCTTGTACTGGGTATTATGTTTACCCTTATAGTACAGTCGGTACCTTCTATTAAGGCGCTCGGCGCTGGGTTCCTGTGGGGCAAGGTTTGGGATCCTGTGCGCGATATTTATGGTGCATTCCCCTTTTTGCTGGGCACGCTTATTACTTCATTTTTAGCGCTTGCCATTTCCATCCCGTTCTCTTTTGCAGTGGGCATCTTCCTGGGCGAATATTATCCCAAAGGCTGGCTCCCCGATCTTTTAAAAAATACAGTTGAGCTAATAGCGGCAGTGCCATCAGTTATCTATGGTTTCTGGGGGCTGGCGGTATTGGTTCCAATAGTACGTTCTTTTGAAAGTGGCATTGGCGAACCTCCTATTGGTGTAGGTATTTTTACTTCGTCCCTTATCCTCTCTATCATGATCATTCCTTACGCGGCATCGCTTGGCAGGTCTATGATACAGATGGTGCCTTCGCATCTTAAAGAAGCGGCATACTCACTCGGCGCTACCCGCTGGGAAGTTATAAAAAGTGTCATTCTCCCCTACGTAAAAAGTGGTTTGTTTGCAGGTGTACTGCTTTCTCTTGGCCGCGCACTGGGCGAAACAATGGCTGTAACAATGGTAATAGGTAATACCAGCGCCATACCCAAAAGCATATTCGCGCCGGGCAATACAATGGCTAGTGTTATAGCAAACGAATTTACAGAGGCCGATAGGACCGTTTATCTTTCTGCACTTATAGAGTTGGGCTTGGTGCTCTTCCTGGTTACAGTTGTCATCAACATGATCGGTAAAAAGATAATCAGCCGCTTCACAAACGATTAATCTCATGAAAGCAAATAATAGTCCTGTCAAGTTCAGGATAGGCAAGAACGGTTTTTTTAAAGGTGTGGTCATTGCTCTTGCTTTTAGCTGCGTTATACCCCTTTTGTTCATACTCGCATACATTATTAAGGCAGGCATTACAAAGATCAATTGGAACTTTTTGGTAAACGTACCAAAGCCCGTTGGTGAGAGTGGTGGTGGTATTGCAAATGCATTGTTGGGTAGTATTATTATTATTGCAGTTGCTGCAGTTGTAGCAATACCTATAGGCATACTAGGTGGCATTTACCTTAGCGAGAACAGGAAAAGTAAGCTGGCCTATTGGGCACGTTTATCTATCGATATTTTGCAGGGCGTACCCTCTATCGTTATTGGTATTGTCGCTTACTTCTGGCTGGTAAAGCCTTTTGGTGGCTTCTCCTCAGTTTCGGGCAGTATAGCATTGGCCATAATGATGTTACCTATTGTAGTTCGTTCTACAGAAGAGACCTTAAAATTATTACCAGATACTTTGCGTGAAGCCGGGTTTGCATTAGGCATGCCTTTTCACAGGGTGGTATTAAAAGTAATAGTGCCATGTGGTATCAGTGGTATCCTTAGTGGGGTAATGCTTTCAATAGCCAGGATAGCGGGCGAGACTGCTCCTTTGCTGTTCACGGCATTTGGTAATCCATATTTATCCACCAGCCTTACCAAACCCATGCAGAGTCTTCCGTTGCTCATATTCAACTACGCTACAAGCCCCTACAACGATTGGCACGACCTGGCATGGGGAGCATCATGCATATTGCTGATGTTTGTGTTAGTGCTTAATATTTTCACCAAGATCATAACCAGGAAATGGAAAGTACAATTGTAAGATCTATAGATTATAACGCATATTTTGGCGACAATCACGTTGTCAAGAATGTAAATATTGAGATACCTAAGAATAATGTCATTGCTGTAATGGGCCCTTCAGGTTGTGGTAAAACTACCTTCCTGCGCGGCATCAACCGTATGCACGAGCTTATACCTGGCGCTACAGCAAAGGGCAAGATAATGTTGGATAACGAAGACGTTATGGAGATGCACCCAATATTTGTGCGCCTCAAAATAGGCATGGTATTCCAGCGTCCCAATCCATTCCCCAACCTCAGCATTTACGATAACGTAATTGCAGGTTATAAGTTGAATGGTATAAAACTGCCTAAGGCTGAGAAAGATAAGATAGTGGAGCAGAGCCTTACCAAAGTTGCTCTTTGGAATGAAGTAAAAGACCAGTTGAATAAAAAAGGAACTTTCTTAAGCGGTGGCCAGCAACAACGTCTGTGCATAGCACGCGCTGTTGCTATGGAGCCAGAAGTATTATTGTTCGATGAACCTACTTCTGCCCTCGACCCCATATCAACATCTACAGTAGAAGAATTGTTTCACGACCTGAAGCAAAACTATACGCTCATTATAGTAACCCACAATATGCAGCAAGCGGCACGCGTTAGCGATAAAACTGCCTTCTTCTATATGGGTGAGTTGGTGGAGTACGATGAAACTAAGCGCATGTTCACTAACCCGCGCGATACACGCACACAGAATTATATAACAGGCCGTTTTAGCTAATAGCCAATAAAATATTCAGGCAATGACACACTTGGAAAACGAGTTACAGGCGGTAAAAAAAGAGGTGCTCAGTATGTGGTACCTGGTAGAGTCGCAACTGGAAAAATCCCGGACGGCTATGCTCCATTTCGACCGCGATCTGGCACGCGAAGTAGTGCTAAAAGAAAAGCGTGTGAACGCATTTGAGCTAAAGATAGATCGCGACTGCGAGAACATCTTTGCACTGTTTTGCCCTGTAGCTGTAGATCTGCGCTTCTTGCTCGCTACACTAAAAATAAACAACAACCTGGAGCGTATAGGCGATATAGCTGAAGGCATAGCCAAGTATATTATAGAATCGAGCGGCGATTTCGACCGTACTCTTTTTGAAAGCACACAGGTATTGCGCATGTATGAAGATGCCATAAACATACTCATAGATACACGCATGGCCTTCGAGAAAGAAGATACCATACTGGCACGCAGCATATTTAAAAGAGACGAAGTGCTCGATCAGATCAACCGAGAAGCTAGTGCCCGTGTAGGTGCAGCAATAAAAGAAGACATGACTGTGATGGAAGACGCACTCTACATGCTTTCCATCATCCGCAAGCTCGAGCGTGTGGGCGATCAGTCTAAAAATATAGCTGAAGAGATCATCTTCTACATAGAAGCCAAAGTGCTCAAGCACCAGGAAAACGAAGGAAAATAATAGAGTAGATAGATTATAGATAGATAGACGTTTGCTTCAAAGCCCCTGAATAAGGGGCTTTGTTATTTCAATAATATTCTATAGTCTTATTCCTCAGCCCTCCACACCACATTCTTACCCCCACATTATTGGACCGAAGATATTGTTTTAAATAGCCTTTGTACACTAACAATGATTCCTAATTCAATATCCCATTCATTTCCGTAAGAATGATCGGTTTGCCATCGGTGATCACGATCGTGTGTTCATGTTGCGCCATAAAACCGCCCTTGTTGCCTACCATTGTCCACCCATCCTTTAAGGTCGTGGCAAGGGATGAGCTGGTGGAAATGAATGTTTCAATGGCTACTACTGAGTTCTTCCTAAAACGAGTATTATTGAAACGGTCCCGGTAATTGGCGATCTCTGCAGGCTCTTCGTGCAGGCTTCTGCCTATGCCGTGCCCTGTCAGGTTCTTGATCACCTTATAACCTCGCTTTTTCGATTCTGTTTCTATCAAGTAGCCAATGTCTGCAATACGTACACCGCCTTTTATATTGTTGATGGCTTTTTGCAGAATGGCCTTCGATGCATCTATCAGTTGCTGGTGGTTATTGATGTCTTTACCCAACACAAACGACCCGCCGTTGTCCGACCAATACCCGCCCAGCTCTGCCGAAACATCTATGTTAATAAGATCACCCTCTTTAAGTATAGTTTTATGAGAAGGGATACCGTGACAAAATTCATTGTTTACGCTAATGCAGGTCCATCCCGGAAATCCATAAGTTAAATAGGGAGCCGATTTGGCACCAAGCGAATTCAATACCTCTGCGCCATATTCGTCCAAGTGTTTGGTGGTCATACCCACGGCCGCATATTGGGTCATTGCTTTCAGGGTCAGTGCAACAGCTTCACTGGCTTTTTTCATGCCATCCAGTTCAGATTCTTTGGTGATAGACATAATTGCGTTGTAGTTATAGATGTTCAAATAACAGGTCCTCCATCAAAGTTACGGAAAGAAAATCTAGCTCATATGGCACAAGCGTTTCTATTGTAAGGTCATATAAGCCCTAATCCTTCCACCTCTGGCAAGTGTTCCGAAAACATCGTCATTTCGCAGCGTAGCCCTCCTTTAGGGCATAGCGGATATATCCGCCTCATAAATGAATTGATGCTAGTCGTTTATATTAAAGCCAGTTACCACTTATATTATTGGTACTTGCCACTGCAACTGATCGCAGTACATACACTCAGGCTCAGGGCAGTTGGTAAGAACGACTGCTTGAAACAAAGCATTTGACAATGAGAACTAGGATTAAAAATTCGTCTTATTCCAATGTCATAAAAGAGTCGAAGAATTTCTTGATCGAATTATTAAAATCATTGTCTGGTAGGGTCAAAACCTGTAGGGTGTAAAGTCTATTTTTTATAAGATACAGCCGCGCTGTTAGAACTGCCGCTCCATTTTGAAAATCGATCCGTATCTCCCTTCCAGAATATTGTTTGTACTTAATAATGATTTCCGACAAAAATTTACCATGAACATTACTGATAGCCCCATCACGCGCATTGTCAAGACAGCCTTTGACCCACGAAATAGAATCGGGATACAATTTATCCGCTGGGAAGTCAACGTAAGCCAGTCCATATATAAAATTGTCGTCCGTACTATCTGCTGGTTCGAACGTAAATAGAGTAAATGTTATTTCTCCAGCTGCTGTATTTATTAGTTTTTCCTGTTTAGTAGGTGCTCCCGGCATCAATAAAGAGCAATTGCTGCCCTCCAGCTTGTATTCATGCCACTCTTTTGCCGGGTACTTAAAAGATGTAAGCGTTAAAACAACTATTAAAAACAAAAAATTTCTTATCATAATACTGCTTAAAGCAGTGCAATATAGAACAATAAACTTGCTTGATATTTATTTGGCAAACCGCGTATCCCCTTCTGGCATGGATGTTCCGAAGGACTATCCGTATCTACTTAAAGCTGCCGGTTTGTAACCCGAATTTGAAAAAACTGATACTTATGGGTTAAACAAGTAACTGATAGTTTATCAATGACATCAACTGTTGTAATCCACAATTAGTTATTCATTTTTCTTTCTCCCAACCATTTTACTATTGCAGGGTCACGATGATCAAAGAAGCTGCTAGTCTTTGTATCTAATGTCTTAATAGCCTCCATGTCCTGCGCACTTAACTCAAAATCAAGTACATTCAGGTTTTCTTCCATCCTTTCTTTACGGGTCGATTTAGAAAGGGCAACAATTTCTCTTTGGGTTAGCCAGCGCAGTATTACTTGGGCTATGCTTTTATTGTATTTCGCAGCTATGGAAAGCAACAACTCACTTTTGAAGATACCGTTTTTGCCTTCTGCAAACGGCGCCCATGCCTCGGTCTGCACATTGTTTTCCTGTAGAAACTTTTGTGCATCAATTTGCTGATTAAAAGGATTGGTTTCAATTTGATTTACAGCAGCAGGCACCTCGTTATGAATGATCAAGTCCATCAAACGGTCAGGCTGAAAGTTGGAAACACCTATTGCCCTCACCCTCCCTTCTTTATAGAATTCCTCCATTGCCCGCCATTCGCCATATACATCGCCATAGGGTTGATGGATAAGGTATAGGTCAAGATAATCTAATTGTAATTTCTTTAAAGAAGCTTCGAAAGCCTTTTTTGTTTCCTCATATCCATTACGCTGTATCCAAAGCTTCGTCGTGACAAACAAATCACCTCGTGCTACGCTACTTTTTTTTATCGCCTTCCCAACCGCTTCCTCATTCCCATACGATTGAGCAGTGTCTATCAATCTATAACCTGCACCAATGGCATCAACTACGCTCCTTTCACACTCTTCTAGGTCTGTTACCTGGAAAACGCCAAACCCAAGAATGGGCATCTCAACACCGTTGTTCAATTTTAAGTTTTGCATGGTTTCTCTTATTGTTTGTCAAAGATCACAACAATTGCGTGCCTGCATGGTATATAGATTACTGTTTTTTCTACCAATGTTACTGATAGGGTTTAACTGCAGTAGTGAATGCTTATATAAAGCGCTAATTTTAAAAGACAAACAAGCGAATGGAAAATCTGGTAAGATTTGAGACTATAACAGATTATAATGCTTTTAACAGCAACGAAACCTTGCACCCGCTTGTAAGTGTTGTCGACATTTCGAAAGCGGCACCGAGAAGGGCGGCAAGCATGTACTATGGTTTTTATGCCGTCTTTTTGAAAGACGTGAAGTGTGGGGATCTGCGCTATGGCAAACATACCTACGACTACCAGGAAGGGACATTGGTGTTTATTTCGCCAGGTCAAACGTTAACGGTGGAAAATAGTGGCGAGCTATATCAACCCAAAGGTCATGTGCTTATTTTCCATGCAGATTTAATACACGGCACATCGCTGGGTAAGCATATGCACGATTATACATTCTTTAATTACCAATCAAAGGAGGCGCTTCATGTGTCAGAACGTGAGAGAAAAATCGTGTTGGATTGTTTTTCAAAGATCCAGTATGAGCTGGAGCACGCTATTGATAAACACAGCAAGCAACTCATCGTATCTAATATTGAGTTGTTTTTAGGTTATTGCGTTCGGTTTTATGACCGTCAATTTATCACACGCGACACTGTACATAAAGGTATGTTGGAACGTCTTGAAAATTTGCTGAATGAGTATTTTCTGTCAGCACTTCCGCAGGAAAATGGTTTGCCATCGGTAGCATACTGTGCCGGTGAACTGCATTTATCAGCAAATTATTTCGGAGACTTGGTAAAGAAAGAAACGGGTATTTCGGCGCAGGAGTTTATTCAAAATAAAGTTATTGATGTGGCAAAGGAGAAGGTATTCGACCAAAACAAATCAGTTAGCCAAATTGCCTCCGAACTAGGGTTTAAATATCCTCAGCATTTTACGCGTTTATTTAAGCAAAAGGTGGGACAATCCCCTAATGAATATAGGGGACGGAATTGACATGATGTTTATTTTAGTCTGTATACCTTGCTTTGGCACGGATATTCCGAAGGTTACCTGTGTCTGTTTAACTTAATGCTGCCGGTTTCCTGCAATTTAAAAACCGATGTTTATGGTTAAATAAGTAGCTGACTGTAACCGTTCCCTAGCCGCTAATCGTTCCTACATATATAACTCGGCATAATTTTGTTACTCATATGTAAAACGGTTACCCCAATGCCCAATACAATGAAAGCAGTTCGGATACATGGTTATGGCGATAGCAGTGTCCTGGTTTATGAAGATGCCCCTTTGCCACAAATAGGTCCTGACGAAGTATTGATAAAAATTACAGCCTGCGCCATCAATCCTATCGACTGGAAGGTGCGCCAGGGTCATGGTAAAGAAAGGATGCCCATAACATTTCCATTCATATTGGGCTGGGATGTATCAGGTACCATAGCAGCCATAGGCTCATTGGTATCCCACTACAACCCCGGCGATAAAGTATTTACCCGCCCCAACTCTTCGCGCAACGGGGGCTATGCAGAATATATAGCAGTTCGCGCATCAGAAATTACTGCCGCACCTGCAAATATTTCCCTGCCGCATTTGGCCGGCATACCGCTTGCAGGGCAAACGGCCTGGGCCGGTCTTTTCGAGCAAGGCAAGCTGCGCAGAGATCAGTCAGTACTCATACATGGCGGCTCTGGTGGCGTGGGCACGTTTGCCTTACAGTTTGCCCATCATATGGGTGCACATGTCATCACTACCACATCAGCCAAAAATAAAGACCTGGTGTTATCCTTGGGCGCCGATGAGGTAATAGACTACCAGGCCGAAGATTTTAGTAAAAAACTGAAAGACATTGATCTTGTTTTTGATACCATTGGTGGCGACACACAAAAGAGATCATGGGGCATAATAAAGAAAGGTGGCACATTGGTCTCTACCGTTGGTGCCGATGAGAAGGCTGCTGCCGAATATGGCATCACCTCCAAAAGTTTCATGGTCGATTCAAATGGCGCTCGCTTGCAGCAAATCGCTGCTCTTGCAGATCAGGGCAAGCTAAAGGTGATCGTTGAAAAAGAATTTCCACTTTCAGAAGCCAGGGCCGCACACGACCTGAGCGAAAAAGGGCGTGCAGCCGGTAAAATAATATTGCTGATGTAACGCTCACCGCACGTTAATCCTGGGTACCAACAAACATTTACTTGTATATTGTTGTAAAATATACCATCTTTAAATTCATGGTTCTAAACATATTGTAGCGCATTCGTTACTATGTCGAATCACATCTGTTAATGAGGTTAGTATCGTATTTAAAAAAATTATTGCCTCCACCCAAAGGTATCCCTGTACTGGTGTACCATAAGGTGTGGCCGGGTGTTATCAACACGCTCACTATTACCCCCGAAAAACTGGAAGAACAATGGCGCTACCTCCGTAACATAGGGTATAATCCTCTTTCGTTGTCAGAGTTTGCAGCAATAATAGATGGTGAAATAGAATGCCCGCCTAATTCTATTCTCATCACTTTCGATGATGGGTATAAAAACAACCTTACTTATGTCTATCCTCTATTGCAGCAATTAGGTTGGTGTGCTACCATATTTATTATTGCTGGCACCCTCGACAGCACTTTTTCATCGGCCGAAAATATACCCATGCATGAACTAATGGATATACACGACTTGAAAACAATAGACCACACAGTAATGCAGATTGCAATGCATGGTTACAAACACGAAAACTTTAGCTGGTACCCCAGCAAAGAGATAGATCTATTATTAGGCAAAGCAATAACTCTATTCAACAATAGCAGCCTTGCTTACGACAAAGTAATTGCATACCCCTATGGCAGCGACCCTATAGAAAAAAAACAGTCCGAAAAACTACGGCTTAGTTTCACACGTCAAAATATTCGGTTTGCCTTTAAAACCGGCAACGCCATTTGCACGCTTCCTATAAAGGATAAGTACAAGTTACCTCGTATAGACATTAGTGGCACAGACACCATAGACGATATACTTTTAAAGATTACCTATGGCCATAAATAACACCTAAAAACGGTCACTCAGCCTCTTACCTATATACCTATAAAAGAAATTAATTCAGAATATAGATGTATGTACATACATTTGCTATTCAAACCAACAAAAAATATGAAGAAGTTATTTATTCTTTCAGCAATGGTACTAGGCCTGGGCCTGGTTGCAAATGCTCAGGCGCCTGCTAAAAAAACAGCGTCAAACGCGTTAGTATTAACTCCCGGCAAGTGGAACGTAGATCCTGCGCATTCAGGTGTTAAGTTCTCTGTAAGCCACATGACAGTGTCAGAAGTAGACGGTTCTTTCAAAGTATTCAACGGTACCATCGTTTCTCCTACTGCTGATTTCAACAACGCTACTGTAAATTTTACTGTAGATGTAACCAGCGTAAACACAGATAACGATATGCGCGACAAGCACCTGAAGAGCGATGATTTCTTCAATGCGGAAAAATATCCTTCAATGACTTTTACCAGCACTTCTTTCAAGAAAGTGAAAGGCAATATCTATTCACTGGAAGGTAATCTTACTATCCGCGACGTAACTAAGAAAACTAAGTTTGCTGTATTATATGGTGGTGCAGCTAAAGATCCTTATGGCAACACTAAAGCCGGTTTCAAGGCAAGTACTAAAATAAGCCGTGAAGCTTTTGGTCTTAAATGGAACAAGCTGACTGAAGCTGGTGGAGCAATGGTAGGCGACGAAGTAAGCATCGTTCTTAACCTTGAGTTTGCACAGGCAAAATCTTAATTCATCTATCTTGTATTGGTTTAAGCGGGGCTGCATTTTTGCAGTTCCGCTTTTATTTTTTATGAACAGGTATCTTTGCAACGTATGAGTGGTTATACAGTAGTAAACAACAAAAGGCAGTCTCTGTTTGAAATAGAGTTTGCCAGCGGCGAGAAAGCTATACTGGAATATAGGTGGCTGAAAGGTAGTATGGTACTTATGCGCACGTTGGTACCCAAAGAAGAACGGGGCAAAGGTGCTGGTAATGCACTGGCCAAAGCAGCATTAGAGCATGCAGCAAGTCACCATTTAAAAGTGATTGTTTATTGCGCTTTTGTAGAGCAGTACATAAAACAGCATAAGGAGTACGAAAACCTGGTACTGCAGAAAGGATAGTGCCGGTCTATAACACCATCATAATTTACATGCAGCTATAGCAGTTTTCAATTTTAATATTGAATGTACTATTCTGTAACTTTACAATATGAGTGCAGAAAAACATTTGCGTGAGTTGCTCGAGCAACGCATACTGATCATAGACGGTGCTATGGGCACAATGATACAGCGCTACAAGCTGGAGGAAGAAGATTACCGTGGTGAGCGATTTAAGAATTGGCACACCGATGTAAAAGGTAATAACGATTTATTATGCCTTACCCGCCCCGACATTATAAAAGCCATACATAAAGAATACCTGGAAGCTGGTGCCAATATACTTGAAACCAATACCTTCAACTCACAGGTTATTTCCCTGGCCGATTATGATATGCAATCCCTGGCGCACGAAATAAACGTAGCTGCCGCACGCATAGCAAAAGAAGCTATTGCAGAATTTGCTGCAGAGCACAATACAAGCGCTGCCGATCGTTTTGTTGCTGGTGCTATAGGCCCTATGAACAAAACATTGAGCCTCTCACCCGATGTCAACAATCCTGGTTATCGCGCAGTAACATTCGATGAAGTAGCCGATGCATATACAGAACAGATATCAGGTCTGGTTGATGGTGGTGTTGACGTGCTGTTAGTAGAAACCATATTTGATACCCTTAATGCCAAAGCTGCCATATACGCCATCAACAAGTACTTTGCTGATACCAAAAAGGAAAAGCTGCCTGTAATGATATCGGGGACAATTACCGATGCATCTGGCCGTACACTAAGTGGGCAAACACTGGAGGCGTTCTATGTATCAGTAATGCACGCAGACCCAATAAGCATTGGCCTGAACTGCGCACTTGGTGCTAAAGAAATGCGCCCGCATATCGAGGAGTTATCACAAATATCCGCCTGCTATGTAAGCAGCTACCCCAACGCCGGTCTGCCCAATGCTATGGGCGAATATGATGAAACCCCTGAAGAAATGGCTGCAATAGTTGGTGAGTTTGCCCGCGAGGGATGGGTAAACATGGTAGGGGGTTGCTGCGGTACTACCCCTGCACATATAAAAGCCATTGCCAATACCATGAAGAAATATGAAAAACGTAAGTTGCCCGAAATGGCAACTGTATAACAATAGATAAACAATAAACGGGGCATTGCGTAACATTTACGCAGTGCCTTTTTTTATGCTCTGAAATCGTGTTGTCACCTACACATGCATCAGCTATTTAATACAAACTTAATCTAACCTTTCACTTTTGGTAATACAAATTGTATTGTTTTGTAAAACGATACTGCCTCGCAGTGCAGCAATCCAAATATATGGCAAAGAGAGAAGTGGATATTGTGGTGCTTTCAGACATTCATCTAGGAACTTATGGCTGCCACGCAACTGAACTGGTAAAGTACCTGAAAAGTATAAAACCCAAATCTGTGATCCTTAACGGCGACATCATAGATATCTGGCAATTCTCAAAACGCTACTGGCCGGCACCACATATGATGGTGATTAAACAACTAACCAGCCTCATTGCCAAAGATGTTCCGGTTTATTATATCCCTGGCAATCACGATGAAATGCTGCGTCGTTTTAAAGATTTCCAATTAGGAAGTTTGAAGATCACCAACAAACTCTCCCTGAAAATTGACAATAATAACGTCTGGATATTTCATGGAGATGTATTCGATGTGGTAATGCAAAACAGCAAATGGCTGGCAAAATTGGGCGCAGTAGGATATGATACATTAATTTTAATAAATAAATTTGTTAATTTCATATCAGAAAAAATGGGCCGCGGTAAGATATCACTTTCGAAGAAAGTGAAGAATAGCGTGAAAGGGGCGGTGAAGTTCATTAATGATTTTGAAGGCACAGTATGCGATATCGCTATTGAAAACAATTATCAATATGTTATATGCGGCCATATACACCAGCCTGAAATAAAAACGGTTGAAACAGAAAAGGGTAAAGTAATATATATGAATTCCGGCGACTGGATAGAAAACCTTACAGCGCTAGAGTATAATGATAACAAGTGGAGCATTTATAACTATAACAACGACCCCATCGCACAGGCCATAGACATTGACAAGAAGAAACAGAAAGAGAACGCGCGTACACTTATGGCAGGGCTGATGCAGGAATTGAATATGAAACCGGGTACTATACCCGATGATGTAGAAAATACAGGTTCTTTGGAGTTATTGTAATATAAAAGGAGCAACACAACGTGAGAATATTATACGCAATTCAAGGCACAGGCAATGGCCATCTAAGTCGTGCCCGCGATGTTTATCCGGCGCTTTTAAAATATGGTACTGTAGATGTACTGGTGAGTGGCATACAAGCCGATGTGGTAGCCGACTTTCCGGTTAAATACAAATTTTACGGCATGAGCTTCATTTTTGGCAGCAAAGGTGGGGTGAGCATCCTGGATACGTTCAGAAGAACAAATATTGGCCAGCTAAGGCGCGATATAAAGAGCCTTGATGTAAAACAATATGATCTTGTCATCAATGACTTTGAACCGGTTTCGGCATGGGCCTGCAAAAAAAGGAAAGTGCCTTGCATATCGCTCAGCCATCAGTGCGCCGTTATAAATCCCAAATCGCCTAAGCCTGATTTTAAGGATCCAATAGGAACATGGGTGCTCAGGTACTATGCTCCAGTCACGGCTGCATACGGTTTCCATTTCAGAACATACGCAAAGAATATTTTCACTCCTGTTATACGTAGGGAAATACGTGCGCTCAACCCGGTAGATAAAGGCCACTACACAGTTTACTTGCCTTCTTACGATGACGAAACATTGCTGAAGCACCTCTCTCATTTCGATAAAGTAACCTGGCATGTGTTTTCCAAACATAACAAATCGCCATTTACCACCGGCAATGTGCATGTGGTACCTATCGAAAACGATGCATTTATAAAAAGCCTGGAAACTTGTACCGGAGTATTGTGTGGGGCTGGTTTTGAAGGCCCTGCAGAGGCCATGTACCTGGGCAAGAAGCTCATGGTAATCCCCATGGATGGACAGTATGAGCAGCACTGCAATGCAGAAGCCGTGAAAGAAATGGGTGTACCAGTGATAAAGCACTTAGGCCGCAAGTATTATGAGCAAATAAAATGGTGGCTCATAAATGACAGCCGCGTGGCCGTAAACTATCCTGATAATATAGCCGAAGTTGTAGCTAAAGTTATGGAAAAGCATGGCCCGGAAGCTGCCGTTAACGCTGCTGCCGACAAAGCAAAGGCAGCATTATAGCAACTACTTGCCTTTAAAAACAGGCTTCCTCTTTTCAAGAAAGGCATGTACACCTTCTTTAAAATCTGCAGTATTACCGGCCTCCACTTGCACCTTCATTTCCAACTCAAGTTGCTCCTCAATGGTATTGTTGAAGGTTGCATTCAGCAGGCGCTTGGTCAATCCCAACCCTTTTGTTGGCATTTGTGCCAGTTCCATGGCCATCTTCTTGCTTTCAGTTTCAAAAATATCGTCAGCAAAGCTTTTATAGATCATACCCATGCTCACAGCATCTGCTGCGCTTACTTTTTCTGCTGTCATCATGAGTGCCATAGCGCGCTGCATGCCTACTAGGCGTGGCAGCAACCATGTACCGCCACTATCAGGTATTAAACCTATTTTGCTAAAGGCCTGTATAAATGTAGCGCTGCTATTGGCCACAACTATGTCGCATGCCAGCGCTATGTTTGCACCAGCCCCGGCTGCTACACCATTCACGGCAGCTATAACCGGTTTTTCCATATTGCGTATGCGCATGATGGTAGCATTATAGTGCTCTCTTACAAACTTTTCAAAATCTATTTCTGCTGGGTTGGTGGCTTCAGAAAGGTCTTGCCCTGCGCAAAACCCTTTTCCAGCGCCCGATAAATAAACGCAACGTACTTCATCACTTTGTGCGCAGGTATCCAGGTGCTGCTGCAAGGTCAGCGCCATCTCGCGATTGAAGCTGTTATACTTTTCTGGGCGGTTGAGTGTTATATAACCCACACCGTTTTCTATATGCAGCAGTACTATACTCATAAGGCAAATGTAGTTAAATAGTTAGTACACATCTAAGGCTGTCTTACTTGCGTTTGGCCCTTTCATATTGCACAGGCCACTGCATATTAAAATCCAGTTCTTTGGCAGCATGCATGGGGAAGTATGGGTCACGCAGCAGCTCGCGGGCCATCACTATCAGGTCTGCTTTGCCACTGGTCAGTATTTCTTCGGCTTGTTTTGCTTCAGTAATAATGCCCACTGCTCCAGTGGGTATGTTGCCTCTGTTGCGTACAGCATCAGCAAATGGTACCTGGTAATTAGGGCCGGCTGGTATCTTAGCTGTTGCAGATATGCCACCGCTCGAGCAATCTATAAGATCCACTCCATTACTTTTTAGTTCTTGTGCCAGCTTTATGCTGTCTTCTATCGTCCATCCGCCCTCTGTCCAGTCGCTGGCAGATATGCGCAGCAGTAAAGGATAATGTTCAGGCCATACGCTGCGTACCGCAGCTATTATTTGTTTCAGCAGCCTCGTCCTGTTCTCAAAAGAGCCGCCATATTCGTCAGTGCGTGTATTGCTGAGTGGCGATAAAAATTCATTGATCAGGTAGCCATGCGCACCATGCAGCTCTATTACTTTAAACCCTGCTGCCAGTGCACGTACCGTCGCCGCTTTAAAGTCAGCTATTACATTGTTGATTCCTTCTGTGGTCAATGCTTCAGGTGTATCGTAGGTTGCAGCAAATTGTATAGGGCTTGGAGCAACAGTTTTCCAGCCGCCTTCAGCAGGCGTTATCAGTCTATCCACTTCCCATGGGGCGGTTTTGCTGGCCTTGCGGCCTGCATGTGCCAACTGTATCCCTGCTACACTGCCTTGGCTATGTATAAAGTCAGTAACGCGCTTTAAACCCTCTACATGCTCATCCTTCCATATCCCCAGGTCGTTGGGGCTGATGCGCCCTTCGGGATTAACCGCTGTGGCTTCTGTAATGATAAGTCCGGCACCACCTACGGCCCTGCTGCCCAGGTGTACCAGGTGCCAGTCGTTTATAAAGCCATCGTGGCTGCTATACTGGCACATGGGCGATACCACTATTCTATTCTTTAAAGTAATTCCTCTTAATGTAAATGGCGTAAATAATTGAGGCATGGAACTGTTATCAGGCAGCAAAGTTAGGAAAGAAGCATTCTCCACCAGATACGTTATGCTTATGGGAGTATTAAGTCGCGATGCATAGTGAGTTAAATAAATATTACTTACCAGCTACCAAAGTTTCCTATAGTATTATGCGTCTATATAATTGCAAGAGCAAACCCAAATTAAACTCATGAAGAAACTATTCTATGCTATCATCATTATTTTATTTACCACCCATGCCCATGCGCAGTTTGCCTACAGTTTTACTACCCATACGCAGCTTTACGTGCCACTGGTAAACGGCGTCAGCATCACGAATAACAAAATTTGGCGCGGCGATACGTCTAACTTTGCAGTAAGCCCCGGCTTCAACTTTAAGCTAGATACTATCAATTGTTCCTTTGCCTTCTTCTCAGGAGGCAATACCTTAACAACTGATCCTAATCAAACCATACAGTCAGGATTTAATGTCTCAGAAGTTAATTTTATTGATCGTGGCGCATTAGATAGTGTTGCAAAGTCGCCTGTGCGTATTGATGTGCAGGGTACAGCAGGAAACCAAATACTAAAGATCGAGGCCTACAACGTCGGCTTCTTACCTGAGTTTACCACCTCGCATACCCTCAACGATTCTGCCAGTGTGCAAATATGGTTGTACGAAGCTGACAATACTGTAGAAATACATTATGGCCCCTCACGCATTACCAATCCGCACCAATATTTTACATACGGCTCTGGCCCATTGGTGTTTTATATTCAGGATAATGTAGTGACTAGCAATAGTCAGAATGGACCTATATACGTTTTGGCGGGCAATGCGTCTGGTCCTGTAATAGAGCCCAATGAAATTACAAATGGAACGATCCAGAGTATAGTCATTCCCCTCCACTCCTGGCCTGCCGATAGTACAGTTTACAGGTTTACACTGAATAAGCTTTCTGTGCCTGGCGCCAACAGCCCTGCAGGGTTAAGTATACATCCCACTTGTGCGTACGATGATATTATGGTCACGGGTAGCAATACAGCTGGCCTCGATTATAAAGTGATGGCCATCAATGGTGCAACCACAGGCATTGCAGGGGCATTAGGTCAGGGCAGTACGCATATAAACATCAGCAGCCTGCCACAAGGCTTGTACTTGCTGGCTGTACAAAATGGGGAAACTAAAAGCGTACAAAAATTTGTGAAGCTTTAGTTTAGGTGGTTACAACAGGAGTAAACTTTGAAAGATCGTAGATGTCCAGCGTTTGCTCTATCGCAGCTACTTTCGCAACCATGGTTTCAAACCCATCTTTTCCAAAGTGTTTTTGCTCATTCTTTTCAAATTCTTCACCCAGTGAGTTGTATTCATGGGTCGATACCAATTTCCTGAAGGCAGGGAAAAGTATGGTGTCTTCCCGCGCTTCGTGCGGCCGGTACATGTAGTTAAAATCACCGAGTACTTTTATCAGCTTTTGGTTTTCTGCGTCACTGGCATTTGCTACACTACCCAATTGCAGCACTTGGCTGGTAAGCGCCCTTCCTGCGTTGTGCTGCTGTAGTAATACTTGCACCAGTTCCGTTAGCTGCCCCGCCTTCATAAAACGCGGAAAGAGATAATCTTCTTCCTGCTTTTCATGATAATCTTCAACAAATGCCCGCATAATACCTGCAGCCCCCACCAATGTTTCGCGTGGAAAACTTTCTTTATTAACCAGGTGCATTTTGCAGGCATCATATATCAGCAATATCCTGTTCAGCAAGCCATGTTCCTGCATCAGGTCTTCGGGTGGCGATACTTTTTGCCCGTCTCCTTCCTCTTTGTCTTTGCAGCCTGAGAAAATGGCCAAACCACCTAGTCCTCCAACCACTGCCAGCTTTAATGTCTTTTCCATAAAATCCCTGCGGCTGTGGCCGCTCTGGGTATCAAAACTATTGCTCATACAGCTTGTTTTTATGCTCATAATAGCGCAAATGCCAATGCAACAACTTTGTGCCAACTTGGATAATAAATGGCGTTCAGAACAAAAAAGAAAGGTTTCAGAACATTTTTACTTTTCACAAAGACTCATCCTTTATTCTTGCGGAAAATTTGGAAGCATTCTCGTTTTCCAGGTTTCCCAAAGCGAATAACAATGAAGAAAACGGAGTCCATAGTTATTTTCTTTCTGGCCACATGGGGCATGAGCCTCATTCTTATATTAATGAAAAACACAGACATAGATTTTAACAAACTGCTTGTCTATTCCTTGTGCATCTGCTTGCCCGTTACTTTATTATATGTGCTGTTTAGAAATACACTAGTTCGTGTTTACCGCAGATTTTTTGATAAAAATTATCAATACTATTTAAAATCTAAAAAACGAAGAGGTTAGAAAAGTTCAGTTTACTTTTATGCTCTTAATGGTTACTCCCATTATCTAAGTACAAGTATATGGATCAGCATTTTGGAAACACCTACCTCAACACTGCAGCAACCGGTCTTTTAGAGCCACAGGTAATTGAGGCCGCTAATAAGTTTTATAGTCAACTTTCCGTTCGTGGCAGCAGCTTTGCTGAGCAGTGGCGTATGGAGGAAGAGCCAGCGGTGCGGGCGATTATTGCGTCTTTTATTGGCGCGCAGCCGCGCAATATAGCTATGGTACCCAACTTTTCATGGGCCCTGAATGGACTTGTGCAGAGCCTGAAGGGAACAGAAAAAGTAATGCTCTATCGCCAGGATTACCCCTCTCTTACAGAACCGTTTAAAATCAACAATTTCAACATAAAGTGGATAGAGGCTGAAGATGGGTTCACCCTGCCCATAGAGCAGATAAAACAGAGCATTGCTAATAAAGAAATAGACATATTGGCTATAAGCCACGTTCAGTACAATACAGGTTACAAGCTGGATATAGAAGAGATTGGAGTATTGTGTAATGTGCACGGCGTACTCTTTATTGTTGATGCTACCCAGAGTCTCGGTGCTATAGAAGCAGATATGGGAAGACTACAGGCGGGAGTGTTTATTGCCAGCAATTATAAATGGATGAATGCAGGTTTTGGTACTGGCATTATGTACATGTCCGATAGTTTTCTTGAGAAATATACACCTGTTGTGGGAGGCAACAACAGCTATAAAAATCATGAAGGCGCTATGATGTATCTGCCCTCCGTACAAAGCTACGAGCCGGGACATCCCAACATGAGTGGTCTTACCATACTGCAGGCAGCCATCCGGCACAAAATGCAGCTGGGTATCCAAAACGTAGAGAAGAACAACCACCGCCTCACTGCCCTGTTGCTTGATGAAATAAAAGAACTCCCCATTCATCTTATTGGTCCATATACAATGGCTGACCGTGCCCCAATGATTCTGCTTAGGGATGAAGACGGTCTTTCCGCATGGCTAAAGCAGCATAATATTGTTGCAACAAACCGTAATGGCATTGTGCGCATCAGCACACACTACCACAATACCGATGCCGACGTGATGCAGCTGGTAGGTTGTTTATATAGAAAGTATGGATGATACGCGCTCATTATCGTTTTAAAAATCCCACAAAATATTATGAACTTAAATCATTAAGTCATCCTTGTTATACTGTAAAACAATCCCGCCCGCGGACTTTATTGATAAATATCTTGAAACACAATCTGGCTAAGCATTTCAGCAAAAAATAAAAATGTCCGTCAACGGACATCTCAAGACATTCACCACTAAATTTATAACTCACCACTTGCTCTTTTTCTACCACATCCACTCATAAATCCTTAGCTTAGCGCTCGCAATCATAATACGTGAAAACCTCCATTGCATACTTACCACAAGATAAACAAGACCAGCTCACACAGGTGGTACAGGCCATAGTGGATATGCTGCAGCCGGAGAAGATCATTCTCTGGCAGCTATGCACGCAACAAGTGGGTGGAAGACACGCACATGGAGGGTCATATACGGCACGAGTACCTCAGCGATTACGACCTGCTTATCATTACACAAAGGGGAGAGAACAGGGAAGAAAGTGACATAGAAGAAATGGTGGAGAATCGTTTCGATTTCAACACCCCCGTATCGCCCATAGCCCATACTATCGATTTTGTAATACCCGGCTCAGGGAAGGTCACTATTTTTTCTCCGACATTAAGGAGGAAGGAATACTACTCTACGATGCCGGCAACATACCCTTAGCACAGCCAGCAGTGCTAACCCCTGCCGAAAGAAAGCAAATAGCCATTGATGATCTTGAGTATTGGTTTACTGCTGCGCAGGTATATCTGAAAACGGCACAGTATCTTAAAAATGAAAAAAACTTAAACGAAGCGGCTTTCGTACTACACCAGGCCACCGAGCGTGCTTATGCGGCCGTGTTGCTTGTATTTACGAGTTATAAACCACGCACACACAACCTGGGCAAGCTGCTGCATAAGTGCAGAGAATTTGCTCCTGAACTGGCCGACGTGTTCCCAAAAAAACCTAAAGAAGAAAAATATCTGTTTGAGCTGCTGAAGAAAGCCTACATAGACGCCCGTTACAAGAAGAACTACAAGATCACAGAAGAACAATTGAACATACTCATAGACAGGGTAAAGCAGACACACGCTATTGTAGAACGTATATGCCATGAGCAGATAGGGCATATTGGGTTCAGGTAAGTAATTACCATCTGACCATAAGTGTTCTGAAGTTTATTGAGGAGGTTTGCCAATGGGTTCATCGGCCATTTCGGGACTATCCCCCAATAACTCCCCTCTCGTTTGTAACCAGGATACAATTGTGCGGCGTTTGTAACCAGTCTTATTTTAGCAAAGCATCCACCCATCTAATTACTGTTTTTGTGAAACGCCGCCGTGTGGATCTCTTCTAAAAAAGAATGCTGTTTAAAGAGTTAACAAACCAGTATATTGTTATTATTAAACAAAAATCCTTTGCGTCCTAAGTAACAGGCAGGCAATTTGTGCAACAGGCTATAAAAGACTATTTTTCGTCTTTATACTTTAATGATCTATAGAACTTGCGAAGGGGTTCTGGTATAATTTCAAGTAAAGTATCCATTAATGTATTACCCACAGTATCTTTTACAATATCGCCCAGGTATTTATTGGGTACCTTTTTACCGGTCGATATATCTATTATTTTCTTTAGATATATCTTCTTTATAGCCAAATCTGTAAGCAAAGGGGTATAATAAGTGCAGTTTTCAAAATAATAGTGAGAAACCTGGCTATGCCTGGTTGTTGCAGGATTATTAATTAATTCACCACCATGCAGCAGGTTAGCTGCCCAAATCAATGCCTGGCCTTTTTTTATGAGCAATTTTTTCTTTTCGAGTCCCAGGCTTTTTATCACTTCCTCAATAAAAACCTCATAATAATCGGTATATTTCATATATCCTGTTTTTAAACTTCCAGAAGCTTTAACACCCATATCAGACATTTCATAAAAAGGTAGTTTGTGGCTTCCGGGGTAATAATGCAAAGGCCCATTATCTTCAGTAACATCTTCAAGCGCTACCCACACTCCGCACATGAACCGTTCAGGTATAGAACTGAAGTGTATCATATCTGAATGCGTTGCCTGCTGGGTACCCATATCGAAATTGAGTGTCTGGAATGGTATAGGACGACGCCCGTAAAGCAGTTGCAGCTTTTCAAGAACCACACGCGATAAAGCAATCTGTTTTACATGCTCGTTAAATGTCCAGGCATCCTGGATACGATGCGGAGAAAAATGGGTTCTTTTATTTTTTCGCACATAAATTTCGTGATACTCTTTCAATTCAGTTTTTACAGCTTCAATAACGCTTTCATCAATTTGCGGATCGAAAATCACGTACCCATTCTCCGCATAAAATTTAATGAAGTCTTTATCTGCCTGACTTAAGTCCATGGCTTCTAACTCCCGCTCAAAAAAGGGAGATTCTACCCAAGGTAGATTATGAACTAGCTGGGCCATAGAACTAATTTTAGTGATGTAAATATACTATAAATATTATGAAATGCAAGCTTTACCACCTTGTGAATTTCCCTTCTTGTACTCATTTTCATTTGTAACGAGGATGTACCGGAATGCCGTTTGTAACGTCAGTACACAACACCTTGTGGAACATCCCACCCGTGGATTGTTATGACCTTTCCAAACATTTTCAGGTGGCTTTTTGAAAGCTATCCACATAGGGTCGTTGTTTTTTTATGACTGCAACGGCTCTTAGTACGATCTTGTTTCTAATTGCATTCAAAATACTCATGCT
>JARLGY010000002.1 GCA_031292525.1 Flavipsychrobacter sp. | reverse complement strand
GTTGTTTACCTGCCACTGGTAGGTGGTGGCCTGGCCGCTGGCTAATGCTATAAAGTTTGTATTGGTGCCAGGGCATACCAGTTTGTTTACAGGATCTATATACGCACTGCCGTTGATCTGAGTATCGGGTATATAGCTTACGTAACTGTTTTGGTTTGGTTGCACGTAATACTTAATATCCATTATACCAAAGGCAGTAGTAGATGACACACCTCCGTAAGGTGGCAAATTAGGGCCGCTTTGTAAGATATCATATGTATATCCCAAAAGGTTTACTTGTGGGGAGACAAAAGATGGTATTGCCGAATAGAAGTAATCATAAAATGAATCATTAAGCACTTCTGAGACAGCATATTGATGAAGTGGGGTAATTACGAGAGGAGTAGAAAGATTAGAAAAACTCCAAGTATAACTTGCTGGCGTTACTGTCTTGGAAAGAACAATTGCGGGAGTACCATCTATGGTAGAAATATTCATTGGTTTTTTACTGGAACTTGGAGAGTAAACACCTATTGCTGTTACAATCAAAGTTTGATTTGGCTGAAAATAGGTTCCTACCTGATCATAATATCCGTAATTATTATAGAAATTATAATTAAATACCGGAGAGGATGGAGCAACATTGTTAAACATAGTATATGGCCCATCTAATGCCGCGTAGCTTGAAGCTGCAGTTGTATCAGGATTACCATAGAACATATAAATAGTACGCGTGCTGTTTGGTTTCAAGCTATCTATACGTACATATATTAACGTAGTAGCAGTATTGATACCTGAATCTATAAAATAGCTGAACATTTTAGTACCGTTGCATGGTGTACCAAAACGAATGTCCTGACCGCTATCCTGCATTTTACCTGAACTAATAAGTGCCTGCGTATTTACAGTTACCGCCATGGTATAATTAAGGATAAGCTGGGGGCTGCTATTGGTGACCGCAAATGGTTTTTCATAGAGCCAGCCTGCAGGTTGTGCATAAGTTATGGCGCTAAGGCACACCATGATAAAGGAAAAAAGTAAGTTTTTTTTCATACCCGGGATTGTTTTCTGCTTATAAAAATGCGACAGCAGCCGCTAATACGGTTACTGTAAAACGAAATGTACAGATTTATTTTTAAACTATTAACTTTTTTTTGGCTACAGTATAGTTTTTATGATTGGCTACAATACTGCATATGAGGAAAAATCTGTTTTATGTTTATTCGCTTATATATAACTGCTCGTCAGCGCTTTCTCTGTAATGTTGCCGAGCATTGAGTTTAAGATAGGGCGTCATTTACTTAATAAAACAGTCCCGCATTGTGTGCGGGACTGTTGGTTATATGGTATGAAGTGGGGTAGTCCCCCGCTTCGGTATCTTAATTATAGTTTGCTCACTGACAGGTTTGCTTTGGTGTTACCATCTGCATCTGTAACACGCAGTATGTAGTGACCCGCTGCGAGGTCGCTCAGCATATACTCGCCCGTTGTACCGGTTGCTTCATATACTGTGCTTACACTGCGGCCTGCCATATCATATAC
>JARLGY010000044.1 GCA_031292525.1 Flavipsychrobacter sp. | reverse complement strand
CGGTAAACTAGGCGGCCATCTTGGACGAAAATCTGATGGTCCACCGGGGCTTAAAACAGTCTGGTTAGGTTATCAAAAATTATGTCATGCAGTAGCGATTTATGAACTTACAGTTTTGGGTAAGGATTAGTTGAAAAAAGGAGGGGAGCTGTATAACCATTACCAAAACAGATATGACATCGCAGTTTTTTTTAAGTTCCCAGCTTTTTAAGGTAGGGATGATCAATAGAGCGGATAAATAGAATGATGAAAATGCATTCGCAAGCTTCATTTGGAGGTATAACCTTTCGGAACGCTGTTATCCACGCTTATGTTAATATATCCACAATAGCGTAAGGTTGCACCTCGCGATGACATAAAAAATAAACACAAAAACACGTATGCCAGGAAGTAAAAAAGATAAGAGAATTTACCAGAACATTAACCCTTAAAATAATGGGCGAGCGCCTCTAGTGTTACAGGCAGCGCAGTGCCATTGTTGAGCACGTTGTATAGCCGCTGCAATTGGTGGAGGGTTTTAATATCCCAAAAATGGATGAGCGGGAGGTAACCGCTGCCGGGTTCGGAGCCCATTAAAATAATATGACCATCGTTTTCCTGCAGGTAAAAAGAACGGGGAGGTACATCGATCTTTATTATACCTGCAGCATCAAAACCACAGCATTGTACCAGCATATCGCGCTGCAGATCTATAGGTTCAATAGCGAGGTCCGCATATGTACCTTCTATAAGGCCGGCGCTGGCTTTAATGGCAATAGAACACGTTTCATTTTCTATTGCAACTACCTGCCCGACCGTCGATCGCGCTTTTATAAAATTTCCAATCCTCAGTTCCTGGATATTCATAAACTACTATTTTAATACTGCCTACTAGGATGTAACTAAAAGAAAACCATGCCATTAGTGAGTGAGGAGTAGCATAATGGCACCTAAAATACACAATCAAAAATAAATAAAAAAGCCAATTTGAGCATAGCATTACAGCTAACTAATAAGCTAAATAATTGTGAACAGCTATGGACCTGATGCAGCAAAAACAACATCCCCAGCGGCTACAGCGGCTGGGGATGCAGACTAGAATTATGTGCCTATATTACTGTGCAGGTATGGACACTTTGGCCGTAATAGGCTGCGGTGTGAACCCACCACTGAAAAATGGCTTTGTGGCGTGCATGATGTGCTGTATGCATACCTGTATAGAATCTACACCAAAGTAGTGCGGATAAGCGGGTACGTGCTGGCATACTAACTGCCCCAGGAACATGGTAGGTGTGAGTATGGAGGTAGAATCGGCAGGGTTAATGAAATTGGCGTTGGTGTATATGGCCGATGTGAACTCAGTATCGGTAGCGGGATACAGTTGCCTGTAGTTGTATAAGAACAAGGCCAGGTTGGTGGCATTAATGGTATTTTGTATAAGGCTGGGTGTGGGGATACCGGCAAAATTATATATGGTATCTACCTGTTGCAGCATATCGCCCTCGAAGCCATGGGGCACTACATCGTTGCGGTTCCACACCCTTATGGTATTGGCCTGCAAATATTTTTTATATAAGGCAGAAAACCGCATGTCGCCCGGGGTAGCGCCCGCAGCAGCCAGACAATTTATAGACAGCGTGGTTGCCTTTGGTTTGGCATTGGTACCTATCATTTTATTTTGCAGGTACAGCGCCAAGGTAGGGGCCAATGCGCCGCCCAGGCTATGCCCGGTGGTCCATATATTGATGTTGGACAAATGAGATGTATCGACCAGGTTGGTAAGGAACTGGTATGCGGTGGGCGAGCCGGGCAAGGTAGTATCGTGCAGGCTCATAAGGTTGAACAAGCCCATAAATGTAGGCCGGGAAATGAAGGCTGACGGATAGCGTAAACCAGGGGTTGTGGTAGTAGTATCGTACACATTGGCCAGTACACTATCCCAATATTTAAAACGTTCTACTTTAAAATCTTCGTTCAGCCAATCGTAGCCTGAGGCAAAGTTGGTACCTGCAATGGCAACTACAAACAGCGAAGGACTATCTAAATTTTGGGCTATGAACATGCTGTTGATGGCCATAGAATCGTTCTTCTTAGGATCGTTGAGCATAACGGATGGACCCCATACACACTTCCAATGCCCCATGTAGGTCTGGAAAGTGCTATCGGTCAATATACGGTCGGTGTAATAAATGGTGGAATCGTGAATGGTGGCGCTGCTCTGCTTATTGAATGCCCCACTGAGATTCGAAAGCATACACAATGTGAAGATCTGCTGATAGGTAGAATAAGATGCTGCCGCAGTTGGCGTTACCGCCTTTTTATTACTGCTGCAGCTGGTGTAAAAAATACTTGATGCAACTACCGCAGCTATAGCCAGCCGGGCTCCAAAATAGAATCTGGATTTCTTGTGTGTGTTTTGTGTGTTTTTCATTTGTGTGTGTGTTTTGTGCCTCAAAATAAAAATTATTTAAATAAAGTAATAATCTTCATGAGATAAATATTTTTTATTTAATAAAGGTCTTGTGATTATTCATTTAATAATCCTTCTTGATACAACCAGGTAGTTAATGTTACCGGGAAGCTGGACACACCGTAATAATCTGCAAAAACCCATTACTTTTACGGCCAGAAAAATCAGATAATTTAAGCAGTAGCGCACGTTATGCATTTCATTCACATTACCGAATTTGTAGGCTGGAAAGAAGAAACCATACTGGAATATCTTCATGTAAATGCAGACGAAACCGCTTTTGATATCACCATACCAAAGTCTAGCCGCCTGTTCTTCAGCGATTATAATGACATTGCTATAGACTACCTGCGGGCTGCATATGTGGGCCAGGAGCTGGCTAAGCTTACAGACAACTTTACCTACACCAAAATAGACCCACAAACCAACGAGCATATATCTTTTGTAATACACCATGTGAACCTGGAGCAACTGGCAGAAACACTCTCTAAAATAGCTCCCGGCTTTGGTAACGGTGATGGTGAAGATGCCATTGTCTTTAACGAAGGGGTAGCGTACTTCCTGGACCAGGTACTGGAAAACAATATAACCCCGGCCTGCCCCTACTTCGTAGATATCTATAACGAGTTTATATCGGACATCTTTGGCGCCGATGAAGATGAAGACCTGGACTAAGGGGCTTTATTCCTCTTTATGGCATTTGTGGCATAGTATTTTTTACGGGTTGTAATAGTTTGCAATTCATGGCAATCAATAAAATACTTACAGCCACCAGCGTTAAATGTGCCGGAAAAACTAAAAAATGGAAGAACAAAACCCCAGGTTGCCAGAGATCAAAGTATATCCCTTTTTTATAAAGGCTACAGTAGTGTTGTTTGGGTTGGTGCTGTTTTGCCATATCCTGTACGTGTTGTCGTCGGTATTTGTACCCTTTGCTTTTGCGTGTTTACTGGCCATACTGCTGAACCCACTGAACAGCCGTTTTGAGAAAAAGGTACCACGAGGCATTGCTATATTCCTGACCGTACTGATAGCGCTTGTGCTGGTTGTAGCACTGGCCTACTTCCTGTCGCGTGAGATGCTGACGTTTAGCGAAGCACTACCTGCGCTAAAAGCCAAGTTCTTTATGATAGGTGGCCAGGTGCAGTTGTGGATAAAAAACAACTTTGGCATAGAAACCAAGAAGCAGGTGGAAATAATACACAATGCACTACAGGGCAGCGAGGTATATGTGGGCGAAACGCTGAACAACATACTTGATGGCGCCGCCGTATTGGTACTGCTGCCTATATACATCTTCTTCCTGCTGTTTTATAAGCCACTGATACTGGACTTCCTGTTCCAGGCCTTCCCGGAAAAGCATAGCCTGCGGGTAGCCGAAATACTGGGTGAAACCAAGAACGCTATACAGAGCTA
Organism: Flavipsychrobacter sp.; assembly: GCA_031292525.1. Lineage (GTDB taxonomy): Bacteria > Bacteroidota > Bacteroidia > Chitinophagales > Chitinophagaceae > JABDEZ01. Next base: position 141,098 of record JARLGY010000044.1, on the reverse strand, counting down.
TGTGATGGGGTTGCTTATAGAAATGATAATAGTATCGGCAATGAACAGTGCGGCCCTGCTGCTGCTGGGTGTAAAGTCGGCAGTGTTGATAGGGGTTATTGGGGGCATACTTAACGTGATACCCTACCTGGGTGGCATTGTAGCTATAGCGCTGCCCCTGCTTATGGTTACCATAACTAAGGATGGATACTCTACACAGTTAGCTATACTATTTGCCTACCTGGTGATACAGATGATAGACAACAACATACTGGTACCCAAAATAGTATCATCGAAAGTTGAGATCAATGCATTGTTCTCCATACTGATAGTACTATGCGGGGGGCTACTATGGGGTTATTCGGGCATGTTCCTATCTATACCATTTGTTGCCATTCTTAAAATAATCTTTGACCGCATAGACGGGCTGAAACCATGGGGCCACCTGCTGGGCACTGATATACCGGAGGTGCATAGGGGCGTAAAGTGGCAGGCCCGCTGGGAGCTGAAGCTGAGGAGGCAGAAAGTACTTGAGGGTGGTGATAGGGTCAATTAAGCATTACTAAAATTGTGTCATTGCCATGCGTTGCAAAAGTTTGCTTCATGCCTCGCACAATGACATCCCCTAGAACTAAAAAAGGCAGCTCCGTTGGGAACTGCCTTTTTTAATATTCGATTTATAACCTTAATTACAGTGTACGTTTTACTTCTACTTCTTCGTAGCCTTCAATGATATCGCCGACGTTGATGTTGTTGTAGTTCTTGATCATCAAACCACACTCGTAGCCTGCGTTCACATCTTTCACGTCATCCTTAAAGCGTTTCAGTGAAGACAGTTCGCCATTGTATATTACTATACCATCGCGTACCAGGTTCAAACGGGTGTTGCGGGTCATCTTACCATCCAGTACATAGCAACCGGCAATAGTACCTACGCCACCAATCTTAAAGACTTCGCGCACTTCAATGTTAGCCACGGTCTTCTTCTCGATCTTAGGTTCAAGCAAGCCTTCCATGGCGCTCTTGATCTCCTCGATGGCATCGTAGATGATGGAGTATGTACGTATTTCAATATTTTCCTGCTCAGCAAGCTTGGCGGCCTGCGATGAGGGACGTACCTGGAAACCAAGTATGATGGCATCGGAAGCTGTTGCCAGCAATACATCGGTCTCGGTGATCTGGCCCACACCCTTGTGTACCACATTAACCGCAACTTCCTGTGTAGAAAGTTTCTGCAATGAATCGGAAAGTGCCTCTACGCTACCATCAAAGTCACCCTTGATGATGATACCCAGTTCTTTAAAGTTACCCAGTGCCAGACGACGTCCGATTTCATCGAGCGTGATGTGCTTGCGTGCACGTATACCTTGCTCGCGCATGATCTGTGCACGGTGGTTAGCCAATTCTTTAGCTTCATCCTCATCGAGGTACACCTTGAATTTCTCACCCGCTTGTGGCGCACCATTAAGCCCCAACACCTGTACCGGTGTAGAAGGACCTGCATTGTTGGCTCGCTGGCCACGTTCATTGAACATTGCCTTTACCTTACCATAGTGCTGTCCGCAAACGATCATATCGCCTTGCTTCAATGTACCGGCTTGCACCAGCACTGTAGCCTGGTAGCCACGGCCCTTATCCAATGATGCTTCGATAACGCTACCTATAGCATCACGGTCGGGGTTAGCTCTCAGCTCAAGAAGCTCAGCCTCAAGGCCTATCTTCTCCAACAACAGATCTATATTGATACCCTTCTTGGCAGATATTTCCTGGCTCTGGTATTTACCACCCCAGTCTTCCACCAATATATTCATTGCAGCAAGCTGCTGCTTGATCCTTTCGGGGTCAGCGCCTTCCTTATCTATCTTGTTAATAGCAAATATCATAGGTAGCGATGCTGCCTGTGCATGCGATATTGCCTCTTTAGTTTGTGGCATTATGGCATCGTCTGCTGCTACTACTATCACTGCTACGTCGGCTACCTTAGCACCACGAGCACGCATGGCGGTAAACGCCTCGTGACCCGGAGTATCCAAGAAAGTGATCTTCTTACCAGTTGCAGTTACCACCTGGTATGCACCGATGTGCTGGGTGATACCACCCGACTCACCAGCTACCACATTGGCGCTACGTATATAATCGAGGAGTGATGTTTTACCATGATCGACGTGCCCCATTATAGTAACAATAGGGGCGCGTGGTATCAGGTCATCAGGGTTTTCCTCTACTACTTCTTCTTCGTCTGTTTCCTGTTCCAGGTTAATGAACTCAACGTCGTAGCCAAACTCACTTGATACCAATTCTATCACCTCGGCATCCAAACGCTGGTTGATAGATACCATGATACCCAGGCTCATACATTTGCTGATTACATCTGCAAAGCTTACATCGAGCAGGTTAGCCAGTTCGCTCACAGATATAAATTCGGTAACCTGTATTGCGCTCGTCTGTTCTGCATTTTCAGCAGCAGCACGTTTTTCGCTCATTTCGTCGCGCTTATTACGACGATATTTAGCCTTCATATTACGGCCACGCGTAGAGCCTGTAAGTTTGGCCTGCGTTTCCCGTATTTTTTCCTGTATTGCTTTTGTATCAATTTCCTGCTGCTGTGCGTTAACCGGTGCAGGTGCGCTACGCGGGTTGCCCCTGCGATCACCACCGCCACCACCTGGTCCACGACGATCACCGCCGCCACCAGTTGGCCTGTTGCCCTGGTAACCACCGCCGCCTGTACCAGTACCACCACCAGGGCGCTGTATAGGCCTGCCTGTACCGCCACCCTGATATGGAGGACGATCGCCACGAGGATTGTTGCTTCTTGGTGCAGATGGTACGCCTACGCCGCCGCCGTTACCACCACCTGGATGGTTACGTTCTCTTGGTGCGCCTGGATTTTCGCCAGGCTTAAAGTTCTCTGGTTTCTTTTCAACAACAATACGCTTACGTTTACGTTTTTCCCTGTTATCGGGTTTGTTAGCGCCGCTGTTTGCAATTGGCAGTTCTATTCTGCCTATTATTTTTGGCCCTTCCAAACGGGGGGCCTTCATTTCTATATGTTCTGGTTTGCCATCGTTTGCTTCTTCTTTCTCCTCTGCTGGTGCAGCGGGAGGGGTAGGCAGAGCAATGGGTTCTGCAGGTTTTTCAGCTACAGGCTGCGGAACAGGTTCTGTGGCTTTCTTTTTAGGAGCATCCTCGGTTTTCACCGGTTTTGCTACTGCTTTTACCTCGTCCTTTTTCTTAATAGGAGCGCCCTTTTTAGGGCGCGATGTTAAATTAAGTTGGTCTAAGTTTATTTTACCAAGTATATTCGGTCCTTCCAGCTTAGGGGCTTTCATTTCCAAGTGTTCCGGTTCGTTGTCTTCTTCAACTTTTTCGGATACCGGTGCTTGTGGCGCCGCTGGAGTGGCTTTTACTGGCTCTGGTGCAGCAAGTGCTTCAACAGTATGTTTTTCAACTTCTTTAGGGGCTATTTCTTTGGCCTCCGGAGCTTCTTTAGCCTGACCTACTACAGTAGGTACTACATCGGGTTTAGGCTGTGCAGGAGGCGGCGTTGGCAAGGCCGGTATTGGTTCTGCAGGTTTTATCTGCGGCTCTGCAGGTGGCTCAACCGGTTTTACCTCGGGCTTTACGTCCGGTTTCACCTCTGGTTTAACGTCCGGTTTTACTTCGGGCTTAGGCTCAACAGCTTTAGTCTCTTTAGGCTTTTCTTCCTTCTTTTCAGGCGCCGGCTCTTCAGCCTTTTTATCTTTGGATGTAATATCCAGGTCATCCCGTGTCTTCCTGATGCCTTCCAGTAACGACCCTTTCGGCAATGCAATTTCCTCGCTCCTGCGTTTTGCCGCTTTGTCTTGTGCAAACTCGGCCGTCAGGGCGTTGTACATTGGTTCTGTAAGCTTGGCATTAGGATTGCTCGCGTTTATCTCAAAGCCTTTATGGGTAAGGTACTCCAGCAGGGTATCCTTACCTATATTGAATTCTTTGGCAGCTGCCAGCAATCTTGGTGTTTTTGTTTCTGTCGTCATTCTATTCCTTAATCAATATATACGTCAAACCCTTCTGGCATTTAACGTTTTTACCTAATATACAAACCTACGCTATTTTTACTAATAATCGGCTTGTTCAGGTGATCAGGAATCGTTGTTTTAATGACGCCTTAACACTGCAAAACCTTTATAGCAAGCAATAGCCCTATTCATTTTCAAATTCTGCTTCAAGTATCTTGCGTACATCGCGCACAGTTTCTTCTTCCAGGTCGGTACGGCGTACCAGCTCGTCAATAGAAAGCTCTATGATGCTCAGGGCCGTATCGCAACCTATACGCTTGAACTCATCGATAACCCATGGTTCAATTTCATCGCTAAATTCATCCAGGTCAATATCGTAAGCAACTTCTTCCTGTACATCCCTGTACACATCTATACTGTAACCAGTAAGTTCCTGTGCCAGTTTGATGTTGACACCCTTCTTACCAATAGCAAGAGACACCTGATCGGGCTCCAGATACACATCAGCATGCAAGTCTGTGTTATTAATCTCCATCCTGTTGATACGAGAAGGAGTTAATGACCTCTGTATGAGCAACTGCAGATTGTTGGTGAAATTGATGATATCAATGTTCTCGTTGCGCAGTTCACGAACTATACCGTGTATGCGACTACCCTTCATACCCACACATGCACCAACCGGATCTATACGATCATCATAGCTTTCAACAGCTACTTTGGCGCGCTCACCAGGTTCACGTACTATTTTCTTTATAACAATGAGGCCATCCATTATTTCAGGAACCTCAATTTCAAGCAATTTTTCCAGAAAAGACGGATGAGTGCGGCTCAGGATGATGATGGGCGAGTTATTGCGCATCTCTACCTTCTTTACTACTGCACGTACACCTTCGCCTTTTTTAAAGAAGTCAGTAGGTATCTGCTCAGTCTTAGGCATGATCAGTTCATTCCCTTCGTCATCCAACAGCAGTATTTCTTTCTTCCATATCTGGTATACTTCGCCGCTTATGATCTCGCCAACACGCTCTGCATATTTTTTCAGCAGGTTATTTTTCTTCAAATCGCCGATACGGGCAGCAAGCGTTTGCTTGGCAGCGAGTATAGCACGACGACCAAAGTCACGCACATCAACTTCCTCATACACTTCTTCACCTACACTGTAATCGGGTTCAATCTTTATAGCTTGTGAATATGGTATCTGCAGGTTTTCATCTTCTACCATATCATCAGCTACAATCTCTCGCCTGCGAAAGATCTCAAGGTCACCCGTCTGGTCGTTCACAATAACGTCGAAGTTCTCGTCCGTTATATATTTTTTACGTAATAAGGTTTTGAAAACATCCTCAATTACCTTCATTAAGGTAGGCCGGTCAATGTTTTCTGCATCTTTAAACTCCTGAAATGAGTCGATAAGATTGATACTTGCCATATTCTGTCACTTTATTTCCGTTGCCGGAATTTTTAGTTAAAAACTTATTTGTACTACTGCTTCTTTTATATCTGTAAAGGGTATTTCTGTTATCACTGTCTCTTTCTTTTTGCCTACAAGCACTTCCAACATTATTTTCTCATCCGTCACATCTGTAATTGTACCCAGCACTTCTGCGCCTTCATTGGGGGTTACCAACAATTTGCGGCCTATATTCTTTTTGTATTGACGAAGCTGCGCCAATGGCTCATCAATACCAGGACTGGAAACCTCGAGCGAATAATCGCCTTCGGGAAACAATTGCGCCTCTTCAATAAGCGCATTCAACCTGCGATTGAGCTTAGCTATCTTTTCAATAGGCAACCCACCATCTGCATCTAAAAACACCTTGATATTGTTTACTGGCTTCATTTTCACGGAGCAAATAAAAATATCAGTGTCTTCCAGCAGCGGAAGTAAAAGCGTTTCAACGGTACTTAAAATATCAGCCATGTGTAAAAATGACAAGGGGACAACTTGCGCGTCCCCTTCTTTCGAATATATTACTATGCAAATATACGGCAGGTTTAAACTATTTCCAAATTCTGTTTGTAATGCCTACGATTATTTTTTTATTAACAATTATTGCATTGCCTGTTGCCTTAACTTTACATTCGCTATGAATATAAGCATGATCATATGGACCATTGTGGCCATCCTTATATTTCGTTTTTTAACGAAATATATACTGCCCGTATTGCGCATCACCAAGATGACCAGTGAGCGCCTACGCCAGATGCAAGAGCAGATGAACGACATGAACCAGAAAGTAGAAGCAAAGAAAACAACATCAGCACGCCCAAATAAAAGTGACTATATAGATTACGAAGAAATCAAGTAACTCCATATCAGTTCCTGTCGATCGGCTTGAAGATGTGTTCCTCTATTGTCATACCCTTATCCAGGTGTATGGTTTGAATTCCCAGTGCCTTGGCACCAGCTATATGCTGCGGTGTATCGTCTATAAACAGAGTCTGCTCCGGCTTCAGGCCGAGATCATCCAGTATTCTTTGAAAAATTTCAGCATCAGGTTTGCGCATAGCTACCCTATGTGACAAGTACACCTTATCGAAAAATACACCAATATTGGGTATGCCATGGGCTTTATATAGAATATCATTGAAAGCCTCCTCATGTATCTCGTTTGTATTACTTAGTAGTATCAAATCGTAATGTAGCCGCAATTGCTGAAGTATCTGCAGACGCCTTAAGGGGAAGTCGAGCAGCATAGCGTTCCATGCCTCAGTTATCTGCTCATCTGTAAGCGCCAAACCCGCAGCTCCCTTCATAGCGGAAAAGAATTGCCCCCTCTCTATACGCCCAGTCTCCCAGTCATCGAATAAAGTATCTTGTTTGAGTTGTGTGTATATAGCATTAAAGTCTTTTAGACCCAGAGCTGCAAAAGCTTTTTCGGTAAGCTGATAGTCAAGATTTATAAGCACTCCACCCAGATCAAAAATTATATGTTTGATGCCTTTTATCATGCTGTAAAAATAAGTTTTAAAAAATGTTCTTTTTTTAAGAAAATCCTATATTTTTGCAATCCCAAATTTGCTGGTCAAACAGTGAATCGGTCCTATAGCTCAGTTGGTTAGAGCACCTGACTCATAATCAGGTGGTCCTAGGTTCAAGTCCTAGTGGGACCACAAACATAAATAGAAAGAGGCTGTCTCGATTTTTGAGACAGCCTCTTTCTATTTATGTTTTCATATATACATATCTATCCTACCGAATTATTACGCCTTTATACAATATCTACCAAGCATTCGTAAAATGTTTGGTTGCGAGACCAATCATTCTATAAATTAACAGCAACAAGTTTAAGGGTTGATACGAATGTTCCGGTAAAAATTCGATATAGTGTTTGAATACCCAGGAAGGATATAACGGCTGTCGTTGTCAACAGTAGTACCCCCGCAATAATTTGATAGACCATTCCGGATTGATGTTCGATGTAATGCAATGCAGAAATCGTAACTGCCGCCATAGGAAAACTTACCGACCACCATGAAACAAAAAACGGGCAAACTTTGGGTAGCAAAATTATCTTGCTGACCAGGAGTGCAAACAGGAACAAATTGAAATTGAATATTACTGTAGCAAAAGTGTCTTGCATTCCTGTTAAGCTTTCATATCCCGAAAATGCTAACGCCAACGGACCGGTTAAAATTAGGAGCGTGGGCTGAGTTGCTTGCGGAAGCGGTGGCTGGAACATTAGCCTGGAAATAATGATAGTTAGCAATATTATTGCAAATACAAACCCAACACCATAAAAGAATATACAAATTTCGTGTATGCCATAAAGTTGAAGGTGGTTGCCTACTATAGGAACATCGAGCGTACCTACTATAGGTATGATCCAAACGGGCAAGGCGTTTTCGGACAATTGTTGATGATCGAGCCATTTCCTAAGCACATACCATGCAAAAAGAAGCATAAATATGGCCCCCGTTACCCAAACAATAGTAGCTAATAATGGGAAATAGGGAAGCAATAACCCCGGGATAAGCAACAAAGAAATTATAATAGTGGCGTAGAAACTAACAGAAACGGGATGGTTTAACTCATTAACCAAATTGACTGGATCTCGCCAGAATTTGATGATAAAAACAACAGAAAGGAGGATAAATAACAGTATGGCTATTGCCCCAATGACCTCGCCGATATTTAAATTAAGATGCCATAGGCTATCAGCAAGTCGCCAGGCAAAACTAAGGCCACAAAGCCCCATCACAGCACCAAAAATGCTAACTGGCAAGAACTCTAAAAGCGAAATTTGAATATTGTTCTCCATACATTTTGTTGATCATCTACTTAGATAGGCTGCCCATAAACTCTAAAATATCCCGGCCAATATCATTACAGTTTGTTTCCAGCGCAAAGTGGCCGGTGTTATAAAATTTCACGGTTGTATTAGGATCGTCTATTTTGAATCCATTTGCACCGGCAGGTGAAAAATAGGGATCTCTGCTCCCCCACACGGCGAGTATCGGTGGCTTGTAGTCGCGGAAATACTTTTGAAAAACGGGGTATAAGATTATATTATTTCGGTAGTCTAACAAAAGATCCAGTTGTTTTTCCACATTGCCCGGACGATCCATCAATTGCTGATCCTGGAACATGCCATCGGGCGAGATCAGAGATTTATCTTCCACCCCTTCATGGTATTGAAAATAGGTTCCATCCTGGGTAAAGAATGGTCTTATTGCATCGCGGTTTTCTCTTGTATCATGCTCCCAATATGCTTTAACAAGGCCATGACTCCAGTCAAGTAATCCCTGTTCGTATGCATTACCGTTTTGCGAAATAATTGCGGAAATTTTTTCAGGATTACGTACTGCGAGCCGTAAACCTACAGGGGCGCCATAATCAAAAATATAAACCGCAAAACGTTTCAGATGCAGGCTGTCAATAAAGCCCTGCATAGTATTAGCAATATTATCAAAAGTATAAGCGTACTCTTCACGGGCAGGTGCATCAGAGAAGCCAAAGCCTGGCATGTCGGGTGCAATAACGTGATATTTTTTGCTTAAAATGGGTATCAGGTTCCTGAACATGAATGATGATGTGGGGTACCCATGCATTAGCAAGATACCAGGCGCATCTTGGGGACCTGCTTCACGGTAAAAAATATTTAAACCATTTACCTTCAAAGTATGATAGTGAATTTCTGTTGCTTCCATAACAATGAGATTTTTTGTTTTAATTTTTGATTGTGCAGTTCCTTCGAAACAAAGCAACACCAGTACCAAAAGGCAGGTACTGTAACAGTTAATTCTTTTCATATCGTTTTATCATTTAAAATCTATCAATTACAAACGTCGCTGGCCAGCAGATATGGGTAAGTCGTTAATGCTGGCAAAACGTCTACTCATCAACCCACTTGCATCAAACTCCCAGTTTTCATTGTCGTATGCCCGGAACCATTGCTTATTCAAATCGTGATATTCGTATTCAAATCGTACCGCAATTCTGTTATCTTTAAAAGCCCATAATTCTTTCTTGAGCTTATATTGCAGTTCTTGCTTCCACTTCAATTTTAAAAATTTAATAACCTCATCACGACCATTAATAAAGAGTGATCTGTTGCGCCACTCCGTATCAACAGTATATGCCAGCGCAACCCGTTCAGGATCCTGGCTGTTCCAGGCATCTTCAGCCATCTGTACTTTTTTCAGCGCGCCATGTTCATCAAAAGGCGGCAGGATAAGTTTGACTTCCATATATACTTGACATATTTAGTAATTTCCACTATAGCTCAACTTTTGCTTTTTAACCCAGAGCCCTATCAATCAACAAGGACAGCTTTAAGGGTGCAACCAATTGATCAGGCAGGGAATATCTCTTTTGAATATAAAGAGGGTCGTTAAATGCTACGCGCACAAGCTGATCTGAATCTTTCCATGCCAATATCTTTAATGGAAGATCAAGTGCAGCAAGCGGGTTAAAATCCATAATAGAGCCCCCACTTGCTGGATTTCCGAACAGAATAAATTCAATAGGTGGTATTTCTCTGCCGGTTTTACCAACTTCGTGCTGTTGATCTATGCGGTTATAGATGGTTGCGCCATTCTTTTCCAAAAGAATCACCAAACGATCGATGGTTTCTTTCACTTCATATGGACTAGTCCGGATTATTATTCCTTCGATCTCTATCATGTTATGTTGTTTGAATGGACAGAAAATAAAAAATAAAAAGCATATCGTTTGCTGTATAAACAGTCTTCTAGCGCATTCCATATTCATTCCTACCGGCTCTTTTGCTACTAAGAATAATCACTTTAACGACCTCACTTTGCGTGTGAGGTAAAGGTTAGCCGTTTCGCTCATAGTGATGATTGCACCACCCAGTATAACGATGTCTTTTATCACCAGTCTGCCTCTACCGGACAAGAAGGGGAAACCCCAGTCACTATCGGTTAAGTGCGGCACCCAACTTTCTGGTGTGGTTACTAAAAAGGATAGCGTGCCTAAAGTCATAATAAAAATGAGTATGCTGGCTACCATACTGGCAAGTGGCACTACCTTATACAAAGCTATTAAAATGGCCAATACTACAAGCATGGCTCCCAGTGCATATGCAAACCCATATGTATTATTGTCTATGTTCCATTGGTGGTTTGACGGAATCAATTCACCTTCCTTATTCATGTGTAATTTGTAATCATCGGGGTGATGATAGAAGAAAGACATGAATGGACTATTGGCCACGAATGGTACAATACCATCGGCCTCATAAGTAAAGAATTTCAACCCCCCGATCCAAAGGAAAACAATAACAATTCCAAAACGAACAGCGTTTTTTCCTACTTGTTCAAGGCCGGCAATGAAAATGATAAATGAGTTCTTCATACTAGTTATTTGAGTTTTAAAATACTGGCTGTTTATCCAAAGCCATAATCTAAATATGTGCCAAAACACAACCCTCTAACGGTCAGCGGTTTACATTTATTTAGCGTATTTTTTGTTGGCGGTATTTCGCTGTTTTAGAATCAAGATTCGTAATAACGCTTACCACTAAAAAGGTTAATTAGAATTAGGCGCCATCGCTCGGGATCCTAAAAACTGCGCTTTGTACGCTGAATCATACAGGTGATCTTTGCGGATGCCTAGTCGCTTCATTTTAGAATTCAGAGTGCTTGTAGGGACGCCAAGCAATTGGGCAGCACCATTTTGACCGCCTATCCTTCCGTTGCAATATTTGAGTGTTTTTAAAATAAACTCCCGTTCATTTTCATCGATAGTTTTTACCATAAATTCGTCGAGCAACATAGTGGGCAAGACGTTTGTGCATTGATCTGGTAAATGGATCTCATCAATCGTTTCTCCGGTAGTTAGTAAAATGCTTCTTTCAATCAAATGTTCCAGCTCGCGTATGTTGCCAGGCCAACTGTAGTGAACTAATTCCTGCATTACACTATTATGTATTGCGGTAATTTTTTTTCCGGTTTTCTTTGCTAGCCGACCTAAAAAATGCAGTGCCAGAATGGGGACGTCTTCTTTACGGTCCCTTAATGGGGGCAAGGTAATGGGGAATACATTTAGACGATAATACAAGTCACTTCTGAACTTTCCTTCAGCCGTTTCTTTTTTGAGATCCCGGTTTGTAGCGGCAATGATCCTTACATCTACCTTTATTGTGGTTCTTCCCCCTATGCGCTCAATTTCCCTTTCCTGCAGCACGCGGAGCAGTTTAACCTGCAGGTCTAGTGGCATTTCACCAATCTCATCAAGAAAAAGAGTTCCACCATCTGCTAACTCAAATTTGCCAAGCCTCCGTTCTGTTGCACCAGTGAAGCTACCTCGCTCGTGCCCAAATAATTCCGATTCGATCAGGTTAGCAGGTAAAGCCGCACAGTTAACCTTCACCAATGGTTTGTTTCTCCTAGATGAATTGCTATGTATAGCCCTTGCAACGAGCTCTTTCCCTGTTCCCGTTTCTCCGAGTATCAGAACTGTACTATCTGAGGGTGCCACCTGTGTTACCAGACGGAAAGCTTTTTGCATAGGCAAGCTATCCCCCACTATCTCAGAATAAACACTTAGTTGTACACCAGATCTTGACAAACATCTACGATCGTTTTTGGCATGTTCAATTTCATGAATTCCTATTGATCCTGCAATCATGTTTCAGTTGTTTTTATTAGCTATGGATAGGACAAACCAATTCCCGTGCCGATATATAAACGATTAAAAATCAAACAGTTACACAGAAAATATTAACCAACTCAAATGATATTTCATGATATCATGAAATATCATGACGAAGATGGCGGTAAAACAGCAGTGGGGACATGTATATACGACCTAAGACAATTGTTATACTACCCAAATTTTGAGTAATTTGGGCTGCAATGAAGGCTAAGATATTAATTGTTGAAGACCAGTTTATTGAAGCTAACAACCTCCGGCTCATCTTAAAGAAAGCCGGCCATACAGTATGCGAAATTGCCCGCTCGGTGCCGGAAGCATTGATAGTCATTGAAAAAGAAAATCCATTGCTGGTACTACTGGATATTCAGCTGGATGGTACACTGACAGGAATAGACCTGGCAAAATTGCTCCGGGAAAAAAATATCGGGTTCGTATATCTTTCCGCAAATTCAGACCAGCGCATTTTGAAAGCCGCTAGCGAAACTAAACCATATGGTTTCTTAGTGAAGCCATTTCGAGAAAAAGAAGTATTGGTAATGATAGACATTGCGTCTTACTCCATGCACCAAAATCAAGAGCTTAGTAATACAGGTGAGCAGAACGCAAAAAAAAAATTAGAAAATAATGTTCTTAATGGAATAATAGGTGAAACCAGTAATTTCCTAGCGGTTCTTGACCATGTAAAAATAGTAGCCCCTACTGAAACATCCGTGCTAATTCAGGGCGAGAGCGGTACAGGCAAGGAATTGATCGCCAAAGCTATTCATGGTTTATCCTCAAGACATCACAAACCATTGGTAGTAGTTAATTGCGCCGCACTACCAGCAAATCTGATCGAGTCTGAACTGTTTGGCCATGAGAAAGGTTCATTTACTGATGCCCGGGAAAAACGCATTGGTAAATTTGAACAAGCAGATGGAGGAACAGTTTTCCTGGACGAAGTAGGAGAATTGCCACTTGATCTGCAGGTTAAGTTCCTAAGGGTACTGCAAGAGAAAGAAATTGAGCCGATAGGAGGCAAAAAGAAAAAAATAAGTGTAAGAGTTATTGCTGCCACCAATAGGAATCTGAGCGAAGAAATGTCGCTAGGCAGGTTCCGTATAGACTTGTACTACAGGCTTAGTGTTTTCCCTATATACTTGCCGGCATTACGAGACAGGAAAAAAGACATCCTCCCAATAGCAAACCATTTCTTGTTTCACTACGCTCAAAGGGAAAACAAAAGTATTATTAGTTTTTCAGAGACTGCCACGCAAGCCATGCTAACTTATAACTGGCCGGGTAATATACGGGAATTGGAGAACGTTGTGGAAAGAGCCGTACTACTTACAAGCGGGAAGGTTGTAAGTGATGTAATACCTGTTGTCTTAGCTAAGCGCCATGCATTGGCGGAGGCTCAACCAATAAAAACAATGGATGAGAATGAACGTGATCACATCATAAAAGTGCTTCAAGCCTGCAATTGGAAGATATACGGAGCAGGCGGAGCTGCAGAAATATTAAATATTAATGGATCAACATTGAGTTCCAGAATGAAAAAATTAGGCATCGAGAAAAACATCCACTTCAAGTGATTCGATACGCAACAGATTATCTATCCACGCACCTGTAGTGATATTTCGTTTTCCCCATCGCCGAAAATCGATATAAAACTCCTGAAACTATTTCTCTGATTACGTAACACCAGCATTATAAGGCATTTACCATTTGGCATACCTTGTGCAAGATGGTCTTGCATTGGTTAACATCACAACGTTTCTAAAATTGTAATTGGTTGAAATAGCAACGCATTTGCTTCTACTTTTAAAATAACCGATAGGACACAAATAAATGAGAAGAAAAATCGCCTTCGTAGCGGCATTAATGCTAATAGCATTTACAGGGCTTCAATTTATCCGCCCGAAAATCAAAAATCCACCAGTAACGGCCGACATTCAGGCACCATCTAATGTAGAAGCCATCCTACGACGAGCCTGCTATGATTGTCATTCCAACGAAACAAACCTGCGTTGGTATGATAAAATACAACCAGTATATTGGCAGGTAGCAGCCCATGTTAACGAAGGGCGGGAAGGACTTAATTTCTCCGACTGGAAGAATATGGCCCCAGCAGAACAAAAAGCCAAGCTATGGGAATCCATTAACCAAGTAATAGCTGGTGCAATGCCTGTACAAAATTACGTAATGGTTCACCCGTCTGCAAAGCTATCCAAAGATGATCTTGTTATTTTGAAGGCTTACGTCAGCGGTATGACACCAGTGAACAAGCCGGGAGATACAGCCAAGATAAATGCACAGATGCAGCAATTGGAGCAGTGGCAAAACGCAAAGTTTACTATTGGCAAACTGCCCATTGCCCTTAACGGCATCAGCTACATGCCTGATTATAAAAACTGGCAAGCTATTAGCACCACAAACCGTTTTGATAATGGTACACTGCGCGTCATATTTGGGAACAATATAGCGGTTAACGCGATGAAGGCTAACAACATTCATCCCTGGCCAAATGGGACAATCTTTGCAAAAGTTGCCTGGGACCAGGTGGAGGATAACGAAGGCAATATAAAGACCGGGGCCTTCAAACAAATTGAATACATGATCAAGGACGACCAAAAATATGCATCAACCATGGGTTGGGGATTTGCTCGGTTTAAAACCACCAAATTGATCCCGTATGGCAAAACAGCCTTATTTGCTACGGAATGTGTTAACTGCCACAGGCCACAAAAAGATGAGGATTTTGTATTCACCCAACCCATTAAAAACTAAATCACCATGAAAAACGTAGTATGGATATTACTTGCAGCTTCTTTCACTATAGCAGCTTGCAATCACGATGATAAAGTCTCCTTAATTAATGATCAGGCTGCATTGCCGGCAACCTTTAAGTTTGATACACTGGGCCTAAAAGTAATGGCATCGTTTGCCAATAAAAAATATGGTACCATGTCTGTTTTGTATGCCAACGGGGAGGGCATAAGCAATGCGATAAAAGGCGATAAAAAACATTCGGCAGGAGAAGTACGGGCGCTAGTTACCTGGGGGCAACAAGATGACCCAAGTTGGTTTGGTGCAAGAATTCCCGGCTCCCTAAAATCTGTGGAGTTGGTCAAAATATCTACTAATACAACCGGTCTAATTACTGCCTACGCAAAATACAGCGGTAAAAATCTGCTTGCAGCCCCAGACACATTGGGACAAGAAGCCAGAATAAAGTATATTCTTGATCAGCAACCATCAATAATGCCATAGTTAAACTAACCTTAGGTTAACAAAACGTTTTTTAGTGTAGCTTTGCTCATTACCTTTCAATAAAAATAACCACTAGATTTTATTAGGCAATAATTGCCTTTAGCGGTATATCGTTTTACCAATAGAAAACGGCGATATTTAGTTTCCCCCAGAGTACCGTAAACAACACAAGCAACTGAATAACAAGGTCTTATGCATTGGCATGCAAATGGCTTAACATGATTATCAAATATTGATAATCATCTAAAAGAACAATTATGCCATTTGTGAATGTTAAACTGGTTGACGGTGTTTTCAGCGCCGAAGAAAAACATGCCCTTGCCGCTGCACTTACAGATGTAATGGTGAAGTTTGAAGGATCTGAAGCCTTTAGGGAAGTAGTTTGGGTGTTGATAGAGGAACTCCATACAGACGGCTGGCATATTGGTGGCCTTCCGTTTGCCGGCCCTAAATCGCTTGAAGGAACACTTACCCGCTCAAAAGAAATAGTTGAGACCCTGAACGGGCACCCCGTAACACGGCCTGAATGGGCCAAGGCTGTACCGGTAAAGGGATAACACATCAAAATCCCGGTACACTACTTATCGGGATTTTTCAAAAAATCAATCCAAATTTAAAAAAATGAAAATTTTCATCATTGCCATAATTATGGCTTGTATTACCGTCTCAAGTTGCCATACTTCTGTTGCAAAAAACAGTCAACCGTTAGGGGCCGAGGACACCGGCATTCATACTATGATGCACACGGATGCCAGCACTATTTATTTTGATACGGCAGGAAATAAGATAGAAGCTAAACAATTTGCAGAGTGTATGCAAAGCGGCAAGTACACTGTAGTGCCAGATATTAAAGACGGCAAGCTGCTCAGCGTTAAATTAAAGCCCTCCGAACAAAAGATAACGATGGGCTCACTTGCACCTGAATTCTCAGGTACTGACCTAACGGGCAAATCAATAGACCTGAAAGCTTTGAAAGGGAAAACTGTGATCCTGAATTTCTGGTTTGCCGGATGCGCGCCGTGCAGGGCTGAAATGCCTGAACTGAATAACCTTGTGGACAAATACAAAGATGACAACAGCGTTGTGTTTGTGGCAATAACATACGACCCGACTGAGCAAGCAAAGGCATTCCTGAAACGTAAAGATTTTAAATTCATTATTCTGGCAGGTCGCTCAGACATTATAGATCAATACGGCATTACAAGTTACCCTACAAGTATGGTGATAGATAAATCTGGGAACGTCACCTTTTCGCTAACAACCTATGATGGGACGAATGTAGCCCAACTAGATGGGGTAATAAGCGCCTTAAAAAAATGTAGCAATTAAGAATAACGGTAGCTCCTTCAGGAATATTGATCTATGATACGCAACATTAAGAGTGCACATACCTTGTTAATGAGTGTTATCTAGCTTTCAGCGTTAATGGCGGTGATCACCTTGACCTTTGCATCAATAATTCAAATTAAAAACATGAACACGATGAAAAACAACAAAGCAATTGTAGAGGCAGGCTTCAATAAATGGGCAAACGGTACAGGAAGTGTTTTTGATCTGCTGGTAGATAACATACAGTGGACGATCGCCGGTAGTACTCTTCTTTCCAAAACTTATACCAGTAAGAAACAATTTATTGAAGAAGTAATTAATCCATTGAATGACCGTTTGGCTAAACGCATTGTACCTACAGTAACAGGTATCTATGCCGACGATGATATGGTAACAGTCTTGTGGAGTGGCAACGCGACAGCGACAGATGGCAAACCTTACAATACCACTTATTGTTGGAATATGCGAATGAAAGAAGGAAAGATCGTACAGGTTATTGCATTTCTGGATGGGATCGAATTCGCCGATATTATGAGGCGGATATCGCCGGAGGGTTAATTGAAACCATTGCATTAACATAGTTAAGTATGCATGCAATACTTTTTAACTACAATTGAACTAAAATCATGACACCCAAAATTATTCGCAGCACAGAGGGGCTGGCTCTTATGGGAGGACGGCAAACGATAAAAATAAAATCGGAAGATACTGATGAAAAGATGTCAATTATCTTTAGCATGATTCCTGCAGGCTCAGGAATCCCAGTGCACGTTCATTCCCGCGAAGTCGAAATGTTTGTGGTTAGCGATGGGGAGCTAGAAGTCACTTTAAACGGAAAAGTGCATGTACTTCGAAAAGGGGATATGGTATTCATGCCTAAAAATGTTCCACATGGGTTTAAGGCTATAAAAGATACCAGTATGTGGGTGACGCTGGTACCCGGTGGTGCCGAAAAAATGTTTGTTGCGCTTGCTGGGCTACCGGGCGGGCCGCCTGACATGAGACAAGTGAGGCAAATATGTGATGAATATGGTGTGAAGTTCGTTTGAGTGTTGGTGGTATCATTACTACCTTACGGAGTGATAAAAATGTAAAAGCTGATTTCTAAAACTTATTATTAACCAACTAAATGAAAATATGAAAGCACTGATCTTAGAACACTACGGTTCACCTTTTATTATCAAAAATATAGATCTTCCAGCACCTAAAAATAATGAAATACTCGTACAAGTAAAAGCTGCAAGTGTAAACCCATTGGATACCAAAATCAAAAGCGGTCAAGCGGGCCACGCGAAGACTGAACTACCGGCAATTTTGGGTATAGACATGGCGGGAGTTGTAGTTGGGGTAGGGAAAGATGTAGTAAAATTCAAGACAGGTGATGAAGTATATGGTATGACCGGCGGGATTGCCGGCGTACAGGGTTCGCTAGCTGAATATGCTGCTGTTGATGCCGACCTAATTGCATTAAAGCCCAAAAATCTAACCATGCGCGAAGTCGCCGCTATACCACTGGGATTTATAACTGCCTGGGAAGGATTAGTTGACAGGGCCAGGATAGACCAACATAAAACAGTATTGATACACGGTGGATCTGGCGGTGTAGGCCATATTGCAGTACAGATAGCTGTAGCTAAGGGGGCAAAGGTATTTGCAACCGACAGGCCATCTAAAAAAGAGCTAATAGAATCTTTCGGTGCAACTTTTATTGACTTCACTTCGGAATCAGTGGAAGACTACGTTAGCAAACATTCAGATGATGAAGGGTTTGACATTGTGCTGGATACAGTAGGTGGGCCAACGTTAGATGCATCGTTCAAAGCGGTAAAAGTGTATGTAGGCCATGCGGTAAGCATACTGGGTTGGGGCACGCACAGCATTGCTCCTTTATCCTTCCGTGGTGGCACCTATTCAGGGGTATTTACCTTACTTCCGCTAATAACAGGTAAGCACAGAGCACACCATGGTGAGATAATGAGCGAAGCCACAGCAATGATAGAGGCAGGTAAGCTAACGCCTATTATTGACCCCACAGGGTATTCATTTGAAACTATTGAAGAGGCATATAAAGCAGTAATTGATGGAACCTCAAATGGAAAAGTGATTGTTAATATTTGAAGATAATATTGATACCATCATGATAAAGCCGCCTTTTGACAGAAGGCGGCTTTATCATTAAATATATTTAACATAAGCTCTGTCATAAGTCTGTCAGGTATTTATTCCCTACTCTAAGCTATCATAGATACTTTATTAATTACTCCCTTTAACTCTTCCAGAAAGGTCATCCATCCCGGTTATATGCGAATTCGATCTTATTTTGTCACTCCCAAAATTGTACGTAAAAGTTAGCCGTGTTATCCTTGTTTCGCGCTTTTGCCTTAAATCGATATTATTTATCTGATAATCGGTAAGGATGTGGTCTTTCAGTGTGTTGAAAATATCGCTCATAGATAATTTGATATTCGCACGCTTTCCTGCGAAGGAATAGCTTATTCCTGCATCGTTTGAATACCTTGAGCTAATAAAGGCAATTCCCTCATATAATGAAGATGAATAGCGGCTCATTAACTCTGCCTTAAAGCTCTTCGAAAACAGAAAAGTCTGTATCAATTTGGCCTGGTAAGCCGCTTTACCTTTACTTACATTTGTGCCAAGCAGCGTGTCTGATCTAAAGTTGAAATAAAACCCATTAACATCAGCATTAATCTTCCACCAGCTGCTGATAGTGAACGGTGCGTTTATACTAAGGGTATAAGCATTTTCTGTTTGCAGATTGATGCTGGTTTGATAAGTAGCCGCGCTTACCGGGTCGGTTAGTAATACTGTAGTCATGCGGTCATTGGTATGGCTATAGTTTAAGCTCACATTTATCATCCTATTATAGGTATAACTCAATTCAAAGCTATTAGTGTATTGTGGGTTCAAGAAGGGATTACCTTTCGCATAAGTATATTGATCCAGGTAATAGACAAAGGGATTGAGGTTATCATAGGCAGGACGATCTATTCGTCGGCTATATGAAAATCGTGCTTCGTTTT
This sequence comes from Flavipsychrobacter sp., assembly GCA_031292525.1. Classification (GTDB taxonomy): domain Bacteria; phylum Bacteroidota; class Bacteroidia; order Chitinophagales; family Chitinophagaceae; genus JABDEZ01. Next base: position 121,374 of record JARLGY010000044.1, on the reverse strand, counting down.
TATCACTTATAGTGTGGTTAATAAACAGGCTAGGGAACAGATCGAAGTAATTACGTTTAACAACATAATTATTATTCAGCAGGTTGCCATCCGACGTTGTATATTCCCCGCGCAATCCAACGGCGACATTTGTTTTTTCAAAGGCTTTAGTAAGATTAACATAGCCAGCACCAATCTTTTCGGTATAAACAAAATGGTTGCTAAGGGTACTATCATTCACATAAGAACCATTTAACTGTTGCTGCGCTGCTAAGTTATTATCTGTTTTTACGTCACTGAATTTCGCCCCTGTTTCCAACTTCAGGTTTTTACGGATTGGATAAGTATAATCAGCCTGGGCCGTATATATAGAAATAGCCGATGGTGATTGCTGCCGTAGGTAACCAGGCGTCAACATAGTACTGCCATCCGAATTAAAATAGAACGTATTATGCTGCGATTGCTGACCGTTATTAAACCTAGAATAATCAAGGTCAATAGCTAGCGACTGGCCGAATGTATCCAGCTTTACTTTATCATTCAGGTTTAATGCAAAATTATTGTAAGTATTGCTGATTTGTGAAAATGTATTCAGGTAGGAGTTTACTCCATTTGGAGAGTCGCCAATATTTGTCCGGCTGGCTATATGTTCACTTGCGCTATTAAAGTAACCATTCACCAACACCCCTGCAGTATTATTGCTCGTGATATCGTAATCTGCGCCAAGACGATAACTATTAACGTGAATAGTGGCCGGAGAGTAAGATATCTGTTTAAAATAATTTTTGTTACCTGCCGAATCTGTAACTACCCTGTTAATAAGCATATCATTATCATACCTGACATCGTAATGGCTCAAACTGCCATATAAATTTAAATCACCTTCCTTATGATTTAATGACAACGTTTGATTGTCTTTCCAGGAATTGCCGTACCCTGTGCCTACAGTAAAATTACCGTCTGTGCCAGACTGTTTGCTCTTCTTTAGTTTAATATTGATGATGCCTGCGCTTCCAGAAACATCATATTTTGCAGATGGGTTAGTAATGATTTCAATTGACTGTATCGTTGTACCGTCGGTTGACTTTAGCAGGGTTGCCAGTTGTGCAGGGGATAAGTACATAAGCTTATCATCTATCATTACAGTCACTCCTTTTTTCCCTCTCAGGCTTATATTATCATCCTGATCGAGCGTCACACCTGGAGCCCTAGCAAGTATTTCAAGCGCTGTGTTACCAGCTGCGAGTACGCTGTTTGCAACATTTACTACAGTCATATCAGGTCTGTGCTCAATTAAAGGTGCGGATGCAGTAACTACTACCGTGCCCAATGAATTGCTGCTGCTGTGCATAATAATTACTGGTACCATAATACTTATCAATGGCTCTTTAACAGTAAAAGGGTTACTGCTTGCTTTATTAAATCCAATGGAAGTGGCCGTTACCAGGTACGCCCCAGCTGGGATGGTTCCCAGATCGTATATACCGTTTTCATTGGTCAGTGTTCCCTTCACGATAGTTGAATCTTTGATACGAATCAAGCTTACCGTTGCGTAATCCATAGGCTTGCCACTCTCATTAGTTAATGTGCCGGTTACTCTACTAATTGCCTGAACGTTTTGGGCAGATAAGCTGGTAGCGTGGATTAGGAGTAAGAGAAAAAAAATACTGAGTAAAAAAAGTTTTCTTCGTGTGTTAAAGCGGCACATAATTTTCTTTGATGGTAAGGATAGTCCCCTTACTGCACCCGTCAGAGGCGAATTCGGTGCCAAAACATAATCTATTGCAAATCAATTACTTATTTTAATAAATAAATAATTCATCTAACTAAATATCGCAATTCGACGAAGCTAGAAACGACATTTCGCCTCCAATAATATATTGGTTTAATGTGCCAATTTATTTGCACATTTACATTTAGATAATTGATTATAAAATCGCTTCTCAGCAGCTGCCACATCAAAGATTACAAATCAAATTTTAATGCTTAAAGGGTACCGCTATGCATTTAAATACTCCAAAAATATCACAATGCTAAATGGTCAATAACATGAAGATTGAAACACGACTCACTTCATTTGCAAAACTGCTTGCGGTGATCTTTTGCTTCTTTTGCCAACCTGTTTTTTCCCAGGTGTACACCGGTGAAGATCTCACTTCCCTACAAAAATCTTTAGCAGAAAGCCACTCAGATGCCGAGCTAATTAATTATCAGTTACAGATCGCTGATTACCTTATTAAAAACCCCGGCAAGAGTCAGAACGATCTTAACCTTGCAGCGCTTTGGATCAGCAAAGCTGAACAATTAAATGAAAAACTAAAGTCGGGCGAAGCTGAGGGGCATATTTTACTTGAAAAGGGTATTTTGCTGCAGGTGAAGGGGCCATCGCAAGAAGCACAGATTTCTATAATTAAAGCAATTGAGCTGCTTAAAAACAGCCCTGACAAGTGCTTGATAGCCAATGCCCACAAGGCGCTATTTGTTTACTACGATGCGGAAAATCCAAAAGAGATCGCTTCTAAAGCCAATGAAATCAAGCAGGCGGTAATGCTTTTTAAACAGTGTGGCAACAAAGTAGAAGAAGCATTAACACTTCAAGACCAAGGAGAAATGTATCTGTCTACCGGGAATTTCCCTTTTGCACTAAAATCTTTGAATGAAAGTCGCCAAATGTTAACAGCGCTCAACTATAAGAAATTACAAAGACTATATAATTTATTGGGAATCTATTACTTCGTACAGGCAGACTACGAAAATTGTTTACAGTACCAGTTTAAAGCACTAGAGATATGTAAGCAGATGAAGGATTCAACTTCCCTTTATTGTGAGGTTAACAACATAATTGCAATGTCATTGGAAGATCTTGATCAGAGAACCCAAGCCATACCATATCTGAAAGATGCTTTGTTAATAGCAAAAAAAAATGCGGACACATCTTCCGTCCTTTCTATCTCCATAAACCTTGCCGGTTCTTTATCAGTCTTAAACAAAAATAAAGATGCACTTGAGGTGCTAGATGAAGTTGCCAGATCGTATAGCAGTGCATTACGCATCGTTAACGACAAAATAAAATTTCAATATTCCTATCTAGGCATCCTGGTAAAATTGCAGCAACGCGAAAAAGCGGCCAAGTATGCAGCAGAATTAATAAATCTAATCAACCAACCAGGCGTAAGTAAATTCAACATCGCGTATTCCTATCCTGTTCTTATTGGTTATTATTTTTCCATTAAAGATTATGATAAAGCCGCAGCCTGCCTTGTAGCTAACCAACAATTTATCGAGAAAGCCCATGTACCTAAATTTAGAGAGATCAACCTGCATCTATGGTATAGGCTAGACTCAGCCCGGAAAGATTATAAGGGAGCATTTACCCATTTGCTGGAATATAAAGCACTAGAGGACTCGCTTTTTACAGAGAAAAAAAGTAAGCAAATACAACAATTGCAAGTGAAGTATGAAACGCAAAAGAAAGACGATGACATTAAACTTTTAACACAAAATGCCACATTAGACCAGGTACAACTTAAAAATGCCCGGCTAACCCGAAATGTGACTTTGGCAGCAATAATTCTGTTTATACTGGTTATAGGAATGCAATACCGACGGTATAGGGAAAAACAGAAAGTGAATATGGTTATAATAGAGAAGAACACCGCATTGCAAAAACTAGTAAGAGAAAAAGAATGGCTTATAAAAGAAGTGCATCACAGAGTAAAGAATAACCTGCATACGGTTATATGTCTTTTAGAATCACAGGCGGCCTACCTTGAAGATGATGCGCTAAAGGCGATAGAGAACAGTCGTCACCGCATCTACGCAATGTCCCTTATCCATCAAAAACTATATCAGTCGGATGACATTAAGGTGGTAGATATGAAAACATATCTGACTGAATTTGTAGAGTACCTGAAAGAAAGCTTTGGTTCACCTGAATACATACAAGTAACACTACATACAGAAACTATAAAGCTGGATGCTGTGCAGGCTATACCCATAGGGCTGATAGTTAATGAAACAATAAATAATGCTTTTAAGTACGCATTCCCTGCGCACAAAAGGGGAGAAATAATTGTATGGTTAAAAAGAATCAAGAACGAAATCTATCTGTCAATTTCAGACAACGGAGTAGGGTTCAAACAGCAGGTTGGCGAAGAACTAAACTCACTAGGCCTGGAGCTGATCAAAGGATTGACACTCGACCTCCGAGGCACGATCGATATTGACACGGATAATGGCACTAGTGTCCAAATACGGTTTACGATCAATGTCTCCAATATACCTGGCAGCGAAGAAGATCTTACCTTGTCATAATTTCGAGTGATATGGACTAAGAAAAATATGCAATTCTAAAGAAATTCTGTGGACATCGATTGCGTAGATATTATCAGACCATCATGGATTTTAAGTAGATAAAACCGCTATGTTTGCCAAAGGACAGTAATGAGTTACCACTGTCTGCTCAATCCTACCTCCAACCCTTTTTTAATATAATAATTGATCAGAGCGTATAAATCGCTCTACCAAGCACGATTGGTTTATTCAATCATTTTAACAAAGGATAAAATAGTTAACAATGAAAAACAGTAAATTTATTTTAGCAACCGTTTTATTTTTGAGCACATGTTTATCAATGGTTCGTGCAGGGGTTATACTGCCTACTATCCCCACTACCCAGTTCATAATTACCAATTATGGAGCAAGCACTACAAATAGTGATAATGCAAGCGCTATTAATGCGACTATTACTGCGGCAAACACAGCCGGAGGTGGTATGGTAGTTATTCCAGCCGGCACATTTTTGAGTGGCCCTATTACTATGAAGAGCAATGTGAATCTATATATATCGGCCGGGGCAACTTTACAAATGATGCCTTACGGAAACGGCAACGGCCAGCCAGCAGGTTCTTATCCAAACAACGGAACGACAAATGCTTATACCAACTTTATTTACGGTAGCGGCCTGAGCAATATTGAGGTGAGCGGAGCGGGAGTAATAGAAGGCGATGGGAGCGCCTGGTGGACCGCTTATAATGCCAATTCTAATATTCAACGGCCTTACCTGATCAGGTTTAAAGGCTGCAACAAGGTTCTAATTACTGGCATTACACTACAGAATGCACCTAATGTTCACGTTTGTCTTGGTCAAAGCAGTAACATGGGCGCAAACGGAACTATATCTAACATTACTGTTATTGCGCCTGCTACATCGCCCAACACCGATGCTATAGATATTTGGTACTGGAATGGTGTAGATATCCTGAATTGCAATCTATCTGAAGGAGATGACAATGTGGCGATGGACAGTTACGCACAGAATATCACAATCAAACACTGCGTTTTTGGTAATGGTCACGGCACATCGGTTGGGAGTTATGCAAGTAATGTGGAAAATATTTTGGTAGATAGCTGTACTTACAATGGAACGACTAATGGCATTCGTCTTAAATCTAACCGTACACGGGGAGGTCATGATACTTCACTAGTGTATTCAAACATCACCATGAACAATGTAAAATACCCTTTCTACATTACCAGTTGGTATCCTACTGAGCCCTACCCGGCTTCTGCCCAAACCGCTGCGGCTGTAACAGGCAATACCCCGATGTGGGAAAACATTACCTTTAAGAACATCATTGTCAATAATTCGACCTATGCCGGAATTATTTATGGGTTACCTGAAGCCTACGTAACCAATATTGTTTTTGATAGTGTGCAGATCACCGCAACAACTAGCGGATTGGTAACTAATTTTGTAAATGGACTTGTTTTTAAGAATTGTTCCTCTATAACCATACCGAGCAGTAAGGGGAATGCAATTGTGCCTTACGATGCCACGCCAGCAGGTATAGACATAACGACTGGAGCTTCGACAGATTGTCCTCCACCATCATCGGCAGTTAGCAATGTACAAGCCATTGGTTCTATTTCTTGTTTCCCCAACCCGGTAAATGGCGATGAACTCACAATTAAGGATGATTCTAAAATTGAGGCAGTTGCCATTTATAACCTCGCAAGCCAGGTTGTAAAAACACAAACGGGAAACCTACAGAACCAAATGCTGATGGACGTAAAAGAACTTCCTATAGGATATTATATTGTGAAGATCATGTCGAGTAATGGGGTGGTTAACTCCATGAAATTGATCAGACAATAGTCAGACGAGTAAATAATTAAGGCAATGCTTCTGAAATTTGGACCAAGACATAGGTTCAAATTTCAGTGATTAAAAATTTGCAAACATTAGCAACCGGTTTATCTAATCAGATTTGATCTGTCAAAACAAACTGCATATGCTTTGGCCTGCAGTTTTCCCTGAAAACATACAGCCGCCCAGGAACGTTCCTTCTAATGCCCTGTAACCATGCATACCGCCACCACCAAAGCCAGCTGCCTCGCCTGCTGCAAATAGCCCCTCGATTACTTGTCCTTCTGCATTAAGCACACGACCTTGTAAATCAGTTTCAATTCCACCCAATGTTTTACGAGTAAGAATATGCAGTTTCACAGCTATTAAAGGTCCAGCTGATGGATCGAGTATCTTATGTATTGGCGCAGTACGTATCAGTTTGTCGCCTAAATATTTTCTTGCACCTCTGATAGCAGTAATCTGCAAGTCTTTGCTGAATTCATTTTCTGTTTCCCTGTCCCTGGCAATTATCTCTTTGCTAATGGCATCAAAATTTATAAGCGCATTCGGAGTAATAGCATTCATTCCATCAACCAGATCTTTCAGATTATCCCTTACAATAAAGTCTTCCCCATGCAGTTTAAATGCCTCAACAGGAGCTGTAGCCTTATTTCCGATTGCCCGCCCTAAGACCATACGCCAATCCTTGCCTGTAATATCAGGATTTTGTTCTGAGCCAGACAATGCGAATTCTTTACGAATGATTTTCTGATTCAGGATAAACCAAGAATAATCATAGCCCGTATGCATAATATGGCTAAGCGTTCCGAGGGTATCAAATCCCGGGAATAACGGCACAGGTAACCGCTTACCTTCCGCATCGAACCACATAGATGATGGACCAGGCAATATCCGGATGCCATGCTCTTTCCATATGGGATCCCAGTTCTTTATGCCTTCAGTATAGTGCCACATTCTGTCAGGATTAATAACATTTCCTCCAGCTTTTTCTACGATACCTATCATGCGTCCATCCACATACTCAGGAACACCCGAAAGCATATGCCCAGGAGGTTTGCCTAAACGTTCTGGCCAGTTTTTCCTGACCATTGTATGATTAGCCCCAATGCCGCCAGAGGTTACAACAATTACCGGAGCATTAATAGTAAAATCACCAATGACATCATCGTTACTTCTCTGCCCTCGCTTTACATCACTTGCTGCCAGGATATCACCAACAACTCCCTTTATAGCACCGTTAACCGTTATTAACTCTTTGACCCTGTGCCTGAACTTTAATTGAACCAAACCAGCTGTGGATGCAGCGTTTATACGATCTGTAAAAGGCTGTAAAACTCCAGGGCCTGTGCCCCAGGTAAGATGAAAACGGGGTACTGAATTGCCATGACCTATGGCTCCGTAACCACCTCGTTCAGCCCATCCAACTACAGGAAAGAATTTGATCCCTAATTGCTTCAGCCAGGAGTATTTTTCACCTGCAGCCCATGCTACATAAGCCTCAGCCCATTTTCTTGGCCAATAGTCTTCTTTTCTATCAAACTGTGCGGTGCCCATCCAATCTTGCATTGCAAGCTCATAACTATCCTTAATGCCCATTCGCCTTTGCAAAGGTGAATCAACAAGAAACAGACCACCTAATGACCAGAATGCCTGACCGCCTAAATTTTGTTCTGGCTCCTGATCGAGGATCACGACACGCAAGCCCTTATCGATCAATTCATGTGCAGCAACAAGACCTGCAAGACCTGCACCTACAATAACAACATCCGCATCTATGGCCATGAAATAAAATTATTACTTTATATTCATTTTACTATAGTATTGAGTCCGCTAGCTTTATGTAAGTTGTTCACATGCATTTGGCATAACCCAAAACGAATGGATGTCATTTCAAGTAGTTACATCACCATCATTCAAAAAAGGTTGATTTTATGTTTACTTCATGAGTTGAATCTCCGGTCGACGCCAAATCATAATTCGCCAAACCAGTTCCGGTATAAGCAAAACAATGATTGCAAAAAATGCCGGTTTTGCAGCGTCTCCTGTAGATAGACATACTCCAGTAAGGGCTATGAAATAAATGATAATGGGCAAGGCGATTAACAAAACAAGGGCAGGCACATTGAGTGGAATTTTGAATGGCCTGTGCATATCAGGGGCAGTCACTCTCAGCTTTATCAACGAGAAATATTCCAGGAAGAGCCCTGCACCATAAATGGTCACATCAATGATCAGCAGATCTGCAAATGTCCATAGCACCATAAGGCTCACTACCATGGAGCAGACCAGTATGGAGATATAAGGTGTCTGCAATGTGGGATGCAGCCTGCTGAGTGCACCTGGCAACAGCTTATCATCGGCCATAACTTTGGGCAGACGCGACACGGACAGTAAGTTAGCATTATATATGCCTAAGGTGCTTGCCATGCCCCCACCTGCAATAAGAACACCTAACCAATGGCCGCTTATAAGCGCGGCTAAAGCCGGGAAGCCTTTAGTTGTAAGGTCTGCATGATTTATGCCTGATTGCTGTGCTACAAACATCACCAGGACATACATTACCAATATGGTTATAAAAGCAATTACTATAGAAATAAGGTAAGACCGTACTGGATTTTCCACCTCTTCAGCATAGGTAGTCACGTTGTCCCATCCCAAAAAGTTCCACATGATCGTATATAGCGCCAAGCCAAGAGATGGATATGCGACACCATGAAAAGATGGTGAGGGTAATGGGCCTGCTGTGTGCGTGCAGAAAAAAAGGACGAACAAGATAATGAATGGCATTATAACCAGCACACTCAAGAGTGATGATATCTTACCTACCGGCACTATACCAGCAATATTTAACATAGCAGACGACCAAATAATAACTAGACACACAGGAATCTTATACACATCAAGCCCAGGAAACAAATAGGATGCATACTGTACAAATAATACAGGGTAGATAGCCAGATCAACAAACGTATAAAACCATGTCCATAACCCTTCATAGAACCCCCACCTATTGCCTAATGCATGACGCACCCATTTATAGTATCCGCCATTAATGGGCATCATACTGTTCAGTTCCAGCACCGTGAGTATTGCGGGTATGTCCCATAAAAACGGGACGGTAACCAGCAGTAGCAAACTGGCATGGTCGCCGGCATATTGCAGCAAAGGTTCTAACCCGTACGGCCCACCTGAAACCGTAAAAAAAATGACACAGGCAAGCAGTAAAGGGCGGATCTTTTTTGCAGTAGTGCGTTTCTTAGTTTCTACCATCCCCCTCTAAAGTAAACATAAGTTAGTTATAGCTGCTCACCTTTAAATACCGGCAATACAAGGTAGCTTGGATGCTGGCTATCGTGATATATGCGTATTGTAGATTTTTGAAAATCCTCTTTCTTTGCCTTGTAAATATTCTCGAACCGCTGAGGGTTCATATCCACTAGCGGGAACCAGCTACTTTGTACCTGTACCATAATACGATGACCCTTTTTAAAAGTATGTGCCACATCACCTATTTTAAAAGATACGGGTGTTATTTTTCCCGGCACAAACGGCTCTGGCTTTCCAAGACTATTCCTATACTTGCCTCGTAATATTTCGCCATGAACCAACATTTCATATCCGCCCATGGGGTACTTCAGCACCGGATCAGGGTCATCATAAATATTCACGTAATTATACGAAAGACTATCTGGGAATACGTCTATTAATTTTACCACGAAGTCTGCATCAGTAGTAGATATAGAGACTTGTAAAGATGCTAATACATTGCCAGTCAGCGTTACATCTTCTTGCAGTATATCTGTTTTAAAGCTGGCCACATCAGGCCTTCTGTCTGCAAACCGCTGATCATCGGTCATATAATTACGTGTGCGATTAAAATGGACATCTTGTGTATAGGGCACTGGCTTGTGCGGATCGCTTACATATTCGTTATAGCTACTTGCTGATCTGGGTATTTTCCAACCAAGTGCGTCATTATCCTGCAGGTATATCTTTTCGTCTTGTTTTCTCCTGGGTGGCCATTGAGCAAATTCTTTCCATTCATTGGCCCCGCTAATAAAAACAGTTGCTTTGGCTATTTTAGAAATGTCACCTTCCCCTTTCAAGTAATAGTTAAAGAAAGGGATCTCAATATTCTGCTGATACCATGTGGATGTGTTGCTCCCGAAACTAATATTGCCTAAGTGTGTTCCATCGTTATTAGACCATTGCCCATGATACCATGGGCCCATTACCAACTTATTGAATGCCATGTGTGGATTGTTCTTTTCAGCAGTGAGGTAGCCATTCCATGCGCCCCAATTGTCTTCGGCGTCGAAGGTACCGCCTACCCACAGCATAGCTGGTTTCAGGTCTTTTGCCGCCTTGCGGGCATCGCGGGCTTTCCACCAATCATCATAGTCCCCGTGATTCATCAAATCTTTCCAGAAACGTATAGTATCTCCTGTTAGTCGTGTCAGTTTAGATAACGGTTCATTTTCAAGATAAAACTTGTAATTGTCGTGCACCGGATAGCTAATTGAAAGAGGCGGCCTAGAAGTGGGCTGAGGATGAGGCACACCAAAACCTAGCCCATAAGGGCCGTCATAATCAAATTCATCCATAACAAAGAAGGCCCCATTGTGATGATCATCATCGCCTGTGAACCAATCTATACATGGCGCCTGTGGGCTAACGGCTACTAGCGCCGGGTGTCCGCATGCAGCCCCCATAAGTGAATAAAAACCAGGATACGAAGTGCCAAACAGACCTACTTTACCATTATTGTTAGGAATATTTTTCACCAGCCAATCTATTGTATCCCAACAGTCCGTAGTTTCATCTACATCTTTGTTTGTCTTCTTTTCAGTTTTGCAAGGACGCACGTCCTCAAACTTACCCTCACTCATCCATTTGCCTCGCACGTCCTGAATCACAAGTATATAATGCTCCTGCAGGTATGCCTTCTCATAAGTACTCCAGAAATCCCTGAGCGTATCTGCCCCGTATGGTGCACAGGAATAAGGAGTACGCGTGAGCAATATAGGATGTTGCTCTGCGTTATTATCCGGTACATAGATGGATGTGAACAAATGTGTTCCATCGCGCATAGGAATATACTGCTCTATTTTGGTGTAGCGCCTAGCCATCCAGAGACTGTCATTACGCCTGGCGTATGAGTTATGGGTACATAAGAGAACTATGATTAAGATTATAAGTTTCTTCATTTATATTCTCATGTATTTGAGGTAAAAATTACAATAAATAAAAATCGTTCCACGGAAATAATACAGTAAAAGATACTACTGTAATTTATAACTATGCCCTAAAACACCTAAAATATAAATATCAATGAAGGTTTACGTCAGCCAGGTGCAACAGAACCTTAATATTGTAATTCTACTCCTATTAATATGATATTACGTACACCGTGGGTGCTTATGTACAAAAAGGGAAACAACATCTGGGTGCCCTCTATAAATGTAATGCTAGATTTTAATTATACCCCACCAGTAGTATTGCCTCTCAACCAACCTATATATGGAGCCGGAAGTGTTATGGTACTGCATCAAGCTCCGATGGCAGACTATTATTTTATACCGATTGAGCCAAAAGATTAAGGGCTTCGAAGATTGAAGCCCTTAATAACAAATCTAACTAATGAATTCTACCCGGCATTCTCTATTAAATCAACCTTCGGTGGCATTAGTTTATAGACTACCGGCGTAACAATACGGGATAATAATGTAGAACTGATGAGCCCACCAATCAATACAATAGCAAGCGGAGCAATAAGCGGATTAGTTGAAACTGCTATAGGCATCAATCCTCCGATAGCCGTGAGTGAAGTAAGAATGATGGGCAAGAAACGAACCTCTCCCGCCTCACGTATTGCCTCTTCCAGCGATTTCCCCTGTGCTCTTAACTGGTTGGTGAAATCGACCAGGAGTATTGTGTTCTTAACTTCAATACCCGCAAGGGCTATAAGGCCAATGATAGCCACGAACGATAATGAATTACCTGTAACCCATAACGCCATACCTGCCCCTACTATCCCTAATGGGATAACCGACAGAACGATAAGTGTGCTTTTAAATGTCCTGAACTCCAGTATTAATACAGCAATAAACATAAACACAGTAATGATGATAATAGTAAGTAAGCCACCAAATGAGTCATTACTGGATTCCACCTCTCCGCCCATTTCATAACTGTAGCCCATAGGTAGTTTTACATGATCCATCTTGCCAATCACATCCTTTATTACTCTGTCTGCCAAAAAGCCTTTTTGTACATTGGCTTTTACTGATACCACCCTTATCTTCTCCTGGTGGTTGATGCTTACAGGAGAAGCCTCAAGCTTTAGAGTTGCTAATTGGTTTAAGGGTATAGCCTGTCCCTTACTATTGTTTACAAATAGATTACTTAAAAGATCCAGATTGGGGCGATCTGCCTGCTGACGGGTAAGTATTATGTCAAAGTCTTTTTGATTATCATCTGTAAACTTACCCATGTTAAGGCCGGCTATAGCCAGGCGCACAGTGCGGTCAATATTTACAGTCGGCACATCCAGCAACTGGGCTTTTTCCCTGTTAATATCCACCTTAATATCGGACTTTAGAAGACTTACCGGGTTAGAGACATAAATAGTTCCTTCTGTATTTTTCAACAGTTGCTCCATTTGCCCTGCCAGCATCCGTAAGGTATCCAAGTCATCGCCAAACAACCTTATTTCAACCGGTGCAACAATGGGCGGTCCTTGTTCAAAGTTTTTCACCTCTACTTTAGCACCGGGATAGGGTGTCCATTTCTTTTGCAGCCGCTCTATCAGCGCGAGCTTTTCATCAGGAGTTGTTACAGGGTCCAACTGAACAAATATTTGTGCATAATCAGAACGCTCATTTTCCTGCGATTCATTATAGTACACGCGCGGATTACCCTTACCTACGTTGGTAGAAAAGTATTTGATCAATGGTTCCTTTTGCAATTCTTTTTCAATGAGCTTGCTTACACTGTTTGTATAAGGCAGGTTTGATTGTGGCGGTGTTGTAATATTGACCAGAAACTGTGGCTTCTCAGATGCAGGGAATAAACTGAAACCTACCAGCTTGAATACAAAAATAGATCCGCCAAAGATGAGAACTGCTACCACAATAGTTTTTACAGGAGCATTCAATGCTACATCTAACAGGCGGGCATAGCTGCCATGTATTATTTTCTTAAGGCCGCGCATAAAGATATTGCCTTCAGGATTCCCTGTATGCTCCTTCAATAAAATACTGCTTAGCCACGGTATAATTGTAAGGGAAACCGCCATACTAGCTATTACACAGAGTACAACGGCGAGAGGTAAGCCCCTTATAAAATCACCAGCGCCTTCAGGTAAAAACAACAGAGGCATAAATGCTATGATCAAAGCCGCTGTGCACCCCACTACAGCCTGCCCTATTTGCCCTGTTGCCTTGAGTGTAGCCTCATACTTCGTATGGCCATCCAGCATCCAACGCTCTATATTTTCCACTACAACTATGCTGTCATCTACCAACAACCCTAGCGCTACAACAAGCCCTACAATACTAAGCTGGTTAAGATTGTAACCAAACACATGCAACAGCGTGATGCCGATAGCCAATGAAAGGGGAATAGAGATCATCACTATCAGTGCGGGTCTGAAACCAAGGGGTAAAAGGGTTATTGCCACCAGCAAAATTGCAATCAAAAAATCTTCTCCCAAGCCACTTAATCTATGATTCACATTATCAGCCTGGTCAAAGCTCATTACCAGATCCATGTCAGGCGGTAAAGTCTTTTTAAATTTTTCTATTACAGGCTTATATATTTTTTGTGCGTTACCAATATTCTCGCCATCCTTTTGTGCAGCCACTATATACACACACCTGTAACCATTAAGCCTGGTCATGTATTTTTCTTCTTCATAACCCTTATACACCTTGGCTACATCCTTCAAAAAAATGTTCTTACCGTTGGCAGCATACACAATAGTATTGCTTATCTCATCTACCGATCTGTAATTGCCACTTGTCTTTATGTTAAACGTCTTATTGCCTGCATCCACACTACCTCCTGGTATATCTGCTATTTCACTTTGTATACTGCTCATTACTGCGCTCAACGGTATATGCATTTGCGCCATTTTATTCAGGTCCAGCTCTATGCGTGCCTGCTGGTCTGGCAATCCAAATATCTTCACATTCTTTAGCGATGGTACTTTCTCCAGCTCGTCCTGCAACTTATCTGAGTAGTACTTCATTTTATCGCGCGGAGCATTTTCTGATATCAGGGCCAGTTGCATAATATTCACATCAGAAGGTTGAAATTTTTGCACCTCAATGCTAAATATATCAGATGGCAACTCTGAGCGTTTACTATTTACTACACGTACTATTTCCTGGTACTTATTATCTACGTTACTGTTGTACTTATACTCCACCCGTATCACAGCAATACCATCGCTAATACTGGTACGTATGCGCTTTATGCTTTCAAGGCTGTATATTTCCTTCTCCAAAGGTTTCACCACCAACTCTTCCATATCCTTGGGGCTGGTACCGGGGTACACAACTATTATTGGAAAAGTGGGCGCATGTGTTTCGGGGTCTTCGGACCTGGGCATGGTCATAATGGTAGAGATGCCCAAAACAATGACCATGATAAAAATGACCAGTGTGAACTGGTAATTTTTTACCGCATATTCAGATATTTTCATTGCAGCTTTTTTTGCTTGTTATTGAATGATTTTGATGGGACTGTTTTCGGTTAAATAAGCGCTGCCTGAAATAATAAGCGCTTTAGCACTTTGCAATCCATCTGTGATGATGACCTTATCTTTCTTTATACCAGCAACAGTTACCCTTATTTTAGCAGCGGTTTTATTATCGTTAGTAATAAATACATAGCCTGCATTGTTATCACCATCCAGCAAAGCATCGTATGGAATAACCCATTCGCCATCGTTAACAGACTGTTGTCTACTGCTAAAAATAGTAGCTCTGCCAAACATACCTGCACCAAGAGAAGAAGGCTTCTCGCCAGTTAATTGTATGTCTGCACCAAAAGACCCTGTAGCTGCATCTACCCCTTCTGTTTTGCGCACTACTTTACCTTCGCAGGATTTCCCGGGCATAGATTCCAGGTTTATAACCGCTTTATCATTTGCATGTATTGCGGCCCATTCTTTATCGCTAATGCCCACCTTTAAAATCCAATTACCAGCTCCTGCACCATTGGTCTGGAACACAGGTGTTCCGGAATTCACCAATTGTCCTTCGCTCACCATTTTGTGCAACACAAAGCCATTAGCAGTAGCTCTTATCTCTGAATAGGTAAGATTAAACTCGGCAGTGTTTAACTGCTGACGGGCAAGATCAACAGTAGTTTTTGAATTTTGCAATTGTTCCAGCGTGTACACACTATCCCTATACAGCGATTGTGTGCGCTGGTAATCGCGTGTAGCTTTTTGATACGCGAGTTTAGCCTGATCCACCTGTGCGTTTATCTCGGTTAAATTGAGGGTAGCTAACAATTGTCCTTTCTTTACAGCGTCCCCCTCCTTTACGTATATGTGGTTAATAATGCCGCCAGTTTTAAACGACAGGTACACCTCATCATCGGTAGTAAACTGTCCTGAAACCGCAATAGATGTTGTATCATCCTGCTTATTAAGCGCCATTATTTTTACAGGTATGGCGTCTGTAGTGATAACATTTGCAGTAGCTTCTTTTTTATGCCCGCAAGCTGCCAGGAATACCATGGAAGGCACAACTAATACTATAAATGCAATTTTTTTCATGTTTTCTATATTTTATTTGTTGTTGATGGGATAAGTAGCCTTGTTACGTTCTATTGCAGCGGCGGCTATATGCACATTTGCCAGTGTAATGCTTTCCTGCAGCTTAGCACTTGTTAATTGGTTGAGTGCATCTATCAGCTCTATATAAAGCAGCTGCCCTTCTTTATATACTTTCAGCTGATCACTATAATATTTGGTAGCCAGTTGCAACTGCTCTTCTGCGCTTTTATAATTTGCCAGGGCTGAGTTATAGTTATTCAGCGCCTGGGTAAGTTGCAGCATGAAACTTTTTTCGGCATCATCATATGCTATGCTTGAAACAGCCTGATCTATGGTGGCTTGTTTTATTTTGTAATTGTTACGCCCCGCAGCAAACAGATCCCATTGCAGATTTACTCCCCAGAAATAGTATTGTGTTTTATTATCGTATTGCCAGTTGAAGCCCTGCGTACCCAAGTCTAAAAAAGTATTGAGCTTCGGCACCAAGTAGGCTCTTTTTAATTGGGTATTCAGTGCATAGATAGCAGTAGCATCTTTAAGCTGCAATAGCTCTTCCCGCTGTGTTACATCCAAAGCATTATCTTCCACAACATTGGGTAGCTGCGCTACTGCCTCTGTATCTATAACCACAGCCTCGGTAAGTGGCTTATTCAGTAAGAAGTTGAAGTATGCCTGCGCATTTTTCTGATTATTTTCAGACTCTGTTATCGATGCGTTTATCTTTTGTTTTTCAGTTTCTGCTCTTGTAAGTGCAGTGCTGTTCCTTACACCATTGCGTAGCAGGCTTTCATTAACCCTTATATTTTCATTTACCAACTGCAGCGAGTTATTATAAATATCAATAGCCTTACTTGCCTGGTAGTATTGGTAGTATGCATATTTCACCTCTTTCACCAGTTCCCGCTTATATACGTTTACCGCAGCCTGTTGCTGACTGATCATTACGTTCTTGATTTTTTTATTGTAATAGATCTCTGCATCTACAAGTGGCAATACAGTTCTAAACTTCGCATCGTAAAAATTATCCGGATTCAACAGGATAGATTCATTCTTTAATGTGGGAAAAGAATTGCTGGCCGTGATTTGATTCAAGGTGCTATATACCGGATTAAACAGATCACCTATGGGCAGATCTATGGTACGGCCACCGTCAGCTTTGTTATAACTGCCCAACACACTTACATTAGGGTAGAATAGGGAACGAGCTTCTTTAAGTGCAAAAAGCGATTTCTGCCACTGTAACTGTTGCTGTTTTAATCCGTTGTTATTGCTAAATGCTTCCTGGATATATGCATCAAGCGTGCTGGACTGGGCTTTTGATAAAAGCGAGCCACATAAAAACAACGCAATGTAAATGAACGTAATTTTTTTGTTTATTGTTGTTGACATAATGAACACTGTTTATTAATGAGGCAAAAAAATAGCTCAGTATCCTAAATTAGATACTGAGCTATTGGCTATTATTTTTTAATTAGTTGTACATATTCATTTATACACTTGTTGATCATTTCTTCTTTGTCTATATTACCGATAAGTTCCTCTTTTATACGGCAACGTATGTTTAATGATATAAGACCGTGCCCCATTGACCATATGGACAAAGCCGCAACACGTGGGTCTGAAAATCTGATCTCTTGTTTACTCAGACACTCTGTCACACAGCCTATCAGTGCATTCAGAGCCTGATCACCATTGTGCCATTCATTATCATCTATGGCATTCATAGGGGCCTTTATGATGAACATGAGATCGTACAGCTCAGGATTGTTTATACCGAACCATACATAGGTGCGACATATTTGCTCCAGGCGCTCAAATGGATCTGCAGCTGTTATCTTTTCCCTGAATACATCATCCAGCTTGCCAAAGGCCTGCTTTTGTACATCGTACAACAATTCGTCTTTGTCTTTATAATACAGATAGATAGTTGCAGGGCTGTACTCTATTTTTTCTGCTATATTACGAATGGATGTTTTTTCATATCCTTCCTCTAAAAACATAGAAATAGCGGCGTCAATGATCTTGTCGCGCATTTCCTGCTTTTCCCTTTCTTTCCTTTCTGTAATACCCATAATCACAATTACAATGCAAATTTACTGAACAGTGTTCATTATTTCAAATTATCTCTTAATTATTTTCTAAAATCTATCTTGAGAAGCTTGCATTGCAACATTACTAATACAATAAATACAATATAACCAACGTTCCTATTGCCATACTAAATTTCCTGCTATGTTATTTAAACGTAAGAAGCGCACATCAGACAAGGCAAAAAAGCCCGCCTGGCGTGAATGGCTGGACGCCGGAGTATTTGCCTTATTTACAGCAACCCTTATCCGCACCTTTTCGTGCGAGGCATACACCATACCTAGTGGTTCGATGGAAGGTACCCTGCTTATCAATGACTACCTGTTTGTAAACAAAATGGCTTATGGCCCGCGCATACCCAATACACCTCTTGCATTGCCTCTAATACATAACACAATTCCCTTGACCGGTGGAAAATCATATACTGATGCAGTTGAATTGAAATACCATCGCCTACCGGGTTTTGGACATGTAGAGCGCAATGACATTGTAGTCTTTAATGGCCCTTCAGGTGATACCGCAATTATAGAAAAGCCTGACATGGATTATTACCAGCTGTGCCGCCTATATGGCAGGGATGCCATACTAAGCAAATACCATATTGTTACGCGCCCGGTTGACAAGAAAGAGAATCTGATAAAAAGGTGTGTAGGCATACCGGGTGACATTGTTGAAGTGAAGAATGCTATAGTGTATGTAAATGGCAAACTCAATACGTTGTATCCTCATTCAAAACTGAACTACGTGGTAAGGACAAACGGAAGACCGCCAGCTGTGGATGACGAAGCAGAGTTAGTTGCAACGCTAAATAACAGCGTATATATTTACAACCTTGCAAACGACCAGGTAGCAGCCTTACAGAAAGCGTCTAATGTTACATCAGTTGACGTGTACGAGGAAGAACCTGCAGGTACAGCCCCAAAGGAAGCTGGAGAATGGGTATTCCCTTTAGACACCAGCAATTTTAAATGGAATAGAGATAACTACGGCCCTATAACAATACCAAAAGCAGGTACTACAGTTACTTTAACACCCGGCAATATAGCCTTGTACCGGCGTATTATTGCCAACTATGAGGGTAATATCCTAGAAGAACAAAATGGTAAATTTATCATCAACGGAAAGCCGGCTACAGCTTACACTTTCAAAATGGACTACTACTGGATGATGGGAGACAATCGTCACAATTCGCTTGATTCCCGTTATTGGGGCTTTGTGCCCGAAGATCATATTGTAGGTAAAGCGTGGTTTATCTGGCTGAGCTACGGAGACGGCGGCCCAATTGCAGACATGCGTTGGAAACGCCTCCTTCATACTATACATTCGCTGGAATGAAACGTGCGGGATCATTAAAAAATAATGAGCATGTAATTAGCTTACATGCTCATTATTTTTTGCAATATCGCGAGTACTGCGGATAAGACCAATTCCTGAGAAAAAGAATAATAGTCCTATGATGCCATATACGGCTAACGCCCTCATGCCACTACCTTCGCCAGCGCCATGAGAAACAAAGTTAACACCAGCTATTATTAGTCCCAATACTCCAAGTAAAGTTAGTACTACACCAATTACGCGCTTTTCCATAAATAAATTTCATTTAATTTATGTTATAAAAAGAACGTGCCGCAACAGGCGCAAGACCTAAAGTATTTATTCTGTAACCACAGCAGCAGCAATCTGCGCGGCTTGTTTGTCCTCTTCTTTTTGCTTCACTACTATTTCATCCTCAATATCTGCTATACGGTTTTCCCAAACCTGCAAGTTTGCTTTTTTATTGGTGTTTACACCATTCTGTTCACGAGACATAGCATTGCGTATCCCGTCTATCTGTTCTTTCAGTTCCCTGACATCCATTTTGTATTCTTTTTACCCACATCGACTGAATATCAATGTCTGTGAAGGTAGCCATAAAAGCCAACAGTATTTTTTTTAATAAAACATGGTACAATAGTCGCGTTAAATCTACAATATTTATGCTCCCTGCGCAGTGAAGAAAATACGCTCTATGGTCCAGTAACTTGCTATAAGCGCTATAATAAGAGAGGCCGGAATAACAATACGGTTACGATACCAGGACTTACCCGAAAAAGTCCTGGCCACTACAAAATACATGAATAGGATGATGCTGAGCTGGCCCAGTTCCACGCCCACATTAAAACTGATGAGCGCCGTTGCGAAGGCATACTGAGGCATTCCCAATTGAGACAGCGCCCCGGCAAAGCCCATACCGTGTACCATACCGAATATGAAGATCATAACCATTCGCCATGGCTTTACTTTGCTGGAATACACATTCTCAAGCGCAAGAAATACTATTGACAATGCTATAAGCGGTTCCACAAGGTTGCTTGGTGGCTTTATAATACCATACATAGCCAAGCCAAGGGTGATGGAATGCGCTATGGTGAACATGGATGCCTGCAGTACTATCTTCTTTATACTGGTATTGAGAAAGAAAACACAAAGTATAAATAGGATATGATCGAAACCAAGAGGTATAATGTGCTCGTAACCCAACAGCAGGTATTTTAAAAATACCGAACCATTACTATCCCTATCCAGCTGGTAATTGATAGTGTGCCCATGAGTTTGCAGCACACACATCAACAGAAAAATTAAAATCGCGGCGTACTTTTTCATTACAACAACTTAGACTGGCCAACTATTTTCTGGTCTATGTATGGGCTAATATTTTTTGCTTGCTGTATCAGCAGCTTACCTTTAGTTGGGTCGCCTGCGCTCTCGTAAATAACACCAGCCTCAAAAAGTGTATTGGCGTTTTTAGTATTGGTCTGCAACATTTTGTCTGCATGCATTTTTGCATTGGCATAATCACCTTTCAGGTAGTATATCCAGGCCAAAAGATTGTTGGCATCAATATTTTCAGGGCGCATATTTATATCTGTCTGCGCATATTGTAAAGCCTTGTCCAGGTTATGATCTGCGAGGTAGGCCATGGCCATCTCGCGACTTATATTGTGTTTTATAGGTGCATCAGCAGGCTGTTCTTTTTCTCCATCCAGTAGCAGGTTCACCACATCATCATGCACTTCTTTTGCTTTAGCCGCATTGCCTTGCAATTCATATAGGTCACCCAGGTAACTTACAAAGGCCACTTCACTAATTATTTTTATGGCATTTTTAGTATGCTCAATAGCAGCTGCATAATTGTTCCTCGCCTTTTCTACTCTTGCCATTCCCATTTCAGCAAAGGGATAATTAGGCCTGTACACTAGCGCTGTACGATAGACAATACTTGCACTATCCAGATTACCCATGTTCAGGTACAGGTCGCCAAGCGTCACTCGAGACCATTCTGTATTTTCAGCACCAGGCACACCTGCTTCTACAGCCATGTTCATAGCAGCAACTGCACCTGCATTGTCGCCATATATTTGGCGCAAGTAAGATGCCCGTGAATATGAACGCAGATCGGGCCGAATACCCAGCATTTTATCGCAATCTTTCACAGCTTCGGTATAATTACCCAGTTCTACGTTTGCATCAACAAGAGCGCCGAATATACCAGAGTTAAAGCTATCAATTGCTACGCCCTGCTGTGCTACCTGCAGTGCATCTTTAAACTGGTGCATATTTAGCAAAACAGCAGATTTCAGGCTATAGGCCTGAAATTTCTGGTCAGGGTTAGCACCACTATTAATTACCTTATCCAGCATTTTGTCTGCGGCATTGCTATAGTAATTACCATTACCTGTTATGCGACCTTCTGTTATAAACACACTAGCCAGAGCCAGGTATTGCTTCATATCATCAGGATTCACTTTTAAAGCGCTATCGGCCTTATTGTATACCATCCTTATGCTTTCTGCTTCGTCCTTAGGACCCAGATCACCTTTCCTTTCTAGCAAAGCTGGTATTTTATCGTCATTGCTTTTATTGCCCAAAGATGAACAAGAAGAAATGCCAATAAAGGAAACTAAAAAAAGCAAGATATAAATTGAATTTTTCATAAAATCTAAGTGTGTATTATGACCTTGTATAAATGTAGCTAAAGCGATCGTTATTTTTTTCATGTGTATGTCCGCTCTATATAAAAAAGCTGTCCCGATTCTTCGGGACAGCTATAATAGTCATCTTCCTAATTAACCTTTGTAAGCTTCACTGTATTAAAGTCCTGATCGTCCAGAGACAATTTTGCGAAGTAGTTGCCAGGGATTAATCCACAACCATCTACTTTAGTTGTATAGTCTCCAGATGTTTTTTGGCCTTCAGATATTACACGTACTACTCGGCCTGTAATGTCGAACACTGTAATACGTACAGTACTTGTGTTTGCGAGTTTGTAGCGGAAAGTAACGCTGTTCACAAAAGGATTTGGATATGCAGTCATGATAGCTTCAGGCGCACCAATATTCAGCTCGGGCACGGAAGTAGGACCAACATACTGGTCTCCTGTGAAACCTCTCCATGGATTTTGCAGGAATGGGAATGTTGTTTTGAACGTGGTATCATTATGAGTGACACCTGCATTAAAACTAAGTACACTCAGCAGATCGGGAGTTACCGGGCTCCCTGTGCCGTTATAGTCATCATACCAAAGACCAATTGCAGCCAGTACTGCACCAGAAACTGCCTGAAGTTCTATGGTAGTCACATCATCTTCAAGCCTGCGACCATTAGGAAAACCATCCATGTTAGGAATGAACTGGATGTTGGTATTGGCATACGTTGTGGTGCTGGTAAGCGCTAAAACAGCCGCCTGCACAAGACCCAAAGAACTAAAATTAGGGTCTGTTCTTGGTGTAGCCGGCACAGCCATATTTACGCGCAGCATATCACCTAATGTAGGTAAGAAGTTATTGATGAACGGCTTACCCGCAGCTAGTGGATTACCACCTTTACCTGTTGCCAATTGGTAGGGCGCTTCGTTAGGTACACCTGTGTAGAATATTGGCAAAAGGTCTACAGCACGGGGGCTGTGATTATCTGGCAAAAGTATAGTTCCATAGCCGGTAAGGTCATCTAGCGCTGTACCAATTACAGCAAGCGAACCTTTTAACGGATATAACCCTTGTTTACCATTACGGAAATCGTATGTGCCCAATGACGCTGTTTGTATTCGCAATGGTGACAAGCCCGGAACAGCAGGGCCAAACTGAGAGTTATCCATATAAAGAGCGAGTTCTGGATTTTCAAAGAATGGTGCAAACTGTAAGTCGTTAGCAGGGTTTGTTCCGTTCCATTTATCCTTGCTGCCTATTGGTATTACTGCTTCGTTTGTAAGCGGCATACCAAGACGCGATACCTGTATCCAGTTGCCAGATGTAGTTACTGTTCCGTTGCCATTCAAAGTGCTGATCTGCGGGCGGCTTGCTGAAGCCCATACACCTATTATATAGTTAGGATCAAGGATGCTTGTAGCCTGCGTTATGGTTTGGTGGTTTTTCTGAAGATTCTGAACAGGTATCTCCATAGCTATTGAATGTACATTCATTTTAGCCAATCCATCGCGTGCACCTTGTGCACCAGTACGGAAACCACCCACATCAAATGCACCACCAAGATCTACGAAGAATGGATCATCAGCCGGTCCGCAGAATATCCTTTCGCCGGTTGAGGCAGTAGCTATATCAGTATTAATCAGGCTGGTATATGATGCTGCACCTAAACCTACCGGAGTAGCTTCTATAGAGCGCGGACCAATGTTAGGAGGAGGAACTGTGCCTGAAGCTATTGTAGTAAATGCACCACCATTAGTACTCATTTCGCAGATGTAAGTTGCCTTAATATTCTGCTTGCCCAAACGGATGTTGAAAAACGTAGTAGGGTCCTCATTGGTATGCGTGAACGTGAAACGGTAAGTTATGTCATCTGCTGTGGTGCTTGCCTCGTTCTTAATGTGTATCTCATAGCGAATGTTTTCACCAAACGTATACCAGTTTGGACCTCCTGCAGGATGTTCAAAAGGTATGTAGTTTGCTATGATGATCATTTTGCTAGAGTCGGTAGGGCTCTTGAATACATAAAGATCTGTATTGTCGGCAAGCGGATCGTTAGATATCAATGGCGCCTCTCTATGGGAGGAGGCCATAACCTGGGTAAATGGCAGGAAGCCTATAAGCAAAGCCGCCAGAACTGATTTAGTTATAAATTTTTTCATTTTTTATAGTTTTAGCGAGTGATTAGAATCTTGGTTTAGTTGCATAATCGTAACCTCTCCAAGGCTGCTGCTCGTAAGGGAACGTAGCATTGAACGTCGTGTCATTAGCGGTAATACCGGAATTAAAACCAAGCACGCGACCCAAAGCCGGGGTAACAGGACTAGGAGTGGTACCAGGTATATAGTCATCATACCATAACCCTATTGCCGCCAAGGCCACGCCCGATACAGCTTGTAGTTCTATAGTAACAACGTCATCTTCCAACCTGCGCCCATTAGGAAAGCCATCCATATTAGGAATATCCTGGAGGGAGGTGTTGGTATAAGTAGGGTTTGTAAGGCCTAATACTGCAGCAGATATAATACCTAAAGAACTGAAATTAGGATCGTTTCTCGGTGTTGGAGGTACTGCCATATTCAGGCGCAACATATCACCCAATGTGGGCAGGAAGTTGTTGATGAATGGTTTACCTACAGCTAATGGATTGCCAACCGGCTTACCTGTAGCCAATTGATATGGAGGCAGATTAGGCACACCTGTAAAGAATATAGGTAGTATATCTACAGCACGTGGACTGTGGTTATCGGGAAGGAGTATCTTACCATAAGTGGTAGTATCAAATGCTGTACCTGTTGTTGCACTTGTACCTCGTAAAGAGAACAAACCGGCTTTACCATTACGGAAGTCAAAAGCACCAAGTGAGTTTGACTGGATACGTAGTGCATTCAATGCAGGAACTGCAGCACCGTACTGTGAGTTATCCATATAAAGTGCCAGCTCAGGATTTTCGAAGTAAGAAGCAAATTGCAGATCGTTACTATTGTAAGGCGATGTGGCATTCCATAGATCCTTCATGCCTACGGGTATTATTGCTTCGTTGGTAAGCGGCATGCCCAGGCGAGATACCTGCACCCAGTTACCTGAATAGGTAGATGCTGCGCCCGTATTTAATGTTTTCATTTGCTGACGGCTGGCAGAAGCCCATACGCCAATAACAAATGCTGGATCGAGAATACTTGTGGCAGATGATACGCTAAGACCTGTTTGCTGCAACGAGCTGATAGGTATTTTCATAGCTATAGTGTGGCAATTGAACCTTGCCAATGCATCTTTGGGGGTATTGGCTGAAAGCCCTGTACCCGTAGCCGGCGCACCAGGACGGAAGTTGCCAAGGTCAAAAATACCAGCCAGATCTGCAAAGAAGGGATCATCTACAGGTCCACAAAATGTTTTTTCGCCTGTTGTGCCAGAGGCTATACTGTTCTGCATGTACGTTCCATAGTCAGAAACACCTAAGCCAACAGTAGCATTTTGGATAGAGCGTGGACCAATATTATTAGCTGGCACTACACCATTTGTAACAATGTTGGTAAAGGTAACCCCACCATCTATACTCTTCTGGCAAGTGTAAGTTTCCATCAGGTTTTGCTTGCCCAAACGGATGTTGAAGAAGGTAGTTGTATCCTGGTTTACGCTACTAAAGGTGAACCGATAAGTAATATCATCGCCTGCTGTGGTGGTTTTGTTTTTGATGTGTATCTCGTAGCGTACGTTAGTGCCGAAGTTGTAATAATTTGGGCCGCCTTCCGGAAGCTCAAAAGGAATGTAGTTCGCAATAATGGTGATGTAATTCGGATCGTCCGGGCTGCGGAATACATATAGATCTGTATTGTCAGCTTTGGGATCATTAGATATGAGCGGCGCTTCTCTATGACTGGAAGCAAAGCTGGACGCAGCGACTACCAGCATACCTAAAAAGATGCCATAGAAGCGCATTCTTTTTAAAAGTAATCTACATTTTTTCATAAACAACAGGTTTTAAATTTTTACAATCATATGATATACGCAAGTAGATTGCCTGTAGATTTATTTAACAAAAAAAATGACATTACTACCCTAAAACAAAATGCCCCGGCGGGTGCCAGGGCATTTAAACTTGCTATATTTTTAACGCAATGAATTCTAAATCAACTTATTTTATGTTACTTGCTGCGTTCAGCACTATGTCCATACCATTAATTTGCTGAGAGGCATTTAAAAGAAATAAAACAGCATCCGCAACCTCTGCAGGGGTTAGAAGTGCTTTTAAGGGATGATTTTCTATTATTTGGTCCAGTACTCGTTCATCCACATCTTCGGTCAACGCAGTACGCATTAAAGCAGGAGATACACTATTGGAAACAATATTATGGCGTGCGTTCTCAACCGCCCATATTTTGGCTAGTTGTTGCAGGTAAGCTTTATTAGCATTATACACAGCGGAACCTGCAGGTGGGGTACTAATGAGGCCGGATGTGAGTATTGTAATGATCTTACCAAACTTCTTCTTCCTAAAATGACTAATAGCTGCCTGCGTGATGATGATTGTGGGCATTACATTATCTGTGAAGCCCTTTAAAAAATCTGTAGCCGGTATTTTATAAAAATGAGACTTGATGACCGCACCCGTATAAGCATTGTTGATCAATACGTCAATATCCAGCATTGCAAT
Source organism: Flavipsychrobacter sp. (assembly GCA_031292525.1). GTDB lineage: Bacteria > Bacteroidota > Bacteroidia > Chitinophagales > Chitinophagaceae > JABDEZ01. Next base: position 94,750 of record JARLGY010000044.1, on the reverse strand, counting down.
TTGATCTTTCAGGTTATTAACGTCATACTCGTTCTTAAAATCGCACCTGACAGGTTCGCAACTAGGGAATTGCTGCACCAGCAATTCCGCAGCTTCAACAGAAGAGTTAAACGTAAAATAGACCTTATGTCCCGCTTCTGCTATTTTGCGTACAATAGCCGCCCCTAAACCCGAAGAACCACCTGTTATCAAGACGTTCATAACATACCTATTTGAATTTCGCCCTTAGCCACTATTTTCCCAAATATATTCCTGAACTTAAATTTAATGATCGCAACTCCTACCGCTTCAGATATCTCGCTTACTACAGCTTCAAATGCCAAACGGTCGTTCATATAAACTGGATTAGGGAATTTTATTTCCTGCCCATGTATGATAACATCTTTAGAGGGCAGGCATTCCCCTACAAAATAAGAGAGAAAGCCATTCAGTATATTACCGTGCATCACCTTTCCACTAAACCCCTTGCCTATTGCGAATTGCTCATCTGTATGCAAGGGATTCCTATCGCCGAATACATGAATGAATCCATTGTAAACGTCGTCTGTAACAATGAAACTCTCCTTAAAATTGTCTCCTTTGCTCAATATCATAGCTTGGTTTCAATGCTGTCCATCATTTCACCTACATTCTGCCAGCTTCTTATTTCATCCGATTTGAAGCGTATTTTAAATTTCTTCTCGATAGCTACAATCAGCTGTATGTGATTCAGTGAATCCCAATCTTCCACATCAGTTGCACTTGTCTTTTCGGTAAGCTGTATATCCTCATTATCAAGTACATCAATAAAAACGTCGTTGATACTTTTTAGCAATTCAATTCTTTCCATTATTACTCTTATTTCTTGTTAATGTGGTTGGGTCTTGTTGCGTAAGTATTTATGTTCAAAACGTAACCATCCTTTTTCTGTTCAAAACCCAAATTTTTATAGTGGTCTTTCACCATCGCATTTTTAGGGGTGGCGATGTACTCGCCATGTAACCATGAAAATCCTTTTTCCGCTGCAAAACTTGCAATAGTATTTAATACAAAATGTTCCATACCTCTTTTCAATACCCGGCAACTCATTAGCCATGTATCTACAAATAATGTCTCTTTATTTTCCTTTTTAAGTATTACCACACATATCAGGCCATTGTCGCCAAACTTGTCTTCAAGGGTAAAGGAGAATGTGTATACATCCCCTGATCTCGACAAAGCCTCAATATCTGGTTCTGTATAACGAACAGTGCGGAGGTTAAATTGATTGGAACGCTGGGAAAGCTGTGCCACACGTGGCGTATTGAATTTATTGAATGATTCTACCAACGATACCATGTTGAGACTTTTCAAAAAATCATCCTCATTGGTAAAACTGCGCTGCACGTCCGCTCTTTGCGCTTCCAGCTGATACAGCTTTGTACGCTCTTTATCCTCATTTGAAAATGAGACTGTTTCAAATAAATTCAGCGCATATAAATATTCCAGGTATTCAGCTGGATCTTCAGGCAGTTCAGGGATAGTTAACTCTGGAATATTTTCCCGTACTATATTCCTTTCAAAAGGATTATCATCCAGGAAAACCATTGAATCGAAACCGATATTCAGGATGCTTTGCACCTGACGTATGTTATCTACCTTATTTTCCCAGTTTGCTATAAAAACAGCAATATCATCCAGGTGCAATACCATATCCGGATGCTTTCCAAAAGGCTCTTTGGCAACCGATTCGGTATTTTTACTGCAGACTGCCAATATTATACCCCGGTTCTTTAGCTTTTTTATCCAGTACTGTAGCTCTGTAAATGCCTTGCCAATACCCAGGCTGCCCAGCTGTATATTTTCAATTCCGTCATCGCCTATTACCCCGCCCCACAATGTATTGTCAAGATCAAGTACAAGGCACTTCTTAAACCGGCCGTATAGCGCACCCACAATATCAATGGTTTGCGCTGCAACGGCAGGTAGCACTTCTATACTCAAAACCATTTCAGTATTCACATAAACAGAAGATTGAAAAAACACACCTTTGCCCACACGATTCTGTACAGTTGAAAGATCACATATATGCAAACCAGGATTCCCGGTTGCATATACCATAAGGTTATAATTAAGTTTGCGTAGCTGAAAAAGAAAGGAAGATTCTATTTTATTGGCATAGTTGCCAAAAACAGAATCATTGATTTCAGCAAAATTGTAAAATATGATCTTTGCAGTCAGTTGTTCACTTATCCTGGTAACTAGCTTATCTATTTTGCTTAGTTGATCATCAGCAAAACTGCTATAAGCTTCCGGCTTAAGTTTGCTGTACTTACTTACAAGTTTATGTGCAGATTCAAATAGAATGATAACGTCTGGAGCAAAGGTATATAGTTCTGCAGATGGGTCAAATACCTGTAACTCTATCTGGTCAAAATCAGCTTCCCATATTTGCAAATCAAATCCACCATCAAACCCTGCACCTCGCAAAGCAACAGAAAGAAATTGGGTTGCAGTATCGCCCAGTAAAGCAACTTTGATGGATCGAAGATGTGAAAAATCCTTCTTCAGATTTCTTTTTAGTTCAAAAAAATCTTTCATCACACTTTTATTTGCAACTTAATTTTTTGAAATAAATAGACACAGGATTACTGCTTATGGGAATAAATGCACGTTTTATAAACGTTTTTTATTACTGTAGTAATTGATGCAAATTTCAGGATAATGTCTTGCCTTAAACTCATCAATGATAATATCGGGATTATAAATGAGGCTCTTCAATTCTGGCTCCATTTCAGTATCCGATAGAAACAACGTAACGGGGTAGTACCGCTAAACCGGGAATTTATTTCAAAAATTACGGGTTGCCCGTTCTTAACGCGAAATTGAAAATTACAAGGCCCCTCTATGTTTAGTGTTCCTGCTATCTGCCTTATCGTCTCGTCGTATTTGGATGTTTCTTTATCACGATAGGTCCTGAATGTGTTCCCATCGCGCAGGTCACGTTTCAGCGTTACTAGAGCCTTACATTCGCCATTGTACACTACACAGCCCGATATGTACTCACCTTCATCATCACTCAATCTTTCCTGCACCACAAAATTGTTAGGCGTTGCTAAAAACACCTCCAACCTTTCTTGGTTTTTGATCACTTCAAAGCCAATGGAACGGGCGCCATCTACCGGTTTAACTATAACTGGGAAACCTCTTTCGACAATAATTTTTTGTACTCCTGCCCTATCGCTTGTTAGGGCTAAATGCGGATAAGGGAAATTATTTTTTCTAAGAAATTCAGCGGTCAGCCATTTATCATTGGCAATATCCCCTACCCTAGTAAAGCACCGGCACCGGTAACTAAAATGTTCATGTTGATTGATTTTTTATCTCCCTCATTTCATCAGAAAATTTTGGCATAGTGGCATGCCCATCTGCAGAGATCCCCGATGCCTTAAATATATTACCGATGGTTAAGAAGAAAACTTTAGTGTCTAAAAGAAATGAAATGTTGTCGATGTAATAAATATCCAGGTCGAATTTCTCTTTCCATGAAATAGAATTCCTGCCGTTCACCTGGGCCCACCCAGTAATACCTGGCCTTACATCATGGCGTCGTTTCTGTTGCTGATTATAAAAGGGAAGATATTCTATCATTAACGGCCTTGGGCCTATAAGACTCATATCGCCTTTAAGCACGTTTATTAATTGTGGCAACTCATCTATCGATGTCTTTCGCACAAAATTTCCAATTGCGGTAAGCCTGTCTGCATCTGGTAAAAGCTCACCTTGTGCGTCTTTCTTATCCGTCATTGTTTTAAACTTAATGACACGGAATATCCTTTCCTTCCTCCCCGGTCTGGCATGCAAAAAGAAAGGTTTACCATTGTTAGCGATAGACAACAACAGGGTGGTAACAATAATTATCGGCGATGCAATCGTTAGCACAATCAGCGCAACAAGCAAATCAATCACACGCTTAAAAAAACTACGATACATTTATATCCTCTCTTATTTTATCCTGTTCTTGTATCGACTAACGTTCAACAACGATGTTCTCCATCACCAACATGTCCATTTGTGTACGCAAGAAACAATTCAGCGCTTCTTCAGGAGAGTTTACTATTGGTTCGTTTTCGTTAAACGATGTATTCAACAATATTGGCACACCAGTTTTTTTACGAAACGCTTCTATCAGGTTATAATAACGTGGTGAAACTTCCTTATCTACAGATTGTAAACGCCCTGTTCCATCCACATGGGTAACCGCAGGTATAATGCTATGCTTTTCTTTCTTTATTGGGAACACCTTTTCCATAAAAGGGACGTCGTCCGCAAGTTCAAAATACTCGGCTACATATTCTTTAAGTATAGAGGGTGCAAAAGGCCTGAAGCTTTCGCGACGTTTGATCTTTGAATTCAGTAATTCCTTTGCATCTATCCTTCTTGGGTCAGCTAGTATAGACCTGCCTCCTAATGCACGTGGACCAAACTCTGCCCTACCCTGGAACCAGCCAATAACACCACTATCTATAAGCCTTGCTGATACCTTTTCATACAGATCCTCGTCTGAATACCTGGTGTATGCTATATCCCTCGATTTAAGGTAAGCTTCTATCTCTTCATTGCTGTACTTGCTGCCTGTATATGCTGATGCTATAGATGCAGCCCTTGGCTGATCTAACAGTTGGTTATATACATACAGTGCACACCCCATAGATATACCTGCATCATGGCCAGCAGACGGAATATAAAGGTTTTCAAAATCGCTGTTCTTCAATATCTTTCCATTAGCAACAGAGTTCTGCGCCACACCGCCAGCTATACATAAGTTCTTAAGGCCTGTACGCTTTTGCAAATGATTCACAATATGAAAAATGATCTCTTCTGTAAACCTTTGCACAGAAGCAGCCATATCTTTATGAAACTGGGTCAGTTCATCGCCTTTACCCCGTGCTTTACCAAACTTTTCTTCCATATAGTCGGTAAACAAGGTACCTACCACAGGTACATGGTCTTCGCCATAAGTAACTATAACATCCTTAGCAGACTTAAAGTATTTGTGGTTCCATGTAAAAAGGCCATTGTCAGTAAACTGTATCACATCGCGCAGCTTATCTACATATTTTGGTTCGCCATAAGGAGCCAGCCCCATTACTTTATACTCATCACCGTAGTGAGGAAATCCCAGCCACTGTGTAAAACTGGTATAGAAAGAACCAACCGATACAGGAAAATCAACTGAATCGATTACAGTTATCTTATTACCCTTCCCTGTAGCTATCATGGTAGTGGTAAAGTCTCCGGACCCATCAATAGACAAAAGTGCAGCTTCATCAAATGGACTAGCAAAAAATGCTGATGCCAGGTGGCTTCTGTGATGCTCTACCTGGTGTATTTTAGGCTTAATAGCAGCGGCAGGCACACCAGTAATTGCTGCAAACTCATCTTCAAGAGAGGATACTTTTTTTGCATTTTGCAACCTGTTTTTAACTGTAGCAATTCCCCCCATTGGGTTCTTCAGCAAAAATTTTACTTTTTTGTCAAACTTCGCTTTAGGGTCTCTACCTATCGCTATATGGTCAACCTGGTCTATAGTGACACCAGCTTCGCGCAGGCAAAATAATATAGCCTGTGCCGGGAAACCCGCCCAGTGTTTAACACGGGTAAATCTCTCTTCTTCAGTTGCGGCCAGCAATTTTCCATCTACTAATATAGCTGCGCTTGAATCAGCATGATATGCGTTAATACCGAGTATGATCATTTAAAATATTTTATTTAGTCGTTCAATAGAAAATATAAATAGCAATGCAGTGTAAGAAAGTTAATAATACGCAGATCAGTTAGGTTTGTAATTCCTTTAACCAAGATATGCTAACCTTTATAAAAAAAGCCTGAAGTACTTGAGCTTAGTTCCTTCAAAAGATACAGCTTTTTGAGCCAGTTGGCTAGCACCCTCACTCCATTTCATAAACGTTTCATTATCGACCAATGCAAGTTTGTCAATGGCTTTTGTCATGTCATTAATATCAGAAATATCTACGTTCAAGCCAGCCTTTTGCTCTTCCAAATTATTCCAGGGTGTAAAGTAGCTGGTAATTACAGGCACCCCACAAGCAAGCGCCTCATAAATAGCATGTCCAAAATTCTCACTCTTGCTCGGCAATATGAAAACATTGTATTGAGCCAAGGTGCTTACCAGTTTTTCTGGTTGGAGATCCCCCATATAATTCACAATGATATTGGCCGATAGCTTTGTGATCTCTTTTTTACACTCTTCCCAATAGTTTGCGTCTTTAACAGGACCATAAATATCATAAACCACCTTGCTGGGCACGTTCTTCAGCGCTTCAATTGCAAGTAAATGATTCTTCATTGGGCTGATAAGCGCAATACTTACCAGCTTTAATTCATTTGCATTTTTGTATGCCTGTGCCGATGCCTTAATTTGTTTAGGAAAATTTTCTGCAATAGCTATTCCAACTTTTTCACCAAAAACATTTCTTACATATCCCGCTTCCTTCTCATCAGTTACATGAAAAGTGACTTTATTTTGAATCCCTAGGGCCTTGAAAATAGATAAGAAAATATTTTTCTTTAGACTTTTTACCGACAAAGCGCCTGGGTGCAGCATTCCTCTCACAGACATTATCTTCTTTGCCTTGCTACGTACTAATATTGGAGCTAAAGAAAATAAAAAAGAGTAGATACCATTCGCAAAAATATAATCGGGTTTAATTTCCCGTACGATCTTTCTTATAGTGCCGAATTTCTTTTCCTCTTGCGAGATATAATATACTTGGGCAACACCATTTTCAAAATCTGTCCATGTATCTGAAACGATCTCCGGTAAAGAACTGCTCTCACCAGCATCTGAATTAGAACATACTATATACAAGTCGTAAGAATCGCATAGTTGCCTAGCCATGTTTGCAATCGATTGTACTGGTCCCCCCGCTTTAAAAGCAGGCAAGAAATACTCGTAAGAAATCAAAATTCTCTTCATCTATATATAGCAACATTCTTATTTTTATCTGTTCCTTATTAAGCAGATAATAAAAAAATACAAACAAAACGTATCATTTAAAAAGAAATGGGTTATTGCCAATATTACATGTACGTATATTCCAGCAGCTAATGTACACATCGATTGGCAATGACTAGATTGCCGCGTTTTTATAAGTGGAATAATCGTTTCTCAAAAGACAATCAAATCAAATTAACTTATTTATTATTTTACTCTTTTTGCTACCGCAGCAAATCGCTTGTAATTATTACTTATATATATCATGGCAAGCCAAATAATGAATGTTATCTTAAATAAAGCGCCTAAGGCTGATTGCGTATCAGTATCTGGCCGCACTGCATAAAAAAAACCAATAGGAATAAATATTTTTATTAATGGGTACTTACTATCCATTTTATGATATATTTTTATAAACAAGCTGATAATTAATCCAAAAACAAATACTTCTAAAATACCTGCTTGTCCAAAATCTATATAACCATCAGCAAAAATGCCAAGTGCTATAGAAGTACCATCATTTACGTAATGGCCTGAATACTTATTAAATTCCTGAGGGTCACCTATTTTTAATTTGTCAGGCGCTAAGATGCGGGGTAAAATAGATGATTTTAATATAATAATGGCATGCTTACCATTTTGTAATTCATAGCCACCAGTATTGAAATATTCAATACTTTTGGATGTTACCCAACCCTGGTCTAAGCGTACTAATACATCTGCAATTTTGTCTTTGGTAGTCTTTGTTTCGCTTTGTTCACTGCTCTCGGATATTGCCTCATTAATTTTAGTTAAAACACTAATATTACTTGAAACTTTTTCCCGTAATTGAAATTTTATAGTCTGAATTAAAACAACCAAAACTATCACTGCAAGTATCCCTAAGATTTTAGTTCTATTAGAAACTTTATAACGCAATGCTAAAATAAAGCCGAGAAAAAATAGCAGATTTAATAAGTCATTAAATAAACTTGACGTTAAAGATATAATTAATAATAGCCCATAAGTCAAAGCCAAATATAAATAATTAATAGGTTTACCATTAAATAATGATAAAAAGAAGCCTACATATTTAAAATAGCCAATGCTATCAAAAATTAAACTAATTTCAGACGGGACAAAAGGGCTTATAAAACCGCAAATTAATCCTATAATAATTAAATATATAGGTAACTTAGGGCTGCTTATCGCAATAGCTGTAATTTTTTTAACATTTAATATACTGTCATCTTTTGATTTAAATAAGTGTAAACCTAAAATCAACATCAACATTGCAGGAATAGCATAAGAAAAATAAACATCTGGCAAACCAACCATACGATAATCTTCTGATACATTTTCATTTAACCCACTATACATAATAACGGGCACCAACAAATAGTTAATACTGTACATTGTGCCTATCAAGTAACGTATTGGTATTATTTTACCTATATTAAAAAATAATAAAGTGCACTGTGAAAGAGTTATAAAAAATGCAATTTGGAAATATACATTAAACCCAAATACTATAAAGCTAAATATCTGACCAATTAAAATATATGTTACTACATATTTATTAAATATGTTAATCTCCTTAGTAGATTGTAAATTTTTATTATTTAGTGCTATTCCCATTATATTGATCTAATAGAGTTGAGGTAATTTATAACCTGGGAAAAAACCGATTCAAAATTCAAGTCTTTATTGAAATCTGACAAAGCAGATACCGATAATTGATCTAGGTTCAACCTGATGTAATCGATCTGATTTTGTATGCTACTCATTGATAAGTCTGTAGCGAATGTCCATTTATATTTCGACAATGCTTGATTATAATGCTCATTTCCAAAATATAAAACTGGTAACCCAACAGCAGCATATTCATATATTTTATTAGAAGCCGTGCCACCTGTGGCATATATTAAATTGTGTGGGGTATGTATTGCTAAACCTATATCGTGATTTATTGTTATGGCGGGCAAAAGTGCATAGTTAACAGGAGGCTGTATTTTTACTTTCACATCTATATTTAGTTGTTTTATCAAAGCAATAAGCTCTTCTTTATATTCATCGTTTACATTACCAATTAAAGTTAAATATGTTTCACCTTCATGTGTTGCTATAAAAGATATTATTTCTTCTATACCATGGCCTTTGCTTATTGATCCTTGATATATTAATTTCAGCCGCCCATCGTTTACTACATTCTTATGAAATTTATCGTAAAATGCTAATGATGGATAATTGGGAATATAAAAATACTTCCCAGTAAAGTGTGATAAGTCAAAATATACTTTACGTTCTTCAGATGGCAACGAAAAAATATCAAGTTTTGCCAAAGCACTGCCTTCAAAATGTGTGGCAAACCAACCTACACTATATTTCCTTTGATCCTTACCCATTACATCATGGTTATGATACCAGGCAATTTGTGGTTTCCTCCATAATTTACTGACAATAAAATGGGACAGCAGGGGTATGCCATCATATAATAATATTGTTTTAGGTTTATATTTTATATGTAACTTTAAAAGAATAAATGTAAAATTTAAAAATTGGTAAAATTTTTTAAAAATTGATTGACAGGCTTGTGCCTTTACACTTATTATCTGTTTACCACTTGAGATGAGTTTAACATTTGATGGATATTGCCATAAATTATTAAGATTGGGCCTGTAGAGTACATATATGTTATCGTATATGTTACTCAATTGTTCAATAGCATTTAATGTTGGTGGATACGCTTCAGGATGATTATAAATGGCACATACCAGGTTTTTAGATACTTTCATTGAATGCTTAGTCATTTGATTTTTTCATTTTGATGATCCTACCTGCCACACCTACTACAGTAGCAAAATCAGGCACATCTTTAATTACAGTTGTTCCAGCCCCTATAGTGCACCACTTGCCTATAGATATACCCGGTATAACAGTAGCACCCGCTCCTATATGTGTACCAACATCAACAGTTACATTACCGCAAAGTGTTACATTGGGTGATACATGACAATAGTTTGCAATAAGACAATCGTGGTCAATTGATGCATTGGTGTTTATAATGCAATGCTTACCAATTACAACATCTGCATTTATAGAAACACCAGCCATTACAACTGTACCTGCTCCCAATTTAACCCTTTTAGATATATTAGTTTGGGGGTGTATAGCGTTGCCAAATAAAAATTTACCAATTAGTCTTTCTGCAATTGCCTTGCGGATATTATTGTAGCCTATTGAAATGATTAATTTTTCTAATCCTGCAAATTGCAGATCAGGTTTTGATACAGGGTAATGCCAAACATCAGATTTTAATGCATCGTCCCAAATTATAATATTCTGGTCACCTAAAAGCTCTAATATTTCAATAATAACCTTACCGTGGCCACTCGCTCCATACAAGATCATATCGATAGTGTTAAAAAGTAAAATAAGTAGATTTATTCAATAATAACTATGAAACTGCTGCAACAATATTCTCTAATGTATTTTTATAATTCCATTGATCCAAAATTGCCAAATTAGTTTGTGCCAATAGAGCTTTATCCATTACCAACGACAATTTCATCTTTTCAACCAATCCTTCAACATCCCCTGCCTTAAAAACATAGCCATTCTTCCCCTCTAATATCAGATCAAATGAAGCTCCAACCTTATCAGATGTTATAACAGGCAACGCGCAAGCTATAGCTTCCTGCACAGATACCCCCCAAGGCTCATCATGAGAGTCGTGAATAAAAACATCTGAAATGCTATAATAAATAGGCAAGTCAGTAAATTTAATGTATCCTGCAAATGATATATTCTTTATGTTTAGACTACCTGCCATGTCAATTAACTTTTGATGTAGTGGACCATCTCCAATAAGCAGTAGATGCAAAGTATTATCGTGCAGTTTTTCAAATGCCTGTAGTGTATCAAAGGGTGCCTCTCTTTCATTATGCTTAGATATACAAAGCACAACTTTTGACGCAGGTGAAATACCTAATACTTCCTTAAGCTCTTTTTTTTGTTCAGACGGTACCTCCAGGCTGGTAGAAAAAAAATCGTTGTCTGAAATATACCCGTAATTGGATATTTTTTCATCTTTTATTCCATACTTCAAAAGATGGTTTTTAGATAGGGTACCTACTACAAAAAAATGATCTATAAATATTTTTAAAAAGAAATAAACTAGTTGCTTGTATATTCTTTTAGCGCCACTTTTGTTATTATACAAAACCGAATCAACTCTTATCGCATTTTTAAGGGCAAAGAATTTACCTAATACTATCGATAAAATATAATATTTATTGGCATAACCATTTGTAATTACAAGATCATATTGGGCAGATTTAAACTTTCTGTATAGCCATTTGGAAGCTTCTTTTTCCGGAATAATATCAAATTTATAGCCTTCCAGATTTTTATCGCCCCATTTTACAGTCTGCTTTATCTCAGGATCATATATATTGGTTACTCTTTTTCTATCTGTATATATTACCTCGATAAATTCATGCCCCAATTTAAAAATTGGAACATCAAATTGTGTAGGGTGAGTAATTACTATTCCTATTTTCATTTGTTTATAAATATTTGTCGAAAATACTTCCCATGCTCTTACACCGCTCGTCATATGAGTAACCACTCCTGCTACTTCTATTCAAAGCATTCTTTTTTATTTCAAGCACAACCTGGTCATTATTTTTTAGAAATTCCATTTTTTCATCTAACTCTACTGGAGAAGTAAAGTATATCGCTTCTACATCAGGTGTAAAAAATGAAGCCTGTTCTTCGGTGAATTGACTGATTAATAACCCTCCATACCCAGGTACTTCAAAAGTGCGCATATTATGCGATGCCTCAATTAGATTTTGCTGACGCAGCAGGTTTATTACACCCGCGTAAGACTTTATTTTTTGGTAAAGCTCACTTCCATAAAGTTTTCTATTTTGAAAATTTTGCTGTATAAATTCTTTTGAAGTAGTTTTTGTTTTCCACTCCGGGTCGCCAAAAATTTCAAGATCATTTCTCTTTACATTATTTAAAAAGGAAGAGCGCCCTTCATCCCAGGCTCCAAAAAACAAAAAAGAGTCTTTATATTCATCATTATAATCAAGGGCATATTTATCTATAGTATTGGAATCATATCCAAAAGGTATACAATAAGAATCAACACCATACTTCTCTTGCACACTTACCGATATATTTTTAGAGTAGCTGAAAAATACATTGTAATGTTTTACACTGCTTTCTATAAATTTATTACCACTGCCTCTTGAATAAAATTCATATGGATGGTCAGGATTATAATTTACAATAAGCCTTGTATATTTTTTTATTTCTTCAATTGTTTCGGGAAAAAGGGACATCCCTTTGCATATAAAAATTACATCAGTTTTTTTCTTTCTGCAAAGCTGAACTACTTTATCATTCAATTCTTTCAGCAAAAACCTTGGGCTAATCCTATTGATGATCTTTGAAATAACATTTTTATAATCTAATTCTATATTAAACACCTCTACTTCATACCCGAGCTTTAGAAACCCATTTACAAAATAGTTTTCAAGTGCGCCAGTTTTAAAAGTGCCTAGCATAAGCATTTTATAACCTGCCTGCATTTACAAAAATTTATTGCTTTTTATCATTCCTAAAATATAGATATAGTTAGTAGCGGTTAGTTCCGTTGATTCTAAACGTTTACTCTTTTATGAAGTTTATCTTCTGGTCATTAAGTAAAAAATAAGGGGGAGCAAATCCTGGCATCAAGGTTGCCCGTAAATGCCGCTCAATTTTTTCTTTATCCCACCCTAAGTCTATCTGCTTCATACGGTCTATATCTTTTCTGTAAATAGTTTGCGTGCCTCTTATTGGCTCTAGGTCACTTTGTGGAGTTAATGAATAATCGCCAGTTAAAATCAATCCTATTTTTTCATTAAAAAGTTCCTGAGCATGTATATAAGCAACATCAACGAGCTCATCAACAAAGCAATTTTCAGGGATATCAAACCTATCCTCAAAAATGATATCGCCGGTATCTATCCCGGTATCCATTTTGTGCAGTGTACATCCAAATTCTGTACGTCCGTCTATAATAGCCATGGAGAATTGATTGCATCCCCTATATTCTGGTAATGGGGCAATGTGCAAGTTTATAGCCAGTTCTTTAGCACAAGCTATATGTTTGGCTTTTAATATTTCGTGATATTGTACTGATATAATGTAGTCGAAAGGTGGAAGATCAAGTATACTGTTTATGTTGCTATAAACAGTAATATTATTGGCAACTGCACAATCAATTAGTTTGTTGTTAGCTGTTGCGTTCCTATCCAGGCTGGTAAACAATGCAGCTACAATACATCCTGTAGCATTTTGCTTTGTAAGCAAAGTGTTTAAACACTCAAGACCAATAGACTTAGCACCCAAAAAAGCTATTCGTTTCAACATCCGATCCTACCTTTTTACAATAGCCGCATTATATATCTTGTCTATGATCTCTACAGTTTTAAGCCCTTCAAACGCGCTGGCAGATATGCTGGCATTATTCGTCATCACATCCACCAGGTTCTCATAAACTTTATCATGGTTACTCATTGAGCCTTGGTAATCCCCATAGTTATTTGCCGTATTGCCTGTAGGCAAACTTTCTATTTGATAACCCTCAATATTCTGATATTCCAGTTCGTTCAAATATTGTCCCCCTATCTTTACCGTACCCTTTTCACCAAATATGGTCAGCGATCCCTCCATATTTTTTTTATGACTGTTCACAGTAAAGTTAAGGGTACCTATGGCACCATTATAGAACTCAAGTATCGCAACGCCGGTATCTTCAAATTCAATAGTGTCTTTATGGGCAAAATTGGCTGTAAAAGCTTGTACATTTTTCACATCACCTATTATCCAATACAGAAGGTCTATGAAGTGGCTATACTGGGTATACAGTGTACCCCCATCAAGTCCTTTCGTCCCCTTCCAGGTATTGGTATAGTAATGCTCATTCCTATTCCAAAAACAACTAAGCTGCACACTATATATTTTCCCAAGCCGTCCTTCATCTATCGCCTGCTTTACTGCGGCTACAGGTGGATTAAAACGGTTCTGTTTGATAACAAACAAACGTTTGTTATAGTGCTCAGCCACTTTTATCATCTCTCCGCAATCGTTCACACTTATTGCCATTGGCTTTTCACACAACACATGATAACCACTCTTCAGTGCTTGTATAGAATGCTGTGCATGCAAACCATTAGGTGTGCAAACAGATACAATATCAACGGTTTTTTCTGCTTCCAGCAGGTCTGCTAAGTTATAGTAGGCAACAGAATTATATTTGTTAGCCAATGCATCTGCCCTTTCTTTAACCACATCGCACACTGCCACAAGCAACCCATTATTGGCAATATGCTGGGCATGCCTCTGGGCTATACTACCACATCCTATTATTGCAAATCGCAGCATTTATGCTAATTGTAAATGTTATCAATACTAAACAACATCTTGTGCCCTCATCTTCAATAGCTTTGCCGGGCTTCCGGCATATATACCGTTTTTCATCAACGTGCCTTTCACAACACTATTAGCTCCTATTACTACACCGTTTTCTATAATAGTACCTGGCTGTATAATGCACCCTCTACCTATCCACACATCATTCCCTATTGCTATCGGAGTAGATACATCCCCCGCAAACTTCATTGGCTTATCTACATCATCGTGCCGATGGGTGGTATCCCTTACTGATGTATACTCCCCTATCTGCACATGATCGCCGATGGTAACTGTATCATTTACGGCAATCAATACACCATAAGATAATACACACTCATCACCTATTACTAAATGGCTTTTAGACCCAAACTCAAATAAACTATTATCGTAGAAAGAAACGTTTTTACCTACAGAAACATTGTAACACAGTCCATGTATTTTTACGTTAGACCCTAATTTTATTCCACTATTTTTAAAATAATAAGCCGCCTTTAGTTTCCTGTATAATTTAAATGATAGTCGGTCGCACAAATAAAAAATGACCTTTCTTATAAAGTCTGTAAACGTTAGGCTTTTATAAAAGTCACTGGCTTTTTTAAACATTACCAAAATCCTTTAAAGGGTTTTCTCCTGAATAATTACCAAAAAAATTCTTAATGGGTTTTTGAAAAACAGAAATAAGATATTTCCCCGGAACAGGATAATGCTTTAAGAGACCAATAGAATTTTTTAACCTTAACTTAAGTATTTGGCGAATGGCGTAGCGAAGATAATTGCCATATACGTTATTAAATGCTACATTTTTTTCTTCACTTGTAAGTAAATCAGTCTTTGTTAAAGCAGGTAATTTATACTGTAAGCTATCCATAAAGAATAGGTATGGATTTTTAACCAGCCTTTCAGATGCCTGCCCACTTCGTCTTCTCCACCAACTAAATCCATCCTGTATTACCAAACTTGGATACAAAGCTGCAATTTTATACTGTATATAGTCATCGCCCATTTTGATCTTGCTATTGTCAAAACAGTTTACAGCTAACAGGGCTACTTTTTTGAATAATATTTTAGTAAAATTAATAGCTGTGATGCCGCTATCCAGGAACTCAAAACAATAAAACTGGCGGGGCGAAATCTGTAAGGGGTAAATAATACGCTCACTCCAAGGCCTGGCCAATATCATACCACAATCGGCATATTTTATAGCAAATTCTGTTAGTGTACGTAAGCAATAATCGTATATTATATCATCACCATCTACAAATATTACATACTCCCCTCTTGCATTATTAATAGCCTTGTTCCTATTTTGATATTCACCAATGTTTTTTTCATTACGGGTCGCTCTTATTCTTTCATCTGTATAACAGTTGATAATTTCCCAGGTGTTATCTGTTGAATTGTCGTCACAAATCACCAACTCAAAGTTGGCGTCTTTTTGTGCCAGCACACTACCAATTGCTTCAGCAACAAAGGCTGAAGAATTGTAAGTAACCATTAAAACAGAAATAAAAGGTATTGTTGAAAATTTCATTATTCTCCAAACGCCTTTAAAACACCATTAATATAAAGCTCACTATTATAATTGGTATTAGCATATTTTTTTGCTTTCACAATTATATCAGCTTGCAAATCCTTACTCTCTAATAGCATCATCACTTTATTTGCTAAGTCAGTTGCATCATTTTTTTTAAACAGTAGTCCGTTCTTACCATCATCAATTATATTTACCAGCTGTCCCGCAGTATTTGCTATAACAGGTACTCCCAATTTCATGTATTCTATCGTAACCCTGCCTAATGCTTCAAATTCAGAACACATCAAACCAATTGGGTTGGGCAAAAAATTCAAATACGGCTTTTCTTTAAAACCATGAAAGAAAACATCTCTGATGTTATTCTCTTTTATATACAATTGTATTTCTTCAAAATAGCTTACTTCTGACACAGACCCTAAGATATGCAGTTTAGAAGGTACACCTTTATCTAAAAGTTGTTTGTGCGCCTTTATTGCAATCAATTGCCCCTTACCTTTTTGAATCTGGCCTATCAAGTAAAGATTCAGATCATTAACCTCATCTTTTGCTTGTTCATCGTATGATGAGGGTGGCATAGGTATATCATAATTGACGATATCCATTTTATCAGCAGAAATGTATTTTGAGAATTTTTCTTTTACAAGTATTGAGTTTACGATTATCCTTTGCGAAGTAAAAGATACCAATTTCATTGAAGCACGAATACCATAATCAAATAACAAACCATGGTCTTCCTCACCAAGTTCATGAATGAACCACACATGCTTTTTGCCCGATATTCTTGAAGCAATAGCCGCAAACGGCATTGCAATTGTATTTGTAAGCACCATGTCAGGCTTTACCTTCATGATAACTTTCAAAAATCTAATAATAGCATAAACCTGGCTTCTAAACTTCTTTAGCTTATCTGCCACGCTATATTTTTCGTTCTTAAAGTTTAACCACCACGGATAACCAAAGATCAATATCTGCACATTTAAACTATGAAACATGTCATAGTTTTCACCTTTCGATGGTATTGTTACATATACCTCATATCCCTTTTTAACCAGGCCACCGGCTAGCTCGGCTAAGCATCTTTCAGCCCCACCAATCTTCTGACTATGACTAACAAGCAAAACCTTCTTCATCTAAATACCTGTTTGATCCTTGTCCCAATCCTTAAGCTCTTCCGTATTTTCACTTCTGTTGCTGACATGCAGAAACGCTCCCTTATAATCAGACTACACCGTAGCGCAAGAAACCATCTTTGTATTTGATTAAGATTACTAAAAACAATTGAGCATGAAGAAATAAGATTAAATACCCCTACTCTTAAACTATTATATGGATTAGCTAACATGCGCCCCTTTAGCCCATAATATTTTGCCAACTTATTTTGGTCTTGTGATATTCCATGCTCAGAATAATAAAACGCCACATAATCAAGCGTTCTAACCTTACCCAGATAAGCGATCTGGCTGCTGAATAATAGATCTGCACCAAAGGTATCGGGGTAAACAATAGCAGCAGGTATTTTATCCAACCGCATCAACCCATATAGAATAACATTGCTGCTCACTTTCTTATAATAATCAGTAAT
Source organism: Flavipsychrobacter sp. (assembly GCA_031292525.1). Taxonomy (GTDB): domain Bacteria; phylum Bacteroidota; class Bacteroidia; order Chitinophagales; family Chitinophagaceae; genus JABDEZ01. Next base: position 77,206 of record JARLGY010000044.1, on the reverse strand, counting down.
CCTTTGGGCAGGCTGTGTTTGCTCAAAATTAAGTACATCGTTTGCCCGCTGTACCACTCCATCCTTCATGAATTGTGTTGTACCGCAACATGCTATATGATCTGGATTAGCCTCCAGGAATTGTACACATTCTTCAATAAAATTGTCTCCCAGCCAATCATCGTCGCACAACCACATAAAATATTTACTGTCTGCCATTTTCATGCTTTCAATAAAATTCCGAGTCATCCCTATGCCATCCCAGCGCACATACTTAATTCTTGCATCGCTTGCAGCATATTCTTTTGCTAATACAGCAGTCTCTTCAGTTGAATTATCGTCTGAGATCAATAGTTCCCAATCAATAAATGTTTGGTCAACTACCGATTGTATTGCCCGCTTTAATAAGTGGGGTCTATTATGTGTAACAAGCCCTATGGTTACAGATGCCATTTCAAAAACTAGCTATCCTCTACTTTAAATGTTTTAAAAAATGCAATGCCCGGCTAACAATCGGGTTCCTTACAAAGCGAAGCCAGCTATAAGCGTATATGAGTTTTATCGGCTTCTTTTTATAATCTGTTGGGTATGGTATGTTGTTATAGTTCAAAGCAGACAAATAATTCTCGTTAGCTGTATTATAAAACTGCGAACTATTGTGTTTATATACTTTATGCCTGGTACCAAATAGTATCTTATACATCTCGTGCAATCTTGTTAGCCAAGATTCATTCATGTAAAATGTTTTGAAATATTCCTGTTGTTGCTCGTTTATTTTTTCCCTGTGGGCAATGTGGCTGATCATCAGATCAAGTTCAGTTTCCCATTTGTCCTGGGTAGGATATTTAAATCCCGGTGTATGATCATCAAAAAAAGCAACAACAGGTAATGGATCATACATTAGTTGTACAGGCTTACCCTTTTTACCTGCCTGCAGTAACGCTGTAAATGAGGGTACTGGATACCCTTCTACATAAATATCGCAAGCAGTTTCATATCTGTACAGATCATTTATTTCACCAAGATAAACAATCTGCTTGTGTGCATATTCAGTTGCCAATGCAGAGTCAGCACTTATACCTGCTATGTATAAAACTGCATTTTTATGCTTATCCAGTACAGCAATGATGTGCGTAAAAAAATTGTATTGTGGCGTTGGTACAAACTTATATTCGGTACCGGTAGATAACAGAAGTATAGTATCCTCCTCAACTTTCAATTCTTTTCTTACCTGTGCATATTTCGTTTCAACAGTATCGTCTGGGACAGGGATAGGGAGAAAGAACTGATTGGTCAACTTTCGCCTCACTTCATCTATCTTAATATTTACTGCCCTTATTTGCAACACCAAGTCAGAGATCGATGCCCCGATCCAAAAAATATGATCGGCATGATTCAGAAAAGCTATTGGTGGCAAGTTGGGTGAAGAAAAAGCTATAACGGGGATGACGTCATCAGGGTGCGTGTGCAAAACCACACAATCGTATCCCTTTGCAAGCTTTCTTAAATAAGTAGCCTTACCGATAAGGCTTGTTTGTTCTTCAAGCGATATGAAGCAATCCATATTCAAACCACTAGAAAGAATATTTTTCTCTGGCAGGTCGCGCATTGCCTGCTTACTAACAACTATTTTACCATTATTTGCAACATCATTCTTTACCCAGTTTAATAGTAGCTTAGTGTGCCCACCAGAGTTATACAATTCTGTAGCTACATGCAGTATATTAAGTTTACCGGCATTATTTTCATCTTTTGCGGCCCCGGCATCTTCTAGCTGCCCACCTATTTCATTAAGTAATTGCTCCAACTCCCAATTTGCATAGTATCCGGTGCAATTATGCCATGCGAAATTGGCTAAACTACTGATGTAATCCGCCGCGATCTCATACTCCCTTTTTTCAACCATTTTTGCAGCCAGACGCAAAGAAATATCGAGGTATTTCTTATTGCCAGCTACTCTGTTATGGTATTTAAGTTTTGCCACAAGATTACAGGGCGCTGTTAAAATATTTTTTTATTGTATCACAAACGTATGCAACGTCATTTTTGCTTATACCAGGCCACATAGGTAGGCTTAAACAACTATTAGCTATTGCTTCTGCTATAGGGAAATCTCCCTTTTTAAGCCCCAAATGGGTATATGCTTGTTGCATGTGCGGTGGTATAGGGTAATGTATTAGCGTACCCACACCATTTTCATTTAAATATGCCTGCAGAGCATTCCTATGCTGGGTGCGTATCACATACAAATGATAAACATGTGTTGCGTCTTTATGTGTTACCGGCATTATCACATCACCTGCATTGATGAGCCCCTCATTATACCATTGTGCTGCTTCCGTACGTTGTGCCGTCCAGCCATTAAGGTATTTCAATTTCACAGATAACATCGCCGCCTGGCATTCATCCAACCGCATATTAAACCCTATAACCTCATTATAATACTTTTTTTCAGACCCATAGTTGCGCAGAACAAGTGCCTTTTGTGCTAGTTCTGCGTTGTTGGTGGTCACAGCGCCGGCATCGCCAAGCGCGCCAAGATTCTTGCCAGGGTAAAAGCTGGTACCATTCATATCGCCCCAGCTTCCCGTCATTTTACCATTAAACGTTGCCCCTTGCGACTGAGCATTATCTTCAATCACAACCACATTGTGTGTAGTTGCTATTTTCATTATCGCCTCCATCTCACACGATTGACCGTACAAATGCACTGGCATAATAGCTTTTGTCCGTGAGGTAATAACAGCTTCTATACTAGCTGGCGAAATGTTGTATGTGGCTATATCTGGTTCAGCAAATATGGGAGTTGCACCTACGTACGATACCGCCAAAGCTGTGGCTATATATGTATTAGATGGTACAATAACCTCATCGCCTGGACCAATATTTAATGCCTTCAATGCTATATGCAACGCATCAAGACCATTGCTTACACCTATACAATGTTCCACATTGTTATATAGTGCATATTCTTTTTCAAATTGCTTCACTCGTTCTCCCAGCACATACCAGCCACTATCAAAAAATTGCTCGAAAGCAGTAAGTATTTCAGGCTTAATTGCCGTGTTTGTGTCTGAAAAGGATAAAAATGGAACTCGCATAATGAAAATAAAATTGCTAATCGAAACGCATTCAGCGTTATTTATTTTTAATTAGAGCATTATCAATAACAGTGTATGTATCTCCGTTGTCATCTGAAAATTGGTTTTCACCGCTCTGTGTCAACTTAGTACCACTTTGATTTACCCAACCTACAACTCTTCCCGGGTTACCTTTTACCAATGCAAAATCAGGAACGTCTTTTGACACAAGGGTATGAGCTGCAATTATGGCAAATTTGCCTATTGTAATTCCACCTAAAATAGTTGCATTTGCTCCTATCGAACTACCGGTTTTTAAAATGGTACGTTGAAATGAAGTAGGACGTTGCTTTGATCTTGGATATTTATCGTTGGTAAAAGTAACATTGGGCCCTACAAATACATCATTTTCAATACTTATACCATCCCACAGAAAAACCCCTGATTTAATGGTTACGTTATTACCCAGAGTAACATCATTTTCAATAAAAGTGTGGCAATTTATATTGCAGTTATTACCAATAACACATTCCTTCAACACTACTGCAAACTGCCAAATATAAGTATCCGCCCCTATGTTGCTACTTTGTACATCAGCTAGTTTATGTATAAACATATAGGTGTTAAAATTTATTTAGCAGAAAGAAATTCATCGTAACTCCTTATATAATCCACAGCTTCATAAGTATGTGATGCTAACACCAGGCATACCGAACCCGAAGAAAAATTAGTTTCAGAAGCCCATATCATTGGCGGTATGTGCAAGCCCATATATGGCCTGTTCAACAATACTTGTCTTTGGGTTCTACCGTCATCCAATATTATTTCAAAAGAGCCACTGGCAGCTACTAAAAACTGGTGACATTGCTTATGCGCATGCGCACCTCTTGATTCTCCACCCGGAATGTCGTACAAATAAAAAATACGTTTTGGGGCAAAGGGGATATGTATATTATTTTCTATTGCTGTTATATTACCAGCCCTATCATGTATCCTGGGTAAGTGAATAATATTGCAATCAAATACTGTATACTTATTATCCATGCTTAAATTTTTTGAACTCATCAAAATCCCGGATGTAGTCATCTGCACTATAGGCCATATCAGAAACAATAAGCGCTAAAGAATTTGTAGAAAAGTTTTGTATATGCCTCCACAAACCGTTAGGCACATATACACCGTAGTAAGACCTGTTCAAAGAAAATGTCTTTTCATCAGTACCATCAAATAGTACCACATCAAAGCTTCCCGATAAAGCTATAATAAATTCATGCTGTTCTTTAAATGCATGTCCCCCTCTTTTTTCCCCACCTGGCACATCATATATCCAATACACCCTTTTCATTTCAAAAGGTACATGATCCATACTTTGAAAAAAAGAAAGATTTCCCCTGTCATCAAGCACTTTAGGGAGATCAATTATTTTAGCATTGTCTATTTTCATCTATTAGATCTAAATGAGGTGGTGTATTCTATTGGTATGCGTAATATACCGGGTATCCGGTGGGTATGCAGACCAAGTGCTTCATTAGCTATTTCGAACTGTAAAAAATTTTCTTTTGTAAAAAGTGCAAAACGCTGATTTTCTCCAAAGATCAAATTGAAATGAAAAGATCCGGCATTGATCAGGTTAGGGGGTATGGTACCTTTTACTGTGTAAATACCTTGTTTTGAATCTTTGTTTGAACTCAATATTTCTCCGTTGTGGAATACTGCAACTTCATCGGCATTTCTTAACTCAAAAGTTGCATCAAGATTAATACCCTCCTTATGGTTGTAAAATTCAAGCTCGTATTCAAAACCGGTAGATATTGATATCTCTCCAGTTGATAATGAACGTACCTCAAATTTTAGTATTCTTATATTTTCATTACCAGGAGCCTCATTTAAATCACCTTTATGAAGGAAAGATGTGTCCGTATCATTTTCATTTTGATAAAAATTCACAGCTTCATCTTGTGTACCTTGGAAAACCAATCCTCCGTTTTTCAAAACGATGCCCTTAGTACAAAGTTGTTTTACAGCAGCCATATTATGACTCACAAACAATATGGTACGCCCATCATTGTTACTAACATCTTTCATCTTACCCAGGCATTTCTTCTGAAATTCAGCATCACCTACAGCAAGTACCTCATCCACTATTAATATTTCAGGTTCCAGATGTGCTGCAACAGCAAATGCCAGGCGCACATACATACCCGAAGAATAGCGTTTTACCGGGGTATCAATATATCTTTCAACACCTGCAAAATCAACAATTTCATCAAACTTGCTTTTGATCTCTGATTTCCTCATGCCCAAAATGGCACCATTCAGGTAAATATTTTCCTTGCCAGATAACTCGGGGTGAAAACCCGTACCTACTTCAAGTAAGCTGGCTACTCTACCCATTATATCAATACGGCCTGTAGTGGGAGAGGTAATACGTGAAAGTATCTTTAACAATGTACTTTTGCCGGCCCCGTTTTTTCCTATTATACCTACTGCATCACCAGCCTGTATTTCAAAATTTATATCCCTTAAGCTCCAGGCTACATCGCTTGTACCTTTTTTACTCCTGTCATTCGACTCACCTATTTTAAGAAATGGGTCTTCTTTTCCGCGCAGGCGGGCAAATGTTCTTTCTATATCACGCGAAAGCGTCCCTGTGCCTATCTGACCAAGTTGATAAGCCTTTGAGATGTTTTCTGCTTTTATAATTACACTCATTATACAGTATCTATAAAATTCTTTTCAACCTTATTAAATGTAAATACCCCTAAAAGCACCAGTATAAGAGTAGAAGTAATAGAGTAGATCAACATACTTAAGTCATGATTGCCCGATCCGAGGAAACCATATCTTGTAAACTCTATTATCGGGGTCATGGGGTTTAGCTTTATTAACCAGATGTATTTAGCCGGCGCTGCAGATAATGGGTACACAACCGTGGTAGCATACATGGCTAGCTGCACACCAAAGGCAACCAAAAAACTCAGATCGCGATATTTATTAGTTAGGGCCGAGATGATAAGACCAAAACCAAACCCTTGTGCGGCCATTAAAAGAACAAGTACCGGAAATAATGCAAGGCAAGCAGTGGGATGAATAGCAGCACCTTTCATCATATAATAACCAACAACGACCAAGAAGAGGAGGAATTGAACACCAAACCTCACCAGGTTAGAGAGTACGATACTTATAGGCATTATCAAACGAGGGAAATATACCTTCCCGAATATTGGCGCATTATCTTTAAAAACAGTGGAGGTTTTAGTAAGACAGTCTGAAAAATAGTTCCAGCAACTAATACCGGCAAGGTAAAAAACAGGTTGAGGAATACCATCTGTTGGTATCTTAGCCAGGTTGCCAAAAATGAACGTAAATACTATGGTGGTAAAAATGGGCTGGATGAAAAACCATAACGGCCCAAATATTGTCTGTTTGTAAAACGAAACAAAATCCCTCTTTACCAACAAGAACAACAGGTCCCTATACTGCCAAAGTTCTTTCAGCTTTAAGTCAAAGAAATTGTGACTAGGCTGAATAACAGTATGCGATGACCTTACTGATACCTCTTGATGCATTTAATTGTATTGATGTTTGTACTATTATTAAAAGAAAGATGGTCAATTAAATTTAAAAACCTGTTTTACCCGCCCCGTGAAAGCCTCAAAGCTAAAGTACCCTAGCGTTTTTTGCTGCAAACCATATTTATAATCATCCGTTATCAAATGCCGGTTCTCCATAAAATAAGACAGCTGTTGTGTTATTTCGTTTTTGTCCAACGGATTAACAAGTGTACCTAATTCTCCATTTTTCAGCGCATCCACACTCCCATCTACATTGCCGGCTATAACTGGCAAACCACAAACCATAGCTTCAATGAAAACAATACCAAAGCCTTCCTTTCTGCTTGGCATAATAAACATATCTGCCATCTGGTAATGCGCAACCAGATCTTCATCTTTAATAAACCCCGTAAGCATTACAACACCTTCCAGTTTCAGATCACTAATGAGTTTATCTATTCGTGCCTTTTCTACTTTATCATACTTCCCACCAATAATATATTTAAGATTGGGGAATTTCGGCAGCATATCTGGTAAGCATTCCAAAACAACATCATACCCTTTATATTTTTCAGTGCTCGATACCCTTGCTAGGGTAAAAAGTACAGGATCATCAATACCAATGCCGTATTGCTGTCTTAAATGGGTGCTATCATAAAATTGTGCAGGTATTGCAAAAAACGGATCGATAGTGTTGGGGAATACAACCAACTTTTCTTCTCCAATATTTTGTATGCTGCATATTTTTTGCTTAGTAAAATTACTGACGGTCAGTATTTTGTCAGCCTTTTTTAGCATTAGAGCTTTCGGGCCTTTCAATGGTTCCCAAACTTCAATTCCATGAGTAACCAATACCACCTTTTTTTTAGGATAGAGCATTTTAATTGCTACCCCTATCACTGAAAGATTAATATGCCCTACTACAATGGTATCCGACAGTCTGGCACTCCAAATACTTTTTAGTATCATGGCGATCCTGCTACCCTTAAAGCCCTTATAATGCCTGTTATTATAGTACTTTTCATCAACCTTATCGTCATACATGGAGATTGCAGAACTCAATACTCCATCATTATTTTGTATATCTGCTAAGGCCTTTAAAAAACAGCGGTTGAATTTTTCGATTCCTCCGTTTTGAGAAAATGCAGTAAGGTTCAGAAATAGTATCTTATGCATCAGAATTGTTTAAGAGCATTAAACTCATTAGCAATTGAATAAGTCCAGTAGCGACTCCATGCAAGATCTCCATCTAAAAATCGGTCCCGCATTTTCATATCTGGCTGATTCAACATGTGCTGGATTTTATCGTCTTTCATCCAATTTTTGAAAGGCAGTGTGAACCCTTGCTTCTTCCGGTCCCATATATCTCTAGGCAAAATATCTTTAAAACTTTCTATTAGCAGGTATTTGCTTTGGGCGTGCCCGTATTTTAAAGAAGAAGAGATAGATTGCACCGCCCTCATAAAATCATAGTCTAAAAATGGCACACGTACTTCCAGGCTGTGCCACATACTCATTATATCGGTGTCCTTAAGTAGTTGCCCAAGCATGTACAAGTTACACTCCATGTAAGAAACCTGATTTTCATTAGATAAATTACTAACGAAATCAGGAACAGTAACAGTACTTAAGGTTTCGTAAACTTCTCTCCGGTCTATATCCAACAACTTGGCAGTTTCCTGCATGTTGAAATACCCCCTGTAAAATAAATATTCATTAACAAGCCCCTTCTTACTAAGGAAGCTTATTTTCCTATACTTATCCGTATGGGCATAGTTAGCAAGGTTAAATACAAACCCAGGTATGCTCCTTAGTTTTGCTACTTTATTTGCGAGTTTGAAAGAACTGTACCCACCTAGCAATTCATCGGCGCCAATACCAGACAATACAGCCTTCAGACCATATTGTCGTGCGTACTTGCATATAAAATAAGAGTTGATGCCATCTGAACTAGGCTGGTCCATAGCCAGCAATATATCCGAAAAGTCATTTGCAAAAGACTGTTCGTCAAGTACAAAAGAACTATGTATAGGATGGCATTGATCTACAATTAATTTTTGATAATGATTTTCAGAAAAATTCTTATCCTTAAAATCTATAGATAATGTATGCAGATCCTCTTGTTTGTATTTTTTTGCAAGCAGGGTAAGGATACTGCTATCTATTCCCCCACTTAAAAAAAGGCCTATAGGCGCATCAGAAACCAAGTGGTTTTGAACAGCCTTTTCAAGCGTATTCCTTATTACCTTTTTTGCCTCATCTATATCAGTAATTGTTTCATTGAAATCTTCTTTGTAAAAGAAATGATGTCTCGACTGCAGTTTTTTTACATTAAATACTTTGTAAGAACCCTTTTCAAGTGAATAAACATTTTTCAAAGTTGTTACAGGTTCAGGTAGATAGCCAAACGTCAGTAAGTATGTTTTCCATTTGCTATTTTCCTCCCATTTGTTCTTAATGGCTGTAAAAGCTCTTATTTCAGAAGCAAAATATAATTTGTCTGCATCAGCATAATAATACAAAGGTTTGATGCCTGCATGATCTCTGGCAAGTGTCAGTTCTCCATTGCGCTTATCATATAGCGCTATTGCAAACATTCCTTTAAATCTGGCGTAGCATTCATTACCCCATTGCAGGTAGGCCTGTATAATTACTTCTGTATCGCAGTGGGTATGAAATTGACACCCAACCGCAGAAAGTTCAGCTTTAAGCTCAATGAAATTATATATCTCACCATTAAATACAATGATAACATTACCTGCGTTATCCATCATAGGTTGGTTCCCAGCCGATGTCAGGTCTAGCAAAGACAACCGCCGATGTCCGAGAGCCAGGTTTACAGTATCGTCGCAATAAACGCCTGCGCTGTCTGGCCCTCCATGTTTCATAGCATCCCTCATAATAAGGATATCCTTATTAATAGAGTCAGAAGCTTTATCAATTATTCCAGAAATACGACACATAGAGATCTGTATTTAAACAGATAGGGTTACAGACAAAAAACTAGTGAGCAATGAAAATTACGCATTGCCTTTAAAGGAGTTTAATATCCTCTTTATTAGGCCTGTATTTTTCTTCTCGTCAAAATAACCGTTTGAATATGCACCATAACCATAGCCGTAACCACCACCATAACCGTAACCATAGCCATAACCATAGCCATAACCATAGCCGCCGCCACGTGCTGTTTTAATGTCGTTTACCACCATGCTGAACCTAGGCATCTTTTGTTTTACATACAGGTCATTAGCAGATACTATTTGCTGTTTGTATGTATATCCCTGACGTACCACATACAATGTAGTATCTGCATATGCGCCGAGCAACTGTGCATCTGTCACCAACCCTATTGGTGCAGTATCAATAATTACAAAATCATATTCTCTTCTCAACTCGACAAATAATTCTTCAGTCTTTGCAAGCATGATCAGCTCCGCAGGATTGGGTGGTATAGGACCGCAAGGCATGACAACAAAATTCTTATCCAAACCAGATGGTACAATGATCTTATCTAAAGGTATCTGACCAATAATATAGTTCGAAAATCCTAAGCTACTATCTAAACCCAACGTTTTAGAGATCTTTGGTTTTCTAAGGTCAAGCTCCATCAGCAGTACCTTTTTACCTGATATGGCAAGGGTATTAGCTAGGTTGATAGCAATAAACGACTTACCCTCACCACTCATACTGGATGTGATCAAAATCACCTTGTCTCCTTTTCCTGAAATAACAAACTGTAGATTGGTACGTAGCGAGCGGAATTGTTCTGCAAGAACGGTACGGCTTCCTGTATGTATAACTACATCTTTATCATCAGGGCTATGTCCTATTTCTCCAATTACAGGGGCTTGGGTATTATTGCTTATATCATCTTTTTTCAATACCCTGTTATTTAAAACAGATTCAACATATATACTCGCTGCTGGCAATATAATGCCCAAGGCAATAGCTATCAGGAATATCTGTGTTCGCTTAGGCGATATAGGGCTACCATCAGCCCTTGCAACATCTATAACTCGCGCATCGGCAATCGTTGACGATTTTGCAATGGCAGTTTCTTCCCTTTTCTTAAGTAAAAATAAATATAGCTCTTGCTTTATACTTTGCTGGCGTGAATACTCTAGATAAACTCGTTCTTTCGCAGGCACTTCCCTCATTTCAACATCAATCTTGCGTGCTGTATTATTTAGCTTTCCTAACGCTACCAATAAGCTTCTTTTCACAGCACTTATATCAGATAACATATCCAATCTCATGCTATTCAACTCGTCATCTATATTTTTTATTACGGGGTTATCTTCCGTACTACTCATCAATAACCTGTTACGGTTCAGTTCAAGTTCGTTATACCGGGCAATGAGGCTCGTAAGGTTGGCGTCTGGTATAGACAATGTTGGTGGTACTACCTTTGTGTTGTGTATATTTTCCTGTAAATATTTCTCAAGAGATTCAACAACTGACAGCGACAACTCTTGTGAGTTTATTTTCTCATCGTAATTGGTATTACTGGCCACAAGCGCAGTAGATTGCGATTTTATATCTGTAAGATCGTTCGATTTCTTAAAGTTCTCTATCTGTTTTTCTACTGTAGTGAGCTCTCCACCAACCAACTCAAGGCGGTTATCTATAAAAGATATTGTACTGTCTGCAATCCTGTTCTTATTCTTTACATTATCACTTAAATACGTAGTCAATATATTATTTAATACAGCCTCTCCCTTTTCCGGCAATACAGTACCAAAAGAAAGGTTGATCATGCTCACATTTTTACTAATAGGGCTAGCATTTAAAGCACCCATATATCCATTGGTGGTCGCGTTTACAGTCGAAACAACTATCAGAAACTCATCACCAGCAACCCAGTTTGCACCAGGCACCTTAGTTATACAAGCCATGCCGGTAGATAAAGAAATAGTATCGCCAAGTTTTCCTGGTATTTTTTGAGTGCCTTGTGTTAATTCATATCCGTTAGCGGTGAGCAATATCTTATATGTTGCACCCTTTCTTATCACAGAATCTTCATACATGGGACAGAAAGTAAGATTGAAAGGCTTTCCATTATATACTTCCAGCATTTTAACCCTCCCTGTCGTGTAGTAACTTACATTCAATTGCATAGAGCGAACAACGTGCTCCATTAATGCCCTGCTCTTAAACACCTCAACTTCATTCTCTATGCTATTGCCTTTGTTCTTTATACCTAGCCCATCTAATACTATAGCATCAGATAAGCTTCCGGTTTTATCATTTTGAATGAGTATTTTTGCTTTTACTATATATACTGGCTTAGTGTAACGCAAGTATAAGTAAGCTATAAGTAAGCCTATAATAACGCAAAAGATAAATCTTGGCCAATAAGATAATAATGTACCTACTGCCTTCCTTAAATTGAAATTCCCATGGTCCTGTTGCCAATCAGCAGATTGAATATTTTCAGCTTGGTTCATATGTTATTTTCTGAAATATAATAAAAAGGTTAAAAAAGTCACCGTAATACTTACAAGACTTAAAATTCTAGCTTCACGGGCATTTGACGTGATTGCTTTCGATTTATTAGGCGCTACATATACCACGTCTCTTTGATGTAAATAAAAATATGGTGATTGAAAAACATCTTTACGATATAGATTTAGACGCAGAAACTTCTTAACCCCGTTTTCTTCCCTTATTACAAGAACATTATCTCTTTTGGCATAAGCACTCATATCTCCTGCTGCGCCAATCACGTCAAATATCGAGGTCTTTTCATTAGGTATATTTATTTGACCTGGATGGGCTACTTCACCCAATACCGTAACTGTAAAATTTACAAAGCGAACATTGACTACCGGATTTTTATAATACAAGATGGCTCTCTTCTCTATAAGATCTTTCACTTCCGTGGTAGATAATCCATTCACCTGCAATTTGCCTACGAGCGGGATGGAAATAAATCCGTTACCATCCACCATATAACCTTGTATAGCGGTTCCGGTACCTCCTGAAGCCGAGGAGGCAGATTGAATGCTAAAGCTAGATGTAGTTTGTACTCCCATCATATTAGTGGCCTGTGGGTCTAAGGTTTGTACCGTCACCTGTAGTATATCGTTGGGCTGTATCTTAGGGTCAGAATATTGGGCTAGACCGATCTCATATGCATTAACATAATTCGTATCTGGAATATTGTTAAAGTATGTTATTTTCTTGGTATTTACACAAGACGAAAATATAAGTAGAGACACTGCTACAAGAGAATACAGTGATACTTGAAAAAGTCTAATCATTATTTTATCTATATTTTAGTGAAAAGTAATTAAAAATATTAAAACGCTCTACTTAGCTGGCATCAATGATTGTAAATCAACATGTGCCGAAATGTTCCAACCTAGAGAATCTATGTGCAATATTGCCGTTTTACCCCTTAATTGAACAACCGTTCCTTTCTTATCTTTAAACATCCCTTCAGTTATATATACTTCCTGGCCGGTGTTAATGTTGTTGCTAACTTCCACACACCTATACCTATTCAGGAAATTTTTAATGGTTTCAATCTCTTCATTGCGTACAACAGCGGGTTTTCCTAACCACCATAAAAAACGTACACTCCCTCGCGTATTTAATACTTCAATACTGTCTTTTGTATAGTCATTTAGTTCTACAAATACATAAGACTTAAAAACAGGTTCACTTATTTTTTTCTTTCTATCGCTCCATTGTTTTACTACGTCTTGTACCGGGCAATATGTATTGATATCCTTTTGTTGCAGCAATAATGCAATTTTTTTTTCATTCCTTGGCTTTGTGTACAAAACATACCATGCTGCCATCAGATTTCATTTTTATTTTCCCACAACAATAAGTTTTTAACCGAAGCATTCTCTTTATTAGCTATTCGAGACCATTCTTCCGAGCTATAAGTAAGGTACCTCACTTTTTTACCTATCATCCCTTCTACTTTACTGATCAGGTTAGTAATATAATTTTTATCAATCTCCCCGATGAATAGAAAGTCTAGTATATCCGTTTCTTTTCCAATTGCATAATCGCCTGTTATATAAACTTTCTCTAGATTCCCTGTTCTTTTAATAACGGTCTCTATTATTCGGTCTATACCTAAATATTTCAGAACTATGTTATGTATATCTTTAAATAGTGGATGCTCTTGATTGGCTTGGTAAACTTTTTTATTTCCTTCATTCTTCGATACCAGCATCCCTGCTTCTTCAAACCGATTTAGTTCTAGTCTTATGGCATTGGTACTTTCATTAAATTCTTCGGCCATACCACGTAAATAAGCAGTAGTGCTTGGATTAAGAAATAATCTAAGCAATAATTTTATTCTTGTCCGGGATGATATTAATGTTTCCAGCATCTTAACTTCCTATCCGACTTCACATGGCTTCGCCTCTGTGAGTCACACATTATCGAGTAATATTTCTACTCAATCTGTGTGCGAAGCTACTTTTTTTTGTTGAAAGGCAAAAAAAACATCAATGAAGTTTATGTTATTCTATTACGATTCCACACGTTATAGATAACAGAGGTACATAAAATGCCTAGAATCAAAGAAGAAAGAAGAGTAATAATAATGGAATCAAAATAGCCCGTTATTGATATGGACTTTGAGGTATCTAATATGCGCAGGATTACCCCTATAGCTGCTACCTCCGCAACAATAAACCAATACCCTCTATATTTTGAGGTTGGCACAGCTGCAGATACCGGCATAAACAAAACATACATTAAAATAAAAGCAATGCCAGCTATCGAGCTCACAAATTGTCTGAAAATAAACACAGACATTTCTAAATGCCAAATGGTCACCGCAGTATAATCTGTGCCATTAAAATGAGTATAGTCATCCCAAACAAGATGCGTAGCTGCACCAATAAACAAACAAGCAATAACAACTATCTTATGATTACTCACATATTTATTCCAGTCAAAGTCTTTATAACTATAAAACTTTTTCTTGAAATATAACGGTAAGTTATCTACAAAGCCTTTTTTAACCATGTTGTGCCACAGGAAGCAAATTATTATCCCTACTGGCATATCAAAGAAAAAAATCCCCCCCCATGTATGGCTAAACGTTTTACGAGTATGCAAAAATAAAAAACCTTCAAAATCTGGGGCGATGCTACCTATTATCAGTGCTGTAGTAGACAGGTGAAGACGTGGCAAGAACTTCTTTAATACCAATACTATAGAAGGATGAGAAAAAGTAAATGGCATTAAATATGTTTTAAAAGCAATAATTCATAGTCTTTATATAAGACACGTTCAAAACATCCATTAGATAAATCTTACACATCGAAAACTTTTCCCTCTTCTGCTATCTGTACATTAGGAAATATTGCGGATGCCTCTTCCTTAAAAGGCTCCAGGTCCCGGTATTTTGATGAAAAATGCCCCAGCAGCAATTGTTTAACATTTGCCAGTACGGCTATTTTTGCCGCCTGGACAGCGGTACTGTGGTAGCGTGTTGCTGCTTTTTCACCGTCTTTTTCAAGGTAAGTACATTCATGATAAATGGTATCCGCACCATAAATTGCCGGTACAATAGTTTCAGTAAATAAAGTATCTGCACAGTAGGCGTAGGTTTTCGGGGCTGGCCCCTCTATTGTTACCCATTTATTTTTTACCAGCATGCCATCCTTTCGTTCGTAATCTGCACCTTGCTTTAATTTTTCATAGTATGCAGCCGGTATTTCATACTCAACGCATTTATCAGGCAGAAGCTTCCTCCCCCTCGTTTTGCTTTTTACCACAAACCCATGACAGGCTATCCGGTGAATGACAGGAAATGACCTAACTGAAAAATACTCGTTGTCAGTGAGCAGTTCTTCACCTTCCTGCAAAGCATGAAAATGTAAAGAATAGCTCAACTCTGTATCTGCCGCATCCAAAATAGATTGCAAAATGGTCATAAGAAAAGCAGGACCATAAAGATACAGTGGAGAAGTGCGGCCAAGTAAGCTCATACTATTAATAAGGCCCGGTAAACCAAAATAATGATCCCCATGCAGGTGGCTAATATAAATATGGTTCAAGCTACGCCATTTCAGTCCATAACGTTGCAACTGCACCTGGGCACCCTCACCACAGTCTATTAATAATAGACCACCAGCTACAGCAACAACTTGAGCTGTAGGATGACGACCAAATGCAGGCAATGCAGAATTATTTCCGAGGATAGTAACTTTCATCTACTATATATAAATAAAATATGGGGTACAGTAATTGTGTTTGTCGTTTACTCCTCATCAAATAGCTCTCGCTCTAATATCTCCATATTAATAATATCGACAGCTTCCGCTTGTGTCGGCGCTATATTAAGTGCTGCTGCTTTTTCTGATTCTTTTACCTGCCGGGCTGCAAGCCCGGCTAAACTAACAATTACAAAAGAACGTCCATTGCTATAGCAGTCTTCATGCAGTTTCAATAACCCCGCAATGCCATTTTCATCTGCACTCGTACTGTTTTCCAGATCCAATATCAGGTTTTGGCAGCCATCATCTACCAGTTCATACCACTTTTGTCGTATGTTTTCTGTCATAATAGCATCTATTGGCGCCTCCGGCGGTTTAATATTTGTATAAGTGCTTTTGGTATCAATTTTGAATTCCATAGGGAAGTATGAATTGTGTTGTGGCATTAGATAATCAACCCTTAAAATTAACATTTCTTGCCCAAATATTCTTTCGTATATTAGAGTAGGGCTATTAGATAATAAGGACAGACAGGAATTAAGAATCGTAGAACTTTAATAAATATGGACATAGGCAAACTGAATAATACCGAATCCCATTTATCGTTAATTTCATCTTTAAATCAAGAGACATTTTTCATGGACTCAAATTTCTCACCAAAAGTAAAAGAGATCATTTCCTACAGCAGGGAAGAAGCACTGCGCCTCGGCAATGATTTCATCGGCACAGAGCACCTGCTGCTGGGCCTTATCCGCGAGGGTGACGGTCTTGCTGTACGTGTACTGCAAACCATGCAGGTAGATCTGTTTGAGCTGCGTAAGGAGCTCGAAATAGCCATCAAGGATAAGAATAACAAACCATTGGCCAACATAAACAGCCTGCCACTTACAAAACAGGCCGAAAAAGTGATACGCATCACCGTATTGGAAGCCAAGGCTTTAAAAAGCGCAACCGTTGAAACTGAACATCTGATGCTATCTATTCTTAAAAACAAAGAAAACGTAGCAACCCAGATACTGCACCAGTACGATGTGGATTACGAACGCTTCAAAAGCGAACTGGGCATTGTGCAGGGTGGTACCCCTAAGGCTGATTACAGCAATGATCCAGGCTCAGAAGAGTTTGAAGACGACGATGAACGTCGCCAGTACCAGCAACAGCGCCGTCAGGCAGGTACTACTGCTAAATCAAAAACCCCTGTGCTCGATAACTTTGGCCGCGATATAACCAAGCTTGCAGAACTGGGTAATTTAGACCCCATCGTTGGCCGCGAAGAAGAAATAGAAAGGGTATCTCAGATACTATCGCGCAGGAAAAAGAATAACCCTATACTCATAGGCGAACCTGGTGTGGGTAAAACAGCCATAGTAGAGGGCTTAGCTTTGCGCATCGTACAGCGTAAGGTATCTCGTGTATTGTTCGACAAAAGGGTCATCAGCCTTGATCTTGCAGCATTGGTTGCAGGTACCAAGTATAGGGGACAGTTTGAAGAACGTATGAAGGCTATCATGAACGAGCTGGAAAAGAACCGCGACGTGATCCTCTTCATCGATGAAATACACACAATTGTAGGTGCAGGTGGCGCTTCAGGCTCACTTGATGCCAGCAATATATTCAAACCTGCTCTTGCCCGTGGCGATCTGCAGTGCATTGGAGCATCAACACTGGATGAGTATAGGATGTACATCGAAAAAGATGGCGCACTCGATCGCAGGTTCCAGAAAGTAATGATAGATCCTCCAAGTGTAGAAGAAACTATTACTATACTTACTAACATCAAATCTAAGTACGAAGACTTCCATAATGTCATTTATGACCAGGAATCTATAGAAGCATGCGTAAAACTTAGCGATAGATACATGACAGACCGCCTGTTGCCCGACAAGGCTATAGACGTGATGGATGAGGTTGGCGCACGTGTTCACCTAAAGAATATCAATGTCCCTCAAAATATCCTGGATCTTGAGAAGAAGATAGAGGATATCAAACAAGAGAAGAACAAGGTAGTTAAAAGCCAGCGCTTTGAAGAAGCGGCTGCACTTCGCGATCGCGAAAAAAGGCTGGGGGAAGAACTGGAACGCGCTAAGGTAGAATGGGAAGAAGAAGCTAAGAACAAACGCTACCCTATAAATGAAGAAGCCATTGCAGAAGTAGTGAGCATGATGACCGGCATACCGGTAATGCGTATGGTGGAAGCAGAAAGTGCCAAACTACGCCGCATGGGCGAAGATCTTGCCGGTGCAGTAGTAGGACAGGATGAAGCAATAAGCAAAGTTGTAAAAGCCATACAGCGTAACAGAGTGGGCCTTAAAGACCCCCGCAAGCCAATTGGTTCATTTATATTCCTCGGCCCTACAGGTGTGGGTAAAACAGAACTTGCCCGTGCCCTCGCCCGTTATATGTTCGACAGCGATGATGCTCTGATACGTATAGACATGAGCGAATACATGGAAAAATTCTCGCTCAGCAGGTTGATAGGTGCACCTCCGGGATATGTAGGTTATGAAGAAGGTGGACAGTTGACCGAGAAAATACGTCGCAAACCTTATTCAGTTGTTTTGCTGGATGAAATTGAAAAAGCACATCCGGATATCTTCAACATACTTTTGCAGGTACTTGATGATGGTCAGTTAACCGATGGTTTAGGTCGTAAGGTGGACTTCAAGAATACGCTAATCATCATGACGTCTAATATCGGCGCACGGCAGTTGAAAGATTTTGGTACCGGCGTAGGTTTTGCTACCAGTGCAGTTGCCGAATCTTCTGAAGACACAAGTCGCGGAGTTATAGAACGTGCGCTTAAACGGACCTTCTCTCCTGAGTTTCTCAATCGAATTGATGATGTGATCATCTTCAATTCGCTCACAGAAACACATATCGGTAAGATCATTGACATCATTATGAAAGATGTAATGAAGAGGCTGAATGCACTTGGTTTCGCTCTTGAATTAACAGATAGCGCCAAGAAATTCATTGCCGAGAAGGGATATGATCAGCAGTTTGGCGCACGGCCGCTGCATAGGGCTATCCAGAAATACCTGGAAGATCCACTTGCAGAAGAAATATTGAACCATCGGATAAAGGAAGGTGACAATGTTACTGCAGATTATAATGAAGAAGAAAAGAGGATTGTGTTCTCAGACAACATAACTCCTGTAACAGAAATAAAAGAAACAGAGCAGTAAAACACTCTATAAATAGTATAAAAAAGAACGATGGCGTGCCATCGTTCTTTTTTTGTTATAAAGAAGTGATAATGTAATTTGTATTATTGAATAGCAACTGCTTATTCTTTTCTCATACGCATTGTGCAGCTATAGTTCCCTGTACCTGACGATGTCGATTCTGTGTAGTTCATTTCAATTAGTCCATGTCCTGTAGAATCAACAGTATATTTACCTCTGGCCGACACACCATAGCTACCTGCAGCTGGAACTATCTGTAAGTCACCCAAACTATCAACTACCGCATCATAAGACACATTCGATCCCGCAAAATTATTTATGGTCACTGTATAACCGCTATTATTTACCGATACCACAACTGAACTCTGCCAGCCTGAAGAGCCAACCAATGCCGGGTAACACTTTTCATTACTGCAATTGTAAGTGCCTATATATTCGCTGGTTTCAGAGCTGCTGCAAGTATTACCATAGTACCCTGTTGCACAAACGCAAACATTACTTGTGCAAGTACCACCGTTCTGGCATACCACACTTCCGCATTTATTCTTACAGCTGCTATACACTACACATGAAAATATGGCCATTGTAAACATGCCGGAAACAAGTATCTGCCTAATGCTCTTCACTGATTTGGATTTCTATAAATGATAAAATAGTTAATTCACATGCCCCGATAGTCGGAATATGGCACATGGGCAAATGTAAAGCTATAATCCGTTATTAGCTAAACCGGATTCTATTGTTTAACAAACTTGTAAATACTTCACTTAAAATTTCAATACATAAAGCAAAGGCAAAACATATACTCTTTACTCAGCAGGTATACAGGTTACATTATCTCTCCTATATTTCAAGTTAAAACCACCGCCAGTGAACGAGTTAGGTATATTTAATTGACCTGAAAACCTTAATTTAGTTTCATGAGTGAGAAGTTGAGGATAGACAAATATTTATGGGCAATACGCATCTTCAAAACACGTACACTAGCCACTGCTGCTTGCGATGAAGGAAAAGTAAAATGGAATGGCACCAATGTAAAGCCTGCTAAAGCAGTGGCTATTGGTGAACGGTATGATATAAAAACACCTGCACGCCGTTGGAATATTGAGGTAACAGGATTATTGCAAAATAGAGTAGCCTTTGATGAAGCTATTAAAAATTATATAGACCTCACTACAGAGGAAGATAAGGTAGTGAACCACTTGGGAACCAGCTTTTTTACAGGTAAGCGCCATAGCAAAACAGGCCGCCCCACTAAGTTACAGCGGCGCGACCTGAAAGATCTATTGGATCCTGAACAAAATCAGGAAGAGGATTAATATATAGCAACTATATTGCCCGGTTGAGACAGTGCCCAGTTTTGCCCCAGGTCTTTACTTACATAAAGCCCTTGGCTGGTAGCCAGGTATACGTATCGCTGCGGAGTAGTGACATCTACATAAATATTCTCTTTCGCAGTTATACCATTTACAGAAGTAGCTGTAGCCAGTCCGTTATTGGCTGGTACAAATACTCCGCCACTTAACCGGTAAACACCTGCTGAAGCCGTACCTATAAGCAATGTCTGGTCAAACGGTGCTGCTACAGAAAGCAGTTTGGTATGCGGTAATCCTATATAACCGCTCCAAGAAACGCCACCACCACCAAGAGTGGTATAATAAGCACCATTGTTACCTGTATAGTCAACAGCAACTATTGTATTGGCAACGTGGCTCAGCGAGAATATTCCACCTGTAGGCAACGCAGTGTTTACTGTTACTTCATGCCAATTATCAGCTTTATTTTGTTTTTCGAACAAACGGTTATTGATTGCATCATACCCTATCATTGTATTGTTCTGCAATTCGGTAAAAGACGTAATTGAAACTGTTCCGGTAATATTCACATCATAACTGTCCTCAACCCAGGTATTCTGCTTGCCGTTGGTATCGCTATAAAACACCCCCATTCTGCCTGTGGTCGATGCTATATAAAGGCGGTTCTCATCTGCAGAATTGTAAATACTTGTGGCTATTATACCTTGCTCATTCAACAAACCATATGTTTCATTAAAATTAGCACCGTTGTCTGTACTTAAAAACAGATTGATCTTAGCCATGAGTATATTGTTGCCCGATGCGCAAATTGCACGTGCAGCAAAACCATCCGGTGTGCGCAGCAATGGCTTTATATTCACCCCATCATTAGTATTATAAACAGCTCCCGAACTGTCGCCATAAATAAGGCTATACGGAGTTTCAATTACCTGGTTATTATTAATGCCGTCCGATTTTTTACAGCTTTGCAGTGTTGCTGAAAACAATACAGCAGCCAAACCAATATAAGACAGATAAGATTTCAGCATTTTAAAAATAAATTTTCAACAAGTTTGCAAAAAAAGTTAACAATTCAAAGCCTTTTTCATAATTCACAGCCTTTTTAAGGCCATAAATACTGCATTGCACAAAATAATACTACATTATAAAGATAAGGTTTAAACATACATCGCGTACTTCTTTATTTTGATGCTTGCAAACTGTCCGTTTGTCTCATCTTCATACCAAAATCAAGCAATGTAAGCAGGCTGTTTTCATCTTTGTTCATAAAGTTCAGGTCCATGTGGTAGTCAAATGCATCATTACTAAAAGCACCGCCTGTTACCAGCATATTATCCAGCAGGTTCTTTGCCGCAGCAATTTTCTTGTTATCTGCAGCATCACCGGCCATGTCGGGATTCAACCATTTTAGCATTTGCTGTATGTCCATATACATCCCAAACGGGTGGCCATATACTTTTGTTACTGCACCATTCTTCTGGCCTTTGTTACTTCCCAGCATATATTGCGTGGCATTTATACTTTTGTTGGTTATTACCGCATACTTGTCACTTGTCATAATGATCACCGAGTCTGTAGCACTTATAGGCATAGCATAGGTATTATTGTTCAGCCGCAGCATGTTTCCATTCACAGCCAACTGCAGTAGTTTATTAAAATTCTCTTTCTTGTTGATCTTCAACACATATATCGCATTAAAAGCCGGCACATAGCCATTAAAAGAGTTCATTCCGGGTGCATCGCCTTCTTCATGCAGTCCTTTTTTCATATCCAGACCGCTTAGTGTAATAGCCATGTCTCCCGTAAAGGCATCCATAATATAATCAGTATTCATTCCTTGCGTAGATAAAGCAAGGTTAGCTAGCCCCAATAGCCCGGTTTTGTCTAGCATCGCCTTCAACCCCTTGGGCGATAGGTGCAGGCACATAGCCATGTCAAGGTCTTGTTTGGGCAAATTATCCAGCATGTCTTTATCTGCATCAGTACCGCCCAGCTCCTTAGCAGCTTCCTTCATGTCATCGCTCACATAGTAGCGCATGTCACCTGTTATCTTTCCTTTGTCAAAATCAATACCACCTGCAAATGCAGCATCCTTCCACAACACATTTGATAATGTAATGCCTCCCATCATTTTAGCCATGCCCTGGCTCATATATTGGGTCATTAGCTGATCATAGTTCATCCAGAAACTCATATCATGATCATCATGCAGCAACTTTGCAAAACGTGGATTGCCCGTCAGTGCATTCTCTTTGGTAACACTAAATGCATTCTCCATCTCTATTGCTACTACCGAATCACTAACTCCGTAAACAGGTGCAACAGGATACGCATTTCCACTATCTGCATATCCTATATAACCGCCACTTTGCAGCTCCTGTTGTCCGGGCAGTACATTCATTACAATAAGCAGGTTATCATTCCAGCCTGCATATATACTGGCTGAAAGTTTTGCCAGCTTGCGTGTGCCTTGCGGTTTTACAACTGCTGCAGGGAAAACTTTTTTCACATACAACTCCCACTTCCCTGCATCAGAAAGGGGTACAAGCGCCGTTACCATATTCCCATTTAGGCTGCCGTTACCTCTTATATAAACGTAAAAAGTATTGATGACATCAATGCCCGACTTGTCAAGGTCAAAGCTATTTTTATCGGGCATTTGCTCTTGCATTTGCTTAAACAGCTTGCTTCCTGTAATAACATTCCAAGCTACTTTTTTGGTGAGTGCTTTTGTGTTCAGCCCCGTCACCATCAGTGCATCCTTGGGTATATAGCGTGCATGATCTGGCGTTGTGGTGCAGGCTGCCATACCCAGTAAAATTGCACATATGGTCAATGAAATTACTGGCCTTTTAAAAATAGAAAATGAAGAAGTGGAGATGGTCTTTAGCATGGGAATAATGATTGTCTGTAAAGCAAAAATCCACTGCACTTCAGGATGTTTGGAGGTGCAGTGGATTTTATAATATAACACCTTGCGATGTTTAGTTGTTTGGTATGTATAAACGCTTAAAATGGCAAGTCATCTGTGCCTTCAGGGGCTGGGTTATAATAACCCGCACCAGCAGGTGCAGCTGTGTTGCCGCCACCATTATTGTTATAGGCTGGCTGTGCATTACCGCTCGCCATTGTAGCTCCAGCAGCGCCACTTTCTATCTTCCAGGCATCAAGGTTGGTTATATAATTTACCTTACCGTCTTTTTCCCACCTGTTACCTTTTATGTTAAAGCTTACTTTTATAGGGTCGCCTTCTTTATAACGATCCAGTATTTCGCATTTGTTTTGTACCAGTTGCATTTTAGCGTAGTTGGTGTAAACATTGCCGTTTATTTCTTCTGCAAGCTCCATTACAAATTCACGCTTCTTAAAACGTTCGCTCACTTGCTGTGTGTCGTACTTAACGAGCAATTTTCCTGTTACTTCTAAACTCATTTTATATAAATTTTAAAGGGATTACAAATTCAAGGGCAAAAATATCGATCTGCAAAGATATTATTACCGTAAAATGAAGGTAAGAAAAGATAACCTTCCATAATAAAAAAAAGTGCCTTTATAGGGCACTTTTTAAAAAATGGGGAGGATGAAGGGTCTCGAACCCTCGACCCTCAGAACCACAATCTGATGCTCTAACCAACTGAGCTACAACCTCCATTTTTTCGGATCGGATGGCAAAGATAAGGTTTTTATAAAAAAAGCAATGACCAATTTTCTCTTTTTTATTTTTACTTCTTTTCGCAAAAAAAGCGGCTGTTACACAGCCGCTCGTCAATATTTATTTACTCTTATACGTCTATCTTAGCGTACTTAGCATGTTTTTCTATAAAGTCACGCCTTGGTGGTACATCTTCACCCATCAGCATAGAGAATACCTGGTCAGCATCTACAGTACTATCTATATCTACTCTTTTCAATGAGCGGGTTGCAGGATTCATGGTAGTATCCCAAAGCTGCTCTGCGTTCATTTCTCCAAGACCTTTGTAGCGTTGTATAGCCACACTGTCTTCTTTACCATTAGCAAATTTTTCAACAAGTGCTTTACGGTCCACTTCGTCCCACGCATAGCCTTGTTCCTTACCTTTTTTAACAAGGTACAACGGTGGTTGTGCCAGGTAAACATAACCCTCCATCACCAACTCCTTCATATAACGATAGAAGAAAGTAAGTATAAGCGTAGCAATGTGCGATCCATCCACATCGGCATCCGTCATGATGATGACCTTATGGTAACGTAGTTTTGTTGTGTTCAGAGCCTTAGGATCCTCAGGAGTACCTACGCTTACGCCAAGGGCTGTAAACATGTTCTTGATTTCCTCATTCTCATATATTTTATATTCCTGTGCTTTTTCTACGTTCAGTATCTTACCACGTAAAGGCAATATAGCCTGGTAAGAGCGATCCCGACCTTGCTTTGCAGTACCGCCTGCCGAATCTCCTTCCACAAGGTATAGTTCGCATTTTTCAGGGTCACGCTCACTGCAATCCGCAAGTTTGCCAGGCATACCACCACCCGATAAGATGCCTTTACGCTGCACCATTTCGCGGGCTTTACGGGCCGCGGCACGGGCTTGTGCTGCAATGATCACCTTATCAATAATGATCTTAGCTTCCTTGGGGTTTTCTTCCAGGTGGGCTTCCAGCACGCGGCTTACGCATACATCCACTACCCCCATCACATCATTATTTCCCAGCTTGGTCTTCGTCTGCCCTTCAAACTGTGGTTCAGGCACCTTTACAGATATAATGGCGCTTAATCCTTCGCGGAAGTCATCACCAGTAATATCTACTTTAGCCCGTTCAAATAATTTGTTCTTATCGCCGTAAGACTTGAACACACGAGTTATTGCACGCCTGAAGCCCGCCACGTGTGTACCACCTTCAATAGTATTGATGTTGTTAACGTAAGAAAATATATTTTCGCTATATGAGCTATTGTAAGACAAAGCTACATCTACTGTTACGTTGCTTTCCTTATCGTGTGTTTCCACAAATATAGGTGCTGCAAGTATAGAATCACGCTTTGCATTCTTATCCAGCAGTTGTATAAACTCTACTATCCCCCCTTCGCTAAAGAAAACCTCCGTATTTATTTTTCCTTCTTCATCTGATTCTCTCAGATCATTTAGGGTAATACGTATGCCTTTATTCAGGAAACTAAGCTCACGCAGGCGGTTAGCCAATATATCGTAGTGATAAACTGTATCCTTAAAAATAGAATCGTCTGGCCAGAAATGCTGGAATGTACCTGTAGTATTGCCTACACCTATCTCGCGTACAGGATATTGTGGAATACCCATCCGGTATTCCTGTTCAAATATTTTACCCTCGCGGTGCACAACTGTATGCAAGTGCTTACTAAGTGCATTAACGCAACTAACACCTACACCATGCAAACCACCACTTACTTTATAGGAATCCTTGTCAAACTTACCACCGGCATGCAGAACGGTCATTACCACCTCAAGGGCCGAGCGGCCTTCTTTGGTATTGATACCCGTAGGTATACCACGGCCATCATCCTGTACACTTATGGAGTTGTCTGTATGTATGTTAACGGTTATATTCTTACAGTACCCAGCCAGCGCTTCATCTATACTGTTATCTACAACTTCATATACCAGGTGGTGCAACCCCTTTACCCCTATATCGCCAATGTACATGGCAGGACGCTTGCGTACCGCTTCAAGACCTTCAAGTACCTGTATACTATCAGCATCATAACCCATCGGCACCTGCAGAACTTCGTTTTCTGTATCCATATTGCTATATACCCGTAATAAATTTTACTTGTGGAATTGTTTTAATGCAAACAATAATGCATGACAAATAAATATATGGCAGAAACTAGCCAAATTTGTCAATAATTTAATCTAACAAAGTTAAGGTAATTTGACCGCTATGTCAAGTAAATCCTCACATTTTACATAAAAGGAAAACAATATCTGAATAACGTGTTGAAATCAATTTTCTTTATTGTAAATAACCCGCTCAGGTCTTTTCTTAAAAAAGCGCGGGGCATAGTTGAATGTGGCGCCCAGCGTAGTATAAACCGGGAAAGACCCGCTGATGTAGCCGCCAATAGCTTCTGCACTGTAGCCTACCTGGATATCGAAACGAACGTATTTATAGCCAATATCCATATTAACGAAGGGCTGCACAAAAACGAATAACTGGGATGTAACATCTGCTCCGGGGAGGTATCCATCTGGTGTTGTAATCAAATACTTCAGATCGCTATTGCCAGATTGGAAGCTACCATACTTTTGAAAGATGAATTTGAAGCCGCCCATGAGGCTAAAAATATCGTTGTAGTAGCCAAGGGCAGGCTGCAGGAAAAAGCGATGGTAGTTTGCCGAATAATCAAACTGCGGGGTAAATAGTGAAGTACGTGCCATGCTGCCGGCACCATAACCTGCAAAAACTTCTAACCGGCCATGCTTATCATAAGGAGTAAAGTAGCCCCCACCACCTTCCAGATAGTTACCGTTAAACTGGCCACCAAAGGTATTGTGATGCCCCAGCCCCTGATTGCCGGTTATCTTCTGCTCATAAATATAGTTATTTAGCTCATCGCGATACGATGCAATAACAGCAAAATGGTCGGTGAAAGAATAAGCCAGGTCTATGGCAGGCGAAAGAGCTGCCCCTGGCGTTTTACCGGAAACGGTATCTCCACTCTGCGGCTTGCCCGATATGGTGGCTTTAAATTCCTTAGCTTCTTTGAAGCCGGGGGCATTCACCCTATCGGGGAAGTACAGGCGTGGCTCACAGGAAGCTAACAATGTAATCGACAGGAGATATAGTATGTTCCGAAACTGTTTCATAGGAATATTAACCAATCCTAAATTTAATATAACTTATCAATATATCGCGGCATCCATCATTAATATATTAATATATTAATATATTAATATATTAACATGCTAACAAGAAAACAAAAATGGCCCGGCATACGCCAGGCCATTCATTTATAATTAAATACAATTTATGCTTGTACTAAACCAATGTCAAAGTTCACCAGCTCTACAAACTCATCCATACGAGCCTGTATATCATCCTGGTTCACTTCCTGCAGACGTGTAGGCCCAAATTTTTCTACGCAGTAAGACGCCATTGCAGAACCTACTATTATGGCGGTCTTCATGTTGCTGAACGAGATATCGCGGGTGCGGGCTATATGGCCTATAAAACCACCAGCAAAGGTATCTCCTGCGCCTGTGGGGTCAAACACATCTTCAAGAGGCAAAGCAGGTGCATAAAAAACACTCTTGCCATGAAACAGTAATGCCCCATGCTCACCTTTCTTTATGATCACATACTTCGGCCCCATTTCCTGTATTTTAACCGCAGCCTTCACTATACTGTATTCACCGCTTAGTTCGCGCGCTTCGCTGTCATTCACCATCAGCACATCCACCATCGTCAATAGTTGCTTCAGATCATCCATTGCTACAGACATCCAGAAGTTCATAGTATCCATTACTATAAGCTTAGGGCGTTTGGCCATTTGGTTAATTACACTGATCTGTACCGATGGTGCCAGGTTACCCAGCATCAAAAATTCACTATTCCTATAACTTTCCGGGAGCTTAGGGTCAAATTGCGCTAATACGTTCAGGTCGGTAACCAGTGTATCACGGGTATTCATGTCCAGGTGGTAACGGCCACTCCAGAAAAAGCTTTTACCATCAGGTATTACTTCAAGTCCATCAAAATTAACACCGCGCGCTTCCAGGGCTTCCACTTCTTCTTTAGGAAAATCTCCACCTACAATAGACACCATATTGATATCCTGTGTAAAATTAGATGCAGCCCACGCCAGGTATGTTCCCGAACCGCCAATAATGCGATCCACTTTTCCAAAGGGTGTTTCAAGGGCGTCAAACGCCATGGTACCTACTACCAGTAAAGACATTGATGTAAAATTTTGTGCAAATGTAATAAGAAAAAGATTCAGCAGGACGGATACACCTGCCAAAAGCAAAAGAACTAAGTTTTAAAGACGTGTCCCATTTCTACTATCGTAATCACAAATTTACTCAGCGACTTGCTGCTCAGCTCTTCATTCGCAATACTCTTCGTAACTTTGTAGTCATGAAATCGTGCTGCAAAGATGTTTATGATACAGCCACTGTGCAAAAAACACAGGGTGGGTTTATGAAATGGCTGTACAAAATATTTTCCCGCAAAGCTGCTAAGTCGCATGCTGCTAATGCCCCGGGTGAAAAAAGATATACCCCACTACAATAGCGCCTGCAAGACCTATCATATCTGCCAATAGCCCACACACCACCGCATGGCGGGTATTTTTGATCTGTACACTGCCAAAATATACAGCCAGCACATAAAATGTAGTTTCGGTAGACCCTTGTATTATAGCTGCCAGCTTACCTTGAAATGAGTTCACACCATACGTGCGCATTACATCCACCATCATACCCCGCGCTCCACTGCCGCTAAGGGGTTTCATAATGGCCACAGGCAATGCAGGTACAAAATCGGTAGGCAGGCCAACTGCACCTGCTGCTTTGCCAATACCGTTCACCACAAAATCCATACAGCCCGATGTACGGAATATGCTGATACCTGCTAACATGGCTATCAGGTAAGGTATAATGCGCACAGCAACGTTAAAGCCTTCTTTAGCGCCATCTATAAAATGGTCATATACTTTTTGCTTCTGGTAAATGCCTGCTCCAATGAACAGCATAATAATGGTGAGTATCACGCCACTCCCTATTGCCCCCATTGCGCTATTCACCTGCTCGGCAGGCATTCCGGAAAGCAGGCGGAACAATAAAAATATGAATGCGGTAAAACCACCCACAAACAACAGCACCGGTAACCTAAACAAATTAATGCGCTGGTAAATAGCCACTATGATCATACCCGATATAAAGGCAATAAAAGTGGCAATAAGTGTAGGCAGAAATATATCTGCTGCATTAAATCCTACTACGTGCTGCTCCAATGCTATGGTTTGCCGCATGGCTATTACCGATGTTGGGATCAGAGTAATACCTGCAGTATTGAGTACCAAAAACATGATCTGGTCATTGCTGGCCGTTTCCTTTTCCGGGTTCAGTTCCTGCAGCTCATTCATTGCTTTTAGTCCAAGCGGGGTCGATGCATTATCAAGCCCCAGCATGTTGGCAGAAAAATTCATCATAATACTGCCATATGCCGGGTGGTCCTTTGGTATGTTCTTAAAGAGCGTACGAAAAAATGGTGCAACAGCTTTTGAAAACACGCGGATCACGCCAGCCTTTTCCCCAACATTCATAATACCCAGCCACAGGCTCATCATGGCCGTAAGTCCCAGGCTTATTTCAAAACCGTTCTTGGCACTATCAAAAAGGTTGTTCATCATGTCGGCAAGCAAGTGTGTCTGCCCAAAGCAGATAACCTGTATCATGGCCACAATAAAACCTATTAAAAAAAAGGCCGCCCAGATGTAATTCAGCATACAACACTAAAGGTAATGAACCGCAGCAAAAAAGAAAGGCTACCGTATGGTAGCCTTCTGTATATTCTATTCAGTAGTAAAATTATTGTTTAGGTGTACCGGTATCAGCAGGTGTGCCGGTTGGGTTTGCAGGTGGCATAGCTGTTGAGTCGCCGCCCATTGCTGGTTGGTCTGCAGGTTGTCCCTGGTCGCCGCCGCCCATGCTATCTTGCTTGCTCCATTGTGCCAGCCATTTGCCATCTTTCTTCACCATATGCAATGTCTGGTCTTTAGGGTTGTCAGATGTTACATAGATAACAGAAGCGGTATCACCACTTTGAGTTACAGTTTTAAGATCTACTTTTATTTTCTTCAGCTGCTGCTTAGATGAGTCTGGCATCATTGGCGTAAGCTGTTGCAACATGTCCAGCATTTTCTTGGTATCGTCTGTAGATACTTTCTTGGCCTCATCAAAGTCCATGTGGTAAAAACTGGTCAGGAATTTATCTGCGGCTGCTTTAGGAGAGTTGGTACTGCAGCTCTGCAAGGTAAAAGCCATCAATATTGCAGCGGCTATGGAGCAAACGATTTTTCTCATCTTTAAGTAATGTTTAAGATTTTTATGCGGCAAAGGTATTATTTAAATTTTACTTGCCAAATCATCCTTGTATGTGGGTTCACAAACAGGTTGTCTGTGCCTACAAAAGTATAGCCCATAACCTTTGTAGGCAATATAAACTGGTTATTCCCAGTGGCTTTGTTAAGGGTTTTATATACAAACTCAGCGCAATAAAGCTTGTCATCAGTTTTAAGGTCGAAATCCATATCAAACCTTATGTGCTGCTTGTAGCTACGCCATATTATATTTTTCATCCGTTCTTTCACCGCATCACTTATCTCATACCGCGCAATACCAAAACGAAAATTATTATATGGCGAAAAGAAAAAACTTGCAGAATCGCGGCGCATACGCGCATCGGGGTTATCCTCGCCACCAATACTATGGTAAATAAAAGGATATCCATTTTCTACCACAACCAACCCACAGTGCGAATATGTTTTGTCTGTTTGGTTCATTTGACGCAGCAGGTCGCTGGTCACGTCTATACCGTCGCGCAATACCAGGTCGCCAGTTTGTAATATTGCCGTGGCGGTATCCACCGCATGTTTATTCCATGGATCATTATTCCGGCTGGTACGGTTATCTATAGTGCCCTGGTTAGCCATTTTTTTTGTCCCGTCCATCCAATGGCACAGATATGCTACAATTACAAAACAAAAGATCAATAATATTGTTAATGATGCAATAAGTGAGTAACGGTACATATTTCTACCAGACAAATAAGTCATAATGCAAAATTAGGTGTTTGCAAAACCACTATTTGTATTAAAAATGTTGTTTTTTATCTGGAATCTAACCAAATTACATGCTACAGAGATCTTGTACATTAACTTTGTGTATAGGTATTACTTTGCAGTATATATAAGTATATAGTATATGGCTTACAAATCGCTAAACGCGTTTATCGAGACTTTGGAGCATGAGGGTGAATTGGTACGCATCAAAACCTTCGTTGATCCCATCCTGGAGATTGCAGAAATTACGGACAGAATATCAAAAACACCAGACCGCAACAAAGCGCTGCTCTTCGAAAACACAGGCACTGATTTCCCGGTGCTTATTAATGCTTTCGGCAGCGAACGGCGCATGGCACTTGCCATTGGCGTAGATCAGCTCGACGATGTAGCTGCAGATATTGAAAAACTGTTCAAACGGCTCTCTGAGCCCAAGAACAATATCATGGAGAAGATCGCCATGCTGCCACAATTAGGTCGTTTTGCATCTTACATGCCCAGGGTTATAAAAGGTCGTGGCGCATGTCAGGAGGTGGTGATGGAAAAACCAGATCTTACCCAGCTGCCTGTAATGTTGTGCTGGCCCAAAGATGGCGGTAAGTTCATTACCCTTCCGTCTGTGCATACCAAAGATCCTGTTACCGGCAACCGTAATATAGGCATGTACCGCATGCAGGTATTTGGCCCCGATATGACAGCGATGCACTGGCATAAACACAAAGTTTCGGCCAAACACTATAATGAATACAAGAAACTCAATAGGCGCATGCCCGTTGCGGTATCTCTGGGAGGCGATCCGGTATATACTTACTCTGCAACGGCCCCGTTGCCCGAAAACGTGGATGAATACATGTTGGCCGGCTTCCTGCGCAAAAAACGTGTAGAGCTGGTAAGGTGCCTCACTCAGCCCGATGTAGAAGTTCCCGCAGATGCTGATTTTGTAATAGAAGGATACGTCGATCCCGATGAGGAAATGCTATGGGAAGGACCGTTTGGCGATCATACTGGCTATTATTCTTTACCCGATTGGTATCCTAAATTTCATGTTACTGCAATCACTCACCGTAAGGATGCAGTTTATCCTAGCACCATAGTAGGCATTCCTCCGCAGGAAGATGCATGGCTGGGCAAGGCAACAGAACGTATTTTTCTGGCGCCGATAAAAATGACCATGGTACCAGAGATAAAGGACATGCATATGCCTATCGAGGGCGTGTTTCATAACCTGGTAATAGCAACCATACATAAAGAATATGCAGGCCAGGGACCCAAGGTTATGAACGCCATGTGGGGAGCAGGGCAGATGATGTTCAATAAAATACTGGTGCTGGCCGATGGCGATGTAAAGATCGATGACTATAAGGCGCTTGCCCGCTACGTATGTAATAATATAGATCCTGCATCCGACATTTACTTTAGCCAGGGACCAATGGATGTGCTAGACCATAGTTGCTCAAAACTTGGATTTGGTGGCAAAATGTGTATCGATGGCACATCAAAGCAGGAAGAAGAAATTTCAAGAGTACAAAAGCCATTCACACTTTCTCCCCAGTTTTCTGTACAGGAGCTGATGGACGAAAACCCCGAAATAAAGGGTATAAACGATACACTAGCCCGTGCATCGCAGATTCCTATATTGTTCATGTCTGTGAAAAAAGACCGCAAAGAACATGTGCATGAGCTGCATAAAAAAATCTGTGCTTCACCTGCTCTAGCGGGAATTAAAATGATATTATATGTGGAAGCCAATGTGAGCGTAGATAACATAGCAGTTGCCTTGTGGCGTTTCTGTAACAATCTTGATCCTAAACGCGACCATTTTTACGGCGGCAAGGAAAGAAACATACTGGGCTTGGATGGTACACGCAAAACCAAAGAACTGGACGACTTCGACCGCCCATGGCCAAACATTATAGTAGCAGACGATAAGACGATAAAAGCAGTAGATAAAAAATGGCCATCCCTTAACCTGGGTTCATTGATAACTTCACCATCACTGCTGTACAAAACACAGTTGTATGGCGAAGAAGCATCGGTGGATGCCTAGCATGTGGGCGGCTTTACAGTTATAATATAATTCCTTATCTTTAAAAAAATTAAAACATCATGAAGCGTATATTATTTTGCTGCTGTATTGCTATAATGCCTTTCCAGGCATCCTTTGCACAAGAGGCAACAACTGTAACGCAGGCCGTGAGTGAGAAAGCGCTTTTCTCATCCCGCATAAACGAAATGGATACCTACCTGGGCCGCCAGAACGAAGCAAAAGCGAAAACAGTTTTTCTGCAGCTCAATAAAAACATGACAGACCATCTTATTAACTCAAAAAATAATTTGGGATCTCAGCCACAGGCTGCCACTGCAGCAACTTACGCTAAGGAGCAGAAATTATATCTCGATATTCTAACGTTATCAAAAAACTTGTTGGGTAACCGTACTGAGATCTATAACAGGCTCATGGAATACTACAGCATTTATTAAACATTAATATCAGGCTGCATAGGTGCAGCACATTACAGGCAATGTTATGGCCGTCAGGCCTTCAACATTGCCTGTTTTCATTTAGCAAACCCTGCCATACCACGTTCTATATGAGGGAGGTACAATTTTTATACTGTTTTTAAAATATGCGCAAAGTTTTAAAGGTTTTCCTTTACATAATAGGCGTCGTTATCGTTTTGATAATTGGCATAATTATATGGCTCAATACGCCATCTGGCCAAAACTTTGTTCGCTCAAAAGCTCAGGCATACTTACAAAACAAACTAAAAACCCAGGTGCTGATAGGCAAACTAGGGTACGGCCTACCTAAATACATAGTACTTGAGAACGTATTGCTTAGGGATCAAAAGAATGATACGCTGCTGAATGTTGGTAAATTAAAGATCGACCTCGACATGCTCAAGCTCATTCATAAAGAGATCGATGTAAACCAGCTGGTGTTACAAGGCGTGCATAGCCACATATATCGCAATGCCCCAGATACTAATTTTAATTTCACATACATCATCAATGCATTTGTCGGCGCACCCTCAAAAACAAAGGCCACTTCAAAAAAAACAGATACCTCATCATCAGGTATGTCTATCAATGTAAACCGGGTGCAACTGGATGATATACATGCACGGATTGACGACGCTACAGGGGGTATGACCTTGGGTATAGACTTGCAACATTTGGAGCTAAAAGTGAAGGACATTGATATGAAGCACATGAAATTTCATGTAAAGGAGCTTTCTGTCGCTGGCTTGCAAACACTCTTTTATTCAGATACGTCCTACCTCCCGGTAAAACCAAAAGATACGACCCAAACACAATTCACCCTAATTGCCGACAATATTAACCTTAAGCAGATAGGGTTCAAGTATAACGACAATCTCAACAAGCTCTTATTTAGCATCGATCTCGCAGGGTTACAGGTAAAGCTGGACAAATTTGATCTGGTTACACAGGTCATCAACCTTGCACAATTTTCTATAGACACCTCTAATATCAAATTAGCATTCGGCAAAAAGAGTAAAGTACCTGCGCCGGTAGATACCATTATCAAAATGGATACCACTCTAGGGTGGAATGTAGCGGTAAAAAACATGAACATAGCAGGTGTAAACTTTGTTATGGACAATGCTAACCAGGCGCGTCAACCTGCCGGTATAGACTATTCTCATCTCAACATACAAGGACTGGCTATAAATGCACAGGATATTAAGTACACGTCCGATACTATTGCGGGTAATATAAAACACCTCGCCGTTAAAGAGCAGAGCGGTCTGGATGTAAAAGAGCTACGCACGCGGTTTCTTTATCAACCACAGGGCGCCACACTTAGTGATTTATATCTGCTTACCGCCAATACGGTGATACAGGATTCCATACAAGTCAAATACCCATCTCTCGATGCCCTTAAAAAGAATATGGGCCTCATGCAGCTTAATGTAAATATCCGCAAGAGTGTTATAGGCTTAAAAGACGCGCTTGTATTCATGCCAAGCCTTATAAAGCAGCCCTTATTTAAAAAATACAAGAACGGTCATATCCAACTGGACGCCGGCGTTTCTGGCTACCTCAGTAACCTGGCCATAGCACGTTTTAATTTAGCCGGGCTGGACAATACTGAAGTTGCACTTAGTGGCAGGCTAAGTGGCCTACCTAATGCAAACGCAATCAGCTATAATCTCAACATTGCCAAGTTTCAATCGTCACGAAACGACGTGGCGGCCATTGTGCCGCCTGCCGACCTTTCGTCTGTACGCATACCGGATAAGTTTGGTATCACCGGCAAAATATCTGGTACAGAAAAAGATTACAATCCCGATCTCTTGCTAGTTAGTAGCGATGGTGCAGCATATGTACGTGGCTACTTGCACATGAGCCCTGGCAAGGGAAGGGAACAATACGATCTCTTTGTAAAGACAATGGCGCTAAACGTAGGTCGCATTATTAAAAAGGATAGCCTCATGAGTACTATCACATCGTACGCTACCGTAAAAGGGCGCGGTTTCGATATGAAAACTATGAGTGCAGTCTTAAGTGGAGGCATTCAATCGGCGCATGTCAAGGGCTATGATTATCACAGCATCACTTTTAATGGCAATGTAGCTGCAAAGATTGGCGATCTAAAGCTGGCTTCCACAGATGACAACCTCCGAATGAATATGACTGCACATGCAGATATGACCGGCAAGTATGCCGCTGTAAAAGCAGATATGCAAGTAGATAGCATAGACTTCCAGGCATTAAAATTATACAATAGCGAGTTAAGGATACATGGCAATATTCAGGCTGACTTCCCAGAACTAAATCCCGACTACCCAAGAGGGGAGATCGTATGGAAAAAACCACTGATCGTAGCTAACGGACAGAGGTATCTTATGGATAGTTTGTATGTGCTCTCCCGCCCTAGCGCAGATACCGGTCAATACATAGTTGCCAACCTCGACGTACTGCAAGCAGTAATAACAGGTAAAACACCGCTTACTAAATTGGGGGCAATCATACAAGACCATATAAACAGGCACTACAACATACCGCTAAGCGACAGCGCAAAGCAGGCTATTGCAGCCCAATCTAAAAAGCCGATCGATACCAGCAAAACCAATATCCCTTCAGACTACGGCCTGGCATTTACGGCTCACATCGAGGACCGGCCTCTATTGCATAGTGTGTTGCCGGGGCTCACATCGCTCGACACAATACACATCGATGGCAGCCTTACACCGCGTACGCTTACATTAAATGCCACTATGCCCGAAGTGCTATATGGCACAAATACTATAGAGAATGGTGTAGTTAAAGTAAGTGGTACAGATTCTGCCTTTACATACAAGGTTACTGTCGATAAGATAGGCACTAGCCAGATAGCGCTTTGGTATGCCAATATACATGGCAACTTAGACCAGAATACCATCACTACAAACATTAGCCTGGCTGATTCTGTTAAGAAAGAAAGATTTGCATTGATAGCATCATTACAGAATGTAGGTGATTCACAGATCATTCAACTGCAGCCCGGCCTTAAACTCAACTACCAGACATGGGCGGTTACAGAACCTAATCGGATCGATTTTTCAAAAGCCGGCTTCTACATTTCTAATTTCAACATCAGCAATAACAACCAATACATAAAAATAAACAGCGACCAGCCTATCCCTAATTCGCCTATGAAGGTGGACATCAGCAATTTCCTGTTGGCCAATATTACACAGATGATCAGTCGCGATACCACCCTGGCAAATGGTCTGTTAGGTGGTAATATTACTATCAGTAAATTAAAACCCACACCACTCATTAGTGGCGACCTACAAATACAAAACCTGTCTGTAATGGGCGATACCCTGGGTAATCTTGCAGTGAAAGTAAACACAACTGATGGCAATGCATTCGACACCAAGGTTTCTATCAAAGGCAATGGTAACGATGTAGCCTTAAATGGCAATTACTACTTGCAGCCTGTTGGCGGTAACAACTTTAATTTTGCCTTGGCCGTCAATGCACTCAGCCTGGCAAGCATACAGGGTATCACTTTAAATCAGATCCGCAATAGCTCTGGCTTTATAAGGGGCAACCTGCAGTTACAGGGCACACCTTCCGCACCACTTATCGATGGTGAATTAAGAACGGATAATCTGGCAACAACGGTGAGCATGCTCAACGCTTATTTTAAACTTCCTGCAGATAAAATAATCTTCACACACACAGGCATTTCATTTAACAACTTCCAGATACTAGATAGCACTGGTAATAAGGCAACAGTAAACGGCACAATTGGCACACAAGACCTTAAAAACCTGCAGCTTGATCTACAGTTGAATGCAAAAAACTGGCACGCATTGCATTCAACAGCAAAAGATAACAAAGAGTTTTATGGCGATCTTTTTTTCACTTCAAACCTCAAAGTAAAAGGCACACCCTCTTCACCTAATGTAGATGGATCAATAAATATCCTCAAAGGCACCGACATGACCGTTGTGATGCCCGAAAGCGATCCGGGCATCGTTAGCAGCGAAGGCATTGTGGAGTTCATAGATGTAAGCAATCCTGGTCGATATAAGATCCTTACACCCAAGACAAAAAAAGACAGCACCAAAATAGTAATGAACACCGGGTCAAATATAAACGTGAACATAAGCGTAGCCAAACAAGCTATGTTCAATGTCATTATAGATCAGGCATCGGGCGACTTTTTAAGTGTTAAGGGTGATGCTTCATTAAACGCAGCGATAACTCCTGGCGGTGTATTTGGCCTCACGGGCAATTACGAGCTCGACGAAGGAGTTTACCAACTTAACTACAATTTCATCAAACGTAAATTCCTGATCCAAAAAGGAAGTACAATAACCTTTGCAGGAGACCCGGCAAAAGCAAATGCTGATATTACTGCAGTTTATGAGGTAGAGGCCCCTGCTTACGACCTCATGCAGAGTGAAGTACAAGATCAATCGCAACTCAACTACTACAAACAGAATCTGCCGTTCAATGTGGCCATGCACATAAAAGGTTCCATTATTCAGCCCTCACTTACTTTCGATGTCATACTACCTAGTAATAAGGTTTATCCCCTTGCTGCCGATCAGATTGAGTTAATACAAGGTAAACTCTCCCAGATGCGCAACGACACATCCGAATTGAATAAGCAAGTATTTGCCCTCATCATATTAAGTCGTTTCGTTTCTGATGATCCATTTACTAACGGCGCCGGCGGCGGTGGTGTAGCCTTCACTGCTAAACAAAGTGCAAGCCGCTTCATAGGTGAGCAATTAAACCAGTTTGCAAACCACCTCATAAAGGGTGTCGACTTATCCGTCGATCTCGCATCTACAGAAGACTATACAACCGGCTCACTAAGAGATCGAACAGATTTAAACCTTGCAGCTTCTAAACGATTACTCAACGACAGGTTAAAACTAACTATAGGCAATGATTTTGAGCTGGAAGGGCCGCAAACAACCAATAGCGATCAAAGTAACCTGATACCTAGCAATCTTGCAGCAGACTACTTACTTACAGCCGATGGCAGATATACAATGCGGGCTTACAGGAAAAACTACAATGAAGGTGTTATAGAAGGGTACGTAACAGAAACGGGACTTGACTTTATAGTAAGCCTCGAATACAATCACTTTAAGAATGTATTCAGAAAAAAGAAGAACCAGAAGAAAGAACAATCAAACGGCGCTAAGCAATAACACGACTCAGGAGAATGACCCATTTTAAAAGACATACCCTCTTAATAATTACACTAACCTGTATTATCATTTCATCATGCAGCAATACAAAGCATTTACCTGCTGGTGAAACTTTGTATATAGGTAATAAAATAACCATCAAGGATAATGAGGCTTCCAAAAAGGAACGCAAGGCCAGTAAAACGGATCTGGCGGGTGCAGTACGTCCCCGGCCAAATTCTAAAACATTGGGTATGCGCCTTAAATTGCGGGTGTATGAATTTGCAGGTGTACCTAAAAAGAAAAAAGGCTTAAAGCCATTTTTACGTAAGAATGGCGAACCACCAGTATTAACAAGTTCTGTAAATCTTGAAACTAACAAAGTCATCCTCGTAAACCTCATGCAGAACAAGGGTTTTTTCCATACTTCTATAAAGCCCTACTTTAAAACAGATAAAAAGAAAAGGACAACTGCTTATTTCGATGTAACGACAGGCCCGCAATATACCATCAATAAAACAGTCTTTTTAAAAGACAGTACCGAACCTGAAGTATCTTTCGATATAGATAGCACCTTCCCTCAAACATTACTTAAAACCGGCGCGCCTTACAATCTAGATCTTATAAAAGCCGAACGTAACCGCATAGATAGAGCTTTAAAACAGCTAGGTTATTACTGGTTTAAATCCGACTACATAATTGTTCAGGTCGATACTACCATAGGCAACCATAAAGTAAATATGTATGTTGCTGTAAAGAGAGTGGAAGTACCCGATCAGGCATATCAGGTATCCTACATCAACAACATTTATGTTTACCCCAATTTCAAAGCACACAGCAATGGCGAGGATACAAATAAAGCAAACGCCATAGTGTATAAAGGATATAACATAGTTGACCCAGCCAAAAAGTTTAAACCGCAGATATTCTCTAAGGCTATCCTCTTCGAGAAAGGGGATGAATACAACCTTGATGATCAAAACACCTCGCTCAATAGGTTGGTCACCATGGGCACATTCAAGTTTGTAAAAAGCCGTTATGATCCCGTCAACGATTCTGATCTGGATGTCTATTACTATCTTACTCCATACCCCAAAAAGTCGCTTCAATTCCAGGTCGGGGCCCTTACGCAAAACGATAATCGGGCAGGTTCGCAAGCAAGCATCAGCCTGCTCAACCGCAATACATTTAAAGGAGCCGAGGCCCTCATCTTCAAAATAAACGGGGGTTTCGAGGCACAATACAGTGGCGAAAACAAGCAACCAGATATTTACAACCTGGGGGCAGAAGTCGATCTAAGTATCCCACACTTTGTGGTACCGTTTATAGACATACAAACTACAGGTATTTATGTGCCCCATACCTTACTAAAAGCGAGTTATAACTATGAGTCGCAAAGCGATCTGCTGCGCATTAACTCTTACAAATTTAGCTATGGCTACGATTGGAAGCAGGGTATGAGAACAGAACATCAGCTTTATCCTTTCAATTTCACTTACGTAAAAACAGATACCTTAGGCAATGCAAATTCTCTCAATCTACTGTACGGCAATTTAATTTTCAACGGTATCATCATAGGTCCAAGCTATGAGTTCACCTACAACAGTCAGATAGGCCCGCCGCGTATGAATAGCTTTTATTTTGACGGACTGATTGACCTTTCTGGCAACATACTAGGTCTCGCAGAAAAAGCAGATTACAAGACTCATCCTCAAACCATTTTGGGACAAACATATGCGCAGTACCTTAAGTTTCAGCCCGACTTCCGTTATTATCTGCGATTTTCTCCGGGAACAAGTATTGCCACACGCTTATTCTTCGGTATAGGCATACCCTACGGCAACTCATCACAGCTACCCAACATCAAAGAATTCTGGGCAGGTGGTAACAGTGATCTTCGTGGTTTCCCCTCCCGGCTGGTGGGGCCAGGTACTTTCAACTACCTAGCTAATTCCAATACCCAATATCTGGAGACTTTAGGGGATCTAAAAGGAGAATTCAATATTGAACTTCGGCAGAACATCTACAAATTTTTGAATGCTGCAATATTCTATGATGCGGGTAATATCTGGCTCTATCATGACAACCCTGAATATCCAGGAGGTAAGTTCACATCCAGTTTCTACAAAGAGATAGCTGCCGATGTGGGTGTTGGTCTTCGCTTCGATATTAAAATACTACTCTTGCGTCTCGATTTGGGGATGCCCGTCCGCGAGGCTTACCTCCCTGAAAATGACAGGTGGGTCTTTAATAAGATCAATTTTGGTGATGCTGCATGGCGCAGGCAAAACCTGGTATTTAATATCGGCATAGGCTATCCTTTCTAATGGCTCATTATCATATATCAGGCTTACAAAAAAACATCCATTTAAAAAACGGGAAAAACACCCCCCGTAAAATTTTTCTCTTGCATTATGTTTGCGGAGCCGGGACAAAAAGAAAAAGTTTCTTTTTCGCTGATGCCCCTATAATCCAACAGAACTTCCTATAACCACAGCATATAGTACGTTTTTATGTTGCTTGCTTTATAGCTCCTTCTTTTGAAGGAGCTCTTTTTTTAACCTTACTCCCTTGCAAAAAATTAAAGAATAAAGCGCAGACTTTTCAAGGAATGACTAGCAAAAAAGTTTTACCGCTGTTTAAAAGCATTTCGCCGATAATGCATCTGCTTTTGCCGAAACTTCGTTTCTCTTTTATAAAGGCTTTATAGCTTTGCGGCATCAATTACAAATGCCTGTTGAAAAACAAGTCAATTTTAAGATGTTTATGAAATCACATTTATCCAACACTTTCTACAAACGTTTTGTTTTATTACCATTGCTACTTCTTATGGCAATAAGCACATTTGCCGATGTTGTTATCAGTGGCAAGGTTACAGACGAAAAAGGCAAACCCCTGCAGGGCGCCAGTGTTTACTTGCTCAATACTATCGATGGATCATCTACCGATAGTGCGGGTCGATTCAGGTTTACTACATCAGAGAAAGGGCCGCAAACCATTGTAGCCAGTGAGGTTAGCCACGAAACAGGCGGCATGCCACTAATAGTTGATAGCAATGTCGCCGACCTCGTTATCAAACTAAAATCCAATGCGCATTCACTCGATCAGGTTACCATCTCGGCTGGCTCCTTCGAGGCATCAAACGCCAACAAAACCGTTCTAAAACCACTGGATATTGTAACCACAGCAGGGGCTAATGCAGATGTGGTAAAGGCTATAGAAACCCTGCCGGGTACACAGCAAACTGGTACAGAGAATGGCCTGTTTGTACGTGGTGGCGATGCAAGCGAGGCCGCCATACTGGTCGATGAAATGGTGGTACAGAATGCATTCTTTAGCAGCGCCCCCGGCGTAGCCACGCGCAGTCGCTTTGGTGCATTCCAGTTCCAGGGCATATCGTTCAGCAGTGGTGGCTACAGCGCCCGCTACGGGCAGGCACTATCTGGTGTGCTAGAGCTCATGAGTACCGATCTGCCCGACAAAACCACTGCCAACATAGGCATAAATATGGCAGGTATCTACGCTTCAGGTACCAAACGCTGGAAGAACAGTAGCCTTGATGTAGGTGGCAACTACAACAATCTCAGCACTTTTTATGGCTTGGCTACTACCAATGTAAAATTCTACAACGTGCCTACAGGTGGCGGGGGAAATCTGCGCTATGTATGGAAGCCAAATAAGGACGGCATTTTAAAAATAACAGCTAATGGAACTACCAATACCAGCGGCATAGCAATCCCAAATTCATACGCCCAGGTCACAAGTAGTACCAACCAGTTTTACAATGCGTTCAGTACTGCCGGTGATACAGTAAACTTTAAAACCAATGCACAAAACTATTATACCAATGTCACCTACAAGCAATCATTCAAAAGTCATTACGAGCTCTATACTGCGGCATCTGTAAGCTACGATAAAACAGATAATCACTTTGCCACTATACCCATTAACGAAGACGACACGCGTGCACAAGCTCGCGTAGAAGCCCGCGACTATATAAACAGCCGTTTCAGCTTACTTGCAGGCGTTGAAGCACAGCAGATCAACATTAAGAAAAACATCACCGATACAATTAAACAACAATTTACAGAAACTCAGGTCGCAGGCTATCTCGAGGGGGACTGGAGCCCATTCAAATGGCTGGCATTCCGTCCCGGTGTGCGGTTCGAGCACAGCGCACTCCTGCAAGAAAGTGCAATTGCACCGCGCTTGTCTATGGCTATAAGAACTGGGCACTACAGCCAGGTATCAGTAGCTGGTGGTATCTTCTTCCAGGATCCTGATTATCCCTACCTCCTCGGTATAGACTCAGCCATAAGTCATCGTCTAAAATACCAGCAGGCCACGCACTACATAGCCAACTGGCAGTGGATAAAAGAAGATCGCACACTGAGGATCGAAGGGTATTACAAGAATTACCAGGACCTTGTTCGCGAGCATATCGCCTATGACCCAAATGGCTACCGTTCCATCTCCGATTCAGAAAATATTGATAACAGTGGCTACGGCTACGCACAAGGGTTAGAGCTTTTCTGGAGAGACAAGAAAACAGTAAAAAACCTCGACTATTGGATATCCTATAGCTATATCGATACCAAACGCTTGTACCAGAACTTCATAACAGAAGCTACCCCCGGTTTCATATCAGATCACAACCTCAACATTGTGGGTAAGTACTTCGTCAACCGCTGGTCCACCAATTTCAGCGCCACATATAGCTACGCAAGCGGCAGGCCATACTACAACCCTGCCAATCCCGATTTCCTGGGTGATCGTGCACCCGCATTTCAGAACCTGGCCCTCACAGTCAGCTATCTGCATACATTCGGCAAATGGTTCAGTGTATTTTACCTGAGTGTAGATAACATTACCAACCAACACAATATATTTGGCTACAGGTATATTTACGATTCCAAAGGAAATGTAAGTAGCCGTCAGGAGATTCTCCCTGCACTTTATCGTTCTATATTTGTGGGCGCTAATTTTTCGCTCACCCAGTTCAAAAAAGATGAACTCTAACATTTTTTATCAGCACCTATTCACAGAATCTAAAACTTAAATAAAAACAATGAAAAAATTCATTTTACTTACGGCAACCGTAGCCTCGGTACTTGGTGCACAGGCACAAGATTTCAAAACAGTATTGCAGAAAACGTTTATTGCATTCGACACTACACAGGATCCGCAGCAGAAATTAGACCAAGCA
Source organism: Flavipsychrobacter sp. (assembly GCA_031292525.1). GTDB lineage: Bacteria > Bacteroidota > Bacteroidia > Chitinophagales > Chitinophagaceae > JABDEZ01. The sequence goes on along the minus strand of JARLGY010000044.1, from coordinate 33,233 downwards.
AATCGTATAGGTTTGATTGCTAAAAAATGGGATAGCGAATGGGCCGGCCATTATTATGATGCCTGGTCAAAAGCAGTGCTATCCTACACCGAAAAGGATGAGAAGAAAAAAGATGCTTACCTGGATGAAGCTGACCAGGAAAGAGAAATTGTTGTAAAAGACTTAGGTAAAGAAACTGATGAAACATATGTACTCGCTGCCCAGATAGCTAACGCGCGCCTGGCAGTCAGCCCTATGAATCGTTGGCAAAAATATGGTCCAATTTTTAATGAAAATTTAGAAAAGGCCAAAGCAATAAATGCAGATAATCCGCGCATCTATTTCCTAACTGGCATGTCTAAATTCCATACGCCTAAAATGTTTGGTGGCGGCAAAAAAGCAAGCCTTCCTTATTTCGAAAAAGCAGAACCACTCTTTGCTAAAGAAAGCAAAGATGATATCACAAAACCATATTGGGGTTATCGACTCAATGCATATATGCTGGCCCAAAGCAAAGGCGATGATTAGTAATTTACAGTCCGTCACAGGTTTATAAAAAATGCCCTGCCACTTAAAAGATGGCAGGACATTTTTATAAAAAGAAAATTATTACTATAGAGCTGCTTTGTATCTTTTGCTTACTTCGCTCCAGTTAATGACGTTCCATATAGCGCCAAGATATTCAGGACGGCGGTTTTGGTATTTAAGGTAGTATGCATGTTCCCAAACATCTATACCCAATATTGGATGTCCTTTTACTTCGGCTATATCCATAAGTGGATTATCCTGGTTAGGAGTACTTGTCACTTCCAGCTTGCCATCTTTCACAATTAGCCATGCCCAGCCACTGCCAAAACGTGTAGCGCCTGCTGCATTCATCTTTTCTTTCAGTGCATCAAGTGACCCGAAAGCATCGTTTATTACTTTTTCAAGATCGCCTTCGGGGCCATTACCGTGAGCGCCCAACACAGTCCAGAATAAGGTGTGGTTATAGTGTCCACCGCCGTTGTTGCGCACTGCAGTAGGGTATGCACTTATGTTAGCCATTAGCTCTTCAAGTGTCTTGCCTTCGCCATCAGTGCCGGCAAGTGCTTTGTTCAGGTTATCAACGTAAGCCTGGTGGTGCTTGTCGTGATGTATCTGCATGGTCTGCGCGTCGATATGCGGTTCCAGCGCGTCGAAAGCGTATGGTAATGCGGGAAGTGTAAATGCCATAGTTTTAAGTTTGTAGTTTTAAAAAATTGAATTCAAAGGTAGGTGAGCTATAAAGAAAGCCCAAAAAATATAAGCATGCCAATAATTAATTATAATGCGTCTATAGGCGTTTCTTCTTCTTCATCCAGGAAGTCATGCTTTAAAAACGCAACTACCTCACCAATAGGCAAGCCCATAACATTATAATAATCTCCATTTATTTTTTCTATACCTATCATGCCTATCCATTCCTGTATAGCATATGCACCTGCTTTGTCAAACGGCTTATACGATTCTACATAGTAGGCGATCTGCTCGCGTGTAAGGGAGCGGAAATATACTTTGGTCTCTGTGGAGAAACTGATCTGTTTACTATCGCTCTGTATGCACACACCGGTAACTACAGTGTGCATGCGGCCACTGAGTTGGCGCAGCATATCTCTGGCGTCTTCGGCATCGCGGGGTTTACCCAGTACCTTATCATCAAGCAGTACTACCGTATCGGCTGCTATTACAATGGCATCTGCTGCCAGGTGTTGTACGGCATCGGCCTTCATTTTTGCCAGGTAAACGGGAACCTCTGTCCCAGGCATACCACGTGGATTAGTCTCGTCCACATCGGCTACCAATACTTCAAATTCTATTTCTGCCTGTTGCAGCAATTGTTTGCGGCGTGGCGATTGTGACGCTAAAATGATCTTATGCATGTGCCTGTAATAAGTAAATGATCAATGACCCTACCCCCATCACCATAATCATCTTTAACCAGAAACTGGCCTTGTGGTAATGGGCAGAAGTGGCTTGTTGCTGTAAAAATAAGCCCCAGATGCCAACCGGGATAATTATTGCAAAAAATGTATATCCAGATAACAGCAACCATCCTGCCAACAAAAGTTTTATGGCTACAAGAACCAGCGGAGCAACTACAACTGCACACAATATTTGGGTGAACCGCATAGAGCGTTGCAGCCCCCAGCGTATGGGCATCGTTACGCAGCCTTCAGCCTCGTCTCCCTTAAAGTCTTCCATGTCTTTAACTATCTCGCGCATCCAGGTGAGCATAAAGGCAAAGAAAGCGTAAAAGCCCAGCAACCAAACGGGGTTGGGAGCCGAGAACATTGGGGTGTGGATAAAGTAGCGTTGGGTATAATATGGGTGCAGAGCGGGCTCATAAAGCATTAACGCTGCAATGGTAAGAGAAGTGAGCAAAGCAACAACAAGATTGCCCGTCATGAACTGTCGCTTGAAGTGTGTGGAATAGAACCACAATAATAATGTACATGTTGCCTGCAGTGCCAGCCAATCTAAATGATGGGCCTGTCGGGCCACATAACCTGCAAGGAGCAATCCCACCACATTGAGTATGGAATGCAGCATAATAGCCATACGGCGTGGTATGGCAGTTTCCAGCACTACTTTCTCGGGGCGGTTTATGGCGTCTATCCTGATGTCAAAATAGTCATTAATAATGTAACCTGCCGCGGCTATCAGTATAGTAGAAAGACAAAGACATGCAAAGTTGACCGGTGTCAGTAGTAACGGCACATGGGTGTAGTAACCCACTGGCAATACTACGCATGCCCAGGCAAGTAGCTGGGTAAGGAGTATGATGAGGAGGTTGTTCCACCGTATGAGCCTGAGCCAGGCGTTCATTGCTGCAAATTTGTTATGCTTGAGTTGGTTGTTTTTTAAAGCTTCATTGCCATCTCCTTACTATTTAAGATAAAAAAGTAAGGAGATAGAGCAGACTGTAGCGCTGCTGCAGCACAATGCTGAATATTCTAATCCATGATAGGAGCTATGGATATTAATTGTGCCAGTTGGCCGGATCTATACGCCACTGCTCAAGTATCGCCTGTTGCTCTGGCGCTACAAGTTTTTGTTCTTCGGCAACTTCCATCAACGCTGTATAGTTGCTTATCGTATATAAGGGCACGTTAGCTTTCTTAAAAGCTTCATCAGCCACAGGGAAACCATAAGTGAACAGGCCGCACATACCAACAACTTCAGCACCCAGGTCCCTAAGTACATCAACCACTTGCAGGCTGCTTTTGCCTGTAGATATAAGATCTTCTATTACCACTACTTTGCTGCCCGGCTCCAGCACACCCTCTACCTGGTTGCCCATGCCATGCTCTTTGGGCTTGGCACGTACATATATGAAGGGCAACTTCAGCAGATCTGCAGCCATAACACCATGTGCAATACCAGCGGTAGCTACACCCGCCACCACATTGGCCTCGGGGAAGTGTTCCAGTATCATATTGGCGAGTTCGCTTTTTACAAAATCGCGTACGTAGGGATAAGACAATACTTTGCGGTTATCGCAATAAACTGGCGAACGCCATCCTGATGCCCAGGTATAAGGGTTTTGCAGGTTGACCTGCAATGCCTTAATTTGCATGAGTTTCTCGGCAAAATGTTTTTGTGTGCTCATAAACACCCAAACCTACGCCAATTCAGCCTTACAAACAAAAAGTGATCATGTACTTCGGCCAAAAGATATACTATAATAACAAACCACTGATACTGACCACGAATGTGGCCAAGTACATAGCAGAACACCCTATAGCTGAGGGTTACCTGGCCTTTGAGGGCGCCTTTAGTCGTAATTACCGCCTGGCGCTCGACCACCTGGATAAACTCACATCGCTAGGTGCTATAATAGAAGATGAATCGCCAATGGCCTTGCAAGACGAACTGCACAAACAATACAAGCCTATAGATGCCGGTGGTGGTGTGGTGAAGAATGAAAAAGGTGAAATACTGATGATCTTCAGACGCGGCAAATGGGACCTCCCCAAGGGCAAGCGGGACGATGGGGAAACCATGGAAGATTGTGCTGTGCGTGAGGTAACTGAAGAAACCGGACTGCAACGTATAACAAACGGCAAGCTAATATGTGAGACTTACCATATATATTCCCAATACAAAAAGAATCTGCTGAAACGCACAGCCTGGTACCATATGACCGCAAGCTCTACAGAGCAACTACACCCGCAACTTGAGGAAAACATACTCGAGGCACGCTGGATAGCTGAAAAGAATATAGGGCCAATCGTATTCAAGTCCTATGAGGCTATAAGGGAAGTACTCATGAAGGCCGGACTAAAGTGGTAAAACCAAGATTTGATCCAAATATTAAGGGCCTCATTCTATGTTGAATGAGGCCCTTTTAAATGGAGTGTTCTTAGCTAGTTTAATAACCGCTGCCGCCAACAGTGTTGGTAGCTATTACCTGGTTACCACTGGTCACGTTAATAACATAGTTGCTCATGGTAACATTTGACGCATTCGAGAGTACCAAACCAGTATGTGCAGAGATATTGAGATTGGTAAGTGTAAGGTTCGAGATAGAATTGGTTGTATTGGCGAGGCCTATAAGACTGCCTGCATTTGATGCGCCTGTTACTGTCAGGTGATCTATAGTCATGTTATTGACAGAGGGAATATCAGTGGTATTGATGCCGCTGTTGCTGCTATAAGTATAGTCTATTATAATGGGATTGGGTACGTTTGTCATAGTTATATTGGAGTAGCTCAGATTGCTGATAGCTCCGCCCAGGCCAATGTTAGACTTGATACGGATACCGTTTGTAGTGCCACTAAATGTGCAATTGCTGGCCTTTACATAGTTCACACCACAATCGGTTTCACTGCCAACAGAAAGCCCGTGGCCGTGCAGAAAGGTGCAGCCGCTGATAATAACAGTATCTGTAGGGTAACCTAATTTACCACTTACCCTGCCCCCTTTTATAGCTATACAATCGTCACCATCATCAATAGTACAATTGGTAATGGTAACACTTGTTGCGTTGGATGGATCTATACCATCGGTATTAGGTGAATTAGCCGGAGCGTAGATCTTTACATTATTAACTGTAACCCTGGAGCACTGATTGGGCACGAAATGGAACGACGGTGAATTTTGCAATGTTATACCATCCAGCTTTACATTGGCACATGTAGTAAAATATACAAGACGTGGTCTTGAAAGGGTACCTCCGCTTGCATTAAAAGCAGCCCACCATGGTGCGCCGTTACCATCTATGACGCCTTTGCCGGTTATGGAAATATTGACTGCCGAAGTAGCTCCTATCAAGTTAAGCAGTTTACCATTAACTGTAAATACGCTCATATTGCTGCTGGCAGTGAGTACAGCCATAGTGTCCAGTAGCAGGTTTACGTTGCTGCGCATAGTTATGGGACCTATTACATAATTGCCTGCAGGCACTTCTATTATGCCGCCGCCCGAAGCGTTGCAGGAATCTATTGCAGATTGCAATATAGCAGCCTGGTTACTGCCATCTGTGGCCATGTGCACTACATAAAGGTAACCCGGTGTGGAATTATTTTTCTTTGAGCATGATAACAGTGTAAAAAATGCTGCCATGCAAACTACATACTTCATTCTGCGATTTTTTTAGATAATATGTTCACAAATACACTATTGTTTGTGTATCGTGATTGATAAATAAAATTAAGATTTAAAGCCTGTTTAGATAAATGGTTTTATGCAATCGTTGCCGAAAAGGGAGAGGACATTCGTTGTTAAAAATGTTCTGTTCCGATTGGGGACTAATTGTTTTTATGCCGTGCTAACGATTAGTCAATAAAAGTTGCTTTCTTATTAAATGATGAGTATCTTACATGTAAGCTATTGCTCTACCTGTCAACTAAATAACCCTTATGCAAATAACGCTGCACACGCGCACCTTTTGCAAAATGATCGCCATGTGCTTGTGTGCGATCCTAATACTTATAAGCCGCACTGAATGCGTGGCCGCTCCGCCAATATCTTCGCCACCCAAAATGGCAGGGCTGCGGCAAGCCGCAAAACTACTATTTACAGAAAACCTCGGCCAGGTAGTCGAAGATAAAGGGCAGCACCGGCCCGATATACTCTTTACGGCTCACAGTGGAGCAACACAACTTTTTCTTACAGCTACAAGTATCAATTATCAATTTACTAAGATCACTTATCCTGATGGTTATGATCCCATGCGGCGTAGCAACCCAATGAAACTCATAGAATTAGAAAAGCAAATAAAAAAAGAAACTTACAAATTTTCTGTAAGCCTGGAAGGTGGTAACGCCAACCCAATAATTAAGAAAGAACTAAAAAATAACTATACCGAAAACTTTTATACTACAGGCTGCCTGGATGGTATTACCAATGCAGGCACTTATGAAAGGATAGTGTATGAAAATGTATATCCGCATATCGACTGGGTACTTTACAGTAATGGTAGCGGCTTTAAGTACGACTTCCTGGTACACCCCGGAGGCAACCCTAAACAGATACAACTGAAGATAGAAGATGCAGGAAGTACAGAGATCACCAAAGAAGGTGAGCTGTTGATAAAAACCACTCTTGGTGAAGTAACGGAGAAAGCACCTGTAAGTTATGCAGGCAGTAAACAAGTAAAATCAACATTTAAAAAGAATGACAATGGGACTATTGGGTTTGATATGGAGGCGTATGAGGGGGAGTTGAGGATAGACCCGAGTGTAGTGTGGGCTACTTACTATGGGGGCGGCGGTGGTTCGGGTATTACTAGTAACGGTGATAATCTTTATGATTGCGTTCTAGACAAATCAGGACATCTATATGCGGCGGGAACTGCAGAGTCTCACGTCGGCATAGCTACCGCAGGGGCATATCAGACCACGTTTGGTGGCTTTGATTTGGACGCTTTTTTGGTAAAGTTTGACACATCAGGTAACCGTATATGGGCAACCTATTATGGTGGCAGCGGCAACGATTGGGGGTTTGCCTGCGCTACGGATAGATCTGATAACATTTATTTGTCTGGAGAATTGGGAAGCTCGGGATTGGCTACTACAGGAGCATATCAGACTTCAATTATTAGTCCGGCAACTAGTTGCTTTCTGGCGAAATTCAATAGTAGTGGTTTACGGCTATGGGCTACGTACTATGGCAATACATCTTATGAAGGTCATTGCCAAACAGATAAGTTAAACAATGTCTATCTCTCAGGCGCAAGCAATTCAACCACGGGAATTGCCTCTGCGGGTACATACCAAACTACTTTTGCGGGGGGTAGTTACGATGGCTTCCTTGCAAAATTTGATTCGTTGGGTAACAGAAAATGGGGAACATATTATGGTGGCAGTGGCAGTGATGAAATAGACGATCTGGCAATAGATTCTTCATTGAATATTTATTTGGCTGGAACAACCAATTCAGTCACCAATATTGCATCAGCGAGTGCGTTCCAAACCACCTTCAATGGTGGTAATTGGGATGCATTCATAGTCAAATTCGATTCGTCTTGCACCAAGCAATGGGCTACTTATTACGGAGGAAGTGGCGATGACCAATTCAGTTCAATAGCAATTGACCGGCAACTAAATATCTACCTGGCTGCGCAAACAACTTCGTTAACTGGAATAGCAAGCGGCAATGTTCCTGCGTCATTCACAGTTGGAACCTTCGATGCTTTTCTCGCCAAATTCAGTAGCACAGGGCAAAGGCAATGGGGCACGTACATTGGAGGTTCCGGGTACAATGGTTGCGGACATATTAATGCCGATATTCCCGGAGCGATATACATAGTTGGGAATACTGGATCTCCCACTGGAATCGCAACTGCCAATGCTTATCAAGGAATCCTGAATGGGACTTGGGATGCTTTCCTTCAAATTTTTGATACGGCGGGTGTTTTGCAATACGGAACATATTTTGGAGGTAATAGTATAGATGGTTTTTCAGGTTTAAAAGTTGATCAGCAACAAAATGTTTACTGTGTAGGCTCTACAGAATCTACTAGTGGTGTTGCTACAGCGGGTGCATTTCAGCCAACTTTTGGCATGCACTCAACGAACGCGTTAATTGTAAAATTTGGAAGTCCGTTCTCTATTACTACCGGTTCCATCTCAAGCGGCAATCTATGTGCCAGTTCACCCATCTCCATACCGTTTACAATAACTGGCTCATACAACTCATCCAATATCTTCACCGCACAACTATCCAATGCTGCCGGCTCATTCGCCGCACCTGTAACTATAGGTACTCTTTCCGGCACTACGTCGGGTAGCATCCCATGTACTATTCCTGCAAACACACCTGCAGGTATTGGTTACCGCATCCGCGTTATCAGCAGCAGTCCTGCTGTCATCGGCAGCGATAATGGTACCAACCTTACTATTGTACCTATAGTGTCTTCCCCTTACTTTGTGTCGGGGAGTTCTTCCTCGCGCTGCCAGGGTGCCGGTACCGTTACTTATATAGCGGCGGCTACCAACAACACGGGCATCACTTATATTTTGGATACGGCCACTGCTCACTATGCCGGTAACAGCATTGATGCTAACACTGGGGCGGTTACCTATGCTGCAGGGTGGAGTGGTACTACTGCTATTACTGCCATTGCTGGCGGCTGTGCCGGCCCTGTGACAGCATTGCATACGGTTACGGTATATCCATTGCCTGCAGAGCCGGGCGCTTTTGTTTTATCTGCCCATATTGTTTGCCAAGGGCAGAGTACAGTTACCTATGCAGTGCCCCTTGATACTACTGTAACCTACGCCTGGACTTACAGCGGGGTTGGCGCTACCATCAGTAGTGGTGGGAACAGTGCTGAAGTGAGCTACAGCAGCAATGCCACACCTGGTGTGCTGCAGGTAATACCAACAAGTAACGGTTGCAGCGGCCCATCACGTACAGAAAGCATTACTGTCAATCCGTCTCCCCCTGCCGCTGTTGCGGGCAACAGCCCTATCTTTTGTCCTATTGACACCGTGCTGATAACCGCTAATGCAGGTGCAGGTCTTATTTACCAGTGGCAACTGGATAGCACAAATATAACTGGCGCTACAGGCAATACGATATTTGCTACAGCACCTGGTAACTATACTGTAGTAGAAACCAATAGTTATAATTGCTCCACAGTTTCCAATATTGTCCCTGTAAGTCATACTCCTGTTATCCCGCGTATAACTGCACTTGGCAATACTGGTTTTTGCGAAGGCGATTCTGTGACGTTGCAGGCCAACACATACCCGGGGCTTACCTACTTCTGGAAGCTTAACGGTATATACATTAGCGCTGCGACACACCCGGTATATACTGCGGATGTAAGCGCCAGTTATACCGTATATGAATCTGACGGTACCTGCGATGCTATTTCGCCACCTTTACATGTACTGGTCAATCCTTTGCCACCTGCTATTATTACAACAACAGGACCGGCATTTTTCTGCATCGGCGGTACTATTACTTTGCACGCGAATGCTGGCAACACATCGCCCTATGCATATCAGTATATTTTAAACGGAGTAAATATTGTAACTGGAACCACACAAGATTATACTACTAATTTTACAGGTAGTTATACTGTAAAGGTGACCACGCCAGAAGGCTGTTCATCTACATCATCCTACTTCCCGGTAAGCAATTATCCTCAGCCATTGGCAATGGTAACACCGCAGGGGCCGCTTGCCATTTGCAGTGCCGACAGTTTATTACTAACAGCAAATGCAGGTACCAGCTTATCGTACCAATGGCTGCAAAATAACAATCCTATTACCGGGGCAAATACATTAACATACATTGTTCATAACGCGGGCAACTATGCTGTAAAGGTGATCGACTTCAGGGGCTGTTCTGATACCTCTAATCCCGCAATTGTTACCATTACGCCGGGGCCATCTGTAGTTGTTAGCCCTGTTGGAAGTAACACAATATGCGCTCCCGGCAGCGTACTGCTAAATGCCGCTACGGGTATAGGCTATACTTACCAATGGATGCAAAATGGCACTACCATTGCAGGCGCAACTGCATCTAACTATCCCGCAAGTGCCACAGGCATTTACAACGTTAATATCTCTAATGGGTTATGTGCGGTTACATCAGCGCCTGTTAGTGTAATTATTAATCCCCTCCCACCAGATACCCTTATTGTTTTTGCCCCCGGTGTTATTTGTGGAAGCGGCACATTGCTTATGCGAGGCCCCATTAACAGTAACTACCTGTACCAATGGCAGCTAGATGGCAACAATATTAACGGAGCAGCATCAGCATACTATAGTGCACCATTGGCAGGGAGCTACGCAGTACGCATTGCTACTGCTGCAGGTTGCAGCGTTATCACCAGGCAAGTACAGGTTGCCACAGCCCCGCTTCCCACACCCACCATCTTTTTCCAGGGCAATCAACTATGTGTTTCAGGCTATAATTCTTACCAGTGGTACTATAATAATTTGCCTATAGCTGGCGCAATAAGCTCCTGCATCTATCCATCGCTTGGTGGTGGTTATACAGTAGCCGTTACCGATAGCGCAGGTTGCTCTGCCATGAGCCCGGTGTACAGTTTGAGTACCGGGATAAATAACGTAGTGCAGGCAGATATAAAGATCTATCCCAACCCTGCAACAAGCATGGTTTATATCAGCGCACCGGCTAAAGTAAACACATTGATCGGTAGTATAGATGGCCGGCAGTTAATATATACAGAAGATGCGAAGGCCATTGATATTAGCGCACTGCCAAATACAGTATATATACTACGCGTTTACGACCCCGGTGGCACACTTGTAAAAGTGGAGAAGCTAGTAAAGACAGGATTATAATATTGCAATTATAGAATTGAGGTAGTTCCCCCTTATCAAAACAGGAGACAAATATCTATATTAACATCCAAGGTACGCATCTGTGGAACACTACAGTCCGTGGAACAGTGGATATCATCTTTTGGCAGGTATATCTCTACACAGTAATTTACGTTCGCATAAACCTATAAACCATGCAGCAGCATTCCCTATTTAAAAAATTAAATTTGCCCATCCTCATCACCACTACCTGTCCGGTACCGGACACACCAGACAGTTTAAAACAATCGCATATTAGCCACTATAAAGCGTTTTGGTCCGCGATAAATCCGCACTGTCCGCTTTTTGATTTAAAATCGGACAGGACAACCCCTCAGAGCCCCCTTCTTTTTTCAAGGTGGGCTGGCCAGCGGTCTGGGTGATTACACTCATACTCATCCAAAAACAAACACCGCCACCCACAATCAATGTCTAAAAAGCGCAAAATCGAACCCTTACCTGGACAAGCTTTTAGCCCACCAGATCAAACATAAACAACTAAAACATGGCTGTCAGCCCCCCCTTTCATATTTCTCCCATATTACTGCATCACCACGTTATCGCATTACAGCTTTAATTCTTATTTTTGACCCCTCATGAAGCATTTACCCAACCTGCTTACGCTGGCCAACCTTTTTTGCGGCTGTATTGCCATCGCGTTCATATTGAATGCACAACCTTTTTTGGCCAACTTCAGCAATGGTGAGCAGTACTGGGTGTACGGTACCCAGCAAGCATACTTAGGTAGCCTGTTCATATTTGCCGCCGCTATTTTCGATATGTTCGATGGCTTGGCGGCGCGCGCCCTTAAAGTATATTCCCCCATAGGTAAAGACCTCGATTCCCTGGCCGATGTTGTATCCTTCGGTGTTGCGCCATCCATGATACTGTTCAAAATGCTGTGGGGCACTTACATGAGCCAGCCCAACGCTATGGATGTACCTATGCTGGCTATGACACCTGCCTTTCTTATAGCATGCTTCGGTGCCCTAAGGCTTGCAAGGTTCAACACCACCGCCACACAACAAAAATCTTCTTTTATAGGTATGCCAATACCCGCAGTAGGTTTGTTTATAGCCACGCTGCCATTGCTCAATTGGTACAATCCGTTGGGCCTGGGCACACTGTTGCAGGGCAAATGGACACTGTATGCTATTATAGGCATACTGTGCTGGCTTATGGTATCTGGTATTCGTTTCTTTAAGATCATCCCTGCAAGCTTCAAGCCTGCATACGCCTGGCCACAATTATTGCTTATAGTAGTTACCGCTGTGGCTATACCGCTTTTACATGTAGCAGCTATACCGCTGGCATTTATAGTTTATATACTATTGTCTTTAGTATATAAACAGCCGTAGGCTACCAATGCATAACACAGAATTTATAAAACAGAAACAAACAGTAATATGAAATATACAGCGCACATCAACATTATGCCGCATAAAGAGTTACTTGACCCACAGGGTAAGGCTGTAAGTAATAGCCTGCACAACCTTGGTCTTAGCCAGGTACACGATGTTCGTATAGGCAAGCACGTAACACTGCACCTTGAAGCTGCTAATGAAGCTGAAGCAAACAGCCTCACCACCGAAGCTTGTAAGAAATTGCTGGCTAATGGGGTAATGGAAAGTTTTGAATTTTCACTGACTGCTAATTAAAACAAAGGTCCGGGCATCCTTGTCCGGACTGTTCTATATACATGCGCCTATACCTGGTACCATCTCCAATTGGCAACCTGGGTGATATCACCTACAGGGCTGTAGAGGTGCTTAAAAACGCCGATGCCATTCTGTGTGAAGATACCAGGACCAGCAGCATACTATTGAGGCACTATGCCATTCAAAAGCAGTTGGTGCCCTACCATGCCCACAATGAGCATACAACTTTACCCAAAGTAATAGAGCACCTCCTTGCCGGCAAAACGCTGGCCCTGCTCACTGATGCCGGCACTCCCGGCATATCAGATCCCGGTTTTTTGCTCATACGCGAGTGTACCCGTAACAATATACCTGTTGAGTGCCTCCCTGGCGCTACAGCCTTTGTGCCTGCGCTGGTGCAGAGCGGCATACCATCCAATAGCTTTGTATTTGAAGGGTTTCCCCCATTGAAAAAAGGCCGCCAGACCTTTATGAAAAAACTGGCAGAAGAAGAGCGCACCATCATACTGTATGAATCGCCCCACAGGCTCATAAAAACCTTGCAGGAACTCGGCACCTATCTGCGCACATCCCGCCAGGCTGCCGTATGCCGCGAGCTTACCAAGATATACGAAGAGACCCGCAAGGGCACTCTCGAAGAACTTGCCGCTCATTACGAAGCACATCCACCTAAGGGTGAGATAGTTATTGTGGTGGCGGGCAAAGAAGAATAGTTCATATCACAGCTTCAGCAATAGCAAAAAAATGCCCGGTACTTTGCAGGTACCGGGCTAATATATAGTTATCAGTTCTGATTAATGATGGTGGTGATGCGCATGTGCATCAGGAGCTTTAAAGAACTCTTCTTCGCTTACTTCCTTATGCTCAATGTCAAACTGCGTTTCCAGGAAGGTAAACAGTTTAGCAAATAACAGGCGGCGATAAGTTTCGTCAAGGGTCTTTTCTTCCTTCACTACCTTCAGCATGTAGCTTTCCAGCCACGGTGCATCTTCATCGCTGTCCATGCCAAAGTAAGCCAGTACCTTGCTCTTTATATCGTTCAGTACTTCGTCGCGGGTTATCTGTATGTTGTTGTTGATGATCAGCTGGTCGCTGATCAATGTCCAGCGCAACTGATGGTCAAAGCTGCCAAATTCAGCTTCTACTTCCCTGTCTGTTTTCCTGGCTTCACCACCTTCGCGCATCCAGCGTTTCAGGAAGGGTACAGGCAACTCAATAGGGGTAGTGTGCACCAGCAGCTCGTACATTTCATTGTGCAGGCGGTCAGTAGCAATGCGTTCAAACTCGCGGCTCAGTTCACCTTTTATCTTTTCCCTAAAGGCTTTTTCTTCAGTGATCATTTCATTAGGGAACACCTGTAAGAAAAGCTCTGCATTCAGTTCGTGTGGTATCAACTGGGCAATGCGGGTAATAGTGAGCTTGTAGTGGTTGTTTGCGGCTTCTTCCCCCTGCTTCAGCGGGTTCTTCAGGAAGGCAGCCAGCTCTTCCGTAGTGCAAACCTCAGCAGGTGCAAAAACTACGGTATCATTCACATGCTTGCCCATCAGCAATTCCTGCAGTTTGGCAGGGAATTTTTCAAGGGGCATCACATCTTCGGTCTTCTGTGCATCTGCAAGTGTATTGCCACCGGCATAGCTGGCTTCATATGCTGCTGATATCAGGTCTTCTTTACCGCCAATTACTTCCAGGTCTTCTGTTTTACCAAAGCGTTGTGCTATACGCTTCAGCTCATCGTCCATCATTGTATCGCTAATGGCAATACTATACTTTGTAAGCTTTTGTTTTTCTTTCAGGGGGGTAATTTCAAAATCAGGTTTTATGCCTATTTCAAAATCAAAGTCCACATCAGCAGCTGCATCCATATCCAGTCTGCTGGTACGTGTAGGCATAACCATTGGCTGTGCAAATATGGCAAGCTTTTCCGCTTTCAAGTAATCTTCCAGCTGGCGGCCCGCAGTTTTTAAAACCTCGTCAGTAAAAATAGACTGGCCATACATCTTCTTTACCATGCCAAATGGTACCATGCCTTTACGAAAACCGGGCATAGCAACAGATTTGGCCTGCTGCTTCAATTGCTTTTCAAATGAAGGCAGGTAATCTTCTTTAGTTAATTTAACAGTTATTTTATCGTGCAGGTTACCTATGCTTTCGCGCGTTACTGTAGCCATTTTTCAAATTTTGGTGTTAAGAAAAAAGTCGGGCTCGGCTAAGCCAAGACCGACTAATTTATATTTAAGTGCGGGCGGAGGGACTCGAACCCCCAAGCCTCACAGCACTAGATCCTAAGTCTAGCGTGTCTACCAATTTCACCACGCCCGCAATATTTGGGACGGCAAAGGTAGCATAATTTTTTATTCACACCATAGCAATGATCTAAATTATTTATTTTCTTGTGGCGAACCGGATACAAAGCTTTATCGTATATATTTAACCGCTTTTCCGTGGCAGGAAAATTGCAATAGCTTTTTATTTAATAAACTAAAGAAAATGGCAGTAAAGAAAGCAAGCATACTTGTGGTAGAAGATGAGGAAAGCCTGCGGGAAGCGCTAAAGCTGAACCTGGAACTTGAAGGCTATGAAGTGACCACAGCAGACAATGGCCCCCTGGTTCTTAAAATGGTTAAGAATGAATATTTTGACCTTATTGTGCTGGATATAATGCTGCCAGGTATGGATGGCGTAACCGTGTGTGAAACCATCCGGATGCAGCACAATGATGTGCCCATTCTATTCTTATCAGCCCGTAATAGCAGTGCAGATAAGGTAGAAGGTCTTAAAAAAGGGGGCGATGACTACCTCACAAAACCCTTCAACCTGGAAGAACTGTTGCTGCGTGTGGATAAGCTAATAGTAAAAAACAAGAAGATAAAGGAGCCGCAATCCGTTGCTGACATATATGAATTTGATGGCTGTAAGATAGATTTTGCTGCCCATGAGTGTATAGATAAGAATGGCGCCACACAAGAACTAAGCAAAAAGGAAGCTGCTTTATTAAAACTATTAGTAGAGCACGAAGGTAATGTGGTATCGCGCGAACAGATATTGCAGATCGTGTGGGGCTATAATGTTTACCCAACCACTCGCACTATTGATAACTTTATCCTCAACTTCCGTAAGTATTTTGAAGAGGATAGCCGTAACCCTAAACATTTCCACTCGGTGAGAGGTATAGGCTACAAATTCACGGCATAACCTCCACGATAGTTAGGGCATTATGACCGGCCCTAACAATACCAACCATAGTACTGCCCCCGCAATGCCGCCTATAAGTCCAGCAATCAGGAAGGTAAATCGTTGCTGTACAGGAACAAACCTGAATGTAATTATAACCAGAACCACAAACGCAATAAGCGCCAACACCGAAGAAAACAACCACCTGTTCCAGTGTAGTTGCAGGGCGATTTTAAACTCATCGCCTGTGTACTTGTAGGTACCAATTATAGCCATCAAGACGGCACACACAAAATCAAATAATTCGCGCAGCCAGAATAAAGAGAGCAAAATAAGCAGCCATTGCCCAACCTTCAGCTTTTGCCGGTGAACAGAATCGGAGCAAAACAAGTACAACAGCAAAAAGCTTAAAGTACCCGTAGCTATTGTTTGTAACGGGCCACCCATAATGAATAGAAGCCGATCGCGGTTCCATTCATCAGTCTTAGGAAGGGTGCCAGGCTTATAACCCATATTTGTAAAAGCGTAAGAAATGTGCTGTCCTTTGTACCCCAGGAGCCTTCCTGTAAGAAAATGCCCCAACTCATGCAACATTGTGCCCGCCAATGTAAACACTATAAAGCCTATGAAAAGAAGAACAAAGGTTTTTTTATTAAAGTGGGGAGGTACACGTAAGTCCATGTTATCTAAATGATGTAAGTACGGCAGTTATTGTTACCATTTCAAGTCGGCATCTTCTTCGTTATATCCGGGTCTGTTGTCCCTCCTGCTCTGTACCTTTTCTATTTGCCGCAGGTAAATAAGATGTGCAATGGCTTGCGGCGCATCACCGGTATTCATGGCATCGTAAAGCTTATGCTCTTGTATGTCAAGCCGGTACATCAGTTGAAAGAAAGCTTCTGTATCCCGTTCCAGTAAAGCTTTTATCTTTAATGCCAGAATTCTCAGTAATTCTTCTTCCGTTATCATTCCAGGTAACTGCAATCCCATTTCCTGCTGTATGGCACTCGATACCTGTGCTATAATATCTGACATAAAAAAACTTACTGCTTTGCGGCAGTAAGTTAAGTTAGTTTCAATAAATATATTGGCTTAGAACATTTTTGTCTGTTCCTGTATGTATTGCCTTATTTCGCTCAGCGGCATGCGCTCCTGCAGCATGCTATCGCGGTGACGGATGGTAACAGTGTTATCTTCCTTGGTCTGGTGGTCTATGGTTACACAGAATGGTGTACCTATAGCATCCTGGCGACGGTAACGCTTACCTATAGCATCCTTTTCTTCATAAAAACATTTAAAGTAAGGTTTGCATTCTTCTATCAGTTGTTTAGCCATCTCTGGTAGTCCGTCCTTCTTCGTAAGTGGGAATATTGCCAGTTTTATAGGTGCCAGCATAGCTGGTATCCTTAATAGCGATCGGCTATCCTGTTTATCAGCAGTGCTCAGGTCTTCCTCTTCATAAGCCTCGCTCAGTATCATTAATACGGTACGATCAAGCCCTATGGAAGTTTCTATTACATAAGGCACATAGTGCTGGTTGATTTCCGTATCAAAGTAAGTAAGCTTTTTACCGCTGTATTCCTGGTGTTGCTTCAGGTCAAAATCGGTACGGCTATGTATGCCTTCCAGTTCCTTAAAACCAAAAGTGAAATCATATTCTATATCGCAGGCCGCATCAGCATAGTGCGCCAGTTTTACATGGTCGTGAAAGCGGTACTTATCGGCACTGATGCCCAGGCCCAGGTGCCACTTCATGCGGGCCTCTTTCCAGTATTCATACCATTCTTTTTGTGTACCTGGCTTTATGAAGAACTGCATTTCCATTTGCTCAAACTCCCGCATACGAAATATGAACTGGCGGGCTACTATCTCATTCCGGAAAGCTTTACCTGTTTGGGCAATACCAAAAGGTATCTTCATACGGGCGGTCTTCTGCACGTTCAGGAAATTCACAAATATACCTTGTGCTGTTTCGGGACGCAGGTAAATAGTACTGGCATCCTCTGCCACAGAACCTACCTCTGTAGAAAACATCAGGTTGAACTGGCGCACATCGGTCCAGTTGCTGGTTCCGCTAACGCCACATTTTATCTTCTTGTCTTCTACAAATTGTTTGAGGCCCGAAAAATCATTAGCAGCGAGCAAGTGATCCATTTCTGCAAGTACCGCGGTGGCTTCAGCTTCGGGAAGCGTTTCAGCATAGCCTTCAATGAGATGGTCAACACGGTAGCGTTTCTGGCTATCCTTATTGTCTATCATAGGGTCACTGAAGTTGTCTACGTGGCCACTAGCCTTCCACACGGTAGGGTGCATGAATATAGCGGCATCTATACCTACTATATTATCATTCATCTGGGTCATACTCCGCCACCAGTAGTCGCGTATGTTCCTTTTCAATTCTGCACCATACTGGCCATAGTCATATACGGCGCTCAGACCATCATATATCTCGCTTGATGGGAAGATGAAGCCATACTCTTTGCAGTGGCTTATTATATTTTGCAGCTTATTCTCATTTGCCATAACGTGGGCAAAAATAGCTGATTTGTTGGAAGATAGATAGAAGTTGTAAGTCTTTAGTCGTAAGTCATTGCAATAGATAGCAGATAGTCTGCGAGGCGATTGATAGGTTTATTGCTAACAACTTATTACTTGTGACTTCACTAATGACACTTAAAATGCTCAAAAGGTTCGAAGCAAGACAGACATTTGTATAATGCCTTGCACGATGTTGGACCGAAATTGCTGACCATCTGGGTGTTATCTGAGCCGCAGCGGGGGCAGGTTATCTCATCTTCCTCAAAAAGACCAAGCGCCTGGTATGCTTTACGGTTGGGTGGCGCTATACCATAGGCTTTCAATTTCTGTTTGCCTTCTTCAGTCATCCAGTCGGTGGTCCACGCTGGACTTATCTGGTTTTCTATCTCTATGTGGTGTATACCATGACTGGCAAGCGCCATGCGAATATTTATGGCTATCACATCCATTGCCGGGCAGCCGCTGTAGGTAGGCGTAATAATAACTTTAATGGCTGTAGCCCCATTTCTATCGCCGATAATTATATCTCTTACTATTCCCAGATCTAAAATTGTAAGTACCGGTACTTCCGGATCTGTAACAACATTCAACCAACTATATACTTCTGCCGAATCCATAATCAATAAAAAATATCTATAGTTAACTGAAAATTAATTCGCTAACCATATATAATTTGACCGAAATTTATATTTTTGAGCTCTTTCTTACTATTAAAGTTACACAAAAGCCATCAAAAAGTTACTGTACATAATCGCCCTGCTGTTTGTAGTATCTTCATTGCATGCGCAGGAGAAAGACATTTCATTTTATGTAGTTGCCCACCAGGACGACTGGCAGCTCTTTATGGGTGCCAATGCATTTAATGATATACAGAACTTTACTGAGACCGGACCATTCCCAAATGGGAAAAGAGTAGTAATTATCCATACCACTGCTGGTAATCTGAATGATATAGACGACGCTACTCCTTGCAATTGCAGGGATCCACATGACACAAGTATTAAAAAAGTAAAATACTGGAAGGCAAGGGAAGCCGGCGTGAAAAACTCTGTGCACTTGGCGGCATGCAGGCGCGGAGGCTGGGGGCCTTCATTCCCTTACCCTAAAGACGAAACGGTTGTTATTAATGGTCATAGTATCACAAAAGCTTCTTTTAAAAATACAGTAACCTATTTCTTACGCACTAAGACAGGATTGTTTGATAAATGGAGAGCTGATGAAAATGCCGATGTAGGAACAGTAGATACATCGACTACTTACCTTGATTGGAGTGACATGGTGACTACCATATATTACATTTACAAAGCAGAAATGGATAGCATATCCAGCAAAAGTTTACCTGAATTTAATTTACCGGACATAGATAACAATACAAATCCAAACGACCACCCTGAACACTACCAAGCTGGCCGTGCAGGCTTTGAAGCGGCACAACTACTAGCTAAGAACGCAGGCACGCCCTACAATGTCACCTTGTTCATGGGATATAATAGTCAGAACATGCCTGAAAACATTAAGGCACCTGATGCGCAATCTGAAGCCGGGCTTGCCGCTGCATACTGCCTTGCTCTATTGGATTACAATGCCTGGCCAGAATGGGGACCACTATTTTATGATTGGACCAGTCGCAATTACTATAGAACCATAACAACAGATCAACAGGCCATAGCTAATACTAATGTCTGTGGCCAGGATAGCCTTACCGGGGCACGGGCTAAAATATATCCTAACCCAGCCGACAAACAGTTGAATATAAAAATAAACATACCTCTTAAAACCAACTTGGATATAAAAGTTATGGATACAGGCAGCAAAATTTTGTATTCAGCCAATATCCCTTTCGATACTCATAATACCTTTACCATAAATACAGCAACCTACCCCAATGGTTCTTATTTGCTCACGTTAGAAAGTGGAGGCACTAAAATATCCAGTAATATCTTCCAGGTGGTGCATTAATGGTAAACACCCAATACCTAACTATTTATTTATTGAAATCTGTTGGTCAATTTCATTTTCAGATTCAACAACAAGAAATAGAAAATCGCTCAAATTACTGTATCTATAACTAATAAATATATTCTAAGAACCTTGCATAAAATATCTAATTGCGTATATCTTTGCAACCCGCTTGCGGACTGGGGAATTAGCTCAGCTGGCTAGAGCGCTTGCATGGCATGCAAGAGGTCATCGGTTCGACTCCGTTATTCTCCACTGATAATCAAGCACTTATGTATTAACATAGGTGCTTTTTATTTTCACAGAACTCCAGGTAGTCCCCCAGTACCCTCCATATCACACTTCCAGTAGCGATTTAGAGCAGTAAATAGCATAAAATAGTTTAAAATAGTTTAAAACAGCTTAAAGTGGTTGTAGAACTCTTGCATACACTGCAAGTTATTTCCTATTTAAATCCTTAATTATTTAGTTCGTCCTTGTACAAAGGAATAACCAGTTTTAGAGATATTCTTATGAACCTAAACCAACTTATACAAACCTTAAATGCTTTTTATTCGTAACTATTTGTTTAATAGGGTTATAGGTTGAAACTAAAATGCTTTTCACCATTAATAACTCATCTTTTATCACCAGTGTGAATTGACAGAGGTCTATATTTTTCAATAGTTATGAAAGGGTTTCATTATTAAATGATGTGAGATGGAGGCGAAAACATTACTTTATAAGTTTCGCACGATAAAAAGAGTCAGCAAGGCGTTTCAACCGGGAGAATATGAGGTGCGAATCCGTATTTCTCAATTGAAAGAAAAGGAATTTATTCCTTTAGGATATAGTTCAAGCATTGAAAATTGGGATGATGAATGCTGGCTACCTAAACCTTCACATCCACATTATAAAAGCCTGCTAAAAAAGATTAATAATTATTTAGATGATATTGCATTTGAGGTGAAGTTGGCAGAAAAAGCGGCACGTTTTATTTCCTGTCTTGAAGTAAAGCATCGAGTGATGCATAAGGGTAGTAATCTGGTTCGACAGCGAAGCCAATTAAAAATCCTTGAGTTTTTCGATAAAGTAATAGCTGATTTGGAGGAGGCTGGTAAACCCGGATATGCAGATGCTTTTGAGGCCACGAGATCAACAGTAAGTAAGTTAATTAATGATAATGAATTTATTCCGCCTGATGAAAGAGGCAGGGAAAAAGACAGAGCCTTTTTAACTTTTACTAAGGAAGATCATCAAAACTATGAAAAGCTTATTTCTAATGGAACTTCAGAATCTACAATAAGTATTTATTTAAGGACCTATTACCGCATATGGAATATGGCCATCAAGGAAGGGTATTGCACGAGGGAAGGTCATCATCCTGCCAGGTACATTAAGTTTCAACCATATAAACGAATAAGGACAAAGAAGCGCTCTATCCATCAAGAATATCTTATAAAAATAATGAGCCTGAAATTCAATCCCGAAAGTCGTTTATTCCGTTCCCAACTTTTATTGCAATTCATTTATTACGGCAGGGGAATCAATTTTGGAGACATGTGTAAGTTGAAATGGGAAAATTTTGCTAACGGAACCATTCATTATACAAGATCTAAAAATCACCGGGAATACGATTACGTTCTACATTTCAAAGCATTGGAAATAGTTAATTATTTTAAGGGCTGTTCTGTACAAAGTGATACGGAGTACATCTTCCCTTTTTTGCTTTCAATACATGATACTGCAAGAAAGATTGATCAACGAATCGAATCCGCGTTAAAGGATTTTAATGCAGATTTGAAGGAGATGGCAGCGGCTGTGGGTTGGGAAAGAAAGTTCACCAGCTACTCTTTACGACATAGTTTTGCAACTCATTTAAGGAATAATGGTGTCAACATTTCGATTATCAAAGAGGCTTTGGGGCATGAACTTGAAAGGCAGACTGCAGTTTATTTAGATGAACTCGATGACAAGCCTGTGGCGGATGAAATAAACAGGGCTTTAAATTTCGATTTCCAAGAAGAATCAAAAGAAAAAGTAGCGAATTCGATTACATAAAAAGTTTAGTAAACTATTAAGAAAAATTGCATTGACCATAGATGTTGATGTAGAGAATTATGGGTTTCAACTAAAAAGGAAGAATTGTGATGGGTGGAATATTATAACAATATGGAAATGTGATCTGAAAAGAGAAAAGAAACAGGACTCTAGAAGAAATTTCCAACAAGGGTATTATCTAATAGAATTTTTTTTTGAAAATTATGTTTACGCTAAATATAGACTCTAAATGAGTGTATATTTTAGTACATTCAAACCATGTTTTTTACTTTAGAAAATGTAAATTATATCATACTTTATGGCTGATGTACATTCAAAGGAAACCAGAAGTTTTAACATGTCACGTATCCGTAGTAAGGATACAAAACCGGAGTTGCTGGTTCGGAAATATCTTTTCGGGCAGGGTTTTCGTTTCCGGCTGCACGACAAAAAGCTTCCTGGTAAACCAGATGTAGTGTTACCAAAATATAAAACTGTGCTATTTATCCACGGATGCTTTTGGCATGGGCATGGAGGTTGCCGATATTTCATTGTACCTAAAACAAGAACGGAATGGTGGCTTAATAAAATTAGCATTAATATTGCGAATGATAGAAAATCGGCTGCACTACTACACGCGACAGGCTGGCATACTATTGAAATATGGGAATGTAGTCTTAAAAAAAATACGATGGAGGCCACACTTGCAAACTTATCATCTGAAATCAGGTCCTTTATTTAATGAAAAAATTCGTTAGTTTGCTTTTGCAAACTGTGTACAAGAAATGGACGAAAAAGTTGAACTGAAAGCATCTAAAAAAAAATTAAGTAAAATAAAAAGGCCCATTGTCCCAGATGATTTCGAACTGGCCCTGCTCAGCCATTATCATTCGACCAAAGATGTTGTTTACGGGGATGCGGTAGACCTATTGGACAAATATGGTCATATGATCGAAAATGTTTCCATTGATGCCCTTTACGAAAAGGTACAATTTATGCTTACACATAGTCATTCTGTACCTTTCCCTTCGCCAGAGTTAGGTGCGGAAAGATTTACATTTATTGATCTTTTTGCAGGAATTGGCGGTTTCAGAATGGCTCTCCAGAATTTAGGGGGTAAATGTCTTTTTACTTCGGAGTGGGATAAATATAGCAAACAAACCTATTTTGCAAATTATGGTGATTTCCCATTCGGCGATATTACTAGTGAACAGGTAAAAGAACACATTCCAGCAAATTTCGATATTCTTTGCGGTGGATTTCCGTGCCAGCCCTTCTCACTGGCAGGCGTATCTAAAAAAAACAGTCTTGGACGCCTTCACGGTTTCCAAGATGAAAAGCAGGGAAACCTCTTTTTCCATATTGAAGATATTTTACGCACACACCGACCAAAAGCTTTTTTCCTTGAAAATGTAAAAAACCTCGTCAGCCATGATAAGGGCAATACATTTAAGGTCATCAAGCAAACTTTACTGGATTTGGATTATTCTTTCGACCCGCAGGTAATCGATGGAGCGGCTTTTGTTCCGCAACATAGAGAAAGAACTTTCATGATTGGTTTTGATAAGCGAATCTTTGGCGATGACATGAAATTTAAATTTGAAAACATTCAATATCCGACAGAAAAGAAAGCAGTTAGGGGTATACTTCAGGCTGAAGTATCCTCTAAATATACTTTAACCGATCATCTCTGGGAATATCTTAAGGCGTATGCCAAAAAGCACCGCGAAAAAGGAAATGGATTCGGTTTTGGCCTCGCTAATCTTGATAGCGTAACAAGAACAATAAGTGCCCGTTATCATAAGGATGGGTCCGAAATACTTATTCCTCAGGAGGGGAAAAACCCTCGTCGGTTAACACCTCAGGAAGCTGCCGCTCTTCAAGGTTATCCTATTTATCCCATCAATACGAAAAACAAAAAAAAATCATTAAAGATCCCTGTTTCCGATACACAAGCTTATAGACAATTCGGAAACTCGGTTGTTATGCCATTAATCCAGGCAGTGGGAGAACAAGTGGTTAACTTGCTACAATTGGAAAATTAATGTCGAGTCCATTATCAAAATTTTTCACAGGCGTAGGTGTCAAAAGGTTAAGCCGAGTTGAAATTGAATCTAATTCATCTAACCAACATGAGTTTAATGGCATAAATGAATTCCGAACGATTTTCGGATCTGAAAAAAGAAAATTTACTACCAAGTTTATTTATTTATCTGATGACGAAGACAAGACTTTGGAAAGCGATGGATTTATGACTTGGTATGATGCCCGTGAGAACCATCCATTTAGAACTGAATTTAGATTATACTACTCAAGTAATGAGGTAATATCATCCGCTGGGATTAATGATTTAGTAGTCGTTGGTAAGACAGGGGAAAATCAATTGGCCATAATAGTTGCGCCTCAATTTTCCACCGCTGAGAAACAACTTCTATGGCTTTTTGGAATGGCTGAAGCAGCTAGTAAGTTTGTTGTTAAGGATCTTACAAGTGATAAAAAAGATATAGGATTTGCAGGGCGTTATATACTCTCCTCTCTTGGAATGGAACAAGATGAAACAGCGCCTGATTATCTTGAAGAGTTGCTAAAACGCTTCGGCCGGAAGTTCCCAACCACAAAGGACTTTTCGGAATATGCACGATCAACAGTAAAAGACGTATCGCCTGTGGATGCGCCGGACGAAACATTAATGGCATGGCTCGAACGCGAAGAACTGCTTTTTAAAACGCTCGAAAAAGTGATTGTTAAAGAGCAATTAAAACTGGGTTTTGGCGCTGATGGTACAGACGTAGAGGAGTTCATTAAACTTTCGCTAAGCATTCAGAACAGACGTAAAGCCAGAGCAGGTTTTTCTTTTGAAAATAATCTTGCAGTACTATTCAACTCAAACAAAATTCACTATTCTCATGGGGCGGTGACTGAAAGGAATAACAAACCTGATTTTGTATTTCCCGGGATTAAATATTATCATGACGCCACCTTTGATACCGAGCTTTTAACTATGCTTGGTCTGAAAACTACCGCAAAAGACAGGTGGCGTCAGGTATTGTCAGAGGCTGCTAGGATTCCAAATAAACATTTAATCACCCTTGAGCCCGCTATCAGTCGTAATCAGACAGAGGAAATGCGTGCGAATAATTTACAATTGGTTATACCTTCTCCCCTTTTCGTCACTTACACAAGAGATCAACAATCTCAATTATTAACTCTGCGAGATTTTATTGAAATGATTAATGGTAAACAGAAGCAATATAGTGCAACTCCATTATTGTTTTAATATCTTTAACTTTTAATAGATTCTTAATACATATGGCTGATGAATTATCCGGGGCGATTGCCGCAGTTAAATCCAATCTCTATAGCTTTTGCAAATTCATAAGTGCAAATGATGCCGGGACAACCGGTGCACATCAGGCTGGATTGTATATCCCCAAAAATTCAGTTGCCTTGGTTTTCAATGAACCTGGCGTGCATGGACAAAATAAAGAAAAATATGCCTCGATTAGATGGTTTGACAATACGGTTTCTAGATGCCGATTCATTTATTATGGGCAAGGCACAAGGGACGAGTACCGCGTAACACGTCTCGCAAAAAAGTTCAACGTTGATGATCTGGTTATCATAGTCAAAGAAAACGAAGAAAATTATCATGGGTTCCTACTAAAAACTCAGCAGGACAAGGCCGACTTTCTTCATCATTTTCACATGGGTGAAGATGATACAAATAAATTGATTCAGAGCCAAGAAGCAGAACCGCAGGCTGAAGAGGAATTGCTTCCGGTAGATACAAGTACACCGGTTCCCGTAATGAACGGTGCCAGTATCCAGAACCACTCAATCAGCTTCCGACCCAAAGCCCATATATTGATCCTGCTCGGCGAAGAACTGATCAAGAATCCTGTTATGGCTATCTATGAGCTAATCAAGAACGGTTACGATGCTGATGCAAAAAGTATCAACGTCACTTTTCATAATATTGACCGTATAGACGATGCGTTGATCGAGATCAGGGATTCGGGCACAGGCATTACTGCAGAAGTATTAGAAAATGTTTGGTTTGAACCAGGTACAGACTTCAGAAAACCAGTCAATAACGATGGCGTCAGAACTCTGAAAAGAAGCCCTGTATATAACCGGATACCCATGGGCGAAAAAGGCGTTGGTCGCTTTGCGGTTCATAAGCTCGGCAACAAAATAAAATTGATATCAAGGCCAGCCAGAGTAATCCTTGACGATAAAGGGAAATTCCTGCGAACCGAGCCATTTGATTATGAGATCACTGTAAATATTGATTGGAGACGTTTTTCACAAAGTAGGTATCTTGAAGACGTGAGTATCGAATGGGTGAAAAACACAGAATCCTCTACATTTTTCTTTCAGGAATCACACGGCACTTTTATTCAAGTATCCAGTTTAAAGGAAGAATGGACACGGGGGATGGCACGACAGCTGAAAAAGCAAACCCTCTCTATGGTTTCGCCAAAAAATGATTCAAGCAAATTCCGTATTGATCTTGATTTCGGAAACTGGTGGCTGAATAATATTCCGGAAACGCCCGTTCTGCTAAACCTTGCACCCTATAAACTAACTGCCTTCGTGGATGCAGATTATAAGATGACGTTCGATTATGAGTTTAGCCTTGCTGGTAATAAAGAGGTTGGTAGCCGTATAATCGACAAAAACCTTCCATCAGATCAAAAAAGCAAATATGAGCGCAATATTCGTGGTGAAGTAATTCCTTTTCTAAGAGAATCACTTGAACAACAGGAATACGAAAAACCTGTAATCGAAAATATAGTCGCCGAATTTGAAGCAGCCGAGCTGCCCTTCGGGAATATCATGCTGGAAATATATTCTTACGATCTAGATTCGTCTTCGCTTCGTGATGTTACCAATAGTCCGAAAATTATACGCGATCTGCTGAAGGATCACTCGGGTATCAAAGTTTTTAAAGGTGATCTGAGGGTTTATGACTATGGTGATCCCGGCAATGACTGGCTTGGACTAGACATAAAGCGCGTAAATAATAAAGAATGGTTTTCCAACAATCAAATAATAGGCTATGTTTATCTAGACGCTGAAACATCCGGGGCGTTGGTTGAAAAAACCAATCGCGAAGGATTTATTCATAATGCGGCATATGAAAGTTTTATTGTCGTTTTGGAATACATTCTGTCTTCATTCAAAGCTGAGAGATTTTCTGATCGTCAGCGCTGGTTGAAGTTTAACCAGAAAGGAACTGGTGGGAATACTTTTGCCGATAGGCTTCAGCGCATTCGGGGATTAATAGCGTCCTCT
This sequence comes from Flavipsychrobacter sp., assembly GCA_031292525.1. GTDB lineage: Bacteria > Bacteroidota > Bacteroidia > Chitinophagales > Chitinophagaceae > JABDEZ01. The sequence goes on along the minus strand of JARLGY010000044.1, from coordinate 5,805 downwards.
TCTCTTGATCCTGCCAGTCAAACTCTATTGCTCGAAGAAACCAGCCGGGCAGAAGAGCGTTACGAGGAAGAAAGAAATGCACTCCTCATTCCCGCTGGAGTTGGAATGACAGCATCTTTTGCGATGCACGAGATTGAAAAGCTCATTCCCCGCATGGAAGAAACGGTTGGAGAAAATCCCCTAAACAGATTCAGAATTACTACTCAGGTCAGCGAATTGCGTGATTATTCCGAAGGACTATTATCGGTACTGCGAAAAGGTGGTGCCGTGAGCCTTTCTGCCGTTCAAACAGTCCGAATTGCAGTCAACAATTATTCCTCCCGCCTTCATGCATGGAATATAAATGTGGAAATTGATCCGGATGATGAAACCATTATGCTGAGATGCGACAGAAGGCTGCTTGTGACGATATTGATGAACATCATCGATAATAGTATTTACTGGCTGGACACTGTTTACCGGGATAATAAAGGCATCTTTGTTAAAGTGTCAAAGATTGAAAACGGAACGTCAATACTAATAGTCGACAATGGTCCCGGTTTCAGGGAAACTGTTGCGGACATTGTAACACCTTATTATTCCCGTAAACGAAACGGCATTGGTATAGGAATGTATCTGGTGGACACCATAATGATCAATTACGGACGGCTTAATATCATTCTGGATCGCGAAGAACTTGCAGCAAGGGGAATATCCGAAACTTATTCAGGTGCCGCTGTGGAGTTGATATTTAATAAAAATCAGTAAAGAATATGTCTGAGTTGTTACGTGAAGTGCCCGTGCTTGCACTAAGTACTAAGATTGCCATTGTCGACGACAACGACGACGATGCACGGCCAATTGAAAGCGAGTTGAACCAACTTTCTATAAGTAATCATTATTATAACGCTGATCCGTCCAATCCCCAATACCCGATGCATCCGCTGAAGGACGTAGAAATGGTTTTCATGGACCTATATTTCCTAGAGAATTTCGGAGTACAGTTTGATGCGTACGCCTGTGTGGAATGGCTCCGGCGAATTGTTCCTGACGGGCAAAAATATATTCTCGTCGTATGGTCAAGGGATGCAGATAACTATACCAGCGATCTATTAAATGCTATGGCGGATGTTGATATTACAATGCCATATTTTACAGATTCGCGCAAGAAGCAGTCCTACAGAAAAATCGACAATTCGTACGACATTACGAGACTGCTCGACGATGTCGGAACCAAATTACGGGAGATTCCAACTGCGTCCTATCATTATTTCGGACAGATACTTGACATTGACGAACAGGATGATGAAGTTCTTATAAATTGTCTCCTGGATGAGGAAAAGAACATATTTGAAGTCCGCAGGTTTGATCTCCATCTGTTCGATAGCTTTATGAGACCACAAACCGGTCGGTTTATACGAATAAAAGTTACCAACAAGCCCGGATCAAGTACACTGGATTTCCTTGAAGAAAATGCTGATCTGGCAGAGAAATTTATTAAAAGAGACCCAGAGGGTCTTGATGATATGGATTGGCCAAATATCCCTGAAGACGATGAAGATAACATTTAAAGACGTTGGTCAGGGGGATTCGATACTTTTGGAATGGTGCACTGGTGGCACCAATAAAATTGGTATTGTAGATTGTAATCTTCGGGGAAAGAAAAATAATCCGGTAGTGAGCTATCTTGAAAGCAAAAGCTATACCCGTATAGAATTTATCATCCTTTCCCATCCGCATTCGGATCACTATTCCGGGATGCTTGGACTATTGGAATATGCAGAGCATAAAAATGTTTATATCGAACGCATAGGAAGCACTTTTATGCTTGGTGACCTCAAGGATTATTTTAAGTATTTTGAAATAACACCGCATGAAACTGATCTATTGACTTCTGTACGAAAAAAATGGGTCCAGATGATAAAAAGTAATAAAATTGGTCGCGAGGAGACATTAATGGATGGGAAGACCATGCGTATCGATAATGATGTTACACTGGTTTCTATTGCACCGTCAATGCAGGATGTGAGAGATTATCAACGCATTGTGAAGCTTGATGCAAAAGTCAACGCAAAAGAAGCCAGCAGGGCGGCAAATCTTTTATCTACACTTATTAAGGTAACTTATAAAAATTATAATTATCTGCTGACATCCGATATGGAAAAGGCGAGTTTTTTGCGCGCTTACACCAACGAAATACATCAGTTTAACGGTGTTAACTTTCACGTTTGCCAGATACCACACCATGGCTCAAAGAAAAATTATGCTAAAGAGTTTTGGTCAAACATTGCCAATTTCAAAATACAGAATGCCATTGCTTCGGCTGGAGAAGGTTACAGACATCCATCGCTGACGGTACTTAAGGCGTTTTACAATTCAGGATACGAGGTTTATTGTACCAATATTGTAAACGGCATGGAAGATTTCGTTAAAATAGTTTTCGCAAAACAAAAAGCATTAAACACTTTCAGTACACCTGCTCCCGAATATACCACAGCAAATGACCGGGCATTTATAATTAAAAATAACACTGTAATCATCGAAAAATAAAATCGAAACTGGGATCGGTTATTCTGATGTTATTTATAGTTTACATTTAGTAGCATAAATCTATATTCCGTAATCAATAGATGAAGAAAAGTATTTTTAAATTTCATTGTGTTAACAGTTATTCGCTCGAAGCGTTAAAGAACAGTCAAATTTTTTGCAACCATTATATGGCATTCAATGATCCTTTCGAATGCTGGTGTATTGAACAAAATGGTATTCCAGATCCTGTACATGATAAAGAACGTTTTTCTGCGGTTTACCGTGCTTGGGGGTTTGTTGATCCAGATTTTTCACAAGGCGGTGTTGAGCAACTGAATGGGTATTGTGATCAGTTTGATAATGAGTATGCCAGAAATGTCTCAAAATACATCGAAAGCGCTCGCATATCGTGCTTTAGTAGAGACATTAATAATATGCTGATGTGGTCTCATTATGCCGACGGTCTCCGTGGATTCTGTATAGAGTTCGATCCGGAGATGTTGATAAAATCCTCAAGTCAGGCAGTTATACTTAAAGTAAAATACAGAAGGAAACCCGAATATCTTGATACTATGGTGTATAGTGTAGCAGAAGACCAAGTTGACTTCCATGAAATGGCCATTAACGAAGAATTGCAATATCGGAAGTATATAAAAAAGCATAAAATTAAAAATATACGAACATATGCCGATTGGCTTAAAAAATCAAGAAGACTGTTATTTGACCTGTATGCAAAACAACTTGCAGTAAAACCAATAGAATGGTGTTACGAAAAGGAAATGCGGTTGATATTTCACTCTCGGAGTGACTCAGTATCTGGTGAATTTTTTGATTATCCCGCTACCGCAGTCAAGTCTATTGTATTTGGAGAAAAGATGAGTGCCGAGACCACGAAGCTTTTGACTAATATTGTGCATATAAAATATCCGGACATTCCTGTTGGAGTCGCAATCCGTAACAGAAATGATTACAAAATCAACATCAAATTTTAAAAAACAATACTATAATTATTTTCAAAAACTACTCACTTTAACGTGTTACAGTTGTTATAAGATACTAGAGTAAAGTCATCATTAATTTTAATCAGCGCAATGTTGTGGCTTATTTGGCAGGTACAGGACCAAAAAAAGTCCTGAAATCTTCAAGACGAGTATATAGATTTTGTGCAAAAGAAATTATGATAGGATATTGTTCAGATGGTGATTATAGGACACTAATGAAGAGGATGTCTTTTTGAGACATCCTCTGCTTGTTTTAGACCAATACGTTAATTATGAATTATCAGGAATAGGATTTGATGTTAGGTAGCCAATGATACCCATATTGTTGGCTTTTCTTTACATCAGCTTGGAATATATCCATTCTCATTAGGTAAGATAGAACCGGAATCACCACCACAGCCATCCACTCAGGTAAGCCTTCGAAACCAAGATAAATGGAAACGGCTGTTTCTTTTACATCTGGTGGATATAATACAAAAGTCTTCTGCTCAGTAATCGCCAATGCTTTTAGCTCCCACAAATAATTTGTTGATACCTGTGGGTGTCTTCTGCGTCTGCGGGGACGAAAAAGGTGAGATAATTGGGCAATAGAGTAAATGCCCTTTTTATGGAAATTGAAGATCACATTTGGAGACATTCCCGATAGTAAACTGATACAATCTCTTTCTTTTAGCTTTTGTAGCAGGAATCATAAAATTGACATTCCGGACAATGACCGTATAAAACGCCGGTGGCTCATCTTCCGTAATTATGCTTTGCGCATCAGTAAATAATTTTTGTGCTTTCTTTGAATTTAACCTTACTCAGATCGTTGAGGTCTGTAGATTGCTATACCGAATTGGTATATCCTGTTGCAATCCTTTACCAGCCTGAGATTCTCTTTGACAAAATGCAGCTAATACAAGTTTATCTACAGGAGTGAAGGAATTAATCGGAATGTCTAACGGGGTCTCAGGAGTTACATATAAATCCCGATGAATATTTACTTGTTCATCTTCACTCCTGGCAATTTGCCATGCTTTATAATGGCAATGGAGCATGGCGTGTAATATGTTCCAACTTGGCCGCATTGTAAGTTTTGTTTAAAATTTGTTTTTGGGTATGTATTCTGAAACATATACGGTTGCCTAAAGATTATGCCTACAAAGTAAAGAGCGGCTTAATCGCAGCACAGATATTATGCTTTCTTTCGCCATCTGCGAAGCTTCTGACTATCGATTTTAGTACAGCGACTATATTTGAATATGGAAAAAGTATTTAGTACTTGTACAAAAGAAATCGATGCTGAGAATTTTCACATTCACTTAACCATATAAAAAATGAACAGTTTAGCCCAATCCATTAATAATTTCTTACAACACTGTCGCTATGAAAAAAATCTCAGTGATAAAACCATTTACTTTTACAGGCTCGACCTAACCCAGTTTACTTCATTTATAGAAAAAAATAATTACCCCGTTGTTATACAAGAGATTGATAAGGTGCATCTAAAACATTATCTACGAGATATTTCAAATTGGAAAATCAAAACTGTTAAAAGAAAGGTGGCAAGCTTAAAAGCCATGTTTAACTACCTTGAGTATGAGGACACAATAATCACCAATCCAATTCGTCGAATTCGAATTAGTCTCAAAGAGGCTAGTACCTTGCCTAAAGCGCTTAGTAAGCAAGAGATAAGATTGATCTTCGATGAAGCTTATAAGGCTGTCACAACTACCCCTAAAACAAAATTTGCTTATCTAGAAAAAATTAGAAATGCTGTAGTTATTGAGCTTCTTTTTTCAACGGGAGCACGTGTCTCCGAAATTGTATCTCTGAAATTACAGGATATCGATAGTGAGACCAAAGGGTTAATACTTAAAGGTAAAGGTGATAAAGAGAGGATTATACAAATTTGCAATTCAGATACTTGGAGCCTAATAGAAACTTACATCGCTCTTTTTTATGACAAAATTGTTGCCTCTGGCAGTCATCTATTGATTAATCGTTTGGGCAATAGACTCTCTGATCAGTCCATACGAAATATGGTACGAACAATTTCAGTAAAAGCAAACGTAAATAAAAAAGTTACGCCTCATACTTTTCGTCATTCTTTTGCGACTCTGCTACTCGAGAATGACGTGGATATTAAATATATCCAATCCATGCTTGGCCATAGTTCTATAGTTACTACCCAGATTTACACGCAAGTGAATAAAGAAAAACAAAGGCAAATTCTTACAGATAAACATCCCAGAATGAGTTTTTCAATGTCTGTGTAGTATTGGGAATACAGGATAACTACTTATTATCAATG
>JARLGY010000043.1 GCA_031292525.1 Flavipsychrobacter sp. | reverse complement strand
GCAGGTTCGCTGCATCGCCAGAGCATATTGTAGTATCGTTCAATATCGCTGTTTGTGGGAATATAAAGATAGGTATGGTATATACCTGTTGCAGTATATAACCTCCTGATGACGGAGTACATGATGAATCCTTTATAAGAACAGTAAACACCTTTTCACCGGTATCTGTAGGCTGTGGCGTCCAGGTAAAACAACCTTTCAATGAATCCGGAGGTCCTGAATATATTACCGTAGCTCCGGGGATAACAGTAGAGTGGTTATCTGATGCCAAAAGCAGTGATGTAGGATTGGCACTTGTAGAAGTAAAGCAAAAATGCACAGGATTAAGACTGCATGCAAAAATGGTTCCGGTAGCAGGGTCAAGAGTACCACCAGATAACGTATTGGCCTCAACATCAAATACAGGCTGTTCATTGCTGCAGGGCACTATCACCATTTGTATATCACGCTCAATAGTACCTATTTTTGTAGGTACACCATTTATCTTACGGTATTCAGTAACGCGCACAGCCAGCACAGCTTTTTGCTGCAGTGTAGGTATAAAATACATAGAGCCGGTATTATTATTAAACTGGAACGTATATGCGCATACCAATGGATTATTAAGCAGGTTATAATTGTTTGTGTCCAAGGGGGTATTTGAAGGCGAAACAAAAGGTATGGCCGCAGGGTTAGCTCCAGCGCCACAACCACCGGTCAGAGGATTTATCATATCAAAATGAAGCGAATCATTGTTTATATCAAATGCGCCATTGTTATAGGTATAGGGCTGATTGATACAGGTATAAGGTACTGGTAAAGAAGAAAAGTCGGGCGAAGTATCACCTTGGGCATCCAGGTTATCAAGTGTAGTAGATACATAGATAGCATTACCTCCAGGGTTGAATAAATTCATAATACCTGTATTGCGTGCAGTATTGGTACATTCAAACGTCCAGTAATTGCATTGCATGGCCAATGTAACCACACCTGTGTACCAAAATATCTGGTAGCCGGGCAAGTTACTGGTTGGATCTGAACAGGTAGATAGCAAGCCGGGACATAAATACGAAATATCATCGCCCTGGCTTAATCCACGGGGATTGGGAGGAGGCAACAGACCAACCAATGGTTGCAACACAATTGAATATTGGTTGGGACTGCACTGATTATGATAACATACGGTTACATCGGCAGGTGCAGCAGGGGAGTTGGTTTCGCAAGCACGGTAGAATTTATAGTACAACCTGTATGTGGAACCACTTATCCATTCGTACTCAATTTCAGCGCCGGCGCAGTGGTTCCCCTTAGCTTTGGTGGGTAGTAGGCATAGCAGTGTCATGCAAGCCAGGATGGCTTTTGTAAAGTTTTTCATGTCAGGGATTTATTGTTTTACCAAGATTAATTAAAACACTTGCAACAACAATGAAGACATGAAATAACTAAGTTATAGTTGGGGACTTTTCCAGATATTTTTTACAGCCTCCGCCAATTCATTCATATTCAAACCGTTCATACAGTTGAAATGTTTTTGGGGACACTTATTATAACCTAGCTTGCTGCATGGGTGACAGCTCAGATTTTTATTCTCAAAAATAAGTGACTGTGGCGCAGGTCTGCTTTTCAGATTATTGTATCCATAGTAGGGAAACATCCCCATTTCAGGAGAGGTATTACCCCATAAAGAAAGAACAGGCTTTTTGTAAGCTGCTGCAATATGCATCAGGCCGGTATCGTTACTTACTATCACTCGTGCCATTTGTACCAGTCTTGCAGACTCCTCCAGGTTAAATTTACCACAGGCATTGTATATCCTTATTGAGTCAAGCGCTGCCACTTGCCTACCCTCTTCAACATCTCCCGGGCCACCCAGCAAGATTACAGGATAAGGCATAGCCTGGAACAGTTTGTGCCATTGTGCAACAGGCAACTTCTTTGTATTGTACGATCCTCCAATCACACACCCAACATAGCCATTCCAATGGCTCATAGGTATGTCTTTATTTGTGATTTCCACACTGTCTTCCAGGAAATAATCCAACCCTTTACCATCATTCTCAACCTCAAGTGGTGCAATCGTCTCAAAGTAACGATCAACAATGCTTTTGTCAGGCATTGTGTGCCATTTAAAGTTTACCAGCAGCCACTTTTCAATATTTAGTTTGTTGTAGGAGAAACTCTTTACATTCAGCGCTCTTTTTATCCTTAATGTGCGCAGATTATGATGCAGGTCCACCACGTAATCAAAGTGCTCTTTTTTCAGCGCTTCTGCAACTTTATCCAGATCATCTTCAAGATAGTGCAGCTTATCAATGTAAGGGTTGTATGCAAGGATAGAACCGTAAACCGCCTTGGTGAGATAATGTATTTCTGTGCCTGGCTTTTGTTGTTTCAGACAACGCACCACAGGTGTGGTAAGCACAATATCGCCAATAGATGAAAAGCGTATGACAAGTATCTTCATAATAACAAGCTGCAATATCGGATAATTTCAGGGCATTAGTTTGCAGTTGCAAACTTCAGCTCGCACCACATACGCGAGTCTGTTACTCCTAGCGCTGCTTTGGCCGTGCCACTTATACCTATTGTAGCATTGTAATACTGTTTAGTATTTGGTAATGGCCCCATCACTTTTACGTAAATAGTTTTACCATTGCCGGGATTATAAACTTTGATAATGGTACCGCGCGATGTGCCATTATGAAATGCATAATATGCTCCGCCTACCCTGCCAATAGCTTCATAGAAAACAGCTGTACCTTTTTCTTCAGTTATATTTGCTTCATCACCTGTCTGTGTTAAATAAAGCCGCTGCTCTGCTGGTACGCTGTCTGAAGGAAGAGTGCTGTATTTATCGCCCAAAACGGTCCCTACAGGGGTTGAGTCATATAACACCCAACCAAGCAATAATACCTGGCCTTCATAAAAATTATTGCTCTGCAAGTTGTTTAATTGTGTCAGGTTGTCCTGGCTTACACCTGAGCGTGTGGCAATACGAAATACATTTTCGCCTTTCTTACACTTATAAAATAACATACGTGCAGATACCGTTTTTGCAGGACGGCTTTTAAGCAGGTTATAATCACCTACCGGAATATTGACCGTGCTTTTATTTAAAGTAGTTGAAGTAGCTGGAATTCCATTCATGTCAGCAAGGGTAGATGCAGGCACATGAAAGGCATGAGCAATGATAACAACGTTCTCCCCCGGAAGAACCTTATGCGGCACCAACCAGTTCCCTTCACTGAAAGAAACAAAGAGGCTATCCTTATTTTGGGCCACAGCGCAGGTTGTTATACAACACAACAAAACGACAGCTAAAATTTTTGAAAACATCTTATACATGTTTATAATTAGTAAAGTACAACAATTATGCCCAATCAGAATCTGTGATCTCCATGCGTATACGCCAGTTCTTAGGTAAATAGTTATTGGCCCTATTCCCTAGCGCCTTTAACCACCCTAGACCCAAGCCATTGTATGTAACCATATACCACCCTTTTCCATCAGGCAATACACCCATCTCTTCTTTTTTAAGATAGTGCAGCGCCTGCTCTTTGTTTACTTCAAAATGTGCCAGATCTTTTGCGGTATCAACACTCAATGCTATATTATGTGCAGGCAACCAGTCTTTCCCCGCAGCTTCACCTAAGGCAATCCCGGCCTTACGGAAATATAAAGTCTTTTGTAGTATCTGTAGGTCTTCCTCGTGCTGCGGATTAATTGCTATAGTATAATTATCAGTCTGCAGGAAACAATAGTCTTGCGGCTGCAACAAGAACGAGGCTTGTTCTTGTAACTGCCTGTTATTAGCCGTTTTGAAACGCGGATAACGTAACCGCTCACTCACATCTTTTTTTTGTATTGCTGCTATAAAAAAGCCTTCCCCCTGTATCTTGTCCGGGAAGAAACGATACCCACACATTCCTCGTTTTTTAGAAGTCACTGCAACAACGCCCCAGTCTTCTGGTAGGTCCACTTTAACGGTAGCTGCATCATATGTATCAGCAAGCCAGTCCAATATCTCCTCATCTTCCTGTGGCGAATAAGAGCACGTAGCGTATATAAGTATGCCATCTTGTTTCAATGCTGGCCATACATCGGCAAGTATTCTCTGTTGCCGCTGGCTGCACAGGTTCACATTATCTATGCTCCACTCATCCAGCGCTTTTTCATCTTTACGAAAAAGGCCCGACCCACTACACGGAACATCAGCCACTATCACATCAAAATATCCGGGTATTTTACCAAAGTCACGAGGATCATTAGAGGTGACCCATGTGTTACTATATCCCCACCTTATCATGTTTTCCTCCAGTATAGAGGAGCGAGGGCGTATCACTTCATTTGATATCAGTAAGCTATCTCTATCCAACAGAGACGCTATCAATGTGCTCTTACCACCGGGTGCAGCACATAGATCCAGTACACGCAATCCTGTTTTATTACCCACAACCTGCCTGAACATATAATCCAGGAACATAGACGATGCCTCTTGTACATAATATGCACCTGCATGATAGGCCGGGTCTGTTGTAAACACAGGTCTCTGGGGTAGGTAACGCCCATCTGGGCACCATGGTATGGCCTTATTCTGACCATACAGATCACTACCTTTTACAGGATGCAGTCGCACAGAGGTCACCGCAGGTTCCTGGTGAGCTGCTTTAAACGCGGCTTCATCAAAACCTTCAACACTTTGTAGTTGTTGCAATAACGCACCTGGCAGTTCTTTCAGCAATTTCTAAAAAGAATTAGTATTCAAAATCGACCCCTGCGTAATTATGAGGTGTAATCGCTTTTAGTTCTTTCTTTACTGCCGCAGATACTTTAAGTCCATCCACAAACGTATGTATATCCTCCTTGTTTATACCTGCCTTGCCACGTGTAAGGTCTTTTAGTGCCTCGTATGGTTTAGGATAATTTTCGCGGCGCAGTACGGTTTGTATGGCCTCCGCCACCACAGCCCAGTTGTGCTCCAGGTCTTCATCCATCTTATTTTTATTCAGCAACAGTTTGCCAATTCCTTTTTCAATGCTGCGCAACGCCAGGTAACCATGGGCCATAGGCACTCCAATGTTTCTCAGCACAGTGCTGTCAGTAAGGTCGCGCTGCAGGCGGCTGATGGGGAGTTTAGCAGAAAGGTGCTCATATAGTGCATTTGCAATACCCAGGTTGCCTTCAGCATTTTCAAAATCTATAGGGTTCACTTTATGCGGCATAGCCGATGAGCCGATCTCCCCTTCCTTCACCTTCTGCTTAAAATACTCCATGCTAATGTAGGTCCAGATGTCCCTGCAAAAGTCTATGAGTATGGTATTAATGCGTTTAAGTGCATCGAACTGGGCAGCAATATTATCGTAGTGTTCTATCTGCGTGGTAAACTGCATACGTTCTAGCCCCAGGTGCGAAACAAACTTGTTCCCAAACTTTACCCAGTCCTTTTTAGGAAAGGCTACGTGATGAGCATTAAAATTACCTGTAGCGCCGCCAAACTTAGCCGCATATGGTATATGCGATAATAGTTTTACCTGTCCTTCCAGGCGCTCAACAAACACCATAAACTCCTTACCCAGTTGGGTAGGGCTGGCAGGCTGCCCATGCGTGCGTGCAAGTATGGTTATATCTTTCCATTCCTTTGCCATTTTGCGTAGCTGGATAATGAGATTTTGTAAAGCTGGCAGGTATTGCTGCTCTACTGCATCCTTCCAAAGCAGGGGTATAGCGGTATTATTAATGTCTTGCGATGTAAGGCCAAAGTGTATCCACTCTACACTTTCACCAGCGTTTAGCGCCGCTAGTTTTTCTTTCAGGAAATATTCCACAGCTTTCACATCGTGATTGGTGGTGCGTTCTGTTTTCTTGATCCACAGCGCATCTTCTTCTGTAAATTCCTGGTATATCTGCCTCAGCTTGGCGGGTTTCACTTGGGCAGGCAGGTCAAATATTTTATGCTCCGCCAGGAACAGGAAGTATTCCACTTCCACCTGTACACGGTATTTTATCAATCCAAATTCTGAAAAGTAAGCTGCCAACGGTGCAACCTGGCTACGGTAACGGCCATCTATGGGGCTTACCGCTGTGAGCGCATTTAATTCCATGCCGCAAAGATAACAGCAACATGCAATAGGTCAATACATTTTTGCAGATGCCGGTTTACCAAAGAGGTCTCATGGCGCCAACTCACACTAAAAACATGATACATAAATTCATTTTGTCCAACACTTTGTATTTTCTTTACGAACTTAGTTACAAAAAATCACATACGCCCCCAATAGCATGTCAGTTACTGCAAGCAAAAGAATAGCATCTGTTGATATCCTCCGCGGCATCGTTATGATCATTATGGCGCTGGATCATACACGAGATTTCTTTTCAGGCTATCATGGCGATCCGCTGGATATAGGCCATGCAAGTACCGTCCTGTTCTTTACGCGCTGGATTACTCACTTTTGTGCGCCCGTATTTGTTTTCCTTTCGGGTACAAGTGCATTTCTCTCTATGAGCAGCGGCAAACCTAAAAAAGAGGCTTCAGTACTGTTATTGAAACGAGGCATCTGGCTCATTATCCTGGAACTAACCCTGGTGCGTGTAGGCTGGACTTTCAATTTTGAATATCATCATCTATTTGTACAGGTCATATGGGCTATCGGCTGGAGCATGATATGCCTTTCTGCATTAGTATATCTCCCATTGCCTGCAATAGCAATAATAGCGCTCGTTATTATATTCGGTCATAACCTGCTCGATGGCATACCGGCAACACGCTTTGGTCCCAAAGCTTGGCTATGGGATGTCCTGCACATACAAACCGACATACCCTACGGGAATAAAAATGATTTGAATGTGTTCTATCCTATTATACCCTGGCCGGGAGTTATGGCTATAGGCTATTGTTTTGGCGCCTTTCTTAAAAAACCAGAACACCTGCGCAACAAATATTTGTATAGCACCGGCATAGCAGCCATAGTATTGTTCATTGTGCTCCGCTTCATCAATGTATATGGCGACCCACACCCGTGGCAGGTATACAGCACCACAATAAATACCCTACTTTCCTTTATTAAGTGCGAGAAATACCCACCATCATTACTCTATCTCCTCATGACAATTGGCCCCGCTATAACACTTATGCCCCTGCTGGAACATATGAATAATCGTGCAGGCAGATTCTTTACCGTGTATGGTCGTGTACCCATGTTCTACTACATACTGCACCTGTATGTGCTGCATGGTATGGCCATACTTGCAGGTTTTATTGTACAATCATATTTCCCCACCACCACACTGGCATTAAAGAATACCGGGCTGCCTTTGCAATATGTGTACCTGTTCTGGGGCATAGCTATAGCGCTTCTTTACTATCCTTGCCGCTGGTTCATGCGCATAAAAGCAACCCACAAAAAATGGTGGTTAAGTTATTTATAGAATGTGTTCCAATGGAATACATTAGACTTTTTAAACGGGCACTAATACTTTTTCGAATGGTCTAGTAGACTAACAGGTTACATGTAAAAAGGTGGCCCCCAATCAAGGAACCAAATACGCAACATGCAGCAGAGCTAACCACTATTCCCGCAGAGCGATTGGCATAGAGGCGGCCTTTTCTTTGCTTCTGTTTCTTTTGGCCGACCAAAAGAAATGAAGGTTCTTGCAAATAAGTAATACAAGGAAAACAACACCAAATATATTCCCTACTCCGTCAACTCATTCTTATAAGTCTCCGGTACCACAGTAGCATTTACCACTATAGCAATAGCAATGATAACCAGTGGATATAACAGCCCGACAAATGGTGCAAACACAACACCCACCACAAGTGTCTTTTTCAACAATTCGGCAATAAGTGTGGTAGAGCCGCCAATAACTCCATTACCTACATTGTATGCAAACCCCATGCTGGTATAGCGTATCTTAGTGGGGAACAGCTCCAACATGAACGCCCCTATGGGGCCATATACCATTGCACTAGCCACGTTGATCGATAGCGTGAGCGCCACAAGCTGTGCAACTGCATAGTTACTTATATCATGTACCTCTTTTAGCCCGGTAGGATTAGCTATTTGTACGAAAAGATAAAACACCACAGGTATCAGTATAGCGCTGGCAATAAGCCCGGTCAGCATCACCCGCTTACGCCCAACCCTGTCGCTAAGCGCTGCAAAGTACTGGAACGACGGACCCGATAACAGTATGGCAAGAGCAAGGATAAATATCGCGGTATTAGGCGACAAAAATGCCGCACGTTGCAGAAAGAAGAGCACTACAAATTGTGTGGTTTGCATAATTGTTGCCTGTGCTGCACAACCACCAAAAATAGCGCGCAACATACGGTTGGCATTGCCAGGTGTTTTAAAAGCTTCGCGAATGGGTGATACAGACGTTTCCCCATCATTTTTCAACTGTGTATATACTGGGCTCTCTCCCAGCTTTTTCCGTGCTATAAAACTCACAAAAACCAGAACTGCACTAAACAGGAACGGTATGCGCCACCCGTACGTTATAAAATGCACCGGCGTCATAAGGGCGCGCGTGGCAAACACAACAGAAAGACACACGAGCAAACCAAAGGGGACGGTACTTTGTATAAAACCCGTATAAAAGCCACGCTTACCCGCAGGCGCATGTTCTGCCACATAAATAGTCGCACCCGCATATTCTCCACTTATAGCCATACCCTGTGCCAGCCTGAAGACGAGCAGCAATACCGGCGCCATCCACCCCACAGCGGCATAAACCGGTATGCACCCCACAAGAAAGGTTGCGCCCCCCATCAGCAACAAGGATACAAGAAATGATTTTTTACGCCCCGACTTATCTCCTATAGACCCAAAGATTAGCGAGCCCACCGGGCGAATAAGATAAGAAGACACCACAACCGCAAGAGTTTCCAGGAATTTCACATCGCTCTTAGGGAACAGATTTTCTGCAAGTACTGGTGCCAATATAATAGCCAGGAACAGATCGTACCACTCAATAAGGGTACCAGCCGCAGCTGCCACAATCACCATATATAATTTGGCAGGTGGCACCACAGGCTGCACCGTATCCATTTCTACCTGCAATTGATTATTGCGTGTACTCATTCACTAAAATCTTGAGCGTAAATATAGGTTTGAAATAAATCAATTCGATATACCACATCTACCCTGCTCAAGTTCGAAATATGGTTTTCGCAAGGAAGCGGAAATTTATCCTCTTGTAGTTATGACTTACAAGAAATTTATATTGGTTTTGGTCTTTCCTATACACACCATATATGTAAGTGCCTGAAGGTTTATATATAGAATCACCTAACTGTATCACATCGGCTTCTGAGACTAATAAGTTTATGGTCACCCCATTAGCAAGATAAAAATCGATCGATCTTTTTTGCCAATCACTACTTTCAACTATTATTGAATTTATACGCATATGGTAAAACTCCTTCGTAAGCCTATTTGATCTGAGTTGCAAAAAGGCACAAAGACATACGGCAGCTACAAAAATTGTCAATAACCACAATTTCTCAAAAAAAGAAAACTCAATGTAATTCATTTTATGTTTATGTATTCAAACTTTATCAAACCTAAAGTTCATATAAAAGAACGCCACCAACTGACAACAGTCGATGAGACAAAATCACATATGCCTTTCTACCACCTGTTTCAGTACCATCACGCTCCTGCCAGCTACATGTACCAAGTCGCCTGCGTTTACGTCCAGCGTAGCGCCTGGAGTGGCTGTATCTATTACTTTCTCCCAACCGTCACCCAACATTAAGGGCATCATAAAATCTGTATTACTAATGTCGGCATTAAAGATCACATAGAAGCTGTCATCAACTACCATTTCGCCTTTAGGCCCGGGCAGATGTATAGCATAACCATTCAGGAATACCCCGAATGTTCGGTTCACATCATTCCAGTGCAGGTCTGCAAACTCGTGCCCGTCGGCCATAAACCAACTAATGCCCCTGCCCTGCCCCTGCACTATACTATCAACAAACCAGCCGCGCCGCGAGAAAACCGGATGCACATCCCTTAAATGAATAAGTATTGAAGTGAAATCAAGCAGCCCTTTATCCGTTTCAGCCCAGTTGAACCACGAAATTTCATTGTCCTGGTTATATGCGTTGTTGTTACCTCTTTGTGTGCGTCCAGCTTCATCGCCCGTCAGCAACATCGGTACGCCTTGCGACAAAAATAAAGTAGTCAGCAAATTGCGTTTCTGCTTATTACGCAGGTTGTTTATGGCTGCGTTATCGGTTGGCCCTTCTACACCACAATTCCAACTCCTGTTATAGCTTTCACCGTCCTTGTTTTGCTCACCGTTTGCACTATTATGTTTGTCGTTGTACGATACCAGGTCGGTGAGTGTGAAACCGTCATGCGCAGTAATAAAATTAATGCTTGCAGTCGGTCGTCTGTTCTCTATTTTATACAAGTCTGGTGACCCCATAAACCGGAGTGCGAACTCAGAAACGGGCACTTCTTCGCCTCGCCAGAAATCGCGCATAGTATCGCGGTACTTACCATTCCATTCTGTCCATCCAGGAGGGAAGTTACCTACCTGGTAGCCATCTTCACCCACATCCCAAGGTTCAGCAATCAGCTTCACCTGCGATATGAATGGGTCCTGGTTAATAATATCAAAAAACGAGCTGTGCCTATCTACCGAATGACTTTCACGTGCAAGCGTAGCCGCCAGGTCAAATCTGAAGCCGTCTATATGCATCTCGGTGATCCAGTACCGCAAGCTGTCCATTATCAGGCGCAGCACACTGGGCAGGTTGGCATTCAGCGTATTACCGGTGCCTGTATAGTCCATATATTTGCGGTTATCAGTAAGGCGGTAATACCCTGCATTATCTATACCCCTAAAGCACAATGTAGGCCCCAGCTCATCACTCTCTGCTGTGTGGTTATACACTACATCCAGTATCACTTCTATCCCTGCCTTGTGCAGGTCTTTTATCATTTGTTTAAATTCGTTCACCTCAGCACCCGGAGTTTTATTACTGCTATATCGCGCATCGGGTGCAAAAAAACCTATTGTGTTGTATCCCCAATAGTTGGTCAGCCCCAGTTCCACCAGGTTCTTATCATTCACAAACACCTGTATTGGCATCAGCTCCACCGCAGTAACGCCAAGGCTCTTAAAATACGCAATAGAGGCAGGGTGTGCTACAGCCGCATAAGTCCCTCTTATTCCTTCAGGTATTTCCAGATTTAGTTTGGTGAAGCCTTTTACATGAGCTTCATAAATAATGGTTTTCTGGTAAGGTATATGTAAAGGTTTCTCTCCTTCCCAGTCAAATTCGGTACTTGTCACCATGCATTTGGGCATAAAGGCCGCACTGTCTTTATCATTAAAGCTCAGGTCTTCATCAGCGCCACCGGGCGTGTATCCATATACCGCATCGTTCCACTCAACACTGCCAACAATAGATGTTGCATACGGATCTATCAACAGTTTATTGGCGTTAAAGCGGTGCCCTTGCATAGGTTGGTACGGGCCGTGCACCCGGTACCCATATAGTTGGCCGGGTTTCATACCCGGCAGGTAGGCATGCCATATGTTGTTGGTACATTCATGTATAGTTATTACTTCATACTCCTTATCATCACCAGCATCATGAAACAAACACAGATCCACACCTGTGGCATGGAAAGAATACAGCGCAAAATTAACTCCACTACCATCCCAGGTTGCCCCCAGCGGATATGGAGTACCCATAAAAACAATTCTATCCATAAGAAGACCAGCTACCTGCCATTACAAATACTGCGCGCAATATAGCCAATAGCCGTTTATCAGCATATTATTTCCCAGTCAGCTTAACCCTTTTCTTAAGGTTTATTTCAGATCTACAACTGGTGCAGGGTCCATATCACTATACACCTGGTTCTCACCAGCCATACCCCATATAAAACCATAGTTGCTGGTGCCACTTCCAAAGTGCACAGACCATGGCGGCGATATAATAGCTTCGTGGTTCTTCATCACTATGTGCCTTGTTTGTTGGGGCTGCCCCATGTAGTGAAACAAACGCTGTTCTTCAGGCAGGTCGAAGTAGAAGTACACTTCTGTACGCCGGGTGTGGGTATGGGGAGGCACTGAGTTCCATACACTGCCACTTTCCAATACGGTAAGTCCCATTACTAGCTGGCAACTACGTATGCCATCCAGGTGTATGTATTTATATACCGTTCTTTTATTAGCCGTTTCCGCTGCGCCTAGCCCTACTGGTGCAGCCTCTTCCTTATGCATTACGCGCGTGGGGTATGGTGCATGTGCAAGTGTTGACATGATAAAATAAGAAGCTGGATTATTCGCATTGTTGCTGCTGAAACGTACTTCTTTTGTCCCCCTGCTCACATACAAACAACTGAGTTTCTCTAGTTGGTACACTACCCCATCTGCCTCAACAGTACCACTACCCCCAACATTTATAATACCCATCTCTCTCCGTTCCAGGAAAAACTCCGATCGTAGTTCTGCAAAGTTTTGTAGTTCTACCGCTTTATTCACTGGTTTCACACCACTAATAATAATGCGGTCGTAGTGCGTGTACACACTGTGTAAATGATCGGGATGTACAAAATCTTCTACCAAAAAGGCATCGCGCAGCTTTTGCGTATCCATTGCACTTACCTCTTCCGGGCTATGTTCAAATCTTACTTGCATCTTTAATTTGTTTTAAGGTTAACGCCCCATCCACCCACCATCTACGGTGAGTATAGTGCCACTAATATAATTACCTGCTTCAGAAGCCAACAACACCGCAGGCCCTTTAAAATCTGCGGGCTCACCCCAACGGCCTGCCGGTATGCGTTCTAGTATGCTTTTACTGCGGGTTTCGTCATTGCGCAGGGCTTCCGTATTGTCAGTAGCTATATAGCCGGGGGCTATGCCATTCACATTAATACCTTTCGAGGCCCACTCGTTCGAGAGCGCTTTTACAAGGCTGGCCAGTGCCCCCTTACTTGCTGCATATCCCGGCACATTGATACCACCCTGGAAACTAAGCAACGAACAGGTGAAAATTATTTTACCTGAACCATGCTCCAGCATGTGCTTTCCTATCTCGCGCGCCAATATAAATGGTGCATCCAGGTTTATAGCCATCACCTTATCCCAAAACTCGTCCGGGTGTTCTGCCGCAGGCATTCTCTTAATAGTACCCGCATTGTTCACCAATATATCTATCTGTTTATTTTCAGCTAATACTTGTGTTACAAAAGCATACAAAGCGTCTCTGTCGCTCAGGTCGGCACGGTAAGCTTTAAAATTCCTTCCCAGTGCTTTTACTGCCACTTCTACATCACTCCCCTCCAGTGCTACCGACCCTGCAACAACTATTATGTCAGCGCCAGCCTCTGCCAAGCCAAGAGCCATGCCCATGCCTATCCCTTTGTTACCGCCTGTTACCAATGCGGTTTTTCCTTTAAGGCTAAACAAATTGCTTATCTGTGTATCCATATACGCTATCGTTATTTATCTATTCTCCTAGGCTACTCCACCGGTCACCAAACACCCACTTTGCATTTATATCTTTATAGGCAGGGGTCCCCTTTGCCTTGTTCAGGTTGTTGGCCATCCAGCTAAAATCATGTCCGCTTTTACGATGGCAATTGTAGTAATACACCCTATGCCCCCATTTGATCACATTTGTTGTTACCACCTTCCGGTAAATATCCTGGTCTGCCATGTTATCTGCAAAAGTGCAGTCCAGCAAATAGAACTGCGCATCCCTGTGGTACCTGCCTAATTTAAAGCCATCATACCCTTCAAATGTACAGTCTTTCAATACGGTCTTGGAGTCTTCAACTGCCGATCCATCGTGCCATATGGTGGCCTCACCCATGTGCGCCAAAAACCTGCAGTGTTCTGCATAGGCCCAGCCCCGCGGACAGTAAAAATCCACCCCACCTTCCATAAAACAGTCCTTAAAATAAAACATCCCTTCTGTTACATTCCATGGACTTACAGTATCACCTGTCATCGATTTAAAATGACAATGAATAGCCTTTAAGTGGTTAGCTTTTATAGTACGCAAAGCCATCTGGTGACTGTTCTTTTTGATCAGCTTTTCATGGTTCCATGATGTATCGTTAGGGCAATGAATGAGCCTATCTTCCGTCACTTCAAATCCGTAGCTGTTAGTTACAGTTAAGTTTTCCAATGTTATATCGTTGCCATTTACATTCATGGTAGCACAACCCCAATCGCTGGGATGGTCGCAAAGCCACTCTTCCCGGGCTACGGCCTGTGTTATTATGGTGCCATCTTCATCTTCCCCTTCAAGAATTATGTTACTCTTTTCCAGGTATATCTTTTCCTTGTAAACGCCTTTTTTTATGTAAACGGTCACTGGCTGTTCTGATGAATCGGGCAAACTGTTGATGGCTGCCTGTATAGTTGTAAAGTCGCCTTTACCTGAAGGATCAACAACTACCTTTTTATTTTTTGCCATTGCTATGTTACCCGTAAGACAAGTGCAGCATAGCAATATAAAAACCTTGTGCATATAGTTCATAAAAGTTCTTATTTATTAGGAGTTAACATCCATTTTACCAGGTCTTCTGCCGCCGGGTAATTCTGGTAGTCAGCAGGTAGTTTTCGCCCGTCCGTATATTCATTATACAGCCATGGATCACCTACGGCAAATACCCTTCCTTTCCCCATTTTAGCGGTAGCCATTATTACATCCTTACCATCAGTAAACAGGGCTTTTGCAGGAGGCTTAATGGCAAGTGTAGCTATTTCTTTCATATACACTTTCTTACCGGTCTTAAATACAGGATTATTTTCCAGGTTAAAGGTGCCTGTTTCAAAATGATTCTTCAATACCTTGTTCCGCGAATCTTCGTTAAAATGCATCCCAAATGCAGCAGCCAGCGTATTAAAATGCTCGAATTCAGAATTATTGCTGTCATTACTCATAAGTACAAGCGTTCCCCCTGCTTTCACCCATTCAGTTATATTGCGCACATCTGCTTCACTTACGTAGTTCGGATGGGCTGCCTCCAGCTTTGTATCAGGATCCACTATGATATAGACAGAGGCTCCTTTAAGATGTTCCTTATCAGGTGCTGTTTTTAAAGTGGCGGTCTTAGCTCCGCATTTATAAACAATATGCCCCAACGTTGAAAAACCACTGTTCGACCTGTCATTCCACGTGTAGTGGTAAGATACCGTGTCTCCCGCAGCATCAGTACGGGTTTCATTATTAAAGTAGTTATCTAGTAATACTGTCTTGCCCGCTCCTATATGCTGTGTAGGCAGCAGCTCCATCTCATTGCTAGCCAGCAAGAAAGCCCCTACACCTTTTGGATCATTAGTCACCACTTTTTCACTCAGGTAGTACTCATAGCTCCCGTCGCGGTAAGGGTTCCCACCTAGGCCAGTAGCTCCTACAACTCCATTCAGATCTATTTGTCCTTCAGCACGTTTTGTTATAAATCGTTTCTTTATTCCTTCATATCCTTTCTGGGCGGCGGCAAGGTATTTCGTAGGTAGGTAGCCCCGTCTTACCCCTTTCGCCAATGTATATACAAACATGCACGATGATGATGCTTCAAGGAAATTTCCGGCACGCGTTGGCTGGTCCATAACCTGGTACCATACGCCTGATTTGGGGTCTTGTGCTTTAGTTAATGCAACGGCAACTCGATTAAATATTTGTATCAAAGTATCCCGGTAAGGATCATGTTCGGGGAAGTAACCTATCACATCTACTAGCCCCATGGCATACCACCCTTCAGCCCTTCCCCATATTATCGGCGATTGTCCCGTTGTTTTATTGGCCCATTTCTGCTCCCGGTTTTCGTCCCAACCGTGATACATTAATCCACTTTTAGGGTCGGTACCATACTGCTCCATTTGTATAAACTGGCTGGCAATGTCTTTAAAGTCTTCAGGTTCATTAAAGGTGGCAGCATATTCAGCATAAAATGGTTCTGCCATATACAAACCATCTAGCCACATCTGGTGTGGGTATATTTTTTTGTGCCAAAAGCCACCTGTCGTTACCCGGGGCTGCGACCGTAGCTGGTCGCGCAAAAGCTTTGCAGCTTTGTAATATTTTTCATTGCATGTCACCTTATAAAGTGTAAGCAATACACGGCCATTTTTTATATTATCAAGGGTATAATCACTGAATTTATATCGGTTTATAGTGCCGCTATCTGTAACAAAACGGTCCATACTTTTCTTTATAAAATTGAAGTACTTCCCCTCACCGGTATTTTTCCACAAGCCTTCTATGCCTTCCAGGAAAACGCCTTCATCGTAAGCCCATTTCACTGGCACACCTGGTTGCATGATCAATGAATCTTTCCATATTTCCATGGCTGTTGCAGCCATTTGATTCGACAAGCTTTCCTGGCCATATGATCTGTAACAGGACAATAGCAGGATGATCAAAAAACTTTTCCGGAGCATATAAGCGTAAGTTACACGGAAATATAAAAACTAATCACTAGCCCTTACCTACCTCTTACAACGCAAACGATTGCATGAACTATTTTTATTAAAATTCATAGAAAACCGCGTTTAATTAGCTGTTAAGGAGTATGTTTCTGCTAATATTATTGCTCAGATACCGGGAAATACAACTTAAACGTAGCGCCAATTTCAAGATGTCCGTAGGCCAGGATGTAGCCCTCGTGATTGGTCATAATACGTTGGCATATGGCAAGGCCAATACCCTTTCCTTCATACTCAGATTCACGGTTGTGCAGACGTTGAAAAATGCGGAACATTTTGTTGGCAAACTTATTTTCAAAACCTATACCGTTATCTGTTATGGTAATGCGGTGATATTTATTATGCGATAAGCGTCTGAAATTTTCCATTAACTCCTCACCGTTTACTATATCGCACGTTACATTTATTTCAGGTGCCTGCCCCTCTCGCGAAAATTTTATAGAATTGTCCAACAGCGCCTTAAACAATACTTTCAGCTGATCTATACTCCCCTTCGCAGTTGGAAACTCTGAATAGGTAATCACTGCATGCTTATCCTCAATTTTGCTACCCAGGTCGTCCATTGCACTTTTAAAAGGAATACTAAGGTTTACTTTAGCCTTTTGAGTTTCCTTTGTTAGCGATGTTAAGTTCACCAACTCCTCTATCAGATCTTGCATGCGGGCAGCGGCTGCACTTATCCTATCCATGGTATTATGGGTCTCATCATCCATGGTATTTTTTTTCAGCCATACTAGCCTGTTACTAAAAACCTGTATTTTCCTCAAAGGTTCCTGCAGGTCGTGAGATGAGGCATATGCTATTTGTTCAAGCTCAGCATGAGATCTCCGCAGGTCTATAACCTTAGTTTGCAATTCGTCCTGGTATTGCATCCTACGTTTCAACTCTCTTACCATTAATATGAATAACAAAATTGTTACGGCGAAAAAGAATACAATGATATACTTGAACGCATTGGATGTCAAAGTCTGATAAAATTGCTCGTTCTTATAACGTTCTGCCAGTAGTCCATTTTCAGTGTTATGCATGTCGCGCATTTTGTGCACGCAATCCAACATCAATTTTCTACCCTCGTCATAATAAATTGAAGGTGGATGGTTAATAGTAGCAGAATCTAAGTATTCAAAATTCTCCTTCAAGGCATGTACCCTCAATGCTATGATGCTTCTAAGCACCACAAGGTTGTTCTGTTGCACTTTGTTGTCATCAAAAAGCGTCTTTAGCACTTTTAATGAAGGGGCAAGACTGTCTATAACCCTATATGTTCGGTTGGAGTAAACAGTATCTTTTGTGAGCATGTATCCCCGTTCACCGCGGTCCAGATCTTTAATATAGCCTTCTATATTATATAATTTTGATATAACAAGATGCGTATGGTCAACGTCATTAGAGTAACGGATAAGGGTCGCAAAACGCTCCATTGAAAAAAAAGCAAGCCCAGCCATCAATACAAACGATATTGAAAAGGCAACTAATATCGACCGCAATCTTTTCCTCATTGATCAAATTTCAACATTTTTGTAGAACATTTTCCTCACTGAACTAATTTATTTGAAATATAAATAACTAAAATAAAATAAATTTATTAAACATCACTGCAACAAACGCCTAACTTTCAGTACATTACCAATTAAATAAATAAATTTTTAAAGTTTGTAAAATTTGGCTTCAAGGTTGCCTTACATAACCCAATCACCATGACATAATTATGATCTCCCAACAACAGAGCCAGAAGCAACAACTGAAGATACTGCCACAGCAAATACAGCTACTCAATCTGTACTTCCTGAACTCTATAGAGCTGGAACAAAGAATAAAAAACGAGCTGGAAGAAAACCCATTTCTGGAAAACAATACCGAAGATAATTTTGAAGACCTGAACACCACTACAAAAGATGGTGTACAGGATTATTCAGATTGGGAGGAACATGGTTACGATGATATACCAGATTATAAATCTGAGTACCAGAACTACTTTAATACAGAACAAACACCAAACATTGCCATAAGCAGTACCAGCCATTTTAAGGACGATGCAAAACAGCAATTACGATTGCTCAACCTTAGTGAAGAAGACCTGGCGACTGCAGAATATATCATTGATATATTGAACAACCAGGGCCTTATGGACCGCCCTCTGGATGAAGTGGCAGATGATATGTCTTTCCATTTTCAGGCATTAGTGGAAACTGAAAGGGTACAAAAAGGTCTGGCGATAGTGCAAACGCTTGAACCTATGGGAATAGGCTCTACCAGTGTAGGTCAGTGCCTCCTGATACAGTTGAAAAACATGAATCAGAAGCGCCCTGATGTTAGGTGCGCTACCAACCTGGTACAGCATCACTTCACAGACTTAATGCATCGTCAGTTTGAGAAAATACATCATGCGCTGAATATTGATGAAGAAGAACTGCGTGTTGTGCTTAACCTTATTGGCAGCCTCAAATTTCACCCGGTTACAGAGTCGTCTAATAACGACCCTAAAAATACCATCATACCAGACTTCATTGTTACGCGGTACGGAGATACTGTACAGGTAAACCTATACAGCAGCCGATCTGGTGCCGTATTTGTTAACCAGACGCTGTACGATCAGTTGTCGCAGCAGGTAAGCGCAAAAGATCGCAGCACTAATCAGTATGTAAAAAGCAAACTTCAGTCAGCCCAGTGGTTTGTAAATGCCGTGAAGCAAAGGGAAGATACCATGATGCGTATCATGCAATGTATAGCCAAAATTCAGGAAGAATATTTCATAGAGGGCGATATTCGCCTGCTAAAGCCTATGGTGTTGCGGAATGTAGCCGAAATAACAGGCATGGATATATCAACCATATCACGCATCACCAGCAATAAGTATGCTGAAACTCATTTTGGACTTATTTATTTAAAGGATCTATTTAGCGAGGGTATAGCAGACCAGAAGGGGGAAGTGATCAGCAATAAAGTAATACAATCGGTAATAGAAGAGGCTATACAAAGCGAAGACAAGCGCCACCCTTATACCGATCAGCAATTGGTGAACATATTATCGGGCAAGGGTTACAACATAGCCCGCCGCACAGTTGCCAAATACCGAGAACAAATGCGAATACCAATTGCTCAGATAAGGGCAGTTTGGGCTTAAAATCTTATATTTATACTTCTACCACACACAAAGACAATTACACACAAACATGAGTAAGATTTTAGTTGTTGATGATGATAATGACATGTGCTTATTACTTAACCGTTTCCTGACACGCAACGGTTATGAGGTTGCAGGCACAAACAGTGGCGCAGCTGCTATAGAATGGATGAAGAAAAATCAGCCTGACCTCGTATTGTGCGATTTTAGACTGGAAGATATGACGGGTATGGTGCTTCTTGGCAAAATAAAAGAAATGCACCCCAATGCACCGGTTATAATCATCACAGGGTATAGTGATGTTAAAGACGCTGTTGAAGTAATGAAACTCGGTGCGTACGACTATGTAACCAAACCGTTGTTTCCTGATGAGATCATATTAACCATCAAGAAAGCACTGGCTGCCCCTGGCAAAGACCAGTTAGGAACACCTCGCACATCCATACCGGCGCAAAGTGTTACCACGGGCAGTACTGCGGCACAACCCAAAACTAAGACCGTATTCAACGATAACTATATTATGGGCGACAGCCCGGAGTTTGCCAATATCATAAAGCAAATAGAACTGGTCGGCCCTACCAACTATAGCGTTATTATCTATGGTGAAAGCGGTAGCGGTAAAGAAGCTATAGCGCAACAAATACATAATAAAAGCAAACGCGCCAATAAACCCTTTGTTGCTATAGATTGCGGTGCTCTATCAAAAGAACTTGCTGGTAGTGAGCTTTTTGGACACGAAAAAGGTGCGTTCACAGGAGCCCTGAACCAGAAAATAGGCAGTCTGGAATATGCCAACGAAGGAACTATATTCTTGGATGAGATAGGCAATTTGTCTTATGATATACAGGTTTCACTTTTACGCGTAGTACAGGAACGCAAAATACGCCGGGTAGGTGGTAATAAGGATATCGAGCTGGATCTGCGTATAATAGTAGCTAGCAACGAAAAACTTTGGGATGCTGCCCGCATGGGCAAGTTCAGAGAAGATCTATACCACAGGTTTAATGAATTTAGTATAGAAGTGCCTCCGTTAAGGGAACGCAAAAGTGATATTATGACCTTTGCAAACCATTTCCTGAAGATGACCAATGCTGAACTGGGCAAAGATGTAAAGGGATTTACTAAAGACGTAGAAGACATCTTCAAGAACTACATATGGTATGGTAATCTGCGTGAGCTGAAAAACGTAATTAAGAGATCTACCTTACTTACAGATGGTGGGTTTGTGGAAACCAGGTCTCTGCCTTTCGAGATCGTTAATTTTCACAAGCTTCAATTTGATACTGCCCCCGTGCCAGCCACCAAGCCAGAGCACAACCCGGCAAGTACAAGCGCATCGGCGCAACCTGTTTCTTACGAAAATAAATTAAAAAGCGCCAACCTGGATGCGGAGTATGAGGTTATTTTGGATGCATTGAAACAAGCGAACTTCAATAAAAGTAAAGCTGCCCTACTGTTGAACATAGACCGGAAAACGCTTTACAATAAAATGAAACAGTTTAAAGAATTCAACATTGAATAGTGCTTTTTTTTTTGCAACAAAAATACAGTGCTATTCGTTTGTAGTTTGAAGCGTTTTGAATAATGGAAGAAACAATAATTGACAACAATTTTTTACTTGATATTGTCAAATCAAGTCCGGCATCTATTGTTGTTGTTAACAAAGAAAATCTGGATATTGAATATTACAATAACCAGTTTATACAGAATTTTTACAAAGGCCGTAAAGATGTTAAGGAAGAAATAAAGTCTTTTACCGGCTTATTAGATAAAAGTCAGCAGGAGCGATTAAAGGCTCAGATGCAAAGCGTTGCAGAAAACTCTTTTGCAAGGAATAAATACATGGTTTATAAACTAACAAGCTATGAGTTAACAATACAAGCATACATATATGCAGCTCCTTTAAGGGATAATTCAGAACCTAAAAATTCGTTTCAGCTACTTATATTATCAGACATTTCGGCGTCACATTTACCCTTCATTTCGTTCGATACTAGGGAACTTTTTTTTAAACAGTTCAACAATATAGACTTCGGCACTTTTGAATGGTTCATAAAGCAGGATAAAATGTTCTGGACTGATGGTATGTATGATATTTACGAAGTGGATAAGAACATAGGGGATCTTAGCCTGCGTCATATTGAGCAGTATGTACACCCTGATGATAGGGAGTTCATTAAAACCAAAATGGATGCTGCAATCCAGAATGGCGAAGACATTGATATTGAATACCGGATAATAACTGAAAAGAACAATGTTAAAACTATTCATACCCTTGCTAAACTCATCTTCGATAGCGAAGGAAATCGTGAAAAACTAATTGGAAGTATAAGAGATGTAAGTGCCCAACGCAAAACCGAAGAAGAACTTATAAATAGTGTAAAAGTACTCAACCGGTCTAACAAAGACCTTGAAGAATTTGCCTATGTAGCAAGTCACGATCTGCAGGAGCCGTTACGCAAGATCAGCACGTTTAGCGACAGACTTAATGAAAAGTATAAAGAGGTCCTCACCGGCGATGGTATCCTATACCTGGAACGTATGATGGCTTCTGCCGAAAATATGCGTACACTCATTAATAATCTGCTTGAGTTCTCACGTATTTCAAAATCAACTGTACCATTTTCCCATATCAATCTCAATTTTATACTGCAACAGGTTAAAACCGACTTGGAATTAAAAATAGAAGAAACCGGAACGGTCATTAATAGTGAACAATTACCTTTTGTGAGTGCGTCGGTAACGCAAATGAAACAATTGTTCGAGAATATTATTAACAATGCCATCAAATTCAGGAAGCCTGGTGCTACTCCTGTAATCACTATCACTTCAAGCATTTTACCAGCCAATAAACTCATCGACTACAAGCTGGATAAGGACAACACCTACTATAAAATTGAGATAACAGACAATGGGATAGGCTTTGAAGATGAGTACGCTGCACGTATTTTCCAGGTATTCCAGCGGCTGCATGGCAAGGCTGAATATCCTGGGTCTGGCATCGGCCTAGCTATTTGCCAAAAAATATTAGAACACCATAACGGTATCATTTATGCAGAAAACATACCTGATACCGGGGCCCGTTTTACCTTCATACTTCCTGAGCATCAACCCGATATAAAATAAAGATTAAATGAGTTTGCAAAATACCCCAGTTAGAATATTGATCGTAGATGATGATCAGGATGACTTTATCATCACCAGCGAATATGTAAAACATATCCCGGGTGCAAACTATAAAATTGACTGGTGCCCTCGATATAAGGATGCTCTTGCCCACATGATCAATCGAGATTACGAACTGTATTTTGTCGATTATCTGCTAGGTGCAAAATCAGGCGTCGATCTATTAAAAGAAGCACTTGAAAATAACTGTGAAGAACCTATCATCCTGCTTACAGGTAAAGGTAATTACCATGTAGATATAGAGGCAATGCAACTTGGTGCAGTTGACTACCTGATTAAGACAGAGCTGAGCATTGAAAAAATGGAACGCAGCATCAGGTATGCACTTGAGCGGTCTGCTACATTAAAAGCCTTAAAAGCAAACGAACGCAAATACAGGGGCATCTTCGAAAAATCAAAAGATATTGTATTCATCACTAATGAGCAGCTTGATTTTAAAGATGTGAACAGTGCTGTAGAGCCTCTTATAGGTTATACAAAAGAGGAAATACTAACCATGAACCTGGTAGATATTATAGACCAGGCACAACATAAAAAATACCTGCAGCAGGCAATATTATTGCGTAAGGAAGTAAACGACTGGGATGTGATCATCAACACAAAAAGTGGCGATAAAAAATCCTGCATCGTAACCCTTACCATTGACGATAGCTATACAGACAATATATATCTGCAAGGTATTATCCATGATATTACCAACCTGAAGAAAATAGAAAAAGCTACACTGCAGGCCGAGAAACTTGCTGCAGCTGGCCGACTGGTACGCACACTGGCACATGAAGTACGCAATCCACTCAACAACATTACACTGTCGGTAGAGCAAATGCAACAAGAAGTAATGGATGAGAATACAACTTTGTACCTCAACATCATTCAACGGAATGGCAAACGAATCAGTGATCTCATTAGCGAACTGTTGAATACATCCCGCCCTACTGAGATAACGCTGGAAGAATACACCTTGCAAACTATACTGGACGAGGTTATATCTTCTGCAATAGATAGACTTACCCTGAAAAGGATAAAACTACAGGTTAGCTATCCCAACGAAATCCAGTTGATCCTTGCTGACAAAGAAAAACTAAAAATCGCTTTACTTAATATTGTGATAAATGCAATCGAGGCGATGGAAGAGCAGACAGGGCAACTATCTATATCCCTGCATCACCTTACAAACCATGTGGTACTCAATATTAGCGACAATGGTTGCGGCATAAGTGAGGAGAACATATCGCGCCTTTTTGAGCCATACTTTACGCAAAAAAGGAATGGTGTAGGCTTGGGGCTAGCCTTTACGCTCAATATATTGCAGTCGCACAAAGCAACAATAGATGTCTCATCTATACTTAGTGGGGGAACTACTTTTACTATTACCTTCCCGCTTGCCCATGCTATTGATGAGTCGTTGACAGAAACAGATAGCGCAGAGGCCACAATAGCCGGATAATAGCTACTTGTTAATATGTTATGCTAGTTAGGTGCATTTAATATATTTGCAGCTATACCTATGCCTGATACACAACAACTACCAAAGCACTATCTCAGCTATCTTGATTCGGCAAGAGGTATAGCGGCATTGATGGTGTTGTTTTATCACTTTATAACGTGGCATTACGACTATCTCATCTCTGCAAAATTAGCCTCATTTATCTTTAACGGCCGCGACGCTGTATCCTTTTTCTTTGTACTCAGTGGTTTTGTACTTTCATATAAATACATAGTACTAAAGAAACCGCTGGACGTTAAAAAGTTCTTTATAAACAGATTTCTGAGGTTGTTCCCTGCCTTTTTCGTTACAGTTCTGGGCTGCATTTTGTATAGGCAAATGGCAATTTTACATTTCCACAATCTTGCCCGGCTCTCCATATTCAATAGATCAGAATTTTGGGAAGAGATCTACTTATTTAAGGCACATACCCGCAATTACGGGGCAGGCTGGACTTTAGTAATAGAGTTGACCATATCTTTTTTTATGCCGTTCATTATCGCAATTGCTAAAGTAAATCGCAAATTAGTAAGTTGGCTACTCATTACCGTAGTACTCATCATGGCAGTTATGAACGATTTTTTCGTCCATTTTATATTAGGTATTCTGGCCAGTTGCTATTTTTTTGAGATAACCGATAGATCATTCCGCGAAACAAAGTGGTATAAATACAGGGTACCATTGGTTATCATGGCTTTTATATTTTTCTCTCTTAGGGTTATTGATAATATTATACCGTTTGGAAATACCTATAATTATATAGCCTCCTATTTCACTATCAATTTTTTCTTTTTTTCAGGCATAGGGTCGTTCATTTTCCTGGTAGTCATCTTGCAAAACAAGAAAATTCAAAATATCCTCAATCACTCCATACTTAGATTCTACGGCAAAATATCATATGGTATCTACCTCATGCACTGGATTGTGGTTACAGTAATATTTGAGCAGTGGGATGAAATATTAAAAGTCTTTCACGATCGGGCTAAACTCGCGTTTCTTCTAACATTCATTGCCTATTTCATAACAACAACCCTTCTCGCTACTTTAGTGCACTATACTATCGAACTTCCATTTATTCGATTTGGGAAAAAGATCACATCAAGAATAAAGCCGTCCATAGTAATAGAATAATGTTTTAGGAATTCGCAAGTATTTATAACGATTAAATTGCCGTTTTTTGATCCTGAACGTTTTATAACTTTGTTTGATTCTACATGTCCGATAACACCCCACAACCACGCAGGCATCACCTCGGCTACCTTGATTCTGCAAGGGGCATAGCAGCCCTGATGGTACTTTTTTACCACTTCATCAATTGGCGGTACGAGGGATTAATGTCCATCAAGCTGGCATCATTCATCTTCAATGGCCGCGATGCCGTGTCTTTCTTTTTTGTTTTAAGTGGTTTCGTTCTCTCTTATAAGTATATAGTAATGAACGAATCACTTGACCTTAGAAAGTTCTTTATTAACAGATTTTTACGTCTATTCCCGGCTTTTTTCGTCACCTTATTTATTAGCGCACTTTACTGGCAAAGCGCCGATATGCACTTGCACCGTCTGTACGAGGTTTTCGTACTGAATAAAGACCAGTTTTGGGAAGAAGCATACCTGTTCAAAACCCACAACAAATTCTATGTACCTGGCTGGACACTTGTATTGGAGCTCAGCGTATCGTTTTTTATGCCCTTTACAATAACAATGGCAAAGGTGAACCGCAAACTTATACCCTGGCTTATATTCACCTATCTCATCATTAGCTACGTTATCAACTCGTTCTTTATCCATTTTGCATTAGGACTGCTCATTAGCTGCTATTATTTTGAGATCAGCAACACCAGCTTCAAAAACACAAAATGGTATAAATGCCGCGTACCACTTATTATTGCAGCGTTTGTTCTGTATTCAGTAAGGGCTATAGACCACGTATCCCACTTTGGAAGCACCTACGCATACCTGGCCGATTTTTTTCAGATCGACTTTCTGCTGTACAGCGGCTTTGGTTCATTTATTTTCTTGGTTGCTATGGTACACAGTCGCAGGCTACAACGGGTACTCAACATTGGCATCCTGCGTTTCTATGGTAAAATATCATATGGTGTTTACCTCATGCACTGGATAGTGGTTACTGTTATATTTGAACACTGGGATATGTTGCTGCCGTATTTCCAAAACAACAATAAAATTGCTTTCTTTTCTTTGCTGGCCCTTTGTGTTGCTGCCACCACACTCTTTGCTACATTAATGCATTACGCCATAGAGTTGCCATTCATAAAGATCGGTAAGAAAATAACTGCCAGGCTGCGGCCTTCTGTAGTTATTAATTAGACCTGTATCTATTGCTCTATTCTGTAAACAGGGTATCGCATATATTCAGGTTCGTGATAAGCTGAATTATTATAGATAAAATCGAGTTGTTGCGATGCGCTTTTAGCAAAAACGGTGTCGATCCTCTTCTTTTCATCAAGACGTTGCTTCAGCACCCGGTCTTTTTTCAAAATGCGTGCAGCATCATCCTCAAATACATAATC
The DNA here is from genome assembly GCA_031292525.1 of Flavipsychrobacter sp. GTDB lineage: Bacteria > Bacteroidota > Bacteroidia > Chitinophagales > Chitinophagaceae > JABDEZ01. The sequence continues at coordinate 19,764 of JARLGY010000043.1, read as the reverse complement.
ACTATAGTATTCCTTTTGCTGCAATATGCCATCAAAGAAGCCCCATGCCAAAAAAGCATCTGTCCCTGTAGGCTCCAGCACCTCCGTTATATACCGCTTGGCTGGTTGTCCGGTAGCAACTATATAATCGCCCTTTGCCACATGTATAGTTTGCCTTGCCCAATGCACCTTTACATTTTTGTGCAGGTAATGCTTCTCATAAGGGCGCGGCACTGTTTCATAATTGTCTATATGGCACACATTCACTTCCATTACGGTGTCTCTAGCTAATTGCTGCATAGCAACACCATTCCATTTTAGCCTCGTTATCGCATCATGCCATTGCCGGGGCACAATATATGCAGCCGCATAAGTTATTGTATCAGTAGGTATAAAGTGATTATAAAAATTAACCTGCCTCACATAAGGCTTTGCATGGTCATAATACAACCGGGGCAACCCAGATACTTCACTAGGCTTGTAACCTGCAGTATAACCTTTAAAAGTCACCTTATCAAACTGTGTAGTATCGGCTACCCAATGCAAATGATAAGTTGTCGCTGTCAATAGCTGTTTACGGTCTGTACGTCTGGCATCTTTTATTTCGTCCATATGTGCAGAAGCTATACTTATAAAAGTGCGCAGCAAGGCATAAGTACCTTGCACCCGTTCCCAATAGGGCTTTAGCATGTGTGTTTCAGGCACAAACGCAAATGTTTGGGACAACGCTGCAAAACCGCTCGAGAAACGTGCAGGTTCATAAAATTCAACCCATCCCTGATCTGGTGTTTTATCAAAGTCGTTCACATAAGGCACAAGATCATAGCCTTTTTGTTTCATGTCTTTGTAAACAAGTGGCTCCAGGGTATTATGCATATACTTACCCACATCACCGCCTAGTTTATCGTGCTGAGTACTCAGTAAAGTCACCACATGCTGGTAATTCGCCCCATCGCTTACATGATTATCTATAAATATATCCGGGTCTAGTTTATGGAACAGTCGTATCAGCGATTGTGTTTCCAATGCATCCAGCTTCACAAAATCGCGGTTGAGGTCCAGGTTTTGGCTGTTACCTCTAAATCCATACTCTTTAGGGCCATTCTGGTTCACACGGCTGCAACAACCGCGGTTCAGCATACCTCCTATATTAAATACAGGTATTACAGCAAGGGCTACATTTTCCGGTATCTCTATTCTACCCATTGCAGCATTGCGCAGCAGCAGCATGCAGGCATCTATGCCGTCTGGTTCGCCTGGGTGTATACCATTATTGATCAACAATGTTACTTGCTTCCTGCCTGGCTTATAGTTGTAGTACACAACACACAAGGGATAGCCTGCATCAGTTTCTCCAACCGAATCTATAGTAACTGATGAATACCGGGCAGCAAGTGTTTTGTAAAATGCAATTACTTCCGCATAGGTCGCAGTTTCAGTACCATTCGATCGTTCATATCTCGTGACCAGTGGCTGGCAAAAAGAAGATGACGTCGTGCACAACAATAAAGCAATTATTATAAGGAGCAATCTGTGCTTCATGGCAGTAAAGATAACAGGTAATCCCCTACTCTGCCACATCAAACCATACTGGGGTTCCGTCATCCCAGTCGCCATTATAGTTAATAGTAAGCTCTTCACCTGCCGGTATATCGCGTATTGTTTTTATGGCTATGGTAGCTTGTTCATAGTCCATGTAGTACTCACAGTTACTAGAGTAAGAATGGTTGTACATTGGCACCCAGCCAAGGGCCATGCAACACATTAGTTCTCCGCCGGGCTGCCATTCAAATATATAATCATGCAATAGGGTCTGGTCCAGTAGAGTACGGTCATGTGCAGTCATTACTATAACCGGTGCTACCTCAAGTGTCACGCCCTGCCTTAAGGCATTTTTACAAAACACACCCTTTCCTTTGCCTTCTACGGTAGCTATATAAAGTGATCTCAACATGGAATATGGAACAATGATGGATTTCTTAAATAAAAAAAGGCTGCCTGTAGCAGGCAGCCTCTAAAAGTATTTATTTAAAATTATAATTTGCCTGTTTCTAACTTCAGAATTTCCTTTTGAATTTCTCTCTGCGCAAGAATACCATTGCGGCCTTCTTCTGTAGGTACAGTTTCAATCTTCACCTTAGCCGTACCATCATCTATAAAGCCCAATTTTTCGGCTGCTATTGATGCAAGGTCTATCAGGCGTTTGTTGGCAGCAGCCATACGGTCGTTTATGCGCACGTAAACTGCTATCCCATTGGCAAGATTGGTCACCTTTACAAAAGTGCCCAGGGTAAGCTTGTTGCAGGCGGCGGTAAAATCAGCATTCTTAAACACTTCGCCTGTCGCTGTTTTGCGGCCTTCAAACTTGGGATGGTAAAAGCTGGCTACGCCTTTTTTACCTGCACCATTGTTTTCGGCCTGCTGTGCTTTAAGCACAACTGAACTCAAGAAAAAAAGCGTCGTTATTAGAAAAAGCCTCATGCGTAACTCATTTGGTTATTACAAATATAATGCATTATCCTTAAAAACCAAGGACACATATCATTACAAATTAATATCTCTTGTTAAACTTTTGTGAACCGCCCTTTCCGTAAGACGGCCTGTCATCGCGCGAACCACGCTTTGCGTAGCCACCATCACCGCCACCACCACGACGTGGAGGTCCACCCGCACGATCACGATCGCGTGCTTCAGCTTCTTCTATCCTTACCTTACGGCCTTTATATTTTTTGGATGAAAGTGCAGTAGCAATGAACTCAGCAGAACTTGCAGGTACATTAAAGAAACTGCTCAGTTCACGTACGGTTGCACGGTCTATCATGCCAGCTTCAATATCTGTAGATTCTGTTATGAACTGCAGCAATTGTTCTTCATCGGCAACGCCGTCTTTCTGGCCTATGTTTATAAACATACGCACACTGCCCGATCTAACGCCACCGCGGTTCCTTTCCTTGTTCTCTTTATTTTCATAACCTGCATTCAGGTCATTAGCGCCCTGGTAAGCGTCAATAGTGTCTTTCAGTTGCAGCCATATCAGTTTGCGTATCAGCTCGTCCTTATCCAGGTCGGCAAAACGTTCGTGCATGCTTTCCTGATACACCTTTGCAAAATCAGAACCAGGTTCTGCCAATGCTATCTGCTCCATGTAGAAGAACAAACGCTTGCGCACAACTTCAGCACCATCAGGTATATCGCTTTTATGGAAACGTTGTTTTACAATGCGCTCTATCTGGCGTATGTTCTGTAACTCTTTAGGAGAAACGATAGACATACAGATACCAGACTTACCTGCACGTGCAGTACGGCCGCTACGGTGTGTGTAAACTTCCGGATCATCAGGCAGCTCGTAGTTAATAACGTGGGTAATGTCATTTACATCCAGTCCGCGGGCAGCTACATCAGTAGCAACTATGGCCTGCAAACTTTTGTTTTTAAAACGCTCCAGCACTTTGCTGCGCATTTTCTGGTCCATGTCGCCATGCAATGGGCTCACATGATATCCCTGGCGCATCAGTTTTTCAGAAATGTCCTGGCAGTCTTGCTTGGTGCGGGTAAATATGATACCATATATACCTGGTGTAAAATCAAGTAAGCGGCGCAGAGTTTCAAACCTGTTATGATGGCTGGTTACATAGTACTGGTGATCTATGTTTTCGTTGGTAACATTGGCGCCACCTACAGAAAACTCTTCCCACTTGTTCATAAAGCGTTTAGCTATGTTACGCACGTCATTAGACATCGTAGCAGAGAACAGCCATGTATGTTTGCGGGCAGGAGTAGTCTTCAGGATAAAGTCAATATCCTCACGGAAACCCATGTTCAGCATTTCGTCAGCCTCATCCAGGATCACGGTTTCCACCAGGTCCATGTTCAGGGCTTTACGTTCCAGTAGGTCAATAAGACGGCCGGGAGTGGCTACTATTACCTGCGGGTTAGCGCGTACATCACGAATTTGTCCGGTAATGGGTACACCACCGTAAACGGCAGTAATACGCAGGCCACGCATGTGCTGGCCATAACGGCCCAATTCCTCAACGATCTGCATACACAGTTCGCGGGTTGGACTAAGCACTAAAGTCTGAACGTGTTTAGCGTTGAGATCTGTATGGTGCAGCAGGGGCAGGCCAAAGGCGGCAGTTTTGCCGGTACCCGTTTGTGCCAGGCCTATAATATCGATTGGTTGAGATAAGAGTTGCGGAATTACTTTTGACTGAATTGGAGTCGGCGTCTCAAAGCCCATGTCCGATATGGCACGAGTCAATTCTTCTCGCATCGAGAAGGAAGAAAAAGAAGTCATTATTTGTAAGAACTTTATAAAATAAGTCGCGAAGGTACGTTATATTATGTTATAAACAGTGCGATAAGATAATATTGCAATTCAATAATGGTTTTGCATCCTCTATACTAGTGATTGTGAGCCTTACATAAAGACAAGGCAATAGAATAGTTGCTACGGTTTCAAATTACGTTCCTATAGTACTAATGCTGAATAATTAGCTTTGTACTCATACGTGTTTCATTATCACTTACTGTTACAAAATATAGCCCATTCACAAATCCGCTCGTATTTACAATCACCCTCTCTTTACCACTTACTTTTTGTTCATATACGATCCTGCCCAGGCAGTCCTCTATACTTATCTCTGTGAGATCACCCTCATTTATACGTACAATACTGCTGCTGTTTGCAGGATTAGGATACACCACAATACTATTCATTATTTTTGTTACCTGTTTAACGCCTGCCGTGGGTATGGTAAGCTTACCAATAAACATATTATGACTGACGCTATCACCCACGACAAAGGTGCCAAAGGTGCAGGTATCTTGCACATCGCCTGTCACGTATATCGCATTAGTATTATCAGTAGCAATACCAAAAGCAGCATCATCTTTTGTGCCGCCAATTGAGGTGAGCCAGTTAAGGTTACCATCCACGTTGTAGCGTGTCAGATACACATCGTACCCTCCATTGCTTATTAGGGTTTTACCATCAAATACTACAGTGTCTGTGAACACCCCTGTCATATAAATATACCCATCGGTACCCATACCCATGTAGGTGGGATAGTTATTTGAGTGGTAATAATTGTCCATGCTTTTAGCCCACAATACATTGCCGGAAGCTGAATATTTAGCTAAAAAACTGTTGATACTTGGGTAGCTGCCTTTTATATATATATTATCGAAGATGGTGGTATCACTTAATCCAAGGCCTGCCACTATTACATCATTAGTATTGTCTGTAATAAGAGACACGCCAAATGTCCCACCCTTACCATCTATCAATCTCGCCCATTCTGCACTGCCGTCTTTGTTATATTTAGCAACAAACATATGCCCATATGCTGTTCGCAAATATTGTGGCATAGACAATAGTTTTATACTGTCAAAATATATGCTTGCCGCAGAAAAATTACCGGTAATAAAAACATCATCGGCTCCATTTATTGTTACATCGAACGCCTGTGGTTCTGCTGTTTGAGATCCCCTGCTTCCTATCGCTTTAGCCCATATAACATGCCCGCCTGTATCATACTTGGCCAGGAATACACTTCCCAGTGTATCAGCTTTCAGCGTTATGGTATCGAACGTTGCGCTTTTGGGCACAGTAATACCAGATTGATAGTTTCCAAAATTACCGGTTAAATATATGCTGCCTTCATTATCCAGGTGCATCCCACCACCCATCTGGTCAAATACTTTACCTCCGCCAATTACATCATCGCCAAGCCCACCGGCTTTTTTAGCCCATATTATGTTCCCATTGGTATCGTACTTGGCCAGGAAAATATCTGCATATAAAAAACTATTGCTCACCAAATGGATACCGTTCAAATCCATAGTATCTATGAAATTTCCTCCAATATACACGTAACCAGCAGGGTCTATAGCCATCACATTTCCATTGCACATACTATTTGGAGTATTCAGGCTATTTGTTGGCGATAGAACAGCTGTTCTCAACCAAAGCAATTGTCCGTTCGCATTATACTTGGCTAGGTACATATTTTGCATGCCTCCAGGTACCTGGAAGGTATCTATTATCATTGGGGCATATACTTCACCCAATACATACACATTGTTTGCGGCATCTGTTCGTACAACGTTGCCTGAGGGTAAATTATAACTATATTGACCATATTCCACATAACTGTTTACCCAGTCAAATTGTGCAAATTGCGCATAACAGCTGTTGCAAGCACAAAGCAAGAGCATAGTTAATATTGATTTCATAGAAACAGGGTTTAAATGTTAAATAATAACACGTCTATATTAAGGATGTGTAACACCAAATTGCATTTGCTGAATAAACCAGCAACAGCAGAAAGGGTACAGAATCCAACCGGGCAAAGCAAATAATCAGAATATAACTCAGCAAAGTTTCCACATCAAGTACCCTTGCACACCTAATTTAAACCATATCGCAATATTTATCTCTATAAGGTGAGTAATTAATCTAATGGCATTTCAACACAAAGCAAATCAAACTCCACCCTACCTTACCCAGCAAACCATATACGCCTTATATTTGCAGTCTTTCAACAGCAAGTATTCATGGAGCTCAGTAAGAATTTTCAGCATCAGGACGCAGAACAGCATTGGTATAAACATTGGGACGAGGCAGGATATTTTAAATCAGTGCCCGATGAGCGGCCTGCTTACACCGTAGTTATACCTCCGCCAAACGTAACCGGGGTATTGCATATGGGCCACGCCCTTAACGATACTGTACAGGATATACTGGTGCGCCGTGCCAAAATGCTGGGCTACAATACTTGCTGGGTTCCCGGTACCGACCACGCCTCTATCGCTACAGAGGCCAAGGTGGTAAATATGCTAAAGGAACAAGGCATTGACAAGAAAACACTGAGCCGCGACGAGTTCATGACCTATGCCTGGCAATGGAAGGACAAATATGGCGGCATCATACTGCAACAGCTAAAGAAACTAGGTTGCGCACTCGATTGGGACCGCACCCACTTTACTATGGATGACGATTACTACGCTGCGGTAATACGTGTATTTGTAGAGCTGTACGAGAAAGGCAACATATATCGTGGTGTAAAAATGATCAACTGGGACCCTAAAGCTAAAACGGCTCTGAGTGACGAAGAAGTAATACACCGCCAAACCAATAGCAACCTATACTACGTACGTTACAAAATAGAGGGTGATAATGATGAATATATTACCATAGCAACCGTGCGCCCCGAAACTATTTTGGGCGATACAGCTGTATGTGTACACCCTGACGATCCGCGTTATGCACACCTGAAGGGCAAATTCTGCTTTGTACCGCTCATCAACCGTCGCATACCTATCATTTTCGATACTTATATAGATATGGAGTTTGGTACAGGCGCTCTTAAAGTAACGCCTGCCCACGACATTAATGACTACAACCTGGGTATCAAGTACAACCTTCCGGTAGTAGACACCCTGAACGAAGACGGTACCATGAGCGAAGCTGCAGGCATGTATATAGGCATGGATCGCTTTGCAGTACGCAAGAAGATAATCGTCGACTTGAAAGAGAGCGGAAATTTTGTAAAAGACGAACCGTATGCAAACCAGGTGGGTTTCTCAGAACGGTCTGATGCTGTTGTAGAACCACGTCTCAGTATGCAGTGGTGGTGCAACATGAAGGATATGGCGCAACCCGCCATCGATGCAGTTGCCAAAAATGATATAGAGTTCTATCCTGCCAAGTTCAAGAACCTCTACAGCCACTGGATGGAGAACATTAAAGACTGGTGCATCAGCCGCCAGCTGTGGTGGGGTCAGCGCATACCTGCTTGGTACGATACCGAAGGTGGTATTTATGTTGGCAATAACGAAGCCGAGGCCTTAGCTAAATATCAAGCTGCCAAGCCTGAGCTTGCTGCTAAACAACCCACCTTAAGACAGGAAGATGATGTACTGGATACATGGTTCAGCAGCTGGTTGTGGCCTATGGAAGTATTTGGCTGGAACAAAGACGGGAAAAACGAAGAACTGAAATACTACTACCCTACCAATACCCTGGTAACTGCTCCTGAGATCATTTTCTTCTGGGTAGCCAGGATGATAATGGCAGGTTATGAGTTTATGGGTGAAAAACCTTTTGACAAAGTATATTTCACTGGCATAGTTAGGGATAAGCAAGGAAAGAAAATGAGCAAGTCCTTGGGCAACTCCCCAGACTTACTGAAACTCATAGACGACTTTGGTGCCGATGCAGTTCGCTTTAGCGTAATGATATCATCTCCCGCTGGTAACGACTTATTGTTTGACGAAGGCGCACTGGAACAGGGCCGCAACTTCAGCAACAAGATGTGGAATGCCATGAAGTTGGTGAAGGGTTGGGAAAACAGGCAGGAAGCTGGCCTTGAGGATAGCAATGTTCGTTTCGCAATAGAATGGATGCAGCAACGCATCGCATCTGTATCAGGCGAAATAACCGAGCTGTATAAAGATTTCAGGCTTAGCGAAGGATTGAAAACTGTCTATTCACTAATATGGGACGATTTCTGTAGTTGGTACCTCGAGTGGGTAAAACCTGGTATGGATCAACCGGTGTCTGCCTATGTATATGAGCGTACAATTGCCATTTATGAGCAGCTGCTGCAATTATTGCACCCGTACATGCCATTTGTAACAGAAGAAATATACCATAAGCTACGTACACGTCCGGCAGGAAAAGACCTGATCGTACAGCAATTGGAAGCAACTGAAACAGTAGATGCAGAACTACTGAAACAGGGGTACTTCCTGCGCGAGTTGATAACTGCCGTACGCGATACCCGCAACAAGAACCAGCTTAAACCAAAGGATACAATAAAACTCTGGATAGACAGTAGCCACCATGCTTTTTATGAAGCCGCTGGCGACATATTGCGCAGGCAGGTAAACGCTGAATACATAGGCTATACAAAGGAAGCGCGCCCAGGCAGTATATCTATAGTAGTACAAACTGATAAACTATATATTGAAGCCGAACTGGCTAAGATGAATGTAGAACAACAGGCTGATGAGCTGCAAAAGGAATTGATATACCTCCAGGGCTTTCTGGTGAGTATAGACAAGAAACTAGGTAACGAACGGTTTGTGCAAAATGCAAAGCCTGAAGTAATAGCTAATGAGGAGAAGAAAAAGGCTGACGCACTGGCCAAAATAAAAACTATTGAAGAAAGCCTGAGTTTGTTATAAATTACAATCCATGAAGCGTACGTTTGGTATGGTAATGGGTATCGTGCTCCTTTTTTTTACGGTCACTATATGGGCACAGAAAAAGAAGAAGCCGGCACCTGCAAAAACAACCGGAAAGACTGAGAAAAAAGTTACTGCATATAAAGCATACACCACTCCTATAGCTGTGTATTTGGGTCATTCAAATATTAGCGCAGGATTGGTTGGTAAGCAGATATTCGACTCTTTGATGAAACAAGGCCTTTGGGGTAGGGATTCATCAAACATAGAGTACCAAGTCACCGGCTTTAACTTCACCTATGCCGAACGCAACGTGTACGAAGACTCAACCGGTAATCCCATCATACTGTCAGACTATATGATAGAGCATTGTGATGGGGATACGGTAAGCGCAACCATAGCAGCATCCTTGTACCAGCGCACAAAGGCGGGAGACACAGTGTATATCGACCAAATCGCACTCCTCCGGCCAGATAGCGTTGGCGCTATGGGCAAGTCACTGAAGGTTGTGATTGGTAAGTAATTACTTACCGCAACAGCAGTTTCCGTACAGATGATGTTATCTTCAGCCAGTTCACATTCTGCAGCTTTAGCGTAAAGCTGATGCTACGCGCAAACTGATTATTTTTACCATAAGTATTCACAAGGTAGTTCTGAAAATCACTGCTCATCAGCACTGGTATATAGACCGCTATGATGTCAGACGGAGCATGTATTTCCACTCCCGCATCATACAATGGTCGTGTGTCGCCCGGGTGCTGCTCGTCTGGTGCAGTGTTAGGTATAAGTCCTGCATCAAGGAATAACCGTATAGGCAACGCTCCAAACGGCAGGTCTGTCTTCATATTAATTGTAGCCAGCCAGTCGTCACTCCTGCCTATGTTATTCTGTGTAGGTATTTTAAAGCCACCTTCACTCATAGATATTTGCTGCGCCGCTACACCATTTGTTGCACTCCTTCCAAAGTAGGTATCATCATACAAGTAGTCGTCAGCGCCGGTATAAGTACTGTTCAGGTAGTAACGTTGGGTAACGTTTGGGTCGCTGTTTATAGCAAAGAATTTACCTACATATCCACGTATATATAAAGACTTGTTTTTCTTATAGTAATCCACGCGCACATTAGCCTCTGCATTTATCTTAGCAAAGTCTGCACCACCCTGTGCCTCCAGGCTATAGTTAAATGGATTGTACCACCTTGTATTATTGTGCTTGTACCGCAGCAACCCGTAGTATTTCTGCTGCTGGGTAGTACCTGCTGTTACCGTGCTATCTGCACCATAATCAAAGTTATTCTCTGTAATACTATATGCCTTTAGTGTAAGTGTGCGCTCCACCGTACTTAATGAGTTCTGCTCACGAAAAGTAAAATTGAGTGCTGGTGCTACTTTTACATACCGGGTAAAGACTTGCTGGTTGCCGGGCAATGTAGCCTGGTCATAATCAAAACTCTTCACATCGGTTTGCAACAGCACGTCTTTAAATACGCTACTGCTATGTGGATACCAGATATAACCCACAGAACCAGCGCCAGTCATGGTCTTTGAGTTGAAGGCATACATGGGCGCAACCGCAAAACGGAAATGATAATCAGGTAAGCTCAAGTCGTGAAAAAGCAAACCCAGTTGGAAACCATCATATTGGTTATAGCCCAATGCCGGCAGCATATACAACTTATCCGCATAAGAGTAGTTCAGCCCAAAAGGTTTCACCTTCAGCCTCAAATGGTGCATACCGTGGCGATAGTAAGTATCATTATTCAACCGGTAATCAGGTATATCCCTGCTGATGCGGATCTTCGTCCAGTTAGTAGTAGCTAAATTCAGGGTAACTTTATCACTAAATGGTGCCGACCAGGCCGTAGCCACTATGCTGTCAGCATTAAATGCAGCAATTTTTACTGGGGCCATATCCCCGTTATTCCGTACAGTAACGGTAGTATTGTCATCATGCACATGTGCATGTGCTACTTTAAAATCAATACCACTGTTGCTGTGCAACCCATCAAAAAACCATTCCAGCGATTTACTGGTATGTTTTCGCATAATGTCAGCAAAGTCTTCCGGGTATGGATGCTTAAACTTCCAGGTGTCATAATACTCATGCATCCCGGCTTCAAAATCGGCTGGGCCCATATAGCTTTCCAGCCACTTCAACACCAATGCTGTTTTAAAATAAACATCGGTGCCATAGTTCAGCTTGGTAAAGTTCGCCGATGTTTGTTCTATAGCCTGGTCTGCATTAGCAGCAACCTGCATATAGTACGCTACATCACTTAGATTGTTTCCACTTTTTATAGCCTTTTTATCCGTAGTATCAATACCCTTTGCCAGTGCATCTGTAGTCTTGCGTTCATAAAATGAGTTGATGCCCTCATCCATCCACGCATGGTCGCGCTCATTTGTTCCCAATATACCATAAAACCAGTTATGCCCTGCCTCATGAACAACAACAGACTTTAACCCCTTGCCACTTGCAGCACGGTCTATTATGGTTACCGTAGGGTATTCCATACCGCCGCCGGCTTTCATATCACCTTCTACAGCTTTTATGGTTTTGTATGGGTAAGGCCCTACCCATTTACCATAGTGCAGTACTGTCTCGCGAAGGTAGTCAGTGCCTTTTATCCAGTACTTTTTACTTGCAGGTAAAAAAGCAGCCCAGGTGGTCACTACATTGTTAGTACCGGGACTGGTAACAGTATCTTTACGCACTATCCACCGTTTATCGGCAAACCAAGCAAAATCATGTATATTATCTTCGTGGTAGTGCAGCGTTTTGGTCTCAATATCACTAGCTGGTGTACTATGTGTGTACATGGTATCATTAGGCAAAGGCTTAACAGCTAAGCTATTCAGCCACTTTTCTTCGCTTTCGTCACTGCAATTGCCGGTCGCCATCACTATGTAATTTTTAGGTAGTGTGATACTTACATCATAACTACCATAATTACTATAAAACTCTCCCTGGTCCAAAAAGGGAATAGGATGCCAGCCAAATTGATCGTAAACAGCCGGCTTGGGGAACCACTGGCTGATGAAGTATGCCTGCCCTGTATGACCTAATCTCGAAAATACATGTGGTATCTTCACTCTAAAGGGGGTAGATAGTTCTATCTGCCCGCCGGGTGGCAGCGGGGTAAGCAGATCTATACGTGCTATATCAGGATTTTCATCTGTGCTGTTGTAGTCCACATTCTGGCCATCTATAATAAACTTCAGGCTATCTATGTATCCACGTGCCGCTGGCTTTGCATAATAGAAATCTGTCTGTCGCAGCACGTCCTGTTGCTTCGCAAATGCAGTACGGTCATTCTTATAACCATTTGGCCACAGGTGTATGTAAATAACCTTAAGTGTATCGGGACTATTATTGGTATAGGTCAATTGCTCATACCCATATAGAAAATGCTTTTTATCATCCAGTTGCACATCTATCTTAGTATTCACTTGTTGCTGCCAATAAGGCTTAGCCTGCAGACATACCGATAACATCAAAAGAGACGCAAGCGTTGCAAGAAATTTCATAGGGCTAAAATAATATATTAAGTGACGTTGATGAAAATTTACCCGCAAATAGTAACAGATCTTGTAGTTATTTATTGTACTTATCCATGTTTGTTATTATCTTGGAGTACATAGTGTCCAGGTCATCAGGATGGCCTTTATACCAGGTCAAACTCTCATCAAACTGCTGTTGGGTCACTTTGTAGTGGGCAAATATCTCTTTGTAGTACACCGCAAGCGAATCCATATTCTTATCAAACCCACGCGATGTTGAATCCTTCTTTACCATAGTACTATATACCTCTGCCGATTGCAGGTCTGCAAGCATTTTGGTCATTTCAGCCTGTGGCAGGTGGTATGTGCTTGTTGTGTTACAGCCAATTACCAGCAGGGCTATAAGTAAAACCGAGTATTTGTTCATTCTTTCCCTATTTGAGCGCGCTGTATTTAGCTGTGTTGGGTACATCCATTTGCGATAACATGGTAATATAGGGTACTCTGTCATTACTTGCAGGCAATTGCGCCAGCACGCGTGCCAGTTCATCGCTCTTGGCATTAAAGAAGAACTGCACCAGCACAGAACTGGGATTTTCTTTGTTTACGTTAAACATCTTATACAAACCACCCAGCACCTTCACACGGGAGTCGGCAGGTTTAGAGTACATATTATCCAAGCCTTCCCTGTGCATAGAATACCAGTAGTTGCGTATGTCCTGGAAACGGGTATTCAACAATTCATCTATGATCCAATACCTATTGTGCGTACCATCTACAGATTTCCAGCCGGTTATGTTCTTGCTTTGTTCAGGCGCATTACTCACCACGCTCTGTGCCTTCTTTAAGTAAACAGTTCCACCATTCAGCGCAAAACTGTCGTAGTCCAATCCTATTATCAGGTAAGAATAGTAGGCAAGCAATGCTGTGAGGTTAGACGAGAGGGCATCTGTTCCAGATACGTTGTTATCATCAAATTGCAATGGCACAAATTGAGAAAACTTAAAAAGTATGTCTTTATCCACATAGTTTACCAGCGGACTGGCATAGCTCGAATTGAATACTGGTCTTGATGCCAGTATGCTGAATGTAGCAGTATATGCATCATTATCTGCAGATGATTTTCCGGTAAGGTTGATCAGCAGGGTTACATCTATTTTTTCATTTACGGCAAAATCGTCTGTGGTCCATTTATGGGTGTTCATAAAATCGCTTATGGCCCGTTGCATAGAAGTAAATACAGCAGGGTCCACGGCCGATATCTTATCGTGCAGCACTGTCACTTTGCAATTCAGCTCCTGCGCCCTGCCGGTTAGCACCAGCAGGCACAGTATCATCACGTTAAACAGTCTCAACATGTCTTAGTTCAAGTATATGGTTCACAATAGCACGGGCCGCTTCCGTTTTACTTTGTAGCGGCAATGTATCTGTATGCCCGTTATTATCTATGATAGTTATTTTATTGGTATCAAATCCAAATCCCGCACCTTCGTCCTTTAGCGAGTTCATCACTATCATATCTGCATTTTTATTGTGCAGTTTTTGCAGTGCGTGTTCCAGCTCATTATTCGTTTCAAGTGCAAAACCTGTCAGTATTTGCCCTTCTTTTTTCATTTTGCCCAGGCTCGCCAGTATATCATTTGTCTTCGTAAGTTGTATATCTAACGTTTCTCCAGTCTTTTTTATTTTCTCTGGCGCCATCTCAAGAGGTCTATAGTCAGCTACAGCTGCTGCTAGTATAGCTATTTCTGTTTGCGGAAAAGCATTAATGCAGGCATCATACATTTCCGCAGCGCTTATTACATGTATAGTTTTAACATTTGGGTGCTGTGTACCCAGGTGCGATGGGCCACATACCAGGGTTACATCTGCCCCCATATCACCCAAGGTCTCCGCCAGAGCTATACCCATCTTACCACTCGAGAAATTACCTATAAAACGCACTGGGTCTATGCGCTCATATGTTGGGCCTGCAGTCACAAGCGCTTTTACCCCTGTCAAGGCTTTCTTTTGGTTGAAAAAACCATCAAGCTGCTGCACTATCTCTTCTGGCTCTGCCATACGGCCTTCTCCTGTTAGTCCGCTCGCCAGTTCGCCATAACCTACAGAAAGCAGGTGATTGCCATAGCTGCGCAGTTTGCCAATATTATTGCGGGTGGTTGCATGCAGCCACATATCCTCATCCATAGCAGGTGCTATAAAAATGGGGCATCGGGCACTTAGGTACACTGCACATAGCAGGTTGTCGCAAAGGCCATTTGCCAGCTTGGCAAGTGTATTGGCACTACACGGGGCCACCAACATCGCATCGGCCCACAAGCCTAGTTCCACGTGGTTGTTCCATGCTGCACCCTCGCTCACACTATTCAGCACCGGGTGTTTCGATACCGTAGCCAGTGCCAGAGGGCTCACAAAACTTTCGGCAGCTGCGGTAGTGATCACCCGTACTTCAGCCCCTGCTTTTATCAGCAGGCGCACCAATTGTGGCGTTTTGTAGGCTGCTATGCTGCCAGTTACGGCTAAAACTATTTTTTTACCTGCCAGGCTCATGTATCTGTCTATGTGGTCTCCGTCCAATTATTGCGCTAAAATAGCACAGTGGGCGTATTTATGACACAAATTTACTTTTTATTGGGCAGTAGTGGTGCTGTGGTGTGTTTTAGGGGTGTCATAATTTTCATTGCAAAAGGTAAACTATACGTCAACCTATTCTGGAAACATTGATTTTTAAGCATATTATTGCTTCATAAATTTATTTTTTGTTTTTATAGACGCTTTACATGAAACAGTATCATCTTTATCTTCTGATTATAGCTTTCCTGGCTCTTCCTAATAATTGTTTTGCCGATAAATATGAGGGTTATATTATAAAGCTAAATGGAGATACTGTCAGGGTAACGATAGTTAGAAAAGGTTTGGGACCCACCTTAACGAGAAGTGCTCCCCCTAAACAATTTTTCGGGCAAGAGGGTGTTGCTGTGGTCGACGCTACCGGAAAAGGCGCATACGAACCTGGAGAATTAAAAGGATACGGTTATACAGCGGCACAAACCAACTTTTTTTTCGAGTCAGTGGCTGTAAAAGGAAAGGTGGATGGTGGTTTGCCTGCACCAGGCAAATACTTTATGCAGAAAATAGAAGCAGGAGCTATAAGCCTATATAAATTTGATCTGACGAACGCCAGGTGCAGTACGCCGGTAGGGTCAAGTTTTAACTTATTTGCTGTAAAAAAGAAAGGTGATGATAACGTGATATGGATAAAGAGCGCTTGCGATAAACACCCTGACTACGAAGGTTTATCGGGATATCTGGGAAGCGATCACAAAGTGCTGCAAAGACTGGATAGCAATTATCGCCTGGCCGAACTGCTGTTATCTATTCACCAGTATAATGTTGGCGATAACAGTGCAAAGAAAATTATTCCTCAGCAACTGTATTGCGATAGTTGCCCAGCCAGGGTACTGCAAATAACTAAACAAGGAACCGATTTTGCGGAACGCCAGGTAATGAACACTTATGCAGAAAGTGGGTTCTATTTATATCCCGGCGAAATCTATACCCTACACTTTTCTGATGGGAAAGCCTTATACAACAGCTTGCTCGTTTCAGTAGATAAAGAAAAAATAAGGGTTACAACCACATTTAATAAAAGTGTAGCGCAAAAAGAAAATATAACATACGATACGCTTACCTACCCGATAAGCTCTTTAACCCAAATCGATTATGTTGTAGATGCAATATTGGGACTGAAGAAAAAGATAAATATCGAAAAATATAACGTCATAACAAAAGAAGTAGTAGGCGGACCCGCAGAAAAAATTATTGATTATAGAAACGGGGAAATACACGAGTTGTACTGGCTTTTCATGGGGCCTCGAACTGCATTAGTATTCGAAATGAATGGGCAAATCACCTTTGCACAAGGATAACCAAGGTTATAATTTTACAGCAATCTTTATAACCAGGTAACCAAGTACCGCCAACAACAGAATAACAATAATGGCCATCCAGGCCCATTTGTTATCAGCAATTTGCCTGCGTTTTCTTTTCTTATAGTTTATAGTGTTTTGTAGTTGATGGTTTAGGCGGTTTACTGTAGTTCGTGCCTCTACAGCCGGTATATTCTGCAGCCCTTCCAGTGCATCCCCTTCCATCCCTTCCATAGCCAGCCATTGCTCCACCTCGTGTTGTTCGGCAGGCGTTAGTTTGCCTTCCAGGTAGGCAATCAGCCGCTCTTCAGGCAGCCCATCCTTCCTGTTGCCCCTATTGGGTTGTCCTATATCGTTTAGTTCACTCATTAGGCCGCCCTGTGGTGTGTTTTTTTAGCAATATGGCTTTCAGGTTCCTTTTACCATTTTGTATATAACTCTTTACTTGTGCAAAGGTATAGCTTGTATGCTCCATTATCTGCTGATAGCTTTTCTGCTGCAGGTAAAACAGTACTATACAGATCTTTTGCTCATGCTGTAGATCTGCAAGCGCAGCACTCAGCTCTTCAACGCTGTAATTCTTCCACGGTATATCATCTGGTTCATCAATACTATCAGGCACATATTCCAAATGGTCGGCCCTTACTGTACCGGCATGCCGCAGCAATTGCAGGCAGTGGTTGCGCATCAGTATATACAGCCATCCCTTAAAGTTCTGTATCTCACCCGCAGGTAGTTGGGTAAGCGCTTTCAGGAATATCTGTTGCACCGCATCCTGCGCCTGCTCCTTATCCTTTAGGTACTTCATGGCCACACCCAGCAGCAATAAAGTATAACGTTGCAGTAATTGCCCCAGCCAATAGTTATCGCTGCTGGTCCGGTGCAGTTGCAGCAGTTCTTCATCGCTTAGGCTATGTGGGCTGGGTACCTTCAAACATTTTAGGCTTCTACTCTATAAACGCAGAAACAATCTATTTCCACATAATTGATCAGGAATTCTTTTTACAGAAGAATGCACTAAAGCGGCACATAAATAATATTCTTCGACTCAAAAGACGGTTCCGGAAATATACTGTGTACATCCCACGCTACGGTCTTATCGGCCAGCCCCGATTCTTTTATTTCCTGTTTCAGGTCTCCACCTTTCAGGCATATCAGTCCATTCCGCAGTTCTTCGCTTTTATGCCCCTTTCGTAGCAGGGGTTGTATCCAGCGCCACAGGTCGCCCAGCGGTGCCACCGCCCTTGATACAGCAAAATCAAATGTTCGGTTCTTTATCTCCTCCACTCTCGAGTGTATGGCGGTTACATTTTTCAAGCCCACACCATCGGCTACTTCCTGCACCACCTTTATTTTTTTACCTATACTATCAGTTAGTAAAAAGTTCACTTCTGGAAAAAATATAGCTAATGGAATCCCGGGAAACCCTCCACCTGTTCCTATATCCACCACATGCGCACCCGGTTTAAAGTTGCAAATGGCAGCTATAGATAACGAGTGCAGCACATGTTTTTCATACAGGCTGTCTATATCCTTTCTCGATATCACGTTGATCTTCTCATTCCAATCTTTATACAAAGCTTCAAGCGCGGTAAACTGCGCTACCTGGGTTGCCGAAAAATCGGCAAAGTATTTTAATATTATTTCCACTGTTTTTTATTTTTCCAGATCACGTACGGGGCAAACGCAAAGTTATAGATCATCCACACAAAGTCGAATAGCGGCAGCAAAGTAAGCAATTTCTGCTCACGCAGCCTCCCAGTGGTGTAGGCAATTACCGGCCAGTATATGGCACACCTTATTATCATACACAGCAATACCCATTCTGCATAACCCGTAAATAAGAGGGTTATAAACGCCAGCCACATCAGCGCGTGCGAGCATGCATAAAATCCCAGCAGTATTATGGATAGCGGCTTATAATATTTCCCTGTCGATAAATGCCGTTGTTTCTGCCCCACCCATTCATCAAAGTTGGTCTTTGCATCTGTATAGGTAAATGCCTTCGGGTGTATTACAACCCCGGTATTCTTTCTTCCCCCACCTATACGCACCAAAAAATCATCATCACCGCTAGGCAGTGTGGCCCATATAGGCGATGCCTGTGCCTTCAGCAGCCGGTCCTTGGTGCAGGCCAGGTTTCGCCCCACTCCCATATATGGTACACCGGCCATGGCATAGGTAGCATATTGCAAAAAAGTATGTGCTGTCTCCCACCGCACAAAAGAGTTCAGTAATCCTGGTGCTCTGCGGTATGCACCATACCCTAGTGCTATTGTTTTACCCTTTATTAGTGGCGCTACCATGCCAGCCAGCCAGTGCTCACCCGCAGGGGTGCAGTCAGCATCCGTCATCAGCAGCCAGTTATGTTTGGCAGCAGCCACCCCGTAGCTCAATGCAAACTTTTTACCCGGTAGTGTCCGATAGGTGTCTGCACTCACATTTATTATAGTAAGGTGGGAGTATTTTATTTTCAATGCATTCAGTACATCTTCAGTATCGTCTGTCGAGGCATCGTTCACTACTATCACCTCGTACATCGGCTTACCCGTGCCATTCCTGTATCTCTGCGACAATACCACAGGCAGATTAAACAATAAGTTAGCTGCCTCGTTCCTGGCACATATGATCACAGAAACCGCCTGCGACGATACCCTTACTTTGGGACGTTTTAAAAAGAATATCCGGTAAAAAAAATAAACATAGCTACATTGTACACATATAGCCAACAGAAATAACCCGAATAGTATTTGTACAAACACGCTGTAAAGAAACACAAAGAAATTAATACTATGCTCTGTTTGCATAACTCTTACCCGCTACGGTCTCAGCATCTAAACAGAGTTACAGTAATAGTTCATACAAGTCATATCTGTTAAGTTGAAAAGTTACTGCTGCATACTTTAAGAGTATAGATAAATTCAAGAAAAGCTGAACCCATATTCAGCCACCTTTTTTGCAGCGATTCTTCATCGCCTGCAAAAACCAGTGGCCCCTAATCAATCCGGATAGGACACCCACTCCCTTTTTTCAACTAATCCTTACCCAAAACTGTAAGTTCATAAATCGCTACTGCATGACATAATTTTTGATAACCTAACCAGACTGTTTTAAGCCCCGGTGGACCATCAGATTTTCGTCCAAGATGGCCGCCTAGTTTACCG
>JARLGY010000042.1 GCA_031292525.1 Flavipsychrobacter sp. | reverse complement strand
TGGAATAAATGACTGGCAGTGCACACCTGCACATGCCAGGAGTACAGGGGATAGAATACAGGGGATGGAAGCATACTATTAGATACGTCATCCGGCCATCGGGGAGGTCTGCATTCGTATCCAAGCAGCGCCTGTCACACAGATACCATTTTACATGGTGGTTCGCGAGGTTGTGAATGTACACGTAGACATTTTAAACAGTAATTTTGTTATGTTGTTTCAAATGTTTAGACAAAGAACCACGACATACATTCAAATTACACACTTCACAAATAACACGCTGACGAGACCATTCCAATTTCTGTTTTCTTATCTTGTCCAGATGTTCTAATCTATATTTATCAGCATACTCTTTACGTGAATCGAAATTCTCATCTCGCCAATTCTTCTGAACAACTTTTCTATTTTCAATATCAAGAATAGCACCCTGACCATTTAAGGTTGGTTTCAATGTTGTTATGTAATGATGTTCACGAGCATGTAATTCGTCTTTTGTCTTGCATGGAAATGATTCTAATAAAATGATATCAAATCTTTTATCATTATCTCTCATTGCTGTATAAATCTTTCGATCTTTGTATTTCAAAGGATCTCTACTAGCAGAGCGATGATTGGACATTCTATTTGATAAGGATTTGCAAGTAGACCCAACATATATCTCATCATTGACATCATTGACTATTTTGTAGATTGTACCTTTTGTACACATATTTACTTTTTCGGTCATTTTAACTATTTATAACTATTTATAACTATTAATAACTTTATATCTTTAAGTGATATATGAACAAATAAATAAAATATATTTCAGTCTTCTTTTTCTAATCTAATGAAAAATGCATAATTATTTATATTATGATATAATATGGACGATTGGAATTCAGAACTACCGAAAATAATAAACCCGATAATACTGAAAAGTAAACCCAAAGACAACTTAAATGAGGAATTATACAATGATAAATATATAAATGATATGAGGCCTTTTTATTGTAAGAATTGTAAAGATTATTATGTCAATATTGATAGACCTTTTCATAAAAAGAAAATCTGCCTGACTTCGACATAAAATTAATCATCTCAGATTTAAAGGTATCAATGACAATATTTGTGACCGGTAGTATACCGAGGGTGTGTGTGGAGTGTCGTTGAGCGCGCTGTATGATCAGTACGAGCGTGCGAACGGAGAGTGCGGCACAAGCAGGGCCGCACGAAAGAAAAGAGAACGTTGGCCGACCGTTGGCCGAACGTTGGCCGACCGTTGCCAGTCAGTTATTCAAAGACTTTGAATAAATGACTGGCGGCCGAAGGCCAACTGGAATAAATGACTGGCAGTGCACACTACCCCGGACGAAAGTCCCTTGGATTCGCTGTCTCGCCATCGCCATAGCACACTTCGAGTCCACGAGCACAGTATATAGTAGTAAATACAATATATGTACGCTAGTCTTGATAGCAGCCCTGGCACGCTGCTTATTGCGGCGCTAGAAGCGAAAAACTGATCTAATCCGCCTTAACCCCGAGTTAGCACTGGGGTTATGTACAGTCAGTTTCACGGAGTTCTTGCGCACCATTGCGCAGCGTCTGTTTAGGATCAGGACTGCATAGGAGGATAGAAGATCTCATACACATCATTTGTAGGTGGGGGCAGGCTGGGGCACTAAATACGCTGAATCGGGAGACGCGGAAATTTGAAATTGAGAAATCGAACTCGCCATGTATC
>JARLGY010000041.1 GCA_031292525.1 Flavipsychrobacter sp. | reverse complement strand
TCTGTGCACTTGTCACTCGGCCTTTTGAATCTACTGTAAACAGTGGAGCAGGGCTGCCGGGGATGCCATAAGAACCCGCAGCAACACCACTTGTTCCTAAAGTTGGATTCGGATAAGTTCCGGTAAGGTCGCCACCTGCTGCACCACCGGGTACATTGCTTGGCGTTGTCCACGATAAGTTTGTACCGTTGTAGCCCAATACCTGACCGTTGGTTGGAGCTGCCGTTGTATTCAGGTCGGTAGTAGCTACGCTGCTCGTAAGATTCAATTTGCTATACGCTATAGCTGCTGTATTGCTTACATCAGAGTTAGATATTTGTCCGAATGAAGGAACACCCGCTGCATTACCATGCAATACCGTTGTGGCAGTACCCTGGTTAGCAAACTGTGCTGAAGTAAGGTTGAGTGTGGTATTTTGTGCGCTGGTGACACGGCCTTTTGCATCCACTGTAATCAATGGAGCAGGACTGCCCGGTATGCCATAAGAACCTGCGGCAACGCCGCTTGTCCCTAAGGCTGGATTAGGATAAGTACCAGTAAGATCGCCGCCTGCTGCACCACCTGGTGTAGTACCTGTGATAGTAACATTCGATGCACTTGTGATACGGCCCTTGCTGTCCACTGTATATTGTGGCACCTGTGTTGCACTACCATAGGTTGCTGCAGTTACACCACTTGCACCCAGTGTTGGGTTAGGGTATGTACCTGTAAGATCGCCACCCGCTGCGCCACCTGGCACATTGCTTGGTGTTGCCCATGCAATTGTAGTACCATTATAACCGATAAACTGGCCGCTAATTGCGCCGGTCGAATTCAATTTAGCCGGAGTAACCACACCATTAGCAATTACAGGACTAGGGTAAGAACCGGTAAGGTCGCCACCGGCTGAACCGCCCGGTGTATTATTTGGAGTAACCCAAGCCACACCTACACCATTGTAACTGAGCACCTGACCATTCGTTGCCCCTGCTGATGATATTTTTGATGGTGTTACCGCCGATACGCCTATTGTAGGATTAGGATAAGTACCGCTCAGGTCGCCGCCCGCTGCTCCTGTTGGCGCTGTTGGCGGCAAGTTGGTTAGTTGCGACCCATCTACTGCAGGTAATTTACCTGTTGCACTCAATTGCACCAGTTGGCTGTTACCGTTAAAGGTATTGCCTTGTGTAGTAGCCGTTGCTGGCAACTGTGCTGCATTCAGTGTGCCTGATGCGATATTGCTCGCATTCAGGTTGGTCAGGTTAGATCC
>JARLGY010000040.1 GCA_031292525.1 Flavipsychrobacter sp. | reverse complement strand
ACTTGCGAAGTAATTATGTAAGAAAAGCATAGCGCAGTGTATGCGGTCATCCTCATTGGAGAGAGGGCCGAAATTTAATTTTTAGGCGATAACTTTAAAGTTTCGCAATTATTAACAATTAAATAACCGCGCTATGCCAACAACAAATTTGCAAAAAACCGATGACTTTTCTGGTCAAATTTTTTATGTAGGGCTGGATGTCCACAAAAAATCCTGGGCTGTAACGATAAGGAGCCTGGGTATCGAGGTAGCTCACTTTTCACAACCGCCCGGATCTGAGGCGCTAAGTAATTACCTGAATAGGGAATTTCCGGGTGGGACGTACCATTCAGCGTATGAAGCCGGCTTTTGTGGGACAGGTACCCATAAAGAGCTTTGTAAGCTGGGGATAAAGAACATCCTTGTACACGCTGCCGATATACCTTCAACAGATAAACAGAAAAAGAACAAAACAGACCTGCATGACAGCCGGGCAATCGCCGGCCACTTGGAACGGGGTAATTTGCATGGCATCCATGTATTGACACAAGAGCAACAGGAGTTAAGGAGTTTGTTTCGTTTACGGGAAAGTAAAGTCAACGATGTGACCAGGGCCAATAACAGGCTTAAAAGTTTCCTGATGTATTACAGCATAAAATTACCCGAAACGGTCTCTAAAAACGAGTTTCTGTCCAGCAAGGCATTAGCCTGGTTAAGTATAGAACTAGGCTGTGCGGCAGGAACGTTTGCTTTACAACAGTACATCGAAGACTTAAAATACCAGCGCCAGCAATTATTCCATATTACAAAATCACTGCGGGTCCAGGTACTGGCTTCGCATGAAAAAACGTATAAAAGTCTGCTTTCTGTGCCGGGCATAGGAGCAATTACCGCCATGGGCCTGATCTCAGAGGTGGCCGACTTTGCGCGTTTTGATGATCCCGATGAGTATTGCAGTTACCTTGGCCTATGCCCATGGGAAGACAGTTCGGGAGATACTATAACAACTAAAGGGGTACAACCCCGCTGTAACAGGCACCTGCGCCCCTTATTGGTCGAGGCTTCTTGGGCTGCGATAAGAAAATCTCGTACCTTGTTTGCTTATTACAGCAAACATACCGGCAAAAGCGGCAAAAAGGCTATTATCAAAGTAGCGCGTAAACTAGCCCTGATCGCCAAAGGTGTGGCGACAACAGGGCAACTTTATCAGGATGATTATTTAAAGAAAAAACAGCAGGAACAACAAATTAAAAAACAACTGAAGGCGGAAAGGTTTTCTTCAGGTATCACGGAACAGCATATAAACAAACAGCCTGACCATAGACTGCAAATAGCAACTATGCCAGGCTGATATGCTTTATCCGGCTGTAATATCCCTGGCAGGTTGCTCCTCAGCAGCGCCTGCTTCCGTTTCTTACAGCATCGTAATTTAATTAAACATATATTCAGTAGCAAGTAAACTAATCTGATCAACAGCACTAAGAGGAAAACGCACGTTTGGAAACTGTATTAAAATACATTGCGAAGTATTCGTACCTCTTTTTATTTCACACAATTACTGGCGGCATTTGACCGCATATAGCAGTTTGAGAATTGTTTTTTGTTTACTGAAACTAAAATAATAACTTTATGTGATTAATAAATCTCATACCTGTCCGCTTGCTTTTCTACATAGCAGTTT
>JARLGY010000039.1 GCA_031292525.1 Flavipsychrobacter sp. | reverse complement strand
GAGGTTCCAAATAGTAATGATCCAGCCGTGTTTCGATATATACTATCACCTGCGACGGAGTCAGTAAAGAAATTACCATTA
The DNA here is from genome assembly GCA_031292525.1 of Flavipsychrobacter sp. GTDB lineage: Bacteria > Bacteroidota > Bacteroidia > Chitinophagales > Chitinophagaceae > JABDEZ01. The sequence goes on along the minus strand of JARLGY010000039.1, from coordinate 1,205 downwards.
GCACTGGCATATCCAGCTAAAATATCATTACCACCATTCGCTGTTATAGTCGAACTAGCAGAACTAGTCAGTGCTATACTTGTTCCAGTGAGAGCAAAATTTGAACAACTTAAGGATGAACACATTAACGAACCACCAAATGTTGTTCCAGCAGTACTATCTCTCAGAACTAATGTATTAGGTGTTGCAGTTGACACTCCTGTGATTGTAGCACCAGTAGCGCCCACCAAACCTGTTGAACCTACAAAACCAGTGACTCCTTGAAAGCCAGATGAACCTACAAAACCAGTTGAACCTACAAAACCAGTAGAACCTTTAAAACCTGTAGACCCTTGAAATCCTGTTAGTCCTATGAAACCAGTAACTCCGACAAATCCAGTACCTCCTACGAAACCTGTGACACCTGCAAAGCCTTGAAAACCTGTAGAACCTTGAAAACCAGTCATGCCTACAAAGCCAGTTGCACCTATGAATGAATTAGGTGTTACCCAAGAAGCATTGCCAATCGCATCACTGGTTAAGATTAGGTTATTACTAGCTCCATTGGGTAATGTTAATTGTGCCATAGTTGCAGATTTTGACACATTGAGGTTCGAAACTTCCAAGGTATCCACTTCAATATCTGATGCAGTAATGGTTGATAATCCTGTGAGTGCTTGATACATATGAATATTTATATATATGTTACAAATCTATAATATATTTACAGATTTATAAAAAACTTTAAAAGCTACTTAGAAGCCCTACGGGGAGCGAAGCTCGGGTGAAACCCCTTAGACCCTAATAGCCCGACGATGGATCACTCGACGTCCAAAACCGAGTTGACCTGCAATATTGCCAACGGCTTGACCTGCTGGATGAGGAATCAAACTAGCTACCGTACTGATAATCTTATTATCCTTGACCCAGTTAAAAGCATTCTTAATTGAATCCCATAAACCAGTTCCATATTGAGGATGTTGAATCTCATAACCATGAGGCAGACCCAGAGAACGATAATGTGAATTAATCATACCTTTACCAGTTTGTGATTTGCGCTTGGCAGGGACTTTACGTTTAGCAGGCATGTGTTTGTTATATAAATACAACTTTTAATTTATCTTTAATTCATAATTAAAGTTTCTTCTAAATGTATCATTCAATCGATCTATATAGAGCAAACTAAAAGGTTCTTCAGTTGCAAAACTATATAAGTCATAAAATTC
>JARLGY010000038.1 GCA_031292525.1 Flavipsychrobacter sp. | reverse complement strand
GTTAAATGTACCTGTGAGCGTGAGGACCTGTGTGCCAGGGGCAACACTTGCACCTGTACTCAGGTCTAGTGTACCACCTGCTTGTACAAAATTATTAAGGGTATCATTATATGCTTGTGTACTTGCCAATGCCCATGTACCTGTACCAGTAGATGTTATGTTAAAAGTACCGGTAACCTTAAGGTGTGCCCCTGCCCAGTTACAAACAGATGTTTGGCTGGAAGCATTATATACAAAATTGGGGAACGTCTGCGCAAGGCCACTTGCATTCGGACCTACTGTAGAAGTAGTATACCCTGATATCAACAATGTTGATCCTGGGTTCCATGTAGCAATAGGCACAAAACCACCTACTGTAGTATATTTATGATTGTAAGTACCATTAATAATAAGATTAGCTGCAGTATTATTCTGGAATGGTGAAGAGTTGTTTGTACCACCCGCAGCAAGCTGCCCAGATGCTCCTATTGTAGTAACTGCATTGTTAAAGTTAATAGAGTTAACAGAAGTAGTATTATTCACTTCCAGGTTGCCTTGTATATTAGGCAAACTGCCGGGACCAAAAGCGAGTGTAAGGCCACCTGTACCATCTAGTATCAGGCCAGAGCCTACACCAATATCTAAACCTGTAGCATTGGCTATACCATTTACGTTAGTTGTTAATAATCCAGAAGATGTTGAACGTAAATGCGCCTGGGTATTGTTAGCTATGCTTAAGCGGCCAATACCTTGTGAGTTCGGAGAGCTAGAAGGCACGCCGGTAGCGGTATCAGAAATACCATTGTCAAAAACCAGGATGTCTGTAGGATCGGGAACCACGCGCGATGGTGTCCAGTTGGTAGGCGTTGTAAACGGCGCAGATACAATCCTGTTCCAGGTGTATGTATTGGTACTTCCCGTAGTTATTGTACCTACAAGTGGCGTAAGTTGGGCTCCACCATTGGTATAATAAGTGATAGTACATGCACTACCTGCAGAGTAAGGGTAAATGGTATAAGTATATGCTGTACCAGGCGTAAGCGCTACGTCCTGAAAGGTAGTTGAGTTTGCGGTAGAGATAACTGTACCATTTGCACCAAACGTACTACCTACAGCATAAGTGGTACTATTGGCCGGGGAACCCACCAATGGCCCTATGGACCGCACCACGAGGTAGCCACCTGTTGGTGGTGTTGCAGGTGCTGTAAAACTACCGTTTACTATAGATGCACTTGTTGTAAACTGCAGATTTGTAGGCACTGTAAGCTGCACTGGCGCAGGGCACGGAGGTATGTAGGTAATGGACACATCATCCATATCTATATCATAATACATATAATAACCTACATTCATGGATACACTTGCCCTGAAGATAATATACGCCTTAGTTGCCGTATTAAAAGCGGATGGTAATGTATATTGGAACTGCGTCCATCCATATGCATAAGCCGCATTACCAAAAGGCAAAATAGAATCAATAAGTGTACCTCCTGTGGCTGAAGGGACCGTATTGATAAACACCTTCACCTGGTTGTTATAAAGGTTGGAGCCAAAATAATCGGTATTTATGTAAAACTGCAGCCGCACACTACCCTGCCCACCATTGGCAACATAAGCATTGTTAAAGTTCATGGGTGGTGTTGCAAATTCAGCCCAACCTGGAAAATATGGAGAGGTAGGGCTTGCATAGTTAGCATTGTAATAATTACCCAGGCCGGTATAGTACGAACTCCATGTGGCAAAGCCTGCACCTGAACACGATGTATTGGCACCACTGTGACTTAAAGGATAAAGAGCTTTATCATAGTAGCCGTACGTGGTACCATATGGGCCAGCATTGCTACTATTGAAACCCAATGGGGCATAATAGGGATTAGAGGTACCAGGCTGCGAGCAGTATAAGTAGTAGTAACTGCCACCACTTACCTGTCCATAACCTTGTGCATTATCCTGGTACCATACAGGATAACCTGTGTAAGGATAGGTAGTACTGCGGATACCCCCAAAGTTAAAAATACTGTCCGTCCACCCTGTGGGCTTTTTGCCTGCAAAAGCCACGGTATCAAAATTCTGGGAATAAATGACCTGCGCTTTACTTTGAGGCGACTCAGTAAACAGGGCTGCAAGGAGCAATAAAAAGGTAAGTACTTTTTTCATAGACGTATTCAATTTTAGACCTTAGTGTTAAACGTAAATTAATTATGCCTTAGCAGATTGTTAAATCTAACGCGTAAGTTAAATAATATTTTATAACAAAACCGCTTTTTATTGTAAGATAAACTTTACAATTAGAGAATGATAGGAGGGGAGCAACCGTTGCATGTATATTGACGAGCAATTATTGGAAAAAGTTAGATTTCAGTAAAATATTTTATAAATATCATTGTATAATAGGCATGACTGGTAATGAATAGTAAAAATCAAGCTCTATTTTACAAATGAATTACTTGAAGTAGTTACATAATACCACCGTATAATATGGGCTGACCATAAAATACAGGCATGGCAAAAAAGACACATAAAAGAAGAATAAAGTAAAAAAAAATACTGTTAATTTTTTATTATTCAGGATTCGAATAAGTGTTTTATTCGCAATAAAACTAGCAGTTAAATAAGGTGTAAAATACCAAAAATTAAAATATTTGAATTAACAAAACATAAACATATCTTTACTGTGAGCATATACAAATAATATATAAACGCGATAAAGACCTCACTTTTTGAGATAATTCAATTAATCCTCGTTTGAAACCATTTGCATGAAGCTCAATTATTTATCTCTTAACTTAAAAAATGAAAAAAATGAAAAAAATGTTCCTTTTTGCAGCAATTTTAATTACTACACTTATAGTAAAAGCGCAGCCCACAATTTCCTTGCATAGCAATCTTCCTTTTGAGATAATATTTAATCTGGATGTTTCTGATGGAAGTTCACCATGTACTGGTACTACTCAAAGTTATGTCGGTGGCTATCTTGAACCTTCAAGATTTTTTGATGGCACCTCATCTGGTTCGATAACCGATCCTGGATTTAATATTAATAGCAGCGTTTGGGGATGGCCCTCTTCATATTCACCAACATATTACGTGGGCTTGTCTTTCTATAGCAATACATGCGGTACTTTTTATTATGCAACAGGTCGTAGTCTTTGTTCAATACCAAACAGCGGCTACTCAAGTTCACTTTATTACTGCGTCCCCTTTCCACCATTTGTAGTTGGCTTTAATATAGGCGAGGATGCTTACGGTAACCTTAGCGTAGGTCTCGGATAAAAAAGCACCAATATCTTCTAAAATAGGCTGTCTCATAAATTGTGAGGCAGCCTATTTTTATTTAAGCAAATTAATGGGCCACAGATAATTTGAGAAATCATCAAAAAGTTCATTTTATTTGTTAGTAACTCTTTGCTCTATTCGCTGTCCAAAAACTTTTTGCAATATCTACCGTTTAACTCGGCAAGATCGTTAGCCAGCTCCACAACATCGGCCTGCCATTGTTGTTTATGGGCAAAACGCATCAGGTCGTCAGCGGTTGAAGAACCGTTGTAACCGCTACTGCGCAATTGGTCGTACGCAAGGAGCGGGGCCATCATTAAAGCAGCTTCTTTAAAAAGGGGAAAATCGTTTTTAAAGTTTTCAATAGCCATTTTATCTATCACAGGTTGCAGTTCCTTTACTACAAACCATTTATTATCAATGCGCACTGAAGACAGGAAATTTGCAGCATTGAACTGCATGGTGTATTCCGCATAAATAATACGGTTGGCATCGTTCTTAAACTTAGGTTGTTCAATATTCGTTACATCTCTGTAACACGATCGGCGAGCCTCTTTGATATCCAGCAAATAATATTTGCCTGTAGACTTATGATGACATAGTACACAATAACGCTCCAACCCAATACTGCCGGTACCTGCTATCCTGAATGCTGCATCCAGCAAGGTGAGGTCTGCAAAATGCCTGCTCTGGCTCAGTAAGGGTTGTATTCCCCTGTATATTTCTTGTTTCTTCTTATCGGGTATAGCTAAAAAGTGTTTGCCATCCTGCTTCAGTAGGTATGCCCCGTTTTCTTTTATAATCTTCTTCTTTATAAAAGATTGCCGATCGCGCAGTGCCACCTGGTCAAAGTATGTTTTAAGCACACCTTTCGCCAGTTCGCGCTCCATCATCAAGGCTTTACCACGCAATAGCGTGTTGGCATAAGTGTTTACTATTTCCTTTAGCGTTTTATAAATTTCCTTTTCAGGTGCATTCATTTGTTGCCCTGCAATGATAACGCTGGACAGGAAACGAGTAAGCTCTGGCTCGGGGGTGAGTAGTATCGACTCATCAAAATCGTTGATGTCAAAATATACTAACCTATTCTCCCCTTTATATGAACCAAAATTCTCAAAGTGCAGATCGCCGCATATCCAGGTTCTAACCTTATTGTCAAACCCATACAGACGGGAAAAGTCGGCAGCAAAAACGTGGCAGGTACCCCTAAAAAAACGAAACGGGCTTTCTTTAAGAGCTTCCCATTTCAGCGCCTTCAGGTTTGCGGGCAGCAACTTATTGTACTCATTGATCCTTTTGATCACCGATGCCATGAAAAATATTTTTTAGGAATACGCCGTTAGTTTAATATAAACATCCGGTAAAAGGCATTGGCAACTTAAAAAGCAGCAGAACCAGGCTGAGTTTGCAGGCGCGGCGCATTCTTTACACTATTAACTGCTTTTGCTTCTCTGGGTGCATCAACTGTACCATTTTCACGATGCTTTTTCTTACGTGCATGTTTTGCAGCTTTTGTATGTTCAGTTTTGGCCGCAACGTCAGTTTGCTGCGCAAAGGCAGTACCACTCAGCAGCATTGTTGCCATTGACAACACAATTATCTTTTTCATCATATAAATATTTAATCTTGCGTAAAAATAGGCATTAAAAGGATTCAGACATAGAAGAGGCTAAAGCTTCCGTTTGGGTCACTTACTTGTTCAACCAGTCATCGGTAAAATGCCGTTGCGCCTTATCTTTCGAGAATTTTTCAGTGTTATAGTCTTTCGACTTGTTGCGTGGTATGGAAAGACTTTCCCACTGCTCGTCTTTTAATATTTTAGCTATATAGACGATCTGCCCTGAATGGTAGGAGTAGTGAGCTATTTGCCGGTTGATCGCCTCCAGCACAGTATGCCCTTCATTGCGAATATAGATGATACGCTCCAGATCGTCATCTGTAATGCTTTCTAATGCATTAAACAAGCATTGCCAACCCTCTTCCCATTTTTTAATAATTTCATTACGGTCCATGCTGTCAGTTTCAAATTCGGCATCCCGTTTACGCCATTCTTTTTCTCCATCGGTAGTCAGGAAATCTGTCCAGCGACTCATCATATTGCCCCACATGTGCTTCATGATAGTATTAACGCTATTGCTCTCTGCATTGGGCTGCCAGGACATTTCCTGTTCATCTAGCCGTTCTATTGCTTTATCAGCCAGCATCTTGTACATTTTAAACTGGCGTTTTGCACTTTGCAGATACTGTATTGTTGCCATAATGTTCTATTTACTGGTTTAAATTGGTATAAGGATTTGTTTTTGATACCGACATGAACCGATCTGGTTTTTGCAGTTCGGAGAATCCATACTGCCGGTACAGGCCATGAGCATCTTTTGTAGCCAGCATAACTGAACGACATCCCTGCACCCAGTCCAGGTCCATAATAGCCTGCATCATAGCTTTGCTCAATCCCTTGCCCCGGTGTTCTTCTTTTACATACACATCGGCCAGGTAACCAAAAACTGCGTAGTCTGTTATTAGTCTTGCATATCCTATCTGCTCACCCTCCTTTAATATGCCAACTGTAAATGAATGAAGAAAAGAATTATATACAATATCAAAAGGAATATTTTCTGCCCAATAAGACTTTTGGGATAACCATTCGTGTACCTGGTTTACGTGCAACAGCGTTTTATTACTGGTGATACGATAACCATCAAACATCATATCAATGGATTGTATTTGCATAGCCTTTTATTTTCTGCGGGGCTTGCGAGGTTGTGGCCTGCCCTCATCAATAATGGAAGCTTCTTCGGTCTTCCCAGACCCTTCCAGCATCCTGTTTAACTTGTTCACTTCGTCTTGGGTAAAATAACGCCACTTGCCAACAGGCAGGTCGCTCAATGTTATATTCATTATACGCAGGCGGGTTAGCCGCTCTACCTTGTAGCCCAATGATTCACACATTCTTCTTATCTGCCTGTTCAAGCCCTGGGTAAGCACTATCCTAAAACGCCTGTTCCCCTCTTGCCGTACATAGCATTTCTTGGTTACCCCCTCTGCCAGCCTTACACCGTTGCCCATTGCCATAATAAACTCATGATCTATAGGCTTATCTACACTAACGGTATATTCCTTTTCATGATTATTACCAGCCCGGAGTATTTTGTTTACCACGTCCCCGTCGTTAGTAAGGAATATTAATCCTTCAGAATCTTTGTCCAGTCGGCCTATGGGAAATATGCGTTTGGGATGGTTGATGTAATAAATGATATTGGTCTTGTCCTTTACATCGGTAGTAGAGGTAACCCCTTGTGGTTTGTGAAACGCAATGTAAATTGGCTTTGCCTTAGTCCTTATAGGTTCTCCATCTATTTCAACAACATCACCTGCCGAAACGCGGTCTGTTTTCTGGGCCAGCTCATCATTAATGGTAACGCGTGCCTGCTCTATCAGCTTATCAGCCTCGCGGCGGCTGCAAAACCCTGAATCACTAATATATTTATTAAGACTTAACCCCTGCGGGGCATCCTTGGGTTGTGCCATTTGTTTTACTCAAGTATTTAAAAGGTGGCAACTAAAGTTAATAGCCGCCACTGCTGGGCTGTTGGTTCTGGTTTCTGAAATCTCCGCGCTTCCAGGCCTCAAAAAAGTCGGCCCAAGCAAGTGGGTTCAGTATATTCATAGGTTGTTGCTGTCCATAGTAAACAGCTTTGTTTGCCTGGTCGTGCTGGTACATTGCCTGAGCCTCACGGCCATCGTGTGGCAAAGTATAAGCAAGAGCACGTAAAGTATATTTATCAGTATTATGACGTGCTATTTCATATTGGTCATCTGGTATGCGCCAGTACCTGAAAGCATAGGCAAAATGGTCTTTATCAGGTAAAGGGCGTATTATGGTTTCGGGTAGGTAAAACGTATCCTGTACCATAAGTTGAATGAGCGAGAAATACTGTCCCTTGATATCTTTTTGCACTACATACTCTTTAGACCTAAAGCCAAGCGCTGAAAATTGCAAAGTATCGCCCTTGTAACAAACGATAGTAAATACACCTGCCGGACCGCTTTCCACTCCACGGTTTTTGCTTTTCACCACTACTTCTACCCCCGCAACAGCACGCAGGCTGTCTGCGGTCATAGTAACGCCGTCTATCTGAATAACATTGTCAAACCAGTTCTGTGCCTGCGCCTCTTGCGTTGAGAGCCCCAGTACCAGCGTTAAAAAGCAAACTATAAACCTAAACTTCATGCATAGCAAAGTTAAGTAATTTAAAAGTTGATAAAATAGTGGCACACCTGCGTTTATTGTGTAAAAACAGTTAAAGTTATATAAACGGAGGAAACCGCAAAACAGAATGGTTTGATGTATTTTTGCAAAATATTTACAGCATACATTATATAATGATAACAAAAGAAGCTATACTAAGTGCCCTCAGCAACGTAGAAGAACCCGACCTGGGTAGCGACCTTGTAACGCTGAACATGGTGCATGATGTTGCCATAGACGGAAAGAAAGTATCTTTTACCATTGAGCTTACTACCCCAGCCTGCCCGCTAAAGGAAATGATACAAAGGGCATGCGTTAACGCCATACACCTGCTTGTAGACAAGGAGGCTGAAGTGACGGTGAACATGAACGCAAAAGTAAACAGCAACCGTAAGGACAATAAAAGTGTGCTGCCAGGCATAAAGAATATAATAATGGTAGCCAGCGGCAAGGGTGGTGTAGGCAAATCGACCGTAGCGGTAAACCTGGCTATAGGCCTGGCAGAACAAGGTGCATCTGTAGGCTTGCTTGACGCTGACATCTATGGCCCATCTATACCTATAATGCTGGGCCTGCGCGACGAACGGCCTAAAATGCAGACCATTGAAGGCAAGGGCATGATAGTGCCTATGGATCGCTTTGGCATAAAGGCCATGAGCATAGGATTGCTCATTGATGAAAAGCAAGCAGTAGTATGGCGTGGGCCTATGGCCAGCTCTGCACTTAAACAGTTTATAAGCGAGGTAAACTGGGGTACGCTGGACTACCTGGTAATAGACCTGCCCCCAGGCACAGGCGATGTACACCTTACCCTGGTGCAAACGGTACCGGTAACTGGTGCAGTAATAGTATCTACCCCACAAGCGGTAGCTGCTGCTGATGCCCGTAAAGCAATTATGATGTTTAAACAACCACAGATCAACGTGCCTATACTGGGTGTGGTTGAAAATATGTCATACTTCACCCCTCCGGAATTACCAGATAATAAGTACTACCTGTTTGGTAAAGACGGCGCTAAGAAAATGGCAGAACAGTTCGAACTTCCGTTCCTGGGCGAAATACCTATTGTGCAAACCATACGCGAAGGTGGCGATTCTGGAGTACCCGCAGTTATTGGAGATGACGTTGCATCTAAAAAAGCATTCATGGACCTAGCCAGCAGAGTAGCACAAAACATAGCTATCCGCAATGCCAACCTGGAACCAACGAAAGTAGTTCAGATGGTAGAATAACATTGATGGATCAGGAGATATATAATCAAAAGGGGCTGCCATGTGCAGCCCCTTTTGATTAGCATTTATGCACAATATGAATGGAAGCAACACTCACTGCGATTTCATATTAATATCCCTGTCAACAATTATCTTTGCACAATGGCAGGCGACATCATAATAGCTATAGACGGATATTCATCCTGCGGGAAAAGCACACTGGCGCGCGAACTGGCTGCCCACCTGGCATATAACTATATAGATAGCGGTGCCATGTACAGGGCCATTACTTTGTTCTTTCTGCGTAATAACGTAAACGAGCAGGACCCGGCCCAGATAATGAAAGCCCTGGCACAAATACATCTTTCTTTTATATTCAACAGCGCCCACAACAAGTCTGAGATACACCTCAACGATGAAAACGTAGAGCACCTGATACGCGAGATGGTGGTTGCCGATAAAGTAAGTGACGTTGCAGCTATAAAGGAAGTGCGCTCTTTTGCTGTGGGCCAGCAGAAAAAAATGGGTCGTAAAAAGGGTATAGTTATGGATGGCAGGGATATAGGAACGGTTGTATTCCCCGAAGCCGAACTAAAAATATTTATGACTGCCGACCCAGCTATACGGGTGCTTCGGAGGTTTGAGGAATTGTTTCCGGCCAATCACAATCTCTCACTTGACGAGGTGCGTCACAACCTTGAAATGCGTGATTATATAGACACCAACCGTGCTGAAAGCCCCCTTACCCAGGCACCTGATGCTGTGCTTATAGACAATAGCCATATAAGCCGTACTGAACAGTTGCACATGGCTTTGGACCTGGTAAAAGAAAGAATAGCTGTATTGCAGCAATAAAAAAGCCCATTCATTTTCATGAACAGGCCAATGCGTATTTGATTTTTCTATCCCAGCGACTTCAGCCAGTCTATAACTTCATCCCTGGTTTTACCCAGCTTCTGCTGCATACGTCCAAAAAACTCATCATCTTTTCCTTCTTCATATTGCAGGTCATCATCGGTAAGGTTGGCATTAGCCTGTTTTATTTTACCTTTCCATTCGTTCCAGCGACCTTTTAATTCCAACTTGTCCATGGTGATATATGTTTATAAAAGGCTTTAAAAAGTCATGCCAATGGTGACATGTAAGCAATTTGATAATAGTAAAAAACGTCAGACAGTTTGCAATAAAAAAATTACAACCTGAAAACTCTAAAAATGTATAACAAATGCAGTTATTTTTGTAATATCACGCAATCAAGTACTCTGAACTTATGTTGAAAATGAACAAAACAGCTATTTTACTGGCATTTGCAGCTGCTGTATGCGCTGCCTCATGCTCAAAAAGTAATAACAATAATGTCACTCCTGCCAGCATAACATATCCATATTCGTTTAATGATCCATTTGTAAATGATACAAATGGCTGGATCAAAATAGATGTGATACACAACACCAGTATCACCGTAAGTGGTGGTTACCTCAATTTTATTTACCACCCAACAACAACAAATGCTAATTTTAAAGACACTGTAAATCCGGCATTTGATACAAAACACGACTTTGTATTGCAAACCAGTGTACAGTCTGATCACATCATGGGCCTTGCTTTTGGCACCGCTAAAGCTGACTATGGCTATACTTTTGAGATAGACAATAACGGTAATTATGGATTGTTTCATGAGGGTGATTCCTTAAGCGCAAGGTCAACAATACTTAATTGGGCTAAAACACCTGCGGCTAACCCTGGGGGAGCTAACGTACTAGAAATTGACCAGACCGCAGGAGAATGGTATGGTTATATAAATGGCGTGCAAGTATTCTCTGTAACTGCGAGGCCTTTGCTAGGTTCTACAATAGGTATTGTGGCCGAAGCTAACACCAATGGTACAGCTGATTACATCAGTGTAAAGTGGGATTAAAAAATTAAAATACGTTTTATATCATATAAGATCTATGGCGCCCTTGGGCGCCATTTTTATTTAATGCACTTGCTTCCCAACACTTGCAATTGAATAAAATGTTAGCTACATTCATAGCTCGCAACAAATCTTGAACATGCTGATATTAGAGAACGAACTTGTTAAAGTGCAAATAGCCACTAAGGGCGCAGAATTACGCAGTATTTATCATAAAGAAAATAGTCTTGAATATATGTGGAATGCAGATCCTGCATTCTGGCCAAAACACTCCCCGTTATTATTCCCAATAGTAGGGTTACTTAAAGACAGTACTTATAAATATAAAGGCAAAAACTACGAGTTACCGCGACACGGTTTTGCATGGCTCAAAGAATTTAAAGTTGAAACATCTTCAACAGATAAAGCCACCTTTTTGCTGGAAAGCGATGAGGAGACGCTTGCCGCATATCCATTCACCTTCCAGTTGCGCATTCATTATGCACTGGAGGATACCAAACTCTCTGTTACTTACGATGTACGGAACAATGGGAAGGAAGAACTTTATTTTTCTGTAGGAGCTCACCCGGCATTTGCTGTTCCACTCACCAAAGACTTGTCTTACAGTGACTACTACCTAGAATTTAATGAAACTGAAACCTTACCACTTTACACATTAAAAGACTCTCTGATAGCAGACGCGGTTCCCTTCCTGCATGCAGAAAAAAGGATACCACTTACACACGAGCTGTTTTATAAAGATGCGCTTGTTTTCAAACATCCAAAGTCTGATGTAATATCACTTAAAACAGACAAGAACAAACACGGATTGGATTACAATATTGGTGAATTTCCATTCCTGGGCATATGGGCATTTAAGGATGCAAATTTTGTATGCATAGAACCTTGGGAAGGCATTGCAGACGGCGTAAATCACAACCAGGAGCTAACAGAAAAAGAAGGGATAAGGCATTTAAATGCCGGGGAAATGTGGCAGAAAACCTGGAGTGTCACTATTAGATAATTAAAATAATATAAAACCAACCCATAGCCAACATCTGTTGTCTATTACACCTGTAAGTTCAACAAATAACAACACAATAAACTGACATTATAATTGCCAGCACATGAAACAACTTTTACGCTCTACCCTATTTGTAACATTTTCGTTTATATGCCTTGCACTCATTAGTAGCCGAGCTTCGGCACAGGCCATCTCTGGTATTGTAAACCAATACGCCAAGGTCACGTATATAACACCGCCAAGCATTATGCCGGCAAAAATAGTGGTGAACAACCGTGTCTTTTTGCCCAATGATAAGGTAATGCTCATTCAGATGAAAGGCGCTACAATTATTAATACCAATACTGCAAGCTTTGGTACAGTTACCAACTTGAACAGTGCCGGTGAGTATGAATTTGGCATTGTAAAATCTGTCTCAGGTGATACTGTTACTCTAAAAAGTCCGGTATGCCATGCATATAGTGTACCAGATAGTGTGCAGCTTATTAAGGTAGCCGTTTACACCAACAAAGTAACTGTGGCAGGCATACTTACCTGTGCCCCATGGGCCAATGGTGTTGGTGGTGTACTTGTTGTTGATGCAGCCGATTCATTTGTTATGAATGCAGATGTGGATGTAAGCACAAGAGGTTTTTTAGGTGGCAATGTATTTGGGGTAACTTTTAATTGTAGTGCAAGCGATTTTGCAGTGCCTAATACTGGTCTAAGCAGCGCCGATGGCCTTAAAGGAGAAGGTATAGCACAATATATAACAGGCAGTGAAAGTGGCCGCGCAGCATCGGCCAACGGCGGTGGTGGCGCAGGCGCAGGTAATGCTGCTGCCGGTGGCGGGGGTAATTACGGTGCCGGGGGTAATGGAGGATCTCAATATGATGGTTGCGGCTCAGCTGCTGTTAATGTAAATTACTTTGGCTATGGAGGGTTTGCATTGCCCTATACTGCAGGCCGCCTTTTTATGGGCGGTGGTGGTGGTGGCCCCCAGCATGACAATGGCTATACTGTATATCACGGCGGTAATGGTGGCGGAATTATTCTAATAAAGGCCAAAGCTATTGTTGGCAATTATCATGTCATTCGTTCAGATGGCGATAGTGTAGCCTTAACACATGATGAAGGGACCTCTGGCGCTGGCGCGGGTGGTACCATCTACTTACAGTGCAACAATTATACAAACACGGTGCAAATAGAGGCAAATGGCGGTAAAGGTGGTGATGTCTATAACAATGCTTTCCCGAACTCATGCCACCCACCCAGCGGTGGTGGCGGTGGTGGCGCTATATGGCTATCTACACCATCGCTTCCGGCCTCGGTGAGCCCATCAGTAAATGGTGGCGTACCTGGCCTGGTACTTCGCCCTTCAAGCCCTTGTTATAATACCCCTTACAATGCGCAGGCCGGGGGTGGCGGTAATGTGCTGTACAATTTACCCAATGTCTTCTTCTACCCGGCACAAAACCTTACCGATACAATTCTCTGTTACAACAGCAGTATATCGATAGGTGTGGATACCGGTTACCAGTCTTACAACTGGTCAACAGGTGCAACTACAAATGTTATTTCTGTTTCTCAGACGGGAACTTATACATTGCAAGCGGTAACACCACTTGGCTGCACATTATATGATACTTCAAAAGTGCGTTATGATACCCTAAGCCTCGGCGATGATACTACGGTTTGCTTTGGCAGTCCATTTATTGTAACACCTAAGCCATTGGGTAACTTTTTTACCTACCAATGGCAGGATGGCACTACTACCTCATCTTATAGCGTAATACAAACAGGCACATATACATTAAACACTACCACAATTCATGGCTGCCGTTTGCAAGACTCCATACACATTATTGTAATGACCAAGCCATTACTTAGAGATACTATTGTTTGTAATGCACATATAGGTGTACCTCTTACCCTGCCTGCCGGCTACAGCTCGTACTTATGGTCAAATGGCGATACACATAATAGTATAATCACATCAGGATCGGGAACATTCACCGTGCATGCAGTAACACAGATAGGTTGTATTGTAGATGACACAGCACACGTTATTGTTGACTCATTGACCCTTGGTAACGACACAGCGTTATGCTCTAACACCGGTTATATAATTACACCGCAACCATCAGTAAACTTTACATCATATACCTGGAATAACGGAGATAGTACTACCACGTTTACGGCATATACTACCGGCATATATGGTGTTACGGTGAGCACAATACACAACTGCGTATTGAAAGATTCAGTTAAGCTGATCATCGATACACTGCCAACGGTATCTTTCATAGTGCCGGATAGCGTATTGTGCGAGGGACAAGCTACTTTGTTCACTGCACATTATACCTCAACCGGCGATACGGGCCTGGTGTGGAATTTTGGCGATAACACTATTATCGACAACGACAAATCGATACTGCATGCATATACTACTCCAGGCACATATGTTGTAACCCTTACCGGGAAGTACCGGTTGTGCCCCGATGCCGCCTATACCAAAAGCATTACTGCAAATGCTTTCCCAACGCTTAACCTGGGCCCCGATACTTCTATTTGCCCTAATGGCAGTACCATCTTAATTGGCGACTATTTTAACGCAGGCAATAGCGCCGCACATTGGGTATGGAATACCGGCGATACTACCAGCCAGATATCAGTAACCGGCGATGGACGGTATAGTGCCACTATTACCCTGGATGGCTGCAGTACCAGCGATAGCGTAGATGTATTTAAAAACTGCTACCTGGATGTACCAAACGCATTTACACCTAACGGAGATGGAGTGAATGACTACTTTTTCCCACGACAATTATTGGGTAAGGGCATTACAACTTTCACCCTTAACATTTTTGATCGGTGGGGTGTTGAAGTGTTCCAGGCTACAAGTATTAATGGCCGTGGATGGGATGGCAAGTTTAACAACAAGCCGCAACCTGAAGGTGTGTACATCTATTCAATAGATGTACAATTTACAAATGGCGATCAGGAGCATTACCAAGGAAATGTGACCCTTTTAAGGTAAAATAAACATTACCCTATCTATTATATAAAACCTTTATTATTTTGGTAACTAAGCAAAATGGCTTAGTTACCTTCTATTAAACCAAATAAATATTTTGATGAAGTATTGAACTAAAACATTTATTGACAACATAACAATTTCGTCCATGAAAAATTTTTTACGCTCAGTTATTTATGGATCAGTTTTTATTTTCTATTCTTTCTTCAACAACAAGGCACATGCGCAGATCAACATATCTGGCATTGTAAACCAGTATGCAAAGGTTACGTACATTACTAAACCTGGCGCTAATCCGCCCAGAATAGTGGTGTCCAACAATGTATTTGCTGCCAACGATAAGGTAATGCTGATACAAATGAAGGGCGCGTCGATCGACGTATCTAACAGCTCCACCTTTGGAACAATTACAGGGCTCAATAGTGCAGGTTTGTACGAATTTGGCATTGTCAATTATACATCGGGAGACACGGTAGTGTTGCAAGGGCCAATATGCAATCTATATAGCGTGAGAGATAGCGTGCAGCTTATAAAAGTAGCTGTATACACTTCCCCTGTTACGGTAACCGGCACACTTACATGTGCGCCATGGGCAAATGGCGTGGGCGGTGTTTTGGTGATGGATGCAGGAGACGTCACTCTGAATGCCGATATAGATGTTAGCTTTAATGGATTCCTGGGTGGCAATCTCTTTGGGGTTTCTTTCAGTTGCGGCAATAATGACTACTGTGTATCCAGCGCCTCAAACCAGGATGGACTTAAAGGTGAGGGCATAGCACAATATGTACCCGGCAAAGAAAGCGGCAGGGCGCCCCTGGCCAATGGTGGTGGTGGCGCAGGCGCAGGTAATGCCCCAGCAGGTGGTGGTGCCAACTTTGGTGCTGGCGGCAATGGTGGCGCTCAATGGAGCGGATGCGGTAACCAGTCGGTAAACTCAGCCTACGTTGGGTATGGCGGCTATAGCCTTACGGCCACGACAAACAGATTATTCCTGGGTGGCGGTGGCGGCGGTCCGCAACACGATAATGGTTATACTGTATATCATGGCGGCAACGGAGGCGGTATTATATTAATTCGCGCCAACAGCATTACTGGTAACGGCTATACGATTCGGTCTGATGGTGATAGTATTTTGCAAACACATGATGAAGGAACATCAGGCGGGGGTGCTGGTGGTACTATCTACCTGGAATGCCCCTCCTACTACACCACTGTGCAGCTTGAGGCGAAAGGCGGCAAGGGTGGCAGCGTATATAATACATTATACCCAACTAATTGCCACGCACCCAGCGGCGGTGGCGGTGGCGGTGTAGTTTGGTTCTCTACAGCAAGTATACCATCAGGTGCATCGGTTAATGTTTCTGGTGGACTTGCGGGGCTAGTACTCAATCCAGCAAGCCCATGCTACAACACAACAGACTATGCCACAGACGGTGGTAATGGCGGTACACAATATAATTTACCTAATCCTTTCTTTTACCCCGCACTGTTCCTGCACGATACTATTACTTGTACAGCATTTTCTCTCAACCTGGCGCTGGATCCTGGTTACCAGTCTTATTTATGGTCAACAGGGGCTACAACATCGGGCATAACCGTTGGTCAGCATGGCATATACAGCGTGCAGGCAACTACCAATCTAGGATGTGTAGTGCTAGACACGGCTGTTATTAAATCTGATACCCTTGGCTTTATAAAAGACACCATAATTTGCCCTGATGCCCGGATAGTTTTATCACCTACACCAGCCGGCAATTTCACATCATATCTCTGGCAGGATGCTACAAGTGGCCCTACAGATACTGCTGCCACAACCGGGGAATACACTATATCTGTCATTACACACCTTGGTTGCCAGCTTACAGATTCTGCACATGTGCAGGTGCTCACCAAACCGCACCTTCTGGATACCATTGTGTGCAATAACAGCACTCCGGCATCTATAACCTTACCTGGCACTTACACATCGTATAGATGGTCTAACGGAGGCACAGATTCTTCTATCACAGTTACCCACTCCGGAACATATATAGTGCATGCAGTAACAACGCGTGGGTGTATTGTAGTAGATACTGCCCATGTAGGCAATGATGCGCTACAACCGTTTAAAGACACCACGGTGTGCTATGGTGCTTCACTAATACTATCTCCACAGCCTGCTGCGGATATTGTAAGCTATACATGGCAAGACCTTTCAACAAGCCCTTCATTTACCGTAACAGAACCGGGAGCATACCATGTATTAGTAAAAACAGTACACAACTGCCTCCTTTCAGATTCGGTGATTGTTAAATACTATCCTCAAATATATTCCCATGTTGTGGGCGATAGCTCTGCATGTCCCGGCAGCACAGTAAAACTCGCCTCTCTTGAAACTTTTAAAGCCTACCATTGGTCCAGCGGCGATACTACCAGCTATACAAATGTACCGGCAGGCACATACATACTACAGGTAACAACAAAAGAGGGCTGTATCACTTACGATACTACTGTAGTAGGCGAATACCCTATGCCACTTCCGTATATAGGCCAGGACACAGCGATATGTTTTGACTATTTTGAGACCTTGAATTTATATCCCGGTCCATTTAAACAATACCAATGGCAAGACAAATCTTACGCACCTAACTACCTGGTGACCCTACCCGGCACCTATTCAGTAACAGTAACAGACAGTAATAAGTGCAGCGCTACAGTAGAAAGAGTAGTATCGAACCTTGGCTGTCCCAACCCCTTTTTTGTGCCAAATGCCTTTACACCTAACGGGGATTCAAAGAACGATGTGTTCCGCATAACAGCACTAAATACAGCAGGATTAGCTTCATTTGAGTTGAGCATATTCAATAGATGGGGACAAACAGTTTTCCATACTTTTAATGTTGATCATGGTTGGGATGGAACTTTCAACCAGCACCCTTGCGACATGGGCGATTATTACTGGACCATTAAATTTACCATGCTAGACAGCAATACTCTTGTGCCTACAACACATCATTTAAAAGGCGATGTAACATTGATACGGTAATAGAATTGTAATCTTTACATTCTTTGGGGGTCAGATGACGAATATCATCATTAATATCTATGTGCCAGGAAGGCAACTATAAAAAAAACTGTATAATTTTATAGCGATAACCCTTTAGTTGTTTGCCAAAACATATAAAAAAGAAATGAGTTTAACTGCAGGTGAACGTATAGACGTAGTAAACATAGGATTAATGTTGGTTGCCTGTGCTGTTGCCATGGTCATACCTTTTGAACTGTTCCTCTTTTCATATGCCATTCTTGGCCCTTTGCACTACCTCACAGAAATATCGTGGTTGCATGACAAGAAATATTACACCAAAGGCAAGTACGATGCAGTTGTTCTACTGGTTATAGGCCTTTTGGTTACCCTTACAAATTTCTCAAAATACCTGGAGCTGGAGTTTCCACAGCATTTTGCAGGTTACCTCACGTACATTGCATTCCTCGGGTCTATAGTATTTGTATTTGTAAAGAACAATTTTGCGCGCATAGCGGGCTTGCTACTGATTATCGTCACATCGCAACTATCAGAACATTTCTGGCTGTTCTTCCTGGTGTTCCTGCCTACGCTCATACACGTGTATATCTTCACCATGCTATTTATGCTGTATGGTGCACTGAAAAGCAAAAGCAAGATGGGAGTCCTATCAGTAGTAGTGCTGCTATTATGTCCTGTGCTGCTGTACACGGTTTTTCCAAATACAACGTTCTTTGGCCCAAGTTCCTATGGTATTACAGCTTACGACCTGTTCAGGGGTGTCAATCGCTTCTCCCTATCTCATTTTATGAATGTACCTGAGCAACCATCTGAGCAAAGCTGGAACGAGATCATCTTCCATTCACAGGCTGGTATCCTGCTCATGCGTTTTATTGCCTTTGCATATACTTATCACTACCTCAACTGGTTCTCAAAAACAAGGGTTATACAATGGCATAAGGTACCCAAAGCACGTTTTGCAGTGGTATTGGCAATATGGCTCATCAGCATCAGTTTATATATCTACAACTATTCTGTAGGTCTGCAATGGCTGTTCTTCCTTAGCTTCCTGCATGTGTTGCTGGAGTTTCCGTTGAACTATATTTCAGTTGTAGGTATAGGTGCCTATATCCGCGACCGCATTTTCAAATCTCAGCCCACACCCGCACAATTGAGCAAAAAATAGCAGGTTTCATTATTACACATTGTTTCTTGAATAGCAGATACCAGCGCTTGGCATCTGCCCTGGCAAAACTTTGTGTACTTGCCGCTTAGACCTAACTTCGTTTATAATGAAAACTGATTACGATGTAGTAGTAATAGGCAGCGGCCCTATTGGTCTTAGCTGTGGTATAGAGGCAAAAGCAGCAGGACTCACTTACATTATTATAGACAAGGGTTGCCTGGTCAATTCCTTATTCAACTACCCGCTCAACATGTCTTTCTTTTCTACATCAGAAAAGCTGGAGATCGGGAATGTACCGTTCATGTCGGTAAATACAAAACCCAACAGGGCCGAGGCATTGGAGTATTACAGGCGGGTTACGGCACTATACAATTTAAATATTCATTTATTTGAAACTGTACATGCTATTACCCCTGCAGGCAATCAGTTCGAGGTCAAAACATCCAAAGCAAATTATACCACAGGCAAAGTCATCATTTCTACCGGCTTTTACGATATACCTGCAACCATAGATGTGCCGGGCGAAGACCTGTCTAAAGTAATGCATTACTATCGCGATCCACATTTCTATGCTATGCAGCATGTGGTGATAGCAGGCGCAAGCAACAGCGCTGTAGATGCCGCGCTTGAAACCTATCGAAAGGGGGCCCACGTTACCATGGTCATTCGTGGCCCACAAGTGGGCGAAAGGGTAAAATACTGGGTAAGGCCCGACATCATCAACCGCATAAATGAGGGCAGTATAAAGGCATATTACAATTCCAATCTTACCGCAATACGGCAAACTGAAGTAGATATACAAACACTGGAAGGGAAAGTAACTCTGCCCAACGATTTTGTAATAGCCCTAACTGGCTACCGTCCCGATTTTTCTTTGCTCACACAAGCTGGAGTAAATCTTAGCGAGCCACGCCTCTACCCCACCCACAATACAGATACTATGGAAACTAACATTCCGGGTATATACCTGGCGGGCGTAGTATGTGGTGGCCTGGATACACATAAATGGTTCATTGAAAACTCAAGAGACCATGCAGGAAAAATAATAAGGCATATCAAATCACTGGAACATAGCCTTTAACATCCGCGGATTACCGTGCATGTCATCTTTTACCAGCACCTGAGTGTACCCAGCATGGCGAAACATTTCAGCAGTTTGGTGGGCATGGCTCATGTGCAGCTCACAGTATATGGCTCCATTGTGTTTGAGATGGGCCTTTCCATATTGCGCTATCGCTTTATAAAAGAGCAACGGATCATCGTTCGGCACAAACAACGCTATAGTTGGTTCATTGTCTTTTACATTGGTATGCATGTGCTCTTGCTCAGATACAGGAATGTAAGGCGGGTTGGATACAATAACATCGTACATGTCTGTATTGTTCCATTGGCTTTCATCAAGTATATCAAGCTGTTGGAAAGTTACTGCAGCCTGTAAGTTTTCAGCATTTTTAGTCGCAACAATAAGTGCTTGGGAGCTTATATCAAAGGCTGTTATTTCAACATCTTCTCCAAGGGGCATCAACCTTCTAAGCTGTGGGTCATTGGTTCGAATCCAATCCGGGTCACATAATCCTAATTTCACCGAAATAGCAATACACCCACTCCCCGTCCCAATATCAACTATGGTTATGTCTTGCTTTCCTTTGTAATCTTTTATGATCCACTCAACAAGCTCTTCGGTTTCGGGTCGGGGTATTAACACATGCTCATTTACAATGAATTCCCGTCCCATAAACCAGGTAATACCTATTACATATTGCAGGGGTTTTCCTGCGGCTAATTGTTCTTTTGCTTCAGTCCACAAGGCTTCCTGTACCAGTGTAAATTGGGTATCCCGTTCTACAATACGCTTCAGTTTATCTGCCCCGGTAAGGTGGGTAAGGTATTGATCGGCGATCGCTGCTGCCTCCCGGGCATCATACAATGGCTGCAGTGCCTGGCATAATTGATGAAAGGCAGTTGTGTAGGTAAGCATAGCATAAAGATATAACGGTTTGTTACTACTTTCGTGGAGCGATGACGGATGATGAATTATACATACGGCGATGTATGGAGCTGGCCCAAAGGGCTAAGGGTTATACTGCGCCCAACCCAATGGTGGGAGCGGTGCTGGTGCACAACGGGCGCATTATAGGCGAAGGCTGGCATCACTATTATGGCGCTGCCCATGCCGAAGTAAACTGCATAGACAGTGTACAAGAAGCAGATCGGGCTTTGATACCCGACAGTACCATGTATGTAAGCCTGGAGCCCTGCGCCCACCAGGGCATCACCCCTCCTTGCGCAGTACGGCTGGTGCAAGAGCAAATAAAAAAAGTAGTGATCGCCAATATAGACCCTTTTGAAAAAGTGGGTGGCAGGGGCATTGGGATACTGGAAGAATACGGGGCTCAAGTGCAAACAGGCATACTCCAAGCTGAGGGTGAATGGGTAAACAGGCGTTTCTTTTGTTACCATACCCACAAAAGGCCATACATCATCCTGAAATGGGCGCAAACACCCGAAGGATATATAGCCCCCTCTGATGGGCGCAGGCTGCAGATCAGCAATACGCATAGCCACACGCTGGCCCATAAATGGCGCACAGAAGAGGGCGCCATACTGGTAGGTACCAATACCGCCATCAACGACAATCCCGAGCTTACTGCACGACTGTGGAAAGGGAAACAACCATTACGCATATTGCTGGATAAAGACTTGAAAGTACCGCACACCCATAAGCTGTTTAATGAGGCTGCCGCGACCTGGATCATCAACGAACAAAAAGATACATTGCAGGGTAATCTGCACTTCTTACAAATGCAGTTTGATGAAACATTACTGCCCAACCTGTTGCAACGGCTGCACGATGCCCGCATTCTTTCGCTTATAGTAGAAGGTGGTGCAAAGGTTTTAAATAGCTTTATTACACAAAACCTGTGGGATGAAGCGAGGGTGTTTACCGGCGCTGTGTCATTGCCACAGGGTATAGCCGCACCGCTTTTACAAAACTCAATACATGCCTTTGCTACACAACTGGAGCAAGACAGGTTGCAGCTCTGGGTAAACAGGTCATCTACCCTATACATGCAGGGCATGGAATTATAATTACCAACCGGGATGTTCTACTTAATAGCTACCATTTTACTCAATACGGTCCTGTCTGTCATTTTCAAAATGCTGCCCAGGTATAAAGTAGATATTTTGCAGGCAATTGTGGTTAACTACTGGGTATGCGTAATTACCGGCAGCCTATCAATAGGCTACCAGCCATTCAATCACAATGACGTACAGCAAGGATGGTTTCCATGGGCTTTACTTACCGGTGCATGTTTTATTTCACTGTTCAATCTCATAGCTTACCGTACCAGGATCGATGGCATAACTACCACAACAATAGCCAATAAGCTATCGCTGGTAATACCGGTTTTGTTGGCCATTATCCTTTATAAAGAGCACGATGGCTTGTATAGTATATTAGGCATCATCCTGGCTTTCCCTGCAGTTTACCTTACAAGCCGTGCTAAAAAAGAAGATAATAAACCCGCGGCTCTGGGATGGCTTGCACTATTGTTCATAGGCAGTGGGTTGCTAGACGCATTATTGAACTACATACAGCATGGCTACCTGCGCACCCCAGCTGATCAATCTTTATTTACCATTTACACATTTGCTGCTGCCGGTAGTATAGGAGCGGTACTGATCATTGTTCTTTTTGTACTCAAACGCATTCAATTGCGCTGGCGCAATGTACTGGCGGGCATCTGCATAGGAATACCCAATTACTTTTCCATTTATTACTTTATAAGATTATTACATTCAGGTTTCCTGCAAAGCTCGGCTGCTATACCGGTTAACAATATTGGGGTATTAGTGGTTTCAACGTTAGTAGCTTTGCTGTTGTTCAAAGAAAAAATAACCTTGTTGCGTTTTGTAGGATTAGTGCTGTCTGTGACGGCGATATTATTAATTGCATTTGGAACATAGTATGGAGGTATATAAATACACAACAATATCAGGGACTACTACTGCCGAATTCAAAGATCGCGGCAGTAAGTTTCTTGCATATGCATACCCTGTGGCTATGTTGCAGGATGTAAAAGAAAAGGTGCAGTTGTTAAAGAAAGAACATCCTAAGGCAGTGCACTACTGCCTGGCTTTCCGTATGGGTACAGATGGCAATCAATATAGGGCTAGCGACGATGGAGAACCCGCCGGCAGTGCTGGCAAACCCATACTGGGGCAGATAGATAGCGCAGGACTTACGAATGTACTCGTAATCGTAGTCAGGTATTTTGGAGGTACATTGCTGGGGGTGCCCGGGCTTATAAATGCTTACAAAACTGTTACTGCCGATGCCCTGGCCGCCGCTGGCCACATTGAAAAATGGATAGAGCATAAAGTGGAAATATCATTTGACTATCCTGCAATGGGTGAGGTGCTGAATCTATTAAAACATAGTGAAGCCACCATTTACAAACAGGAGCTGCAATTGTTCTGCCTTGTAGTAGCCGGCATACCTATCAAACATTCTGAAGCTTGTCTGGGAAAGCTTTCCGAAATTCGTGGGGTAACCATTAAGAATCTAAAGGAGACCGAATAATATATCTTGTCATCTGCTCAAAAAAATACCGATCTAATAAAAACAGAGGCCGCGCGCCTTGGGTTTAATGCATGTGGTATTGCCGTTGCCACGCAGTTGGATGATGATGCCCGCAAGTTAGAGCAATGGCTGCAAAATGGGTTCCAGGCTGGCATGCAGTATATGGAGCGCAATTTTGACTTGCGTATAGATCCGCGCAAACTGGTACCAGGCGCCAAATCGGTCATTACCATGCTTTTGAATTATTTTCCAGCACAGGCACAGCAACCCAATACACCGCATATTGCTAAGTATGCATGGGGTATCGATTATCATTATGTTATAAAAGATAAGCTAAATGAATTGCTTTTTTTTATAAAACAACATATAGGTGAGGTGGACGGACGCGGCTTTGTTGACAGCGCACCGGTGCTGGAGCGGAGTTGGGCTACACGTAGCGGTTTGGGTTGGATAGGCAAGAATGCTAACCTGCTTACTAAACAGGCCGGATCTTTTTTCTTCATAGCTACGCTCATCACCGATCTTGACCTGGTGCCCGATAACGCCTTTAATACAGACCATTGCGGCACATGTACCCGATGCATGGATGCATGCCCAACAGACGCCATTATAGCGCCCGGAACGGTAGATGCCAACAAATGTATATCTTACCTGACCATAGAGCTAAAAGATGCCTTGATACCGGGCGAATTGCACAGTAAGATGGATAACTGGATGTTTGGCTGCGATGTATGCCAGGATGTGTGCCCATGGAACAGGTTCTCTAAACCCAACACAGAAAGTGCATTTACCCCTATACCAGAAATACTGAATTTATCCCTGCAACAATGGGAACAGATGAGCGAGGACCACTTTAAAAGTGTCTTTAAAAATTCCCCATTAAAGCGATCAAAATTTAATGGCGTCCAGCGAAACGTGAAGGCTCTGAAGATACGTCCTTAGCCTTATTTGTTCTTTCCCTCCAACATAGGCACAAAGTCAAAATCACCTAACTGCTCTTCAGTTAAACTGCCATCCAGCCCTTTGCGTATGCGCACCATTTTTTGTCCGTTATCGTCGCCTACGGGTATTACCATAAGGCCACCGGGTTTCAACTGTTCTATCAGCTTGGGGGGCACAAATGGAGCACCACATGTAATAATAACTTTATCAAACGGGCCATATGAAGGCAGCCCTTCAAAACCATCGCCATAGAATCGTTTCAGCTTAGGGTAACTTTTGATGAAAAAAAACTGGCCCACGTGATCGTATAAAGCCTTTTGGCGCTCTATGCTATACACGGCAAATCCCATTTCGGCAAGCACGCACGCCTGGTAGGCGCTGCCTGTGCCTATTTCCAATATCTTATCATATTTTTTTAGCTCCAGAAGCTCGGTCTGGTGCGCTACAGTATATGGGTGCGATATGGTTTGCCCGGCAGTAATAGGGAATGCCCTGTCCTCATAAGCTATACGCTCAAAAGCTTTGTCCAGGAAAAAGTGACGGGGAATAGCCTCTATTGCAGCCAACACCCTATCATCCTGGATCCCCTTTTCTCTAAGTAATTGTACCAGTTGTTTTCTTAAGCCCTTGTGCAGGAAACTATCTTCTATAGGCTTGCTATTCAGCATGATGTAAAGATAGCTCAGGCGCAGGGTAAATAAAAGAGATAGCCCCTGCTGCCCAAAGATATATTTAGCCTCTATCTCACTTTTAATGCCGGGCTCAGGCATTGCTTATATTGTTGATCCTTCTTTCATCCTGCACAACTCCACCCCAAGGCCTACTACTATTGCATCTTCCACGGCACCTATTATCGGGTCATATATCTTGCATTTGTCAACTACTGCTTTGCGCAGGAAAAAGCTGGCAAAAGAACTGGCATATGCCGCAGCTGCACCGACTAGTGCACCCGCTGCTATACTTCCACCGTGTGCTTTATATAATGCAGCGCCTGCCAATGCACCACTCATAATACGCCCGCCTACAGCTGATGTCTTAATACGGTCGGGTGTTGAGGGCAATTTATCCATTACAATTTCACCCAGCGCTATAAATTTAAATATTGCAGCGGTTGTTTTCGATTGCATAAAATCCAATGGTGAATCTTCTAGCTCGTATGAATGGGACTGACTGAGAATATGACTCACAATTAAGGGTGCGGCGGTAGCGCGCATACCTGCCAATGCACCTACACTTAATGCCTGGGAGAACGGAAGCTTTTGATTTTTCATGGCGTTATTATTAACAACTATAGAAATGGAAAATTCATGCCAGTAAAACGTCAAAAGCTGTTAATTTGCAACTATGCATAAGTACCAAGCAGAAGTACTGCACCATCTGCACGAAGGCCTTAAAACCGACAAGCCCAGCAAGTTCAAGGACTTGAAGAAATACATAGGTACCAATTACGAGCACATAGGCTTATCTGTTCCTAAACAGCGCGCAATATTTAAAACAGGTTTTAGTTTCAGCCACTTGCCATTAAAAGAACAATTGGATATATGGAACGATATATGGATAAATAGCAACCATTATGAACTGATGAATATAGCATTGCTATTTGCGGGTAAGCATTTGTCTCAATTTGAGGGTACAGACATATGGAATGTCCTAAAAAACTGGGTAACGAAGACGGACAATTGGGCGCATTCCGACGGACTTTCGTCTATATATGCACAACTGCTTGAGCAGCAACCGGAAATCGTTTATACCCAATATGCGCTATGGAATACCTCACCCAATCCGTGGGAACGGCGTCAATCAATAGTTGGCTTGCTATACTACAGCCGTGTAAGAAAAAATATCCATCCATATAAAAAGCTGGTGGCAATGGTGCAGCCGCTATTAAAGGACGAAAACTATTTTGTGCAAAAAGGTGTTGGGTGGACATTACGTGAGATGTGGAATGTGTATCCCACCAAGACTTTGGCATTCCTAAAGGCACATATAACAGATATTAGTGCTACCGCCTTTACAGCTGCAATTGAAAAACTGAATTCAGTTGAAAAACAGGAATTAAAGGACCTGCACAAAGTAAAAAAGGACAAGCCCAAACGCTAGGCTGAAAAGAAAAAGCCAATCAGGCGCTACATTGCGAACGTTTACAAAACAGATATGATGAGTAAGGGGTTTATATTCGATATGAATGGCACTATGATAGATGACATGGGTTACCACTCTATAGCCTGGGGAAATATTATTAATGGAGTGCTACAGGCTAACCTGACACCCGACGAACTGAAGTTGCAGATGTATGGCAAGAACGAGGAAGTACTGGAACGCATATTTGGTAAAGGCCGGTTTACAATAGATGAAATGAATGAGCTAGCGCTGCAAAAAGAGCATGCTTACCAGCAAGCATACATGCCACATTTAAAACTGATAGATGGGCTGGAGGCTTTTTTAAAGAAGGCCGGGAGCATGAGCATCCCCATGTCTATAGGTACCGCTGCAATACCATTCAATGTAGATTTTGTACTGGATAATCTCGATCTAAAACACTACTTCTCTGCTGTCATTACCGCTAACGATGTGAGTGAAAGCAAACCACACCCGGAAACATTCCTGAAATGTGCCACAGCCATGCAGGTACCCGCACAAGATTGTATAGTTTTTGAAGACTCACCCAAAGGTGTTGAAGCTGCGCTCAATGCCGGAATGAATGCAGTAGCAATAACCACCATGCATGTGGCTGCTGATTTCGACAAGTATAATAATGTATTGTTTTGCATTGCCGACTATACAACTCCCAAGCTACAATCGCTTTTCACTTCTTAAATACTTCACCCGAAAAGACTATAACTAAACCTAACAGCTAGTTCTGCACACAACTGGCACCAAGGTCTGCCACCTGGTAGGTATATACTTTCCCCGTACTATCTGCAATATTCACAGTACCCACAAGAGTGTATTGCTGTTCGAAGGTCTGTATATCGCCTACTGTTGCATTACACTTCTGTATAGTGTACAAACTATCAAACGGTTCCTGAACCGATGCGCTATCGCTGTAGGTGCGCTGGTTTATGGTACATGTCCAGCAAAATTTGGCATCTTGCTGTGTCTTATAACAAGACGACAACAACACAACAGATAATAAAATCAGGATCAATGTGTATTTCATAGTGTGGCAGTTGATTGAATTACCCAAGATTAGTCATTGCAACAACTAATGAGAAAGATCAACAAGCAATGATATAAAGAAAGTTGAAATTGAAATGCAAAACCTTTCTTAATATGACAATGTAGAATTTAAAATACAAAAGCCGCTCAATGAGCGGCTTTTTACTTTCTGTAGCGAGGAGGAGACTTGAACTCCCGACCTCAGGGTTATGAATCCTGTGCTCTAACCACCTGAGCTACCTCGCCAAAAATTGGGACTGCAAAAGTAAAGAATTTCCTGACAATTTCATGTTGCTCTACCGGATTTTTTTTAGCCACTAAAATATTTGCTTGATCTATCCACAATCCAACATTCACAAATCACGACTTCCCTTCGTCTCAACATTTGTATGAACTGATAAATTTACCTATCTTGGTTTCGTTATTCACGCTTAATTGCTACTTTTACCACCATGATTGAGTTTAATTAACAAACCGATAAACCCATAGTAATGTTTTTATTCTAATGAATATAGACGTCATTAACCAGCAAAACCATCCATCTATGTCCCAATGCGCTATTTGCATCACAATGCCCGATTGCAAGCCTATAGAAATAATGAACGCAGCTATAAAACACGATGTACATATAGTAGATAAAGAATATTACGACGCTGAGAAAGATTATGACTATTTTCTAGCTAAATACGACCTGTTTTCCTGCGGCCTCGATGTTAGCCTCCTCTTTATTTTTTCCGATGAAGAATCTGTACTGATCTCTAAAGATGACCAGATGGAAAACTTTTTGGCAGAGTATAATGCCCTACGTTATGCACATCTCATGCTCAGCTAATACCCTTTACAGGTTAATATGTATAGCTGCTGCAGCTGCATAACTTTCGCTATTCAATTGTTTTAAAACCCACCCTTTCTCGTTGCACAGCAATACAGGAGCAGCACTCCCCATGCCAGGCAGCGCCGTAAAGCGCTGCAGCCCGTAGCTAACTCCGGTACCCATACCTTTTATAAATGCTTCTTTCAGCGTCCACACCTTAAAAAAGTATTCCCTTTTTTCCTGCAGGTCATCAATCAATTGCAGGTAGCGCCGCTCCCCAGCAGAAAACAGAGTTTGTGACAGCCCGTCCATATCCAGAGTATCAATATCGCGTATCAGCTCTATATCTACCCCTATAGGGTAACTGGACACACCCACCATTATCCTCGTTCCGCAATACGATATATTAAAATATACTGGCTTCTCACCTGGCTTTTGTACAAGAAGGGGCTGGCCATAATCAGTGTAAGAAAAAACAATATCCGAAGGAGCCGTATTAATATAACTACTTAATACTTTCCTAAAAAAAAGGTGCGCCTGTATATAACGTTTCCTATCTGTTGCAAGCTTATGCTCCCCTGCTCTTCGCAATTCATCTGCTGATAGCCCAACCGTAACATCATCCGCCATTACACCAATGATATGCATATAAATATGCGCAAAGCCATTTGCCAGTTCAATATTTTGGTATGGAAGATGGTTTTTACCTGTCATTTCTTATTGTATTTTTTACTTTTGTGGTGTATGACACCAGAACGCCGGGAAAGGATAACAAATGTATTGAATAACAGGCAGCCCGACCTTACCGTAATACTTGAAAATGTACATGATCCACACAATATTGCTGCGGTATTCCGTACCTGCGATGCGGTTGGAGTACGCGAAATATATGTACTCACCACTACAATAAGCCGTCACCCTCCCTTCGACCAGAAAAGTTCGGCTAGTGCAGCCCATTGGCTCACCATACACCAGTTTGAAGATCTGGAGACATGCATCAAAGCTGTAAAAGAAAAATACACCAAAATATTTGCCACCCATCTGGGCACAGAATCCTGCTCACTGTACGACCTGGATTTGAAAGAGCCCGTTGCGCTGGTTTTTGGCAATGAACGACACGGTGTAAGCGACGATTTTTTAAAGTATTGCGATGGCAACTTTATTATACCACAAGTAGGGATGGTACGTTCCTTAAATATATCCGTAGCCTGTGCCATAAGCCTTTACGAAGCATTCAGGCAGCGCAACCTTGCAGGCTTTTACAACGGCACACCCAGGATAAGCACAGAGGAATACAATAGCACTGCTTTGAGCTGGAAAATGTATGATGGCCTATAAAATATCAACGCAAATAAAAAGCGCTTCCCTTATTGGAGAAGCGCTTTTCTATAAAAATGTAAAAGTATTAGTTGCCGAGATATGATTTTAAAAGGTTGCAACGAGTAGCAGTACGCAATTTGGTGATTGCCTTGTCTTTTATCTGGCGTACACGTTCGCGGGTGAGTGAAAACTTTTCGCCTATGTCTTCAAGGCTCATGGGGTGCTCTACACCTATACCAAAGTATAGTTTTATAACATCGCGCTGACGGTCTGTAAGTGTGCTTAAAGAACGCTCTATTTCGCAACGCAGGCTATCGTGGTGTTCCAGCATAGAATCTGCAGAGTCTGAATTTGGGTTTTCCAGTACATCCAGCAGCGTATTATCTTCGCTATCCACAAACGGAGCGTCAACACTTACGTGGCGGGCTGCAACACCCAGTGTGGTTTCTACTTCTTCAGTACCTATTTCCAGCAGTTCTGCCAGTTCTTCGGTCGATGGTTCACGTTCAAATTCCTGTTCCAGTTGTGAGTATGCCTTGCTGATCTTGTTAGAAAGACCCACTTTATTCAGCGGTAAACGCACAATACGCGACTGTTCTGCCAATGCCTGCAATATGCTCTGGCGTATCCACCACACAGCATAAGAGATGAATTTAAAACCGCGGGTCTCATCAAAGCGCTGAGCTGCCTTTATAAGCCCCAGGTTACCTTCATTAATAAGATCGCTGAGCGAAAGGCCTTGGTTTTGGTATTGTTTTGCTACCGATACCACAAAACGCAGATTGGCTTTGGTAAGCTTCTCTAAAGCACGCTGATCCCCCTGTTTAATTTTGATGGCAAGCTGTACTTCCTCTTCAGGCGTTATCAAATCCACCTTGCCAATTTCCTGGAGATATTTTTCCAGAGACTGGCTTTCACGATTCGTTATCGATTTCGTGATTTTAAGCTGACGCATAGACATAGGCTGAGCATTAAATGGTTTTTGAAATGGAAAGTATTGGTTTGTAAATGGGTTTCTTTACTATTATGTGGCAAATCTAAGGTTCTTGAGCATTCGACCCAAAAAATATTAAGAATATGTTAACAGCCGCCTAAAAAGGTTTTCAACAGAAATGTAATATATTTTAGTGAATATTGGGGATAAAAATTTTGATTGTTCAATGATTTTTTTATTATTGCACTAAATACAATAGCAAGTGAATAATTCCACGACGAAGAAAAAGATGATGTATACGTTAGAATTCCCGGTAAGATGCTCCCCCACTATATTATATGATTTTTTATCCACTCCTGTAGGCTTGCAGGAATGGTTTGCAGATAAAGTAGATCAGAGAGAACACACATTTTATTTTAGCTGGAACGGATCGACCGACATTGCAGATGTTGTTGAATACGTAGAAAATGAGTTTATAAGATACCGTTGGGACCATTACCCCGATAACGAGTTTTTTGAATTCAGGATAGAACAAAGCTCCATTACAAACGAAACTATTCTTAAGATAACAGACTTTGCAGAAAAGGCTGATATGAAAGATCAGGAACGCCTTTGGAATTCACAGGTAAATGACCTGAAACACCGTATAGGCAGTTAATAAAGGACATCAAAATGCAACGGGCCTGCTTCTGTACCAATACCGGAGCAGGCTTTTTTGTAAGCGGAGCTGGCAAAAACCGATCTGACTATACCGGATCGCAATATTTATTTTTGCCATCTTCTCTAAGAAAAGGTTAATCCGATCTTCTATAATAAGGATTGGCTTATGTTTTATGTAGGTTTGCACTAAATGAGCGGCTGTTGATAAAGAAATTAGATATACTGATCATTCGCAGTTTTATAGGGCCTTTTGTCATCACTTTTTTCATAACATTGTTTGTACTGGTGATGCAGTTCTTCTGGCTGTACATGGATGACCTCATAGGCAAAGGGCTGGGCGTGTGGATGATATTGCAATTGTTGTTCTTCATGTCTACCACCATGGTGCCGCTGGCGTTGCCACTTAGTGTGCTACTGGCCTCTATAATGACGTTTGGCGACATGGGTGAAAACTTTGAGCTGGTAGCCATAAAAGCTGCCGGCATATCGTTGTTGCGGTTCATGCGGCCGCTATTCTTTCTTATATTGGTAGTAGGTGGCATGGCGTTCGTATTTAGTAACAACGTTATACCTGTGGCCAATCTTAAGGCCTTGTCCCTGCTATATGACCTTCGCAATTCAAAACCCACCCTTAATATACGCCCCGACCAGTTTAATAACGAAATTGACGGCTACAGCATACGTGTGGGCAGCAAGGACAAAGACGGGCAAACCATACATAACATCATCATATATGATATGAGCCAGGGTTTGGGCAACGACAAGGTGATACTGGCCAAGCAGGGGCAAATGATACCATCGCCAGACAAGCAGTACCTCATCTTCCGACTGCAGGATGGCTGGCGCTACGATGAAGGCCTCAGCAACGGTACGCACAACTACCAGCAAACTCGTATGTACTTTAAGAGCTGGGATAAGGTGTTCGACCTGTCGGGCTTCCGCCTGAGCCGCACCAACGAGGACCTGTTTAAAAGCGCTTACCAGATGATGAATGTAAGCCAGCTGCGCGATAACATAGACAGTATGACAAAGGAGCGGGTACGCGTGGGCAACAACGTAGGCTCTTACCTTAGCCCATATATCACCTGGTTCAATGCTGACAGGGACAAGAAAACTCTGCTCAAAAAGCTAAAAACTACCCCCGACAAAAATATAAAGACCTATACCGGCGCGTTCGTTACTACGCTGAGCGACAGCCTGCGCAGGCGCACTGCACAAACTGCAGTTAACAATGCACGCAATATAAAAGGGCTTATAGATATAACTGCCACCAACGAGCGCCTGCAGCTGGAGAACTACCGCAAAATGCAGGTAGAACTTCACCGCAAGTTCACCCTATCGTTTGCATGCGTGCTGCTGTTCCTTATAGGCGCGCCGCTGGGCGCCATCATACGCAAAGGCGGCCTGGGTATGCCACTGGTCATAGCGGTGAGCTTCTTTGTTATATTCCACATTACCTCTGTTACCGGCGAAAAGCTGGCCAAAACAGGCTCACTGCCTGCCTGGATGGGTATGTGGATGGCAACCGGCATGTTGCTGCCCATAGCATTCTTCCTCATTAACAAGGCCCGCAACGACTCACAGATTTTCAACAAGGATTGGTATCTTCACGTATGGAAATCTATTTCCGTACTTTTTTCAAAGGATAAAAAGAGATCAGTTGCGTCATAAAACACACTCTTCTTACAATCCATATTTTATTATCCCTTTTATATTATGGATAATAGTGGGCGGCCTGTTGCTGTTCCTCTTCAGCAGGCAAGTACTTTTTGCCATTGTTAATACGCACCATTCCTCGTTTACCGATGTATTGTTTTTCTATACCTCCCAACTGGGCGAGGCGCACACCATTGTGCTGTGCCTGCTGGTATTGCTGGGTATGCCATCGCTACGCAACTGGTGGTATTTCACGGCGGCGCTGGTCTGCAACATAATACCCACCGTTATAGAGCAGTGGCTGAAGCATTTTTTTGATGCCCCGAGGCCGCTTAACTATTTCAATCACGCCACCTGGATACACGTGGCCGATGGCTGGCCGCAATTGATGAGCAATAGTTTTCCATCGGGGCACAGCACAGGCAGTTTTGCCTTTTTCTGCTTCCTGTCATTGCTTTTAAAAGAGCGGTATAACAAGTTTGGATTATTATTTTTTGCACTGGCATTGGCAGTGTGTTACTCACGCATATACCTGGCTGCACACTTTTTTGCCGATGTGTACACCGGCAGTATTATTGGTGGTACTACCTGCTTGGCCCTATTCTCTATCATGCGGAAGTACCAATATGTTTTCCTGAAAAAAGATGCGCTCATTTAAACACCGCACATGCAAACTTCTACTACCCGGTATATACTTATTATCATTTGCGCTTCCCTGCTGTTCCTCCCATTCCTGGGCCAGGTACACTTGTTTGACTGGGACGAGATCAACTTCGCAGAGTGCGCCCGCGAAATGATCGTATCAAAAGACTACCTGCGTGCGCAGATAGACTTTATGCCCTTCTGGGAAAAACCACCACTGTTTATATGGATGCAGGTACTGGCCATGAAGCTGTTTGGAGTGGGTGCATATGCCGCCCGCTTCCCCGATGCGTTTATTGGCGTAGTTACCATTACCACACTGTACTATGCAGGCAAAAAGGTGCTGAACGAGCGGCTGGCCTGGTGGTGGATGCTAATGTATGCTGCAAGCTGGCTCCCTCACTTCTACTTTAAATCGGGCATTATAGATCCCGTGTTCAACTACTTTATATTCATGGCCTTCTTCCAGGTATATCTTACCGGCCGTGGCGACAGGCGCATACTACACGCTGCACTTGCAGGACTGTTCCTGGGGCTTGCGGTGCTCACCAAGGGGCCCGTGGCCATATTGGTGTCTATCCTTGCCATTGTTGTTTACATAGTGGTTAACAGGGGTTTATATACGTTAAAGATAAAAGACCTGGTTGTTGTAGCACTCTGTACCTTTATACCCATAGCTCTTTGGTTTGGTACCGATGTAGCCGTTTTCGGCTGGACCTACGGCAAATGGTGGGTAAACGAGTTCATTACTTACCAGGTAAGACTATTCCGTACCGAGGATGCAGACCATGGTGGTCCCTTCTTCTATCATTTTATCGTGCTCTTTCTGGGTTGTTTTCCTGCATCTATGTTCCTGCTCAACTTTAGCCGGAAGCGTACAGCCTATAACGAGAACAAAGATTTCACCCGCTGGATGTGGATCCTGTTCTGGGTAGTGCTTATCCTGTTCAGCATAGTTAAAACCAAAATAGTACACTACTCATCACTGTGCTACTTCCCGCTTACCTACCTGGCGGCCCTGCAGGTGTACCGTATGAACTACGAGCAGGTGCAACTTAAAAAATGGATCAAGATCATCACCCTTACCATTGGCACCATACTGGCAGTAGCCATAACCTTGTTGCCGGTTGTAGGCCTGCATAAAGACCTGCTGATACCCCTCTTCGACGATCCTTTTGCTGTTGCCAATCTGAATGCCGATGTACATTGGAGCTACCTGGAATGCTTTTGGGGATTGCTGTACCTGGTGGGCCTGTGGGTGA
The DNA here is from genome assembly GCA_031292525.1 of Flavipsychrobacter sp. Classification (GTDB taxonomy): domain Bacteria; phylum Bacteroidota; class Bacteroidia; order Chitinophagales; family Chitinophagaceae; genus JABDEZ01. The sequence goes on along the minus strand of JARLGY010000038.1, from coordinate 82,565 downwards.
GCGTAAGCCTTATCCGTAAAAACTTCCGCAGGGGCATACTCATATTGTGCCTGGTGCAGATCATTACCATACAGGTTACTGTATTGCACTTTACCCCAAAAATAGAAGCCATATCGCAGCGCGCGGCCATAGAATATTTTGAGAGCTTTAAAGATAAGGACGTGTATGTTGGCGTACTGGGCTACAAAAGCTACGCCCACCTGTTCTATAGCCAGAAGCAACCCTGGAGCAACCCCAACTACATAACTACCGGCAAAAAAGACCAGCTGGGCCACGAGATGCCGCCGATAGTAAATGAGAACTGGCTGCTGCGTGGCAATATAGACAAGCCCGCCTACTTTATCTGCAAGATTCAGGACCAGCACAAGTACGATACCATACCCCAGCTACAGGAAACCGGGAGCAAGAACGGGTTTGTATTTTTTAAACGTAAGTAAGCGGGGCAAGCTTGCTTTGTCTTGAACACGATTATGAGATTGCAAGATGGACACGATTTGTTTGCAATGGGAGTAAAATGTCTTAGAATGTCCATAAATGTCCGTGCCTGGACATTTTGTGTTTTTATGGATTCCATTACTGTGGCGGGTTTGCGTGAAAATGTCTTTTTCTATTTGTCTTGAACACGATTATGGGATTTCAAGATTGCAGGATCGGGGTTCGGTTTTTTAATGTCATGGTGTCCGGTGTGGAAAAAAAAGTACAACAGGACATTGAAACGTGCTGAAGTTGCTGAAATGCCTTGTGGTAGCTAATATGCATTTATTTTAGGTAACTATACCCAGTTACACGCAAAGTAAAAACAAGTTAAATAACACAGGAGGCAGGACGTTTTTACGATCTTTCTTTTCTTTTTTGTCGTATAGCGGACAAAACAAATGAGGCAACCACCAATAAGAATATTATTACAACCCATGGGTATATTTTTAAAAAGATTGCTTTATGTATCCCGAAAAAAAGAGAGTAAATGCCCATTGCAATTATCACTATTCTCCCGATGTTCTTAACCAATGGTGTCATTACGGTTTCTTTTTATCCTTACACTTAGCGTCTTTTACGGCTGCCTTCATGATGTCCATGAATGAGCCTTTCACCTTAAAGGCATATCGTACTCGCCACGCTTCTTTGGTTCTGCTTTTTTTGTTGCTTTCGCCATGGGTAAATTTAGTGATATTCGGCTTGATTATTGTATTTTTGTAATGAAACAACCCCGGCAATATTGCCCCTAATGAGAGGGTCCGATTCTGTCCGGTACCGGACAGGTGTTTTGTCTTGAACTATGATGCGTTTGATTGATGTGGTTTATATGATGGTGGATGAATTTGCCACAGCGCAAGATACTATTAGCGATGGTGGGTTTCCAAAAGAAGATATGCACCGTTCCACGAGTCGTGGTGTTCCACCGTTGATGCATAGATATTGTGAAGGTCCCGCTTTGAATCTTTATTTGAGTTTGTCAATAAAGATATGCTTCAGGTTTCAAGTTCCGGTCAGGAGACCGGCTGCATTTCCCAGACACGAGTCATCCGGTCGGAAGACTCGCGCCAGAGGGGCAATCTGAGATTGCCTGCCGGGTACGACGAAGTTGGAAACTTCGCCGAGCGTGGGTTTATCAGACCCAAAGCTCTTACCAAAAAATTCCCGCTCACGATTATTTAAAAATATTTCTGGCTGTTCACCATTATAAGTTATTCCAAACATCTCGCACCAAATCTTTATCAGATGACCATTACCAGCTACAAAGTCAGTTTCCAGGTAAGGGTTATGCAACATCATTTTTACCTGTTTACCCTCAATATGATCAGTATAGAAATAACTAAGGTTATTATAGTTCAGTGCTTTATCTACATATGGATTACATAGAAAAACTTCTGGATAGCCTGCAATAACAATGAGCTTATCATCAGGATATTGAGCTTTGATAGCCTTACATACAGCGGTTGCAGCTATATTCTTACCGATGCCTCCATCGATCTGGAAAATGATATTCATAGGTGTGAATTATTGTTTTAAAACCTTTCTAACCGTTCTTCCTTCCGTACTATTCAGCTCTAGTAAATAAACACCAGAAATCATTCCTTCTAATCCTATATTGTTTTTCCCGGCTTTTAAAACTCCTGTTTGTAATACACAACCCATAATATTCATCAGTCTGTATTCCATAGTTATCTGTATCTCGATAGTTATCACATTGTAAGTAGGATTGGGGTATATCTTTACACCTACAGGAGTTACATTGTTTACTCCCACATGTTGGGCGGCATGTATATAACAGGATGTGTCATAAGTTACTTTGCGTAGTCGGGCAGGATGGCCCACTTGTGATATATATAAGTTGCTGCAATTGTCAAAACTAAGACCGCCAGGGTTAGGAATTCCGGATAATTCTGCAAGCCCATTATCTCCAGTATAACTATTTGTTCCATTCCCAGCAGCTGTGTGTATAATGCCCGCACTATCGATCATGCGTATCCTGTTATTTGGAGACAAATCAACAAAAAATAAATTATTTGTTTTTGGATCAACCCTTACCTTATTGGGTATAACCGCCGCATTTATAGCAGGGATATTATCGCCATTATATAAATACCCCGCATTTGTCCCTGCGACAATAGAAATAGCACCTAAATTATTTATTTTATATATTTTGGTATTGCTTACGTCGGCTATATATATATTGTTGTTAGAATCAGTACACACACCTGTTGCTCCACCTATTGCAGAAGTATCTGCAAGACCACCATTTACGGTTGAAGTAAAGCTTCCGTTGCCAGCTATTGTTAAAATGATACCGGAACGGTTTATTTTCCTAACTCTTGAGTTATCAGTAATTAATAAGTCTCCATTTTTATCAAACCAAATATCGCTCAGCATACTAAATTGAGCGTTTATTGCAAGTCCATTATCACCGCTAAAGCCAGATACACCGTTGCCTGCAATTGTTGAAATGATACCTGTTATGTGATCTATTTTACGTATCCTATAATTTACATTGTCGGCTATATACACATTGTTGACAGAATCAGTAATTACTGAAACTGGCCCGTTTAATTCTGAAGTATCTGCAAGACCACCATCTCCATTATATCCTGTGTAACCATTTCCTGCTAGTGAGTTTATATTGCCTATTGTATCTATAATTCGTACTCTTTGATCAACAATGTCTCCAAAATAGAAATTACCATATTTGTCAAAAAAAGAATTTGCTGGATTGGTAAATATTGATGAATCTTTACTCAAGCCGTCACCTAAGCCATCTATTCCACCTCCTCGTCCTTCACCTGCCCATGTAGTAATTATTTGAGCCGATAATACAGTTGGGAGTAAAATAAATATAATTATAAAATAATATTTCATTATAATTGAATATATAGAGCTTTTGTGCCTGCTGGAAGTGATGATCCAATAGGTGCATAGAATATAGTACCGCTAAAATAACTAGTTCCAGTATATGGAGGTGTGTGTATGGCATTAAGACATCCAACGTGAAGAGTATTATCTGTACATGAGGTTATATTACAACCTAATGCGCCAGCAAAATTGTGTGTCACACTATTGTCACGTCTCATGCAAAAATATAAGCAATATTTTAATTACAGTTATTATTTAAGAACTTGCTGCCCCCCGCTGGGCGTAGTCAAAAAGACTACGCCCAGCGGGGGGCATTCTTCAGAATGCCGTTTTTGTTATCAAATTAATCGAAACATTTACCGCCACTCAACCACACGAAAATTGACGCTTTCAAAACCGTTATACCTTAAAACGCAGTTTCAGGCATAAAATCTTTCGGGCTGCAGTTAAGTGCCTTGGCTAAATTATTGATGTGGGTGACGTTATATTTTTTATTGTACTGCCCACTTTCTATCATAGCTATAAAGCTAGTAGGCACATCCAGTTCAAATGCAAGTTGTGACTGAGAAAGTCCCTGCTGTAATCTTCTTTCTTTCACCTTCCCGATCACATACTTATCTATCTCCGAAATCATCAAACTGTTTGTTAATCGGAGTAAAGTATTAATCATTAAAAAAATAGCCAGTCACCTATAGGTGACTATTTATTATGTTTATATAACTTTGCCATGCTAAACACGCTAATGCATCCAAAATCATATAGACATAAACACACCTAAACCAATAACTATGTGGCCATTTAACAAAAAAAAAAAGAAAGAGTTCAGCACATACCCCGGTTTCCCATACCATGCAGGTGAATTATCAGCCTATCTTGCAGAGCTGCATTACTTTATTATTGCGCTTAAAAATGGCGAGGTCATCCATCATCACCCTGAAAATTCGCTCACCTTTCATGATTGGCTGATTGCAAACAAGATCAGGGACATCAACAAGATATCACCCGTTTTTCCGTATGTTCCAAAAGGCAGCCGAAAGTGCTAAACCCCTACTCGGGGCTGGCTCAACGTATCGGGTGATATTCAAGAATAAGAACGCCATTGTCGGTGGCACGCGAGTTTTTGAGCTCGAACTTCTTTAGTTCCCGATTGTCATCGAAAATCCTTATTCCCCCACCGATAGAGAGGGGAAACATCATCAGTCGCAACTCGTCTATGAGGTCGTAGTGAAGCAGCGCCTTGACGAGGGTGGCGCTCCCATATACCAGGATATCACCACCATCGGTCTGCTTCAGTGCAGCAACGTCTTTGGCCACATCGCGAAGGATATAGGTGTTGTTCCACTCCACCTTTTGCAAGCTGTGGGACACAACATATTTGGGCAAACGGTTAATGGGGTCGGCGAACTCAGGGCCGACATGGCCAGGCCAGTATACTGCAAATGCCTCGTAGGTTTTTCTGCCCAATAGCAAGGCATCCACGCTGGCCAGCTCATCTATTTTGTACTTACCGGTTTCAGGAGAGCGATACTTAGACTGCCAACCGCCATGAGGGTGTGGGGTTTCGTTGCCGCCGGGCGCTTCCATAACACCATCGAGGGTGATGAATTCGCTCACTATGATTTTTCGCATGATCCTTTTTTTTGTAAAGCTAGTGAACCTTATCAGCCCCAACAGGGGGTGAAAACGACATTCAAGAGGGGCACATGCGCCCTGCCTTAAAGGTTCATTAATTCACCATGTAAAAAATGAAAGTTCGGACGCGATGATACATCTGGCGCTGTAGATATATCCCTGAGCATTTTAAGTTTTGCTATGGTTGGATGCGCCCCTGTTTCGTTACATAAAAAGATCAAATCATCGAGCAGGTGACCAAGTGCACTTACCTCTATCCGCTCTAATGCAGACGCGACCTTTGCATCTTCCCTCTCATAAAAAGACGCTGCCCCAAAATCGCCAAACAAGGTATTGCCTTTATCATCTATTAAAGTATTGTGGGCATACAAGTCGCCATGCAGAATACCATTGCTATGCAACTGACCGGCTACAGAAGCAATGGTGGTTGCAATCTTTAATGCTTGCCCTATTGTGATCTTCATTCCATCTGTAAAAACATCGCGGGTACAGCTATCAAAATTTGGAGGTTTGCCCAGGTTATAAAAACGCTCAGCAATCAGCTCCATAACCAAACCTTTTTTCTCCTCAGAGTGGCCGGCGATCTGCCCAATAAGTTGTACCAACCCGGGATGAACACCTGCGGTAATAAATGTATCCATTTCATCTTCAGGCAGCCCATCGCTGGTTACAGCACCTTTAAATATCTTAACGGCTACGTCTTTTGTTTCACCGTAACGGTTCCAGACTCCTTTATAGATGATACCCGATGCCCCTTCGCCCAGCACATGCTGAATATCCAGCTCGCGCCAGTCAATAAATTGAGGAGGGGTGGTAGCATGACTTACACTAAACTCGTTGCCCGAAAATGCCAGCCACGATAGCTTAGGCATAGACAGCAGCCAATCGGGCAATTGCTTTAGCCTGTTTGCAGAGATACGCAGGAGCGATAGATTACGGCAATTGCTTAGCTCCTGGGGCAATGAGCTTAGTTGATTACCAGCCAGCGCCAGCTTTTGCATGCGCGAGCAAAGGCCTATCTCCTTGGGTAATTCTGTTATATAGTTGTTGGTAAGGATGAGCCAACGCAGATGGGGGTTAAGCGAGCGTGGAGGTATGGTTTCTATTTTGTTGGCTTTAAAACCCACCATATCCAATAAAGGGCAATCGGCCAGGACTTCTGGTAATACCGTAAAAAGGTTATCTGAGCAAAAGAGGATCTTCAGTTTTTTTAACCTGCCAAAATCGGCCGGCAACTCCTGCAGTTCGTTGCGTGAAAGATCAAGCACCTCCAGTGTATCTGCAAGTTCAAATATCTCTCTCGGGAAATGAGCAAGTCCTTCTGAGAGTTTCAGAGAAACTGTGCCTTTAAGTGCTCCGCTTTGTAATTGTAACAGGGTTTGCATGGAACAAAAATAACACCTTTATGGGTTGTTGGTATTTGTCCCATAATCAGCGCTTGTTCTGGAAAATATCGGGTGTTTACAACAATAAAAAACGCAAGCTGTTGGCTTGCGTTTTCTAAGATATAATCAATGTTATTTCACTATGAAATACCTAACGACATGCGTCAACTACCATCATAGAAAGAGACATTGGAGCCCCGAATGTGGTCATGTCATCTATCTCGTACATAGAGGTAGCGACCGGGGTAGCGGAACTGACCTGGTACATATTATTATTGTAAACGTACAGGCCTGTTCCCGATGCATAGTCATTGAAGAGGAACCCGCTATAGAGGCTCAAACCTCCACAGCCGCCCCCCGAAGGAAAAACATAGCTGGCACTGGTGACTATTGTTGATGTGGTTATATCATATGTAACAATGGTTGAACTTGTTGACTCGAGCAAGTAGGCATAATTGATACCATAGTAATACGAAAAGTCAAGTCCATCTACACATGTAGCAAAGTAGTGCAAGCTTGTTGCCACACCAGTTGTCATATCGATAGAAGCAAAATAAGTGCTGGAGCCATTTGTGAAAAGTCCATACATAATACCGGATGACGCCTCTATATGGTTAAGGGTCCAACCTGATGCGGCAGGTGCAAAACTTGCTGTAACAACGAGCACGTTTGTTACCGTGTAGTCTGTGCCTGGTGTAGCCTCGTTAGCTGACAGAATATAATGCTTTTTAACGCCAGCAAGTGTATAGGTACTGCTAAAGCACAAATTGCTGCCCGGCACAGTACAATTGGGACATTGCGATATACCTGAAAGAGAAGTAGCACCCGGGAAATGAACAGGAAGGCCAGCGAGGCCAGAGGTATTCAATACCCTGTCTCCTAAAGTAAAGGTTGTTGTATTATAATCATATACTAAGGAATATGCCGGAATTGCACCTGGTGCCCAAGCCGGTGGGTTGTATATATTGATCCAACCTACCCTTGTATCGCCTCCGGCAGGTATAAGCACATGTGGCGATGGCCAGCAGAAACATTCGTCTTTGGCTGATGATGAGGTGTTACACACGCAAAAGATCATCAATAAAATAATTAGCTTTCTCATGTCTTATATTTTTAAAGGCGGATGAACTTTTTGGTGATAGAATTATTGTTGCTCATGTGTATTTGTATAAAGTAGGTACCGGAGCTTAGGCTGCTAACATCGAGGTGGCTAACGCTGTTGTTGACCGTCTGCTGTTGTATCTGCCTGCCGTAAATATCACATATAGATATTGAGGTAACATCTGTTATATCGGGGACCGTAACAGCCAGATCATTACTTGCGGGGTTGGGGTAAACCGAAATATCGTTGGCAACAAGAGCGCTCACACCGGCCTCTTTTTTGGGTGGATTATTATCCGATCCATTGTAAGCAACAATGTAAGTTTCGCTAAATGTATTAGCTGCATTTGCTGGATCATAAAAATCTACAGTAAGATAGTACTGACCATAAGTAGCAGCAGTGGTAAGATCTAAAGACAGTGAAAAAATACCAGCTACGTTGGCGAGATATGGAGCACTAACAGGCGCAGGATTGTTGGAACGGATAAGCGTGTGGGTGAGGTAGCAAAAACGATTGTCGCAAAGTGTGGTTAATGGCAGCCAGTCTACCGGAAAAGTGGTAGCACCTACGGACCAGTGCAAAGTAGAGGATCCTCCCAATGGTGTAATGGGATCAGGATAAGTTGCCGGCGAACTATACGATATATATACCGTATCGCTGTAGGGGTGAATCTGCGCCTTAACTGCTCCGCAGCTAAGGGCGATCAACGCAATTACTGATAGTATTTTTTTCATGTAACGTTGTTTTTGTTAAAACAATGTTACAAATATTATTTGAAGGTAAAAAATCACATAATTACAATTTTACTGAATAAGTAAAATAGATATTTATTCAACATGTAACGGGTTTTATATCAAGTTTATATAAAATAAAATGGGCGATTCATCTACACTCGGTATTATATTTTGTTCATTGGCAAAATAAAGATTGAACATATCATTTACCAATGGACAACGGAATGCGCCTAGTGTTCAAAGCCCCGTTTCCATCATACATCAAGAAGCATCTGCTTCCGTAAAAGCTTGTTGTTCTAGTGTGCAATACATCAAGAATTATTTTCAATCTTTCTCTTAAAATTAATGTGTATAATCGCAGCTTATAGTTGGGTTAAATAAGTTGCTGCGATGAAAAAAGTTAGTGAGTTGAATTTGTTCAGGGCATTCCGGAGTTCTAATTACACACTTTATTTTATTGGCAGGGCTGTCTCGCAGTTTGGTACATGGATGCAGCGCACGGCTGTAGTATGGGTAGTGTATTCTATCACGCATTCTGCTTTTTTATTGGGTGCAACTATTTTTGCCGAGCAGTTCCCTTCATTTTTATTTTCCATACTTGGTGGTGTTGCTGCCGACCGTTACAACCGTTATCGCATCATTAAGATTACCCAGATCACCTCTATGATCCAGGCGGTGATGTTGGCCATCCTCGTATATACGGGCCATACGGCAGTGTGGGCCATACTTGCCCTAAGTGTTATTCTGGGTATCATCAATGCCTTTGACGTACCTGCGAGACAGGCTTTGATACATGAAGTAGTTACAGACCAGGCCGATCTATCGAATGCTTTATCCCTCACCACAGCAACGGCAAGCCTGGCACAGCTGCTGGGCCCGGCACTATCCGGCATTGTACTGAGTGTGTTTGGTGCAGCAGTATGCTTCCTTATCAATGCAGCTAGTTTTGGTGCGGTCATCATTTCGCTGTTCCTCATGAAATTACCTGCTCACCAGCAAAAGAAACCGGAGAAGAAGGTAATGGCAGAATTTATTGAAGGCTTCAGCTACCTGAAAAAGACATCCAGTCTCGGCCTTATCATATTGATGCTTGCTGTTGTCAGTTTACTGGTGCTACCTTACAATACAGTCCTGCCCATATTTGCCAAGGATATCTTTAAAGGCGATGCTTCCACATTTGGGTATATCAACAGTTTTGTTGGTGTGGGCGCTGTAACCGGCACTATTTTCCTTGCTTCGCGAAAACCCGGTGCACATTTGAGAAAAATCTTGTTGGTCAGTACCATTATTATGGGTGTAGGACTCATTTGTTTTTCACAAATAACAAACTTCTCATTAGCCATGTTCTTTGCGGTTTTAATAGGCTTTGGTGCGGTTGCACAGTTTACCGTTTGCAATATCGTTGTTCAGTCTGAATCTGCGCCCCAAATGAGAGGGCGGGTTATAGGCATTTTACTTATGGCCATCTTTGGTATGATGCCACTCGGTAGCTTATTGGTAGGTGCCATATCAGAGCATATCGGCGCTCCTGCAACAGTACTAAGTACTGGGATAATAGGGCTTGTAGTGGCGTTGGGTTTTATGGGCGTGCTCACCAAAAGAGGTAACAATATTATCTTAAAAGACGTGGAAACGAAGGAAACCCAAGAAATAATAGTCGAGCATGAGTAGCTAATTTTAAAACAAACGCTACTACTCTACCTGCCAATTACCACTTTCCTGTGAGAACGACCCCATATACGCATTTCGTTTATAATACGTTCCAGCGTGCGGCCATGAGGAGTTAGTTCATATTTCACGGTAGTCTGTGTTGTTTCCATTACTGCTCTTTTTACCAGCAAATTCATTTCCAGATCGTGCAGTTCTTTTGAGAGCATTTTAGTACCTATGCCATCAAGTAAACGTAATATTTCCATAAACTGCAAAGCGCCACCACAGTTGAGCGTTGTAATGAGCTGTATCTTCCATTTGCCACTGAGAATTGCAATTGTATCCATGGCGGCAATCAGTTCATCATCTTTTGTGCATGCACTATCAAGTACAATGGGTTCTTTTTTTCTCACATTATCAGGTTATGCTATTGTACAAATTTATCAGAAAGCATTGTATCAATCACTTCCCTGCAGGAAACTAATTTACAAAGAGGAAGCTGTGGCATATGGCTAAATGGATGAGGTAATTTTGAATCATTAAACAGCAGCAAAAACAACAAAAAATGTCAGTAACGTTAACAGATTCAAATTTCGACACATTGATAATAGGCTCCGGCAAACTATCTATTATAGATTTCTGGGCTACATGGTGCCCGCCTTGCATTGCACTGGGCCCTGTTATGGATGCGCTTGCAAAAGACTTTGAAGGGACCATAAATGTTGGCAAGTTAAACGTTGATGAGAACCCTAAGGTATCTATCGACTACAGTGTTACAAACCTACCATGCGTACTGTTTATACTTAAGGGTAAGGTTGTGGATAAACAGGTGGGGGCAGCACCGAAGTCGGTATATGAGAAGAAGGTTAGAAAGCTATTGGAGGGCAGCTTTTAGTAAAGTAATATCAACTGGTCGGGGTACTGCTTATAACCCTTCAATAAGTGTATCATGTATATTATTACATTTGCCCCAAATTTTCCAGATGAGAAGAAATATACTGTTTTTACTTGCGTGCCTGCTTTTCAGTAGTTGCGCCACCTATCACATATCTCCTGAAAGTTTGGTACAGCAGTTTGAGGCGGTACACCCAGAGCAAAAGCATACCATACTTGTTGCATTTCCGCTTATTATTCCTTTTACAGTCACCGGCAACGACTTGCGTACCATACAAGTGCTGGATAAGGATAATAAAGAATACAAACTACCCGTTACCCGCCACACCAGTGTTAAGATCACACAGAAAAGCGGAAAGAAGAAAACATTTTATTTCAGCACGTTGCTATTAAAAGACAGCACAGTAACCGGTAGCAATTCAACCCTCATTAAGGCCAAGATCAAACCGATAGTACTATCTAATATCAGTAAAATAGAGCTGCAGAAGCATTAGTATCCTCTTACAGCAAATTCCTTTTTGCTGTAAGAGGTATTATAACCCACATAAAAACGCCATAGTATCCACCCCATCCGGATAGTCATCCAGTTGCGGGCGCTGGGCAGCACCAAAGGGTACGTAGCCATTGCCTACTATACACTGTATATCATCGCGGCCTGTCATGCTCTGCGCAAGGGTTTCCTTATCATCATAATACCTATAATGGAGCACAGCAACTGCAGAGAATGGTAATTCATTCTCTACCAACAGTATAGATTCATTGGTGAGGTAAGGCACCTTGTTCAGCAGGTATATAGCCAGGTAGTAGTCGAAGTTGTTCTTGTACTTGTTATGGTTGATCACATCCTTATACCGATCAAAGACATCTATTAGCTTTGTGAGGTCGTAGCCACGGGGTACGTTCAGTTGGGTCACATTACGGCAACCCAGGCCGAAGTACGAGAAAATATCCCCACTTAAAGCGATCAACTGTTCTTCACTCTCGGTTCCGTCGAGTATAGCTACAGAGGTTCTGTTCTTACGTATCAGGTGTGGGAAGCGAGCAAAGTACTGCTCAAAGTAACGGGCTGTATTATTGCTGCCTGTAGCAATATAGGCATCGCAGCCCTTCAGCATCTCAGATATCTGTATCTGTGTTGCAATCTGCGGTTCCCATTCGGCCAACTTTCCTACCAGATGCTTCATCAATACCTCGTCTTTAGAAGATAATTTCAGCATCAGGTTATGGCCACATATAAAACCACACAACATATCATGAAAACCCACTAATGGTATGTTGCCCGCCATTACAATACCTACCAGCCGTGGAGTAGTTGGTAATGTATACTTGCTCACCCAGGCCTGCAGCTTATCGCGCTGCAAAAAATCAATGGCTATGCTGGTGGCTGCGCTTTTTACGGCATCGGGGGTAAACCATGCATTGGCACTTATAGCACGGTACTGCGCCTGAACCCACTGTTCATCGTCTGAGCGCATGTACGCACCCAGCTTATCCAACAAATCAATTCTATTATTTAAAGAAAGCATCAACACTTAGATTTCTGTTTGCGAAATTGTAACTTTGTACGCACATAAACTAAATTAAATACCCGGTATGGCAATCAAGATAACAGACGAATGTATAAACTGTGGCGCCTGCGAACCAGAATGTCCTAATAACGCGATATATGAAGGTGGTGTGGAATGGGCAATAGCAGACGGCACATCAGTAAAAGGACAATATACGCTTATGGATGGCTCGCAGACCGATGCCAGCGAGCGCCATGCACCGGTAGCTGTAGATACTTACTACATAACGGCCAACAAATGTACCGAATGCCAAGGTTTTCACGAGGAGCCTCAATGTGCTGCAGTATGCCCGGTTGATTGCTGTGTACCCGATGAAATGTATCGTGAAACAGTAGAAGAACTGCTGGCTAAGAAAGAAAAACTACACCTGTAATAGCTCTTTTTATGCAAACAGGAAGATGCTTATATAACATCTTCCTGTTTTTATTTGCCTTAGAAGCAAAGCATATTGCTTTTCTATGCAATAATATAAATCGGCCAGTTACCTTTTAAATGCCGGTATGTGCTTCCAGGTGCTATCAACCTGGGCTATAGCATCTATACTGCCGGCTATTTCCCTTAAAAATCCGGGGCCAAAGCCTGCATTTGCTATCTTCTTGGTTACCGTTTTGTATTGTACTATAAAATGCAATCCTGGTAGGTCTGGAACTGTGTTGTTGTATATGTCTTTGCAGGTGTCTATGCGGTAACGGGTGCAAGTAGCAAGTATATTTTTAGCAGCAGCTGCACCTATGTTCTTTTCATATATACCAGAGTCTTTTGCAAACATGTAGCCGGTATAGGTGACCAGCCCGCCCTTGTCCACCTTTACCTGGTAATCGGGACAGTGGCCAAAGCATGCAGAACGGTGCATGGTTACAGAAAGTAAATCTTTCTGCGGTTGGGCTTTCTTATGCTTTGCTATTGCTGCAGGCAATAAAAGAGCAAGAAATAAGATGAATAAAAGGCTTTTCTTCATTTTTTTATATTTTTCCGTTTTCAAAGATAACCATACCCTCATCCATAAACTTTAAATATTGCATAAAATGGCAGAAGATAGCCGTGAGGAATTATTCTATAGACTAGTATTAACATTTGTACCCGGCATAGGCGTTAAGTATGGGAAAAGCCTTCTACAACATTATGGCAGTGCTATTGCCACTTTTAAAGCACCATTAAAAGATATAAAAAACATTGACGGCATAGGAGAACTTCGGGCTAAAGGTTTTAAAGATCCCGACATTTACAAGCTTGCCGAAAAAGAACTGGAGTACATAAACAAACATAACATAAACGTATTGCTGTATGGCGCGCCAGGCTACCCCACCCGGCTAACCAACTGCAGCGATGCCCCTTTGCTGCTATACTATAATGGCAATACGGTACTGGATGCGAAAAAAGTGATAGCTATAGTAGGTACCCGGAAATACACAGAGTATGGACTTAAACTTACCGAAGAGCTGGTAGAAGGTTTGCAAATGCCGGATATACTTATTGTAAGTGGACTTGCTCTGGGTATTGATGCTATAGCGCACAAAAAAGCCGTGAAACTAAGCATACCCACAGTAGGCGTGCTGGGGCATGGGTTGGATAGAATATACCCATCTACAAACAAAACACTATCAAACGAAATGCTGCAAAACGGGGGATTACTTACCGAGTTCCCCGCCGGTACTACACCAGAGCGTACAAACTTCCCTATGCGCAATCGTGTAGTAGCAGGCATGAGCGATGTAACAGTAGTTGTAGAAAGTGATATAGCCGGTGGCGCACTTATAACAGCTATGATGGCTAATGGTTATAATCGTGAAGTGGCTGCATACCCCGGGAGAACAACTGATGCAAAGTCGAGCGGGTGCAATGAACTGATCAAAAAACAACACGCACAAATGATAAGCAGCCCCACCGACCTGCTGGAACTGATGAACTGGAGCGACGGAGCCAGGAAGAAACCTATGCAACGGCAATTGTTCATTGACCTGGAACCTAGTCAGCAAAAAGTATTCGACCTGCTACAGGGAAAGGAATCTGTGCATGCTGACGAAATATACCATACAACCGGGCTAGCCAACTCAGAACTTGCAGTTGCATTGCTGGAACTAGAAATGCAGGGAATTATTAAAACACTACCCGGCAAACAATACCGATTAACATAAGCGACCTATTTAAAAATACCCATCAACTCAGGGCAAAACAAAGCATTAATAAATGATTAATTAATGATTAATTGTATAAAAATCTTATCTTGTACGGCATAAGTTACCTTATCATAAAGTAATTTCACGCCTGATTTAGCCCTTCTGCAATAATCTATAATTTAAAAAAAATTGATGAAAAGAGGGAATAATATTATTTCAATTTTCTTTATAATATGGGGTGCAGGCGCATTGCTTCTCCTTACAAGAGATATTAAGTATGACTTACTTAAAGTTACGCTTTACTCATTAGTAAGTAGTATAATTATCACTTTTTTTTATGCGGTTTTTAGAAAGCCTGTGATGAAATTATATCGCAGAAACTTTGATAAAAATTATAAGTATAGCATGAACCGACCTAAAAGGAAATAAGTTGTGTACTTATTTCTGCAACGGAATACTATTACTTTTCGACTCCAGATAACTACAATAATCAGGATTGCCCACCCTGAGCTTTAATGGTACTTTTACCTTTTCCAATTTAAGTTCCTGCTTGCAAAAAAAGCCAAACCCTGTTGTATAGTAATCAGGGGTTATTGGTTTTATGATGTTTATGTTGCGCAATATTGAAGGCGGCCTCATGCTGTCGGCATGCGTATATACATGCGTGGTGTAATCCTGCCCATAAGAAACAGAGCAAAACAATAAGTATATTATAAACAACCCAACCTTCATATAACAAAAAATAAGCAAAAGGGTAATCCAGTCCTTTAAGACTATAATTTACGAATAAAATTCCTCAATTGTTCTCAACTAAGTTTTTTATTGGGTATAAATCGCTCCAAATGCTTCTAGTTGCATGCACTATCAGGTGGCATGGTTTTTCAATATCATATAGCAGAGAATAGATGAGTAACCGATAAAGATGACATTATGAACCAGAAACACATAGCCTACATAGCGTTGATAAGTATGAAATACTTATTTAACCTGGAGCACGAAATAAGTGAACAATTATTCATCGTTTTCGTCCTTTCAATTGTTTGCCTGAAACAGATGGTATTTGAAACTGTGCATAACATTAACCTTCAAATAGAAGAAACCGCAACATTTATAAAATATTCTATTGGTTGCATGAAAGAACAAATGCACAACAAGAACAATAATTATCAGCTGCAAACCCAGCATGTAAACTTATAAAATATCATGGCAAAATTACTTTGTTCCATTAAAAGCGGCCCTCATCTATCTAATGACACCACTTATTTTAATAAACCTGTGAACTTACAATATGTACAGTCGATAGGGATAGGGGAAGAAGATATTGACGACGTAAGAAAATATTATATTGAATTTGAAGGTATAGATGTACGCTGGCTTTTCAACTCACTCACAGAAATGGAAAGTGTTTATGAACATATCATAAATCATGAATTTTAGCTGTTACCACTTATGAGCTAATGCAAAAAATCTTTTTTACAGTTATCATTTTATTCATCTTCTGCTATGCATATGGCCAAGATGAAATTTTGCATGTTCCTAAGTTTCACTTACAATCCAATAAGATCGTTTACTACGATACCGTTTTTGTGGACACTACCACTAACAGCCACCAGCAATTATTAGAAAATGTGCATGAATGGTATAGCCATACCTACGAAACTAGTGATGACCGACTTCTCATAGATAATAGCGATGCAGGGTTGATCTCTGGTACCGGAACTGTAAACTTCAAGAAACATAAAGGTGATTATCGCGATCTGCTTTTTACAATAGATATATTGATTGGCAACGGTTTCTATACATACAAAATATATAACCTTTACGGCTATGACAATGGTACCAAGTTTTACTATTCTGACATGTATAGCGAAGAACTTTATCCTACCCCTAAGCCTCGCTGGCCTAAGACTATAAGTACATATAAACTATATAACGTTGACGTTAGTGTTAACGAAATAATAGCCAATCTCAAGTCGGGAATTATAAAAAAGTGGCGATAATCTCAAAAAAACAGTACTAATTGCTTTTGCTGGCACAGTATTGTTGCAATTATTGTATCCATTTATCTTCCCAAAGTATTATTATGGACTTAAGAATATTAATGATCAGCGATGACCCCTGTTATATAATAGCAGATGTGCAACTTTTGAGGGATAAGGGTTTCCGGATATATACTTGTTTCAATTTCGAGAATATTAGTGACCTAATACGTGAAATAAATCCGCACGTTGTCTTTTTTAATCTTAAGCAGCATAGCAGCATCCTTGATAGTTACCACAATAAGCCGGATCTTAGTAATATGGCCTATACTTCCTCAGTCGTTTACTCAATTGACGAGGACGGTAGTTATATGATCGTTCCACATGGCAACGAAGCAAATAAGAAAAGGCTCATACTTTCTGATAACATTATCACGGCTGTAAAAACTGCATTGCGATATTCATATAAGGCAAGTAACGCAATATTGCCGTACATTAGACAAGCACAACACATGCACACAGTTGGAGCGTAAGCTCTTTTCACATCAGGATTTGTTAACACCATAGTTTTATGACACTTAGATTAATATTATTGGCTATTTTCTCCCCGTTCCTGCTACACGCTCAAACCACAGAAACACACAGGCATACAAAACACAAACACGCTATAAAGGCTACTGCCTTGCCCCCATGGGCTGCTGCCCACAAATACAATGCAGATGCCCACGTTTATTTTCCTGACTATTATACGTTTTACGATCCCAATAGAGGTGGGTATATATTCTGGGAAAACGGCACATGGAGCTTTACCCCTACTATGCCCGCATACCTAAGCAATAAAGATTTGGACAGATCGAGAGTGCAGATACTAAAAAATGTAAGCCTTGATCTGCATCCGGAAACTGACTATCCCCGTTATATGAAACTATATCCGCCGAGGCCCGATGGTAACTACAAAGATGTGCCCGTACCGGCAGCCCAAGGTATGTCTGGCGCTCAATAGATAGTTCATGTTCCATAAAATTCAAACAAAGCCGATATATTTGATGTTGTAATAACCAACATCAATTTTAATGGTCAATAAGATACTGAGCGATAAAGCCACACGTCTTTTCATTTTTCTTTCCTGTTTTTTAGTTGCCAATGCGCTTATTGCAGAGTGCATAGGCGGTAAGTTATTTTCACTGGAACGCCTGCTGGGGTTCCAGCCTCACCCTTTTTCATTATTGGGCGAAGATGGCCTGACCTTTACACTCACTTGTGGTGTACTATTGTGGCCTCTTGAATTTATTATGACCGACGTAGTGAATGAATATTATGGCCCCAAGGCTGTAAGGAGGATATCATTTATAGCTGTAGGACTTATATCTTATGCCTTCCTAATGTTTTACCTGGCCATTAAAGTACCGGCTGACCAATCTTTCTGGCAACATAGCCAGGTGTCAGAGGGCATACCAGATATGCAGACCGCTTTCTCAAATATTTTCGGGCAAGGTATGTGGATCATAGTGGGCAGCCTGGTGGCCTTCCTGATAAGCCAGGTGCTAGATGTATGGATATTTCATAAAATAAAAAAACTAACAGGCGAAAAAGGCGTTTGGCTCAGGGCTACAGGTTCCACCGTTATATCACAACTGGTTGATAGTTTTATTGTATTGTTCATAGCTTTTAAAATAGGCAAGGGCTGGAGCTATCAGCGGGTACTGGCTGTGGGGCTTGTAAACTATGCTTATAAATTTACCATGGCCATTGTGCTCACTCCCGTTATCTATTTTATAGAAGGTTGCATAGAACGCTACCTGGGTAAAGAAACCACGCACAAACTTAAGATGGCCGCAATGGGAAAGGAGAGTGAGTAAGCTACCCCACCCTTCAATGTTATTCCTTATAATAAGAAAAGGGTCCCTGATTGGGACCCTTTTCTTATTATAACATTATGATGAATGTAGATTTTGTTATGGCATTCTGCTTTCCTGGTGTTTAAATGTATACCCTATGGATAATTGGAATGACGGGTTTTTGTAGAGATTGTTAGAGAGCATTTGACCACCCATAGTGCTACTGTTGTCCCATACAGTTTGCACCAATCGTGCATCTGCACGCAACATAGGAGTGATACTGTAGCTTGCACCAAACAGGTAGCCTACTCCAAACCTTGATGAGAAATCGCCAGACCTGTATTTAGGTGTGATGCTCTTACCCGGCTGACTGGTTATTTCAGTAGGATTAGGGTTTGTTTCAAAGTCGTTGTATATGCTAAAGTTATACACCAGGTTACCACCAACATACATACCCACTTTGCCTATGGTGTATTGTATAGATACAGGAAGTTCTATGCTCTGCAAACTATTGTATTTAAAGTATTGCTGTACCGAATCTTTTGCGTAACCACCGTTTGATAAAGCAGTGTACTTCACGTAGTTATCATTAATAACAGAATTGCCGGAGAAACGATTGAAATACTTCAGTTCACCCATCAGGCTCCAGGTATCGCTGATAATAAAAGTACCAGAAACCCCCAGATGGAAACCATTGATGGCATTGGGTGCAAAGAAAGCTGAATTGATACCACCGGTGATACCAGGAGCAAATTTTGCATTGCCTAGATTAGTTCTGAAGTCAAGTATCATCTCTGCAAAGTTGGATAATGTGGAACTCTTTCTCCGGGTATGCGTCGCTACAATATCAGAGTTATTTACTGTGGCTGTTGATCCTTTTGCAGCTGAAGCGAGTAACACCGTATTTCCTGCGCTGTTTTGTGCTGTTGTCTTATTAGCTGTAGTAGCACTAATACCATTTTTTTGAGCTGTTGTATTCCCTGCAGCAGATGCACTGGCAGAAACTACAGGTGCAGTCGTAGTGGCGGAACCTGTATGTCTGTCTGCAGGGGTTTGCTGATCAGCTGATGGTACATATTTGTTTACGCTTACAACACCTTTATCCACAGTATCGTTTACATAGTGCCCCTTTCTGTCGCCTGGCTTGGTAACATTATGTTGTACTACTTCAACCTTATCTACAGACTGTTTAGCTACTATACCGTCATTATTAATTGACTGCAACTTGTTTCCTGATGCAACAGTTGATATACCAGCAGCAGGCAAAATGGACGTTTTTGATACTTTGCTACCTGTTTTTGCTTTTTTATGCTCGGCCTTTGCAACTGATGCTACAGATGAAGAATGGCTATTCTTTGTTTGTTTAGCAACTATTGTTGAAGTATTACCTGAAGTGATTGCTTTTTTTTGAGTAACACTCTTTAATGTTTTACCAGTTAATTTATTACCTGCGGCACTTGCTGTTTTACGGGCCACAGCATTTCCTGTTGCATTAGTTGAAGTATTTCCAGTCTTCTGGGTTGTAGCTATAGAATTGCGCTTAATTGAAGCAATAGATGAGGCATGTGCAATTTTATGATTAATGGTCGTTACATTATCATTCTTGTTTGAAGTAACAGCAACATGTGTGTTAGTGTGACCAAATGTTTTGCCTGATTTTGTTTTTGCAGGAACAATAACAGCATCTTGATTGGTAGTTGAGGTAATAGTTGCAGCAGGATCTGTAATAGACTTAGCGCTTGCTGACAATGCAGGCTTTGCCTGGTGAATGTTGCCCGTTACATTATGTGTTGTAGTGGTGTTAGCAGCAATGGCTTTACTTGTATTGTTGCCTGTTGCGTTTACAGGTACTATATTATTATTTGTACCATTGCTATTTTGAGACATGCCCTTACTTGTAGCCGCAACAGCTGCCTCACCCGTACCGGTTGCCCTATGGGCAGTAATAGCTTCGTAACCACCCAATGCTGCCAATGCCAGCAACAGCAGACCAGCAGTATATGTAAGCATGCGGCGCCACCGTATGCCACCAGCAGGCTTTACAGGCATTTCCTCATCCAGCAGGTTGCGCATGTTCATCCATGCCCCCTCTCGCTCCTCTTCTTCGCCTCCACTCAACCGCTGCCGGAATAAGTCGTCGATGTTAATTAAGTTTTTATCCATTTGGATAAAATTTATTGTTTTAAATGTAATTGTAATTTTTCAATCCGTTCCTTCAACACCCTTCTTCCTTCAGATAAATGCCACTTGGATGTCCCTTCACTTATACTCAATATTTTACCTATTTCCTTATGCGAATAACCTTCCATTACGTACATGTTAAACACAGCCCGGGTTGATGCAGGCAACGCTTCCACTAATTGTAACAACTGATCGTAATAAAGCCTGTCCGCATGATCCTTCTGCACAAACTGGTCTTTTTCTATCAATACCACCTTATCGTTGTACTGCACGTTCTGTTTCACATAATCTGAAACAGCATGAAATACAATTTTTCTCAGCCAACCTTCAAAAGACCCCTTGAAGGTATATTGCTCCACTTTTTGAAAAGCTCTCAAAAAGCCATTGTTCAACACCTCTTCTGCCTGCATTTCCCTGTCTATATACCTGCGTACAAGCGACATCATTTTAGGATAAAATAGTTTATATATCTTCTCCTGTGCGTTCCGATCGTTGCGGATACACCCATCAATGAGTTCTTGTAGTTCACTGGTCTGACCGGGTACAGTATAAGCCAAAGCTACAGGCAAGTAAGAGGTTTTTAAAATATAAACAATTTAATAGACTACCCTAAACTCAAAACGGTTGGGTCGGGAAGTTTAATATTTCTGCAATTAACAGTCAAACAACATAAAAAGGACGAAAAACACCCGGAAAATGCTCTTTTACTGCTTACTGTAATATAGTGAATTTTACCCCAATAATGTAATTTATTCCGGGCATAGGCCTCGCCGATACAACGGCATACCTGTTATTCCACACATTATTACATTGCATCAGCAGTAGTATTGGTCGGCTGCATACTATATTATACATTGCTTGTATATTTCCTGTTTGATAGGGTGACAAATATTCAGATTCATCAGTAGTTATATAACGATAGCCCGTATAGGTATGATTGTAACTGAAGGAAAGCCCTTTAAAAGAAAGCCCAACATTTGCCTGGCCATTATAAATGGGGGTATAGGGTATCTGCTTACCTATACTGCCATCGTTGGGTATGTAGCTATTTGTAGTTGTGGCAACAATATAGCTGGTGTTAAGTGATATATGGAATATAACCTGCCCTACGGTATATAAGAACTCATTTTGTGTTTCTACACCACGGCTATGTACCTGGGCTATATTATGAGGGGTCCATATAGCGCCACCAAACCAAACTATCCAATCTTTTATGTTGCGGTTAAATACAGAAAGATCATGGTGAAATACAAAAGCACCTTTTTTCACCTTTATGCTATACCCTGCATCCTCGTTCCATCCTTGCTCCGGTTTCAGGGTAGTATTACCACCCGGTACGTAGTACAGTTCATCAAGGGTTGGCGTCCGGTAGGTGCGCTGTACATTGCCCCGCAGGGATAACCATTCTGCAACTTTGTAAGATGCATCCAATCCCGGTAATAGAAAAGAGGTACTGTTTACTATCTCGGCCCTGACATTAACTGCGGCATTCAACCTGTTGTGAAAAGCCTTTACATTGTAAGCCCCGGCTATAGCGGTTTTAAAAATACTACGGGTAAGCGTATCTGGCACCATCTTCATCCATGTAATCTGGGTAGGTAAGAAAATAAGGAACTGGTTATGGTCATCTAACTTATGCTGCCAACCTGCTTCCTGGTAATATTGATAAGTGCTATTATTAGCATGCAGCAATATAGCAGGATCATCGTAAACCATGTTATCTGCAATAAATGAAGACTTTAAGTACCATTTGTTCCCTGTAGTTTCTTTATTCCACTGCAGTACCGTACGTAAAGAACTATTGACACTGTTTTTGAGGGAATCTGTTTCAAAAAGTGCCGGTGGAATATCGCGGTTATTGTATTGATACCAGGCTGTAAGGCTAATGACATTCTTATCTGCAAAGCGATATGCCGCTTCAGCAATAGCGCCACCACCATACATGGCGTCATTTACCATTTTTTTTGTGCTCCCAGAAAGATCTGTGTAAGAGAAATTGTCTTTGGCAGACTGTCCATAAGCGTTTAGAGAGAAGAACCACCTTCTGTTATTATAGGCAGCCTTTAATGCCCCCATATACTGTGTAAAGCTGCCTGCCCCTGCAGATACCGATAGAGCAGTATGCAAACTATCAAATACAGGCATATCGTTTTCAAGCATCAGTGCACCACCCACATTACCGCTGCCCCATAATGCAGACGAACCGCCATACACTATATTAACCTTGTCCATAAGGGATACCGGCAGCAGCGATACATCTGTAACACCCAGCGCGGCATTTTGTATGGGTACACCATTCCAGAATACCGATGACTGTGCTGCTGAAGCCCCCCTGAAATTGAGTGTAGCGAGGCTGTTAAAACCATAGGACTTAATAAATACAGGCGCCTGCTGCGCCAGCAGGCTGGCAATACTCTGGTATTGATATTGCTGCAATACAGCGCTATCTATGGTAATTATTTTCTGCCCGGGTGCAAAAACATCTAGCCGGGCATCCGCAGATATATGCCGAGCTTTGGCAGCACGCACTTTAAATTCGTGGAGCGTATCTGTTTTTTGAGCAAAACAGTTTATGGCAAATGTGAATAATAGTATTGCGAATACTACAGGCTTATATGTGCCGCTCCATGCCATGCAGCCTGTTAGTTATTAAAGTCAAAATAAAAATGACCTGGACCTGTGCCTACACTAAATTGTTTGAACAGGGTACCATCTGTATGATAAATGGAAACACTTCCCTTCTGGTTGAAACCTTTAGGATCGCCTACGTAAATATTGCCCAACGGGTCTATATCCAGCGCATAAAAGTATTGGTTTTGCTGTGCCTGTATAAACGTTTGTGTTGGTAATGAAGCAGAGGTTACAGGCATGCGGTAAACACCATTGTATTGGGTACCGCCATTGTAATTTGCCTCAATAAAGTAGAGGGTGTCGTTGTGTATGATGGCCTTTATTGGATTGGCTGCTGCTGGAAAGGTCATTGACTTCAACACCTGTCCCGTAGTGGGGTCAACCTGCGTAAACGCGGCCACCCTGCCATCAGGCTGGTTACCTGATAGTATCCATAATTTATGCTCATTGTCCTGTAGCACCTCATCAGGTGCGTAGCCTGCCACAGGTATGGTCTGTACTATATGGTTTGTAATGGCATTAATAGTGTATATATTTTTAGTAGTAGTGTCCCAGGTGCATACATATACATTATTGCTCACAGCAAGCATACCTTCAGGATTTAGAGAAGGCATTACCACAGTACCTTTTACGGCAAGGGTTTGCGGGTTAATTACATACACATTCTTACTATAGAGTGAAGACACATATGCCTGGGTATCGCTAACGGCTACTATATACCTTGGTTGGGGAATATTTATAGTACCCTGAAGTAGCCATGTATTTCGGTTGATAACAACTATCTTATTTGAATTATTGATGCAAAGGAAAAAGTTATTACCAATGAGCTGCATGCTTTGGAAGATATCGCCTAGGGCCTGACCATTTACAGTTTTGTAGATATCGCCATATACACTATCGGTTCTCAGATTGTAGAGATAAAGAGATGCATCGCCTACCTGGTACTGACCCTCGCAGACAATATAAACATTCTCTGAGTCTTTTACAGGAAGTGTACCGCAACAATTATTGCTTGGACTGTCTTTTTTACATGCCGAAAAAAGCACGAGCAGTGCAGTGACTAATCCTGCAATTTTATGATCTTTTCTACCCATTTTCTTCCATTAATATCCTGCATCACTAAGTAGTAGATACCGGCACTGTATCCCTTAATCACAATTTTGTTCGACTGCTGCAAATTTAACCGGGCAACCATTTTACCTGTCACATCTGTTAGCACAGCAAGTTGCATTTGTGCTGGGTCTGCTACCGCAATATTTATTTCATCAGTAGCGGGATTGGGATAAACACGCACCTCAGCCGTATTCATTGTTCCTGATACGCCCGTATTAGGAACACCTACCTGCCTTATTACACCAACGGCATCCAGGTCGAAGCCACCAGTGGCATATGGAGTAGGATAAGGGTCATTTACTGTTTTGCCTGTATTGTCTTTACATGCGTGTGAGCCTATATCGCCCACAACATCCACTACGCGCACATGAGTAATATTATTTACATCTAGTCCACTTGTTCCTGCAAGATCTTCCAAATCGAAAGGCGTACCATAACGTGCGATATACTTGCCCGCAAGGTTGTTTAGTAAACTGGCATCCATATACTGGCCTACCCCTGCTATCTGAGTGGTGATCTGTGTATTTGAAGTAGCCGGGAAACGGAAATAGTGAACACCATCAGAGCTTACCTCTACAAAAGCCAACTCAAGATAAGCCTGTGCAGGATCGGCAGGATTGGTAAAACCATTTTCAAAAACCGCAAAGTCGGGGCCATCACCATTATATATAGGCGCAGCAAAAGTAAGGTCTGCTACTCCGCTGTCGCCAAGACTTACAACAGAAACATCGCTCGGTCCAATAGCCATGCTGCTATCACCTTCTGATGCATAGCCAGAATCGGGTACAGCGATATTCTTGTATCCTCTTTTTATAGTACAGCCCGTAGCCCAGCCCACAAACTTACCCGATGTTGCCGCAATGGCGGCGCTGCCTGCTATGCCAGCCTGTGGTGCATACTGCGCGTATGCACCACAAGAAAGGCAGCAAGCAAATATGATAAGAATGTAGTACTTCATGATCTATTGCTTTACAAAACGTACTGTAGCGCTATTGCCAGCGCCCAGCAACTTTAATATATATGTACCGGGACTATAACCTGATGTATTGATCTGCATTTCTGTGCTATTCACCGGCGTACTGGTAACCATATGGCCTGCCATATCAAAAACTACAAGTTGCTGCACTGCATTATCTTTCAGAGATATATAGAGTACATTGGTTGCCGGGTTAGGATACACCTTAGCTACATAACCAGTCACATTCTTTACAGAATTCAGGGATTCATTTGTAGTTAGGTTATCTATACAGAAATACGAGTGAGCCGCCATAGCGTTAACACTGTTGTCTGAAGATACCAGTGTAAAAGTAAGGCTATCTACATGGCGTTTCATGAGGTCAGCAGAATCTATTAATTTCAAAGCAGTATCACTATAAAGTACCCCCATTGCCGAAAGGTCTACATATTGCCAGTCAACTACAAAATGCTGTGATGAGGAAAAATTTGCGAGGTAAATGGAAGTTGTATCGATGAGTAGTGCATTCCCATTCTTATCCGGACCATAGCCCGCTATCTCCAGCTTTAAATAATCAGGGTCAGTGCCTGTAGTTCCACCGAATTTTTTTGAGCCATTCTTACCATCACGCATGTTTAAATAAGCGTAGGTTGAGTTGGTGATCATCATGCTTCTAAGTGGCACATCACTTCCGGGACCAACAAGCCTTACATAAGTTTGGTTCCCTTTTGCTACCGCATAAGTATTAGAAAGATAACCGCTGTCGGTAATTGCTGCTGCCTGGTTGGTAATAGTGTCTGCTATTATATTGCGCACATTGCTATATACAAACCCACTATTCCATTGTGGTATCACCACCGTGTCTTGTACACTGTTCACTGTTTCAATTTGCCATGTGGTATCATACACACACGGGTAGTAAATAAACCCGTCATAAAAACCATTGTCCATGCCCGGGTAAGATGCATCTACGTAAAATGTATCTGCAGTAGGCAGGAATTGGCTTTCAAAATCAGAAACTGTTTGCGCGCTTAAGCGTGTAACAGTTGCAACAAAAAACAAAATCAACAGAGTAATCCGGCGCATGGTTTAGTTATTTAATACTTTTTGCAAATGAATGCTATAGGAAATAGCATAAAGTTTGCGAAGATAGTGTACTTCGCAAACTTATTGTTTTACAAAACGTACGCTACCAGTACTGCCAATACCTGATAGCTGCAAAATATAAACTCCCGGAGCTAACGATGCTGTATTTATGGTCATTTCGGGCGCATTTACTTGTATTTTATTTATTGTTCTGCCAGCCATATCTGTAACTACAAGCTGCTGCACAGAGTTATCTTTAATAGATACGTACAAACTATTAGCAGCAGGATTAGGATACACCTTGGCAATAAAAGAAGAAACATTGGCCACTGAAGCTGATGTTTCAAAAGTAGTCAGGTTATCCAGGCAGAAGTATGCCGGGGTATTCATCCCATAAGCGCCGGTATCGGAAGAGCTTAAAGTGAATGTAACGCTATCAACATCCTTCAGTTTGGCAAGGTTTACATTCTTCCATGTATTAAGTATATAATGTTGTGTTGAATCTGCAGAGCGGAAATCAGCAAGGTAAACTTCTACTGTATCCCTTAAAAACTGCATCTTATTGGTATCTTGTCCGTAACCGCTTATCACAAGTTTGAACCAGTCGCCGGTAGCGAATTTTTTAGCAAATTGATCACCATCGCGCATACTGTTATGTGCGTATGTAGCATTAGTTATATAAACACTCTGCAATGGTTTGTTTTTTGCAGTGCTTAGCAGATTTATATAATTCTCTTCCCCTGTTGCCACAACATAGGTTTTTGAATGGTAGCCACTGTCTGTACTAGCTGCATACTCATTAGCCAGCCCACTGGTAACTGTATCGCGCATATTGCTATATACAAAGCCTGAACCCCAGAAAGAGTAACCGTAAGCAGTATCATACTCACAAGGGAAATAACAAAGGCCATCTATAAACCCAACGTCAGTACCTGGCGCTGTATAGTTAACATAGAACGTATCGTTTTTCGAGAGGTTCAGGTCTTCGAATGTTGCAGTTGTCTGTGCTGTTGACCGCACGATGATAGCGGCAAAAAATAAAACTAAAAGTGTAATTCTGCGCATTGGTATGTTGGTTTAAAATGTTTCCAAAATATGCCGCAGGAATAAAACAGAAAGAGAAGGAGAACATGTGCATGCACACGAAGACCTTCATCTTACCCGTGCTTTTTTTCCCGAAAGCAGTTTGATAAGTAATTGTAACAATGGCAGGTCTTCTGACTCGCTTCGCCTTTTGCGCCTTCCCGTCAACCGAAGTATAACAGTGGCAATACAGGTAACAAAAGGTTTTGTTGTTGAAGCTTACAGCATCGGGTAATGTCCAGGATTTTCACCTGGTTCCCTTTTCATTCCTTAATAAGAAAGTTTATCACGTTCTTATTATAGGAAACCGTTGTTGGTGCAAATGTATAAAAGTTGCAAATAAAAAGACAAATTAAATTAAACAGCAGATACCAGCCGCTGCCTGAGCGATTCGTAGAGCACCATGCCGGCTGCTACGGAAACATTAAGAGAATCAAAACCACCCACCATAGGTAAGTGTATCAGCTGGTCGGCACGTTTCAGTACATCTTTGCTAATACCTGTATCTTCTCCACCCATTACTATTACTGTGGGTATGGTCAGGTCGCTTTCGTAAACAGGAACGCTGCCCTTCATAAACGTACCCAATATCTGTATGCCGTTTAGCCTTAAAATATCAATAGCCTGAGGTACCGATGGGATACGACAAAGCATGATCTTACTTAATGCCCCTGCAGATGTTTTCACCGCTTCCTCGGTAAGACTGGCCACGTGCGATGTAGGCAATATAAGGCCATGTGCACCACAACACAGTACGCTACGTGCTATAGCACCAACATTACGCACATCTGTAACCCCATCCAGCAACATAAATAAAGGCACTTTACCTGCATCAACTACGTGCGATATAGCGGCCTGCAGTTCCACATATTCCAGCAAGCTGCCCCATGCTACCACGCCCTGGTGCGATGCTTGTGTCATACCCTGCAGTTTTTCAACAGGCACCTGGCTTATGGGTACGTTATACTCGCGGGCCAATTGCTTAATGGTATTTATCTCTGGTCCCACAGCTGTGCGCAGCAAAAATATCTTTTCTATACCACTACCCTGCTGCAAGGCTTCAAGTACTGGCTTGCGGCCTATCAACAATGGTAAAGATGAACGTGCTGGCTTCATAAATGTAAACTTATTAAAAAACTATAACTCTATACACTAAAATAGCGGTGCGCAGGAGGCACACCGCTATTACTATTATTATTAAACGCTAATTATGCCATATTATGAAACACCTGTTGCACATCATCATCTTCCTCCAATCGCGCTATCAGCTTGAAAATATCTTCAGATTGTTCTTCGCTTATTGCCACTGTGTTCATCGGTACGTACTCCAGTTCAGACGATATTGGTGTGATCCCTTTATCTTCAAGCGCTTTCTGCATGTTACCAAAATCGCTGAAACCGCAACGTACTATTATATTGCCATCTGCATCTTCACCAAGCTCTTCAAGTCCTGCATCTATCAGTTCCAGTTCCATATCTTCTATGCTCAAACCTTCTGGCTTCAGCTTAAATACCCCCAGGTGTTTGAACATGAATGCTACAGAACCGCTATTACCCAGCGTGCCACCACCTTTATTAAAATGAGAGCGCACATTGGCAACAGTACGCGTGGTGTTATCAGTTGCAGTAACTACCAGCAGTGCAATACCGTGGGGGCCATAACCCTCATACAGCACTTCGTCATAGTTGCTGGTGTCTTTGCCCATTGCATTTTTAATGGCGGCTTCAATGCGATCCTTAGGCATGTTAAAGCCCTTGGCATTCTGCATCACGCGGCGCAGCATAGGGTTGGTATCAGGATCAGGGCCACCTTTTTTTACAGCAATGGCTATTTCCTTACCGACACGCGAAAATTGTTTTGCCATGCGGTCGTAGCGGGCAAACATGGTAGACTTTCTTACTTCAAATATCCGACCCATATATAATGCTTATTATTTAGGTTTTGAGGCGCAAAAGTAAGAATTGTTTTTTGGAGTTCTAGTGTTCCTCGTTAAAAATGCCAGATTATCGCCATCTGTCAGGTATTCTATAAACTTTTCCGGCCCTCATAAACGTGCTTATAAGGGCCGGAGCAATAATAAAATTGTAAGTATTTAAAACTTGAGTATAAGGTATAATGTAACCGGCACCGAAAATACACCTTGCTTGGTATCATTACTGGTAGCTGTTGTGTTTGTTGTAACAGGCCTGGTCTGCAGGTTAAAATTCCTGCTGGTTATTTGTATGGTTTCGTTCTGCTTGCCTGCAGTGTAGTAGAAACTGCTCTCGGTGCCTATTAAAATCCTTTTGTTCACATGATACCGCACCCATCCCATAGCGCCGCCGCCATAACTGTATATTTTTGTTTTGGTAGTAGTGGTTGTGGTGTCTGTAGAACTGATGGTGTTGGTAGTTTTATCATTGTTGTTATTATACAATCCATCAAGCCCTACACCCGCACTCCATTTTGCAGATAGCCTGAACGCCTTTTCGATACCCAGGCGAAAATGCATGTCTGTTATATTGTTATTCGTTTGGGTAATGCCATCGTTGGTGCTGTTGGTGTTTGAATTAAAACCTACACCCAACCTAATGCCCCAGCCACTTTTAACCGAGTTGACAGAATATACAAGCAGATAAGGGTTATTGTTAACTGTATTTGTAGTTCCGGAATTATTAAAATTCAATACTTGCTGTACCAGTTCATTGATTTGCACACCTATGTACTGCTCGTAACGTGGGTGCGGGATGTTCCTGGTTGTTGTTGAATCTGTTTGTGCGAAAGATGAAAATGTTGCAATTAGGGTTAATACCAGGAGGGTTAGTTTTCTCATTAGGTTCGGCTACTTTAATTTAAACGGGTTTGAAAATTTAGGATCAACTGTTGTTGTATAATCTGTGAATGTATTCAAAAAGGCAATAAGCGCTTGCTTTTCCTGATCAGATATATTCATTTGCATAGGTTGCTTATTGGTCTTCAAGTTATCATCCAGGTTCTGGCTGGGTTTTATACCATGGCTGTAATGGTCTAGTACATCGCTTAACGTTGCAAACCGGCCATCGTGCATATATGGAGCTGTAAGCGCTACGTTACGCAGGCTGGGTACTTTAAACGTACCATTATCGGTGTTTAAGCCAGTTATGGTGCCCCTGCCCATATCTTTATAATTCTGGTCCAGACCAATATCTTTAAAATCGGTAATAACACCATTATACCCGCCTGTAGTTACGTGGTGACAATTGGTGCAATTATACTTATTGACAAACAAGTTCATCCCGGCCTGCTCTTGCGCAGTAAATGCAGTTGTATTTCCTTGGGTATATTGGTCGAAACGCGATTGCTGGGTGCCAATAGACGCTGTAAAAGCGGCAAGACATTCGGATATCCTTTCGGTTGTTATGCTGGTATCGCCATATGCCTGCGCAAATAGCTTAGTGTAATAACCCAAGCCTGCAAGCTTTTTTGGCAATACTGAAACATCCTCCAGCCCCATTTCTACATGGTTGCTAAGCGGACGCAACATCATGTTAACGAGATTGTTTTCCCGCCCATCCCAAAACAGCATACTGTTATTGGTATTGGTAACAAACTGAGATTCAAAATCCGCTACATTGTTCCCTATATTTTGGATAGCAGGGGTATTTCGCTTGGTAACTTTGCCTTCAAAACCAACACTTAAAGACACATTATCAGCAAATCCTAATGCCTGTTTGTGGCAACTGCCGCATGCTATAGCATTATTTATAGAAAGGTGTGTATCATAAAACAGCACACGCCCTACTGTAGCTTCATAATTGTCTTTATCTATCGATGCGTAATAGACATCCGGCGTTGCCGGCAGATCGAGGTACATTGTGGTACCGCTTACAGTTGGGGCTGCCTTCTTTTGGCAGGAATAAATAAACAAAACAACCAGGAACATTGAAAATAGCAATACATACTTTTTCATAGGATTTCGGTTTTACAGTTGAAATGAATTGTCAGGGAATTGTAACGCTAAAATATAAAATTTATTTTATTCACGGGTTCAGGTTACCTTATATTTTATTGTACAACAACCATCCGCACTTTTTTTTGCATGCGCTTTTTTTGACTTATAGACTATTTAGCCTACGTTTGCACTGTTATTTTTATTGCAGTATAATATATTATATATAATATGAATTTTCAGCTCACCGAAGAGCAGGTTGCCGTACAAATGGCTGCCCGCGATTTTGCCAAAAACGAATTATTACCAGGCGTTATTGAACGCGATGAACACCAGAAATTTCCTGCCGAGCAAATAAAGAAGCTGGGTGAGCTGGGTTTTATGGGTATGATGGTTGACCCTAAGTATGGAGGTTCTGGCATGGATACTATTTCTTACGTGTTGGCTATGGAAGAGATCTCTAAAATAGATGCTTCTGTATCGGTTTGTATGAGTGTGAATAACTCACTAGTATGCTGGGGCCTTGAAAAATATGGCAACGAGGAGCAGAAACAAAAATATCTCGTACCACTAGCTTCAGGCCAAAAAATAGGTGCATTCTTACTGAGCGAACCAGAAGCAGGCTCTGATGCCACATCTCAACGCACAACAGCAGAAGACAAAGGCGACCATTATATATTGAATGGCACCAAGAACTGGATCACTAACGGTAATTCAGCATCTTACTACCTGGTAATAGCACAAACATATCCAGAGAAGAAACACAAGGGTATCAATGTACTGATCGTTGAAAAAGATAGCCCGGGTGTAACTGTTGGCGCTAAAGAAAATAAACTGGGTATCCGCGGTAGCGATACGCACAGCATCATGTTCCAGGACGTGAAGGTGCCTAAGGAAAACCGCATAGGCGAAGATGGCTTCGGCTTTACATTTGCCATGAAGGTGCTTGCAGGTGGCCGTATAGGTATCGCCAGCCAGGCATTGGGTATAGCTAGCGGCGCATACGAACTTGCACTTAAATACAGCAAGGAGCGTAAAGCTTTTGGTACTGAAATTAGCAACCACCAGGCCATAGCATTTAAGCTGGCCGATATGGCAACTGAAATAGAAGCAGCCCGCCTGCTGTGCCTTAAAGCTGCATGGACAAAAGACCAGGGCGAAGATTACACATTGTCTGCATCTATGGCAAAACTGTTTGCGTCAGATATAGCACAGAAGGTAACCAACGAAGCTATACAGATACACGGTGGCTATGGTTATGTAAAAGAATTCCACGTAGAGCGCCTGATGCGCGATGCCAAGATCACTCAGATATACGAAGGTACCAGCGAGGTACAGCGTATTGTGATCAGCAGGACAGTACTGAAAGGGTAATATTTAGATTACACTATTTGAAAGGGAAGCCAGTGGCTTCCCTTTTTTATTTAGCATTAATGTATTTTCGCACTATGGCAACTGAAAAATCAAACGACCCGCTCCACGGTATAACCCTTGAAAATATACTGCTTTACTTAGTAGATAAGTATGGCTGGGAATATATGTGCGAGAGTGTGCGCATCAATTGCTTTTGCGATAACCCGAGCATACAATCGAGCCTCAAATTCTTACGTAAAACACAGTGGGCAAGGACGAAGGTGGAGAAACTGTATATTGAGAGCCTAGATTAAGTCACCGCCAGTTTATTCCTCACCCTGCTCAAAGATTCAGGTGTCATACCCATCATAGATGCCAGGTATTTAAGGGGTACCTGGTTAAAGTCGGGATTCATATCCAGCAGGTATTGATATTGTTCTTCTGCAGACATAGATAAGAGCGCAAATATCCTGGTCTCTAAAAAACCAAAACAGCGGGTTATAAGTGCCCGCTCCAGGGCAGGCCACTTGGGCAATACATGGCCCAGATTATTGTAGTCTTTTTTACTAATGGTATATAGTTCTGAATGTGTTAGCGCACGTATATTATACCGTGATGGTTGATCGCGGACGATACCATTCAGGTCGGCAACAAAATTCCCTTTAAACGATATCCATTGGGTCACTTCTTTCTCCCCATGTTCGCCATACATACGTATCAGTCCACTCTTGTGGAAACTTAGTTTATCGCACACCCTTCCGGACTTTAAAAAGTAGTCGCCTTTTTCCAATGTCGTAACGTGGAAGTAAGAGGTAATGATATCCATGTCCTCGTCCGTAACATTCATATACGAACGCAGGTATTGTTCCAGTTCAGTCATATGCTCAAGGTATTACTCAAATATAGTACTTCCCCGAATTCTTACCATTTATCAAGAAACCCGAAGCTGCTGCATTCTAATTTTACATTCGAAATAACAATCAAACTAAACTTTACAACTATGGTTATCGGTCATTTTGGTTTCGGCTTGGGTGCAAAAAAGTTCGCCCCTAAAGTTTCCCTGGGTCTTTTGTTTATGGCGGTTCAATGGGCCGACCTTCTATGGCCCGTAATGCTATTGCTGGGCGTAGAGCATGTGGGCTTGCAACCAGGCAATAGTAAATTTCCTCTGGATTTTACTGATTATCCAATAACACATAGCTTACTCATGGGCATAGTGTGGGGCGCAGTTTTTGGTTTTATATATTGGTTGGTGAAAAAAGATAGGCCTGGCGCTATAGTACTAGCTATATGCGTGCTGAGCCATTGGGTGCTCGACCTTATTGTACATAACCCCGACCTGCCACTCTTTCCGGGCAACTCACCTAAAGTAGGTTTGGGGCTATGGAATTGGCCGGTGCTCACTGGCCTGGTAGAGGCTGCGCTTTTTATTATAGGCTCTATATTTTACCTGCAGGCCACCAAGGCAAAAAATACAACTGGTAAATGGAGCTTTGGGTTAATGGCCTTTTTACTTGTTGTTATGCACCTTGCAGGATTATTTTCGCCAATGCCAAACTCAGTAACAGCTATTGGCTGGGGTGGTCAGTTTCAGTGGATATTTATTTTTCTGGGCTACTGGGTAGATCGTAACAGAGTGGCGAACTAACAGAAGGCACTGCGGAAAATTCGCCATAAACACACAATAACAAACAACATCACAACCCACACATTTACAGATAGTTAAACGAACTTAATCATAGCATTACTGTTATTTATAAATCTTGCCCCCATTCGGGCAAGATTTTTTTATGGGTAGCCCCAAAGGCTGGAGAGCTATGACAGAAGAGGAAATATTTGATACTTTACAAAAGAAATATTCTGATGCCATGCGGGAATTGTATGACATCCCTGAGGATCTCCATACAAAGAGAAAATGGCAGCACTCATTGGATGACATGCTTATCTACCTGTCTAATTTAAATGCCCATGCCATTCCTGGAAACGAAATGGTTCATAAGACCACTAACTAAAGAGGAAGGCAATATCGTCCTTTGTCAATTTCTTCAGGAAAGCGTTGTCATCAGAAACCAGTTCATTGGCTAATGCACGTTTACGCTCCTGCAGTTGCAGCATTTTTTCCTCAATAGTTTCTTTACAAATAAGGCGGTAGGCAAATATATTCTTGGTTTGCCCTATACGGTGTGTACGATCTATGGCTTGCTGCTCCACAGCAGGGTTCCACCACGGGTCCACAATATACACATAGTCAGCAGCGGTAAGGTTAAGCCCTATACCACCCGCTTTAAGCGATATAAGGAACACCCTGCAGGTATCATCGTTCTGGAATAATTGTATGTTACGTTCGCGCTCGGTTGACGATGAGCTACCATCAAAATATGCGTATGGAATTCCTTCTTTCTTCAGGTGATCACGTATAAGCCCCAGCATACCCAGAAACTGGGAGAAGATAAGTGCTTTATGCTCCCCTACATTCTCAGTAAGTTCGCGCGTCAGCTCTTCCAGTTTTACGGAGTGGTTACCATAATCGTGCTCTTCATTCAATATAGCTGGTGAATCGCATATCTGGCGCAGCTTGGTGAGCCCTTGCAGTATATGCATGGTAGAGCGTTCTATACCACGCTCCTCTATCATACCCAATATCTGGGAGCGGTAAGTATTGCGATAGGACTCGTATATTTTACGCTGCTCGTCACCCATTTCACAAAACAGAATGGTCTCTGTTTTTTCAGGCAGGTCTTTTGCCACTTGCTCCTTGGTGCGGCGAAGCAGGAATGGATAGGTGAGCTTCTTTAATTGTTGCTTCACCTCATCTTCCTGAAATTTATCGATGGGTGTGGCAAATTCATTCATAAAAAACTCCCTGCTCCCCAACATACCGGGGTTTAAGAAGTTCATTTGCGCATACAGGTCGAAGGTATTATTCTGCACGGGCGTGCCGCTTAGTGCTAATCTGTTTTTGCTATTGAGCAACAGAGATGCCTTCGCCACCTGTGACTGTGGATTTTTTATAGACTGAGACTCGTCCAGCACTACGTAATCATACACAATGTCCTTAAACATTTTTATATCGCTACGCATGGTACCGTAAGTAGTTATGGTAACATCAAAGCCTTCAAATACCTGCGCCTGCGATGTTCTTTTAGGACCGTGATGTATGAAATTTGTAAGGTCTGGTGTGAATTTCTTTATTTCATTCTCCCAGTTATACATAAGCGTAGTAGGACATACCACCATAAACTTAGCATCAGGGTGCGTATTCTTTATATGCTGGAAGAAGGTAAGTGTTTGCACTGTTTTACCTAACCCCATATCATCTGCAAGTATTCCACCCCACCCTGCTTCCTTCAAAAACAACAACCATTGAAACCCCGCAAGCTGGTATGGGCGCAATAACGCTTTTAGCTGCACGGGCGGTTCTATATGGCTAAAATCGCTTGTAATAATACTATTCAGTTGTGCTTTTTTATCTTCAAGCTCCTGTTGCAGTGCCTGTTCATCAACATCTGCCAGCAGTTCATCCAGCACACTAAAATGATATTTCTTTAAGCGTACGCGGGTGCCCCTGGTATCGCCCACCTTAAAGAGCAGGGCATATTTTTTCAACCAGTCTTCGGGCAATAAACCTATAGAGCCATCGCCCAACCGCACAAAGTTTTGCTTTTGGGTCAATGCCTTCTTCACCTCTTCAACAGTAACAGACTGCTCACCAAACTTAATTTCTATATTGGCGTCAAACCAATCTATCTCGCTGGTTACATGTACATGCGTATCCGGCTTATGGGTATTGATGCGCAGATTTTTCAGGCCTTCAAAACCAAACAACACCACATTCCACTCCTTCATGGTATCTGTGAACCTGAAGAACCAGTTATTAGCCAGTACGCTGGTACCTGGCATATACATGAAGTGTTCCTTAAAGTTTTGCTGCATGTCGCTGTGCATATAGCGCAGCATATTTATGAATTCCTGCTCAGCAGCCTCATTGCGTTGCACAATACGCACCACACCTTCGTGCGGCTGTATCACATCCCCAAAATAACCCCACTTCACTTCTATGTTATCATATA
This sequence comes from Flavipsychrobacter sp., assembly GCA_031292525.1. Lineage (GTDB taxonomy): Bacteria > Bacteroidota > Bacteroidia > Chitinophagales > Chitinophagaceae > JABDEZ01. The sequence goes on along the minus strand of JARLGY010000038.1, from coordinate 45,938 downwards.
GGAATGCAGGGGTGAGCACCAGCATCTGGTCGCGCTCCTGCAGGTATAAATGGTATTCCGGTTTTGCCTTCTCTATTGTTTCTATCAACTCGTCATCAAAGTTGACGTGCAGGTTATGACTCCACGGTATAAGGGTTTGCTCCAGGTACGTCGGCCATTCTTTTTGGCTGATGTGGAGTACACCTTTGGGAGGAAACTGTTCTGTAATAGCTATCTCTTTTATGTTACCCGTGCAGAACAACTTATAGTCGTACAAGAACAACGCAGCATTAAAAGGGTGTACATCGCTGTGCGGTACAGCCCTGCCATCTATTGCCCATGAAAGAGTAACGTCGTAGCCTTTGCCAGCTTTTTGCACGCTCAGTTGCGGGTGTACTGATGGATCTGCAAACTGTACGGGACTTAGTACTGTTGAAGACAATGCCCCTGCTTTTGTTTTAAGAAAGGACAGGTTGAAATTTTGATATCGCTCAAACAGTTTATGGTACTTGGGCAACAAGTATTCCCAAACCTGCTCTTTTACTTCAGTAGCAGGTGTATCCTTCAATACCTGTGTATAATCATCCAGGAAATCACCGAAAGGAAGGTTTTTCCGTAAGTATTTCAATATTTCTTCAGGCAGGAATTTACGCGCTACCGGTATCAGCTCCCGCTCTTCATCCCTGTACTTCGTAGGGTCCACATATTGCAGCAACTCCAGCTTTTCAATGCCGCTTGTATATTTTTTGGCATCATCGTCTGTATAGCCGGCTACCAGCAACACACTAGAAAATGGATACCATGTCACGCTGGTATCTACAACAAGGCCAAGTCTTTTTACCTCTTCGGCTACAACAACCTCAACAGGGGTTGCCAATTGTTTTTCTGCTGCCGATATCTTTTTTATAGAAGTATCGAGCACGCGCAAAAAAGGCTTGCCCTGTTCGTATGTAAAAGTGAATTTATTGGTCAGGTCATCGCTAAGCGAATAACCATATTGTTGCAGCAGTTTGTTTTTTTGTATATCCCAGTCGTGCATCCCCTGGAAGTACTGGGCACCGTATTTCTTTAATATTTGTAAAAAAACGGCTGCCTTATGCACGCACAAAGGATGCCCTTTTTCATCACATCCACATGCGGTATCGAAGTAACGGTCTTCATTTTGTTTGATGACCACCTTGTAAGTATTATCACCATCGGGTACTTCGGCTTCTATGGTATCACTTTTACTTGTAGTTATGATCACTTTGTTTGCAGCAGCCCACCGCTCAGCAACCTCCATAATAGGTGCCGATGAAAATACGCGCAGCATTTGCACGCTTATCTGTCGCATACGCACTATGGTATGCTTCTGGTCGTAGCTTATATCACTATTCTCAAAAAAACCGCTTTGCAATATTTCATTTAGCTGAAATAGAGCAGCCACCTCGTGCCGGCATATTTCGCCCAGGTTATAAGGGCACTGGCACCTTACCGACAGATCTTGCGGCTGCAGAAATTTGAGTACAGTAACCGTGTAGTAGTTTTGATACAAGTCGTTACGCACTCTAAAACGCACTTGTTCCAGAAGATGATCTACATCAAGCAGCTGTACGCCCGAAGCGTAAAATATTTTTTTACCTCGCCTGATAACTTCTTCAGTACCATGGTTGTAAACGTGACGTAGTAGTGGTGGTAATGACATTTATGTATGACCCAAATTCAAAAAAGACAATCTCCAAAAGTACCGAAAAAGCAGTGATTTTGCGCATATGCTCATTAAATATAAGTTAATAGCCTATAGGAGGAATATATATCGCCTCAGCTACCATTTCTTAAAAATGATAAATACAGCTGCTACGATGAGGCAAAAACCAACAATATGGTTCCACTCAAATTTTTGCTTGAATACGATCATGGAGAAAATCATAAAAACAACAAGGGTAATTGCTTCCTGTATGGTCTTGAGCTGCACCAAAGTAAAAGGACCACCATCATCTTTAAAACCTATACGATTGGCAGGCACCTGGAATAAATATTCAAAAAAAGCCAATCCCCAACTGATGAGTATAACCGAGAACAAGCCCAGGTTTTGCCCCCATGACATTTCTTTGAATTTCAGGTGCCCATACCATGCACAGGTCATGAACGTATTGGATATAAGCAGGAATAAGATAGTTTTAAGCCCTTTGCCTATCATGAGTTTTGATTTAATGAATGTAATTATAATGCTCTACTCTTAAAAAATATGCCAGTTGTAAAACTAACAATACATCTTAGTTGCAACTACCATATTTCATATGCACTTCCTGTATCTGTTCGGACACATCAAGTACCAATTGTTTAATAATTGTGTAACGTTTTGTTTATGCCGAACGGTATATAATAATAGCAATAATAGTATATTCGCGGTTTTTTAATAATTACCACACAACATATTAAGAATGAAAAAGTTACTGCTGGTATTATTGCCCATATTAAGCACAGGGGCAGTATATGCACAACTATCTAAAACTGATGAAGTAAAAAAAGAACTGCAAACAGAAAATAAAGACACGGTGCTATGGTCTCATGGCGGCAGTGTGAATATAGGTATAAATGAGGGCTTTCTACACAACTGGCCTGCTGGTGGCGAAATAGCATCGCTTGTAATGAACGGCGTTGCAAGCGGCTTTCTCACCCATTTTGATCACAACAACATATGGACCAATAACATTACCCTGGCATATGGCCTCAACTATACCTATTCCAACAACTTTGTACCCCGAAAAACAGATGACCGTATAGATTTTACATCCAAATACGGCACAAAGGTGCACAACTCAAAAGACTTTTATTTTACAGGGCTATTCAATGGTAAAACCCAATTCACAAAGGGATACAACTATACCGCTACTAACTGGAAAGACACTGCAAACTCTGCCTTTTTCTCTCCGGCATACCTCACATTAGCCGCGGGGATGGAATATAGGAAGGGGTCAGACATTAGCTTGTTCTTATCCCCAATAGCTGCCAGAGATGTACTGGTGAGCCGGTTCTATACTATGCAGTCGCCAGTTGGGGCATTTGGAGTTCCGTATGGCAAAACCTCTAAGTTCGACCTGGGTGCATACTTTTCAGGACGATATGTGTTGAACATCAACAAGAACACCATCTTCAAAACACGTTTGGACTTGTACACCAACTACCTGGCAAAAGACCGGACCGACCCAACCGGGAACGTGATAAAAGACAACCCGGGCAACATAAAAGTATTGTGGGACAACATGTTTACCTGGAAAGCAACAAAGTACCTTGGCCTGGCCTTAGGCGCTACGTTTGTGTACGACAATGATGTGCCTTACATTAATAAAACCCCTGAAACATCTTCTACCCCACCCGGCAATAATCTGGGCTGGTTACAAGTGAGCCAGGTATTTACATTAGGCGTTATCTATACTTTTTAAACTTTAGCTGCAGCCGTCGGGCGTGCAGCTTGCTCCATCATTTTCAGCAAGAGGCAGGGCATCGTGTCCTGTCTCTTCCCATACCTGGTTTAGCGCTTGCAGAAACGTACTGCTATCCTGCGCACCAGATATTGCGTACTTATGTACAAACACAAAAAACGGGACTCCTGATGCACCTATTTGCTGTGCTTCGCGAATGTCGCCACGCACTTCTTCTGCAAACAGGTTGCTGTTGAGCATATTGCGTGTCTCTGTAGCATCCAGGCCAATATCTGTGCCCAATTGTATTAGGGTGTCATGGTCTGCAGTATTCTTACCTTCTGTAAAGTATGCAGCAAACAAACGCTCTTCAGCAATATCTTGCAGCCCATGTTGCTTTGCAAGGTGAGAAAACCTGTGCGCATCAAAAGAATTAGCAACTACGGCTTTGTCAAAATTGTAAGTAAGACCTACTTTTTTAGCTAGTTGGGTTACATGTGCATTCATCTCGCGAGCCTGTGCCAGCGGTATGCCCTTGTGTTCTGCAAGGTATTGGTCTATTGTCTTATCCTGCTCCGTTTGCATATCCGGAGCCAGTTGAAAACTTTTCCACGTTACCAATACCTCGTCCCTATGCGCAAATTCTACCAACGCCTGTTCAAACTTTCTTTTACCTATATAACAGAAAGGGCACATCACATCGCTCCAAATCTCTACTTTCATCTTCAACTTTTTATAAATAGTCCCGTAATTAACAATTAACTACCGCGGCTACCACCTGTTTTAATGATCTTTTTAGGCGCTGCTGCCGCACCTGGTTTTGGTGTAAACTTAGCATTAACAGCAGTATTCTTTGCTGCTTTATTTCCTTTTTTGGCGTCTTTCTTATTACTTCCGTTCAGTAGCGACATGAGTAAATGTTTTTAATGATTTAGCTAAAGTAGAAAAAATACGTCTCACTAACTGGCATGGTTTTTCTTTTAATGTATAATGGCGTATAAGAAAGGTAAAATTGCCCGCGTGGGTTTGTATATAATACTTGCCTTCCTGGTGTTGTTTGCAGGTGCAACCTTAGTTTTCAATCTCTTTTATAAAGGTTACGTCTTAAAACATATAGATGCCTGGGTATATAAAGGGACCGATAGTGTATATCATGCATCTGTCCGGAATATTAATATAAACCTCCTCACGGACAAAATTGTAGTGCAGGGCATAAATGTATGGCCAGACACAACGAGTGCTAACTTTAAAAAGAAAACCCGGAAGCCATTTAAAATTGCAGTGGGTGTAACAGTAGCTCAACTAGAGTTGAATGACCTGCAGATCATAAAACTGCTTCGACACAAAATAGTTTCGTTTGGCGATGTGTATATCCGGCAGCCCCGGGTATGGATAGAAAGTACGCCGTCACAAGTCGATAGCACTGACCATAAAACTAAGACACCAGCAATAAAAGGTCTTACATCTGAAAACATCCATATTATTGACCCCAACATTACCTACAAATATATAAATCCGGAGCAAGGCAATTATACATGTACGCTAGCAGGCGGTAAAGCCATACTTAGCGACTGGAGATTAGATAGTACACGCACAGATACATCTCGCTTCCTGCTCGCAAAATCCTGTATCATATCGGGTGTGGCGGTCTGCTATAATAAGCCATCTACTCTGTACATCTTTAAAGCTGGTGTTGTGGACCTCAACACGGCTGAAGACAATGCCACTATGAAAAATGTGGATATTGAGCCGCCTATGACCAACGACAAGTTTTACAGCATACTTGGGCACAGAACCACTATATGCCGCATGCATACACCTGCCATTAAACTTGCAGGCTTCAATATACAAGGCCTTATGCACAGGCATTTGCTAAAGATAGAAAAAGCATGGGTAGATGACATGCGCCTGAACCTGTACTTCAACTACGTAATACCATCGCACCCGGTGAATATGCTGGCTATAGACCCCCATATGCTACTGCACAACGCGGGATTGAAAATAGATATAGCGGACATAACCTTACGCAAAGCCAATATCAAATACACAGAGAAAGAAGAAACAAGTAAGCTGGAAGAATCAATTCCGTTCAGAGATGTGAACGCGCATATTACTAATGTTACCAACATACCAAATATTATAGCCTTACACCCTCACTTACAAATAAAAGCCCATGGCATCGCTTTTCAGAAAGGTGATCTCTCCGCTACATTTAGCTTAGGATTAGCAGACACGCTGGGGCCTTTCATAATAGAGGCTAATCTGGAAAACGTTGACGCAACTGACATTCGCAAACAGGCAAGGATTCTTGCGCAGATAGAGGTAGACACACTCCAGATCCAGAAAATACATGTCTTCGTATCGGGCAATAGGGATACAGCATGGTCCTTGTTGCATGTCGTATATCACGAGTTTAAAATGAAATTGTTACGGGTCAAGGCTGACAAGCAACTTGTGCCAATGCCAATAAACTCATTAGTAGCAAAAACCTTTTTTGTTTATAGCGATAACCCTATGCAGGGCAAAGAACTTCGCGTTACGGCCACAGCTACCAAAAGAGATCCTCAATGGGCTTATTTTGGCTCCATCATAAAAAATGTAAAACTCGGTGCAAGACATACGCTAACCAACCACCCCAAGGTAGTAGATGCCATCGTCAAAGGGAATAAAGACAAAAACAAGGTACTTAAATTTATTAAGCACATATTTACCAAAAAGAAGAAGGCAACAAGCTAAAGCACTACAATTTTCTGTGTTAGCAGATTAGTTGATGTTTTAAGCCTCAAAGTATATAATCCTGGTGGCACCCCCTCAATAGAATACGGGGTAGCTGTATAGCCTGCATTCAACCGCTGGTTTATTGTAAATTGCTTTGCCAGTCTACCGTCTGCACTTACCAGGTCGATACTTCCTTCATCTGCCTGCTCCATAAAGTACTTCACTATCAGTTGCCCATGTGCAGGGTTTGGATATGATTGCAATAACTGCTGCCCCTGGTAATAATTTACCTGCTTCACACCTGTAGCTGTATAACTAGTGTCAATTACAACATTCTCATCACCCGGCTGGTAAAAGGTATATACAAAATACACCAGCATCATTTCGTTAGTAGTGTTCTCGCCAGCCACTACGTTTTGCGGCGGGTTACTTGGGTTATTAGGATTGTTAACTGTATTATCATACGTAGCCTTAGCATACACGGTACTGTTGCCGGGCACCTTCATTATTTTAGGTAGCAGGTAAAAGCCCTGCCAGTGGAAGTTCCAGTTATTGATGCGTATAAACTGTTGGGTATCCAATTGCGGGGTTACCCCGTAGGAATAGATGCTGGTACCTATCAGGTGCATGTGAGGTGCAATGCCCAGCAACGAGAAATCAATATTGGGTAGTTTCTGCTTTTCTGTAAAGGTCTTCACCGTATTGGCTGGTATGCTTAACGGTGCATTTATATTGGAATAGAAGTTTAGTATCGGGCTTATATATACACTGCGCACAGAAGGGCTGTTAGAGAAAAAGAATCGGATGCGGGTGCTATCAACCTCGCCAGCTGTACCAGCAGGATAGTGCACTTGTATTACTATATCAGCATTGTGTGGTAACTGCACACCAAAGCCCGCAGGATATACCAGTGGAGAAGACCCGGGGACCCACCCACCAAGCAAAATAGCATTGTCTGTACCTACACCTCCAAAACTTACGTAACCAGGGCCTGCACTTAGGGAATCAAGATGGCGGCATACACCGGTTGTATCAGCATATACCAACACGTGGTGTACTATAGCAGCATTGCCAGGTATGGCTTCAAAGCCTGAAATATATTTATCCACCGATAGTCCGGACGGAACAACAAAGCACTGATAAACATCGCCTGTGAGCGGTGTAGCGGTAGAAGTATAGGTGGGTATCTGGGTTACAAGATCGGCTGTACCTGGTATGTCGCCATTATTATTGTAAACAGGTTGTGGTGGTGCCAGCGCAGTATTGCCCATGGGCTTGCCACCATTTATCCAGTCTAGTATTGTGTTTATTTCCTGTTGCGATAATATGCGTTCATGAGCCAGGTGACTATACATTGGATCGGGAGGCCATGGTGGCATGTTGTGGTATTGCACATCCACTTGCATACCGGCAGCATTAGATACTGCATCCTGGTAGGTCATAAGCGGGAAATGCAAACCGCCCGTATGATGACAGGATGTACAGTGCTGATACAATATCGGTGCAACTGCAGTGCTCCAGTCAGGCACCTGGGCATAGGCCTGCGTCAAAGAACAGATCAATAATATTAAGGTGTATATTTTTTTCATCTTACTATTGTATAATAGTAAATATAAGAATTTTACACTAACTAATATTTATCTCCACTTGAAAGGTAAAATAATAATGCAGGCTATTAATCAATTTGGCGATCCAATTATGCCCTTAATTTGCAAGTTAGTGCTTAACTTACTATGATAAAATACACGTAACAATGCCCAACCACCCAATAACAGATGCCATAAGGATACAAACAGAAAGGACCAATGAAATGGAACATGCAACCCCTATGTTCCTGACCAGTAGCTTTTGCTTCGACAATGCAGAAGATATGCGCGCCGCCTTTGCTGATGAAACAGACGATAATATTTACAGCCGCTTCAGCAACCCGAATGTAAAGGAGCTGACAGACAAAATGTGCGTGCTGGAAGGCGCGGAGGCCGGGTATGCAACAGCATCGGGAATGAGTGCCGTATTCGCATCTTTCATGGCCCTTTTAAAGCAGGGCGACCACCTGTTATCGTGCAATTCTATTTTTGGTAGCACCCATACCATCATCACAAAATACCTGGACAAATACGGCATAGAATACAGCTATATTGCTGCAGACGAACCAGAGACATGGGAAGCGGCCATTAACCCCAATACCAAAATGATCTATCTGGAAACGCCCACTAATCCAGGCCTTGATATCATAGACTTGGAATTTGCGGGCAAACTGGCACGCAAGCACAACCTGCTGCTGAATGTGGATAATTGCTTTGCCACACCAATAGGCCAACTGCCCATAAAATACGGTGCCGATATTGTAGTGCATTCCGCCACTAAGTGGATAGATGGCCAGGGCCGTGTGCTGGGTGGCGTAATTGTTGGCAAGAAGGAGCTGATAAAAGAGATATACCTGTTTTGCCGCAGCACAGGGCCTGCCCTATCGCCATTCAATGCATGGGTGCTCAGCAAAAGCCTGGAGACACTGGACGTACGAATGGAGCGGCACTCAGGTAATGCACTATACATAGCACAGAAACTGGAAGGCAACGAACAGATCAATTGGTTAAAATACCCCTTCTTGCCCAGCCATCCGCAATATGATATTGCCCGCAAGCAAATGACCAACGGGGGTGGTGTACTGTGCTTTGAGCTGAAGGGCGGATTGGAAGCAGGAAAAAAATTCCTGGATAGTTTAAAGATGCTCTCTATGACTGCCAACCTTGGCGATACCCGCAGTATTGCATCGCACCCGGCAAGCACTACACATGCTAAGCTTACAGAGATGGAACGGCTGTCTGTTAACATCACCAACGGCCTCATACGCATATCAGTAGGGCTGGAACATAAAGACGATATCCTTGCCGATATTATGCAGGCGCTGGCAGCTATATAACAGGTATAATTAACGATAGTGATTCTAAAAAGAAAAGAGAGCCGTGCGGCTCTCTTTTCTTTTTTATCTGCTGCTATTCGCAACAAAGAGAAACAATAACTTCATCTTTATCATTAGTAAATAACCACCCTCGTTCGTGCTACAGTATGACCGGCAATGGCTTCGAAAATATAAACTCCCGGCGCTACAGTAACATCAACCGGCAACCTTCCATTACTGAAAATGGTTGATGATTTCCATACCGTATTACCGGCGCTATTCACCAGGCGGGCATCCACCTTCTTATCCACAAAAGCATTGTCGTTTGTTGTAACCGTGAAATGCCCATAGTTAGGGTCTGGTGATACAGTGATCACATCTGGTGCAAATGGTATCAGAGATACTCCCGACGAGGTAATTACAGTATCGTACTTAGGTGTCTTCCACATTCCCCGGCCAAAAGTTGCAGCCCACAGGTCGCCCGTAGTATAGTTTATGTTCAGATCGTTGATCACCACATTAGGCAAGTTGTTGTTGTACAATGTCCATTTGGCCGCTGTAGTATCATAGTAATAAACGCCTATATCGCAACCTATATACATCATCCCATTCGATGAATCGATAGTAAGGCAGTTGACAGGTATATTAGGCAGATGACCATTTACAAGCTTAGTGGTGTTTGTAGCTAATGAATGTACCACTACTTTATTAGTACTATAGCCGCTGAAAGTAACCCAAAGATTCTTTTCATTTTTAGGATCAACAACTATATCTGAGATCTGGCCGGAGAAGCCAACCAGGCTAAGTGATTGCCAGGTAGTACCAAAGTTGGTAGAATAGTGAATGCTATTGTTCACAAGTACATAAATGTAATTGGAATTGGTAATAGGCACTACTACCCTATCTATTGTATGACCCGAGCTAAAAACAGATGATATTGCCGTCCAGCTATTGCCGTAGTCTGATGATGTATAGACTTTATCGAAGCCAGCCAATAATATATTGGGCGACTGCGGAAGTATAATGTAAGGAGTAACCCATGAACCTGTAGGAGCAGGTGAGGCTATATTATTTGAAATATTGGTCATCCTGGCACCACCATTCCTGGTGATGTTTATATCTCCATATTGGCTTTCAGCGTAAAATGTAAGCGGATCAGTATAGTCCATCTGCACCTGCATACCATCACCCCCTAATATTTCGCCGGCCGCATGTGCGCTGTCTGTTACAGATTTACATCCGTCATCCTGAGCACCACCTAATACAAATGAAGCAACGTTACTTACAGCATTCCTGTAGAATTGTGTAATGCCCAATCCGTTCGTAATATCTGTCCATAAAGTACTGTTGGGGTTATTGGTCTTATAAATCCCACCATCATTGCACTCATACAACATGTCTGGAGCAATGGGGTTGAATGCCAGGAAATGTTTGTCGGCATGCAGGGTTTGAATACCCGGCAGGCTGGAATACCATTGGTTAGCTATTTGCCAGGTCACACCACCATCTTTAGATCCCCAGGTATTTACACCACCTGCATACAAGGCATTAGAGTCTGTTGGACTGATAGCAAGAGATAATGTGTACCACCCCTGCCCTGTACAACCCATCCCTGAATTCAACGCGAAATTGAATCCGAGTATATTGTTGTTACAAGATGTTCCGTCGAAAATAAGAGTAAAAGTTTTACCTGTATCCGACGAAGAGTAAATACCATTCAAACCAAAATTATTAGAATTGGCTACTATGGCCTTCACTATACCCGGATTGGCTTTTGTAACAGCAAGGGTCACCCTCTGGCTACCTGTCAGGCTAGTAACAACTTGCCAGGTTAAGCCACCGTTGGCCGATCTGAATATCTGGCTGTTACCTGCTGCAACTAATCCACCACCTGAAAGCCCCCCGGTTGCATACACAATGTTTGTATCGCTGGGGTTATACAGTATTTGTTTAAAGTCACCGTTAAATACAATTGACCATGTAGCACCTGCATTAAGAGACCTGTAAATACCCTGGCTGGTAGCCAGCAATAAGGTGTTGGTATCCAGTGGATTTATAAGTATAGAATTGGTAAGCACCAGGCTGCTGCTGCCAAACTTCAATCCTGTAGTATCCCAGGTCTGGCCACCATCATAGGTTTTAAAAACACCAACGCTATACGTATCACCACCATCTTTATCGCCTGTGCATAAATAGACAACATTGGGGTTCAACGGATTAAACGCTATATCAGAAACACCCAATATAGGCAGGTTGGCTGAAATGGATGTCCATGTGCTACCAGCATCGGTTGTCTTCCATACTCCGCCGCCACCTGCGCCTATCCACACAGTGTTTGAATCTGTAGGATGAAAGCTGACCATATTTATGCGGCCCACACCATGGTAACCACCACCCGAACTTGCAGGCCCCTGGAATGTCCATTGCGATTGAGTGCCTGTAGTTTTTGAAAGTTTGCTTACGCTGTTTTCTTTTTTCATGTATGCCTGCCATTCTTCCCAAGTCTTAACTGGGGATACGAGGTAGCCATTGCTGTCTGTATGATTTTCCCAATACCATTTCCAGCGATCGAACTGGTAGTTTTTATCTTCCTTTTCTGGACCATCCTTATCATCGTCTCCATCAACAGGCATGGGATGATTTTGATAATAAGTGATCACATCCTGCAACTTCACATGGCCAGCGCCTTGTGGCATCCAAGGCTGAGCATTCGCTCCCGAAAAGGCAAACAAACTCAGTGCTATATATACTATGGTCTTCTTCATAATCTCTTTATGGTAAAATAACGTCAGGCTTTTGAGTCAATTTAGTTTTATAATAAAGCCATCCACTTTGATCAGTCTTAAAAAACAAGGTATTAACTGCCCCACCAGGTATTTGCGATGGAATTGCAAATCTGCCACCGGGCACCGGTGTTATTTCCAGCGTATCCCCTTTATTTATCCTGGCATCCATGCCATTCTTGTCAGGCACGTAATCCAAACTGTTTTTTTTACCTGCGCCATGCACTTTTAGCACATTACAGGTAAGCCAGCCGTCCTGCCCACGCCAGAAAAAAGAGGCAGGGGGCATTTTACTCGTCCATACCACTATAAAATCATAGTTTGAGATTACCCCGGTATTCCTCCCGGGCATGGTACGTTGTACGGTAGCACGCAATACTTTCACATACGGTTTGCCGTTTTTTAATCCGGCAGGCTCTTTCGCATTCGTGTACAAGGCAACAAAAAGGCAAACAAAAAACAGGATACGTCTCAGCACAATACCGCTATTGATTTTATTAGTAAACTAAACCTGGGTAACAAATTAGAATACATAAAGTTATTGAACTATTTGCAATTCAAGCAAAAAGCAGGGATGACACCCTGCTTTTCAATGGTAAACGAGGAAAAATGACAAATGAAAGGCAATTTATTTCTTAACGATCTGCATTTCATTCAGCAACCATCCTGCTCCTCCAAACTTTTCAACAATAAACAATGTGTATCTTATATCTAAAGATATGTTGCGACAAAGCGCAGGATCAAAATAGAGGTCACTCATTGTCCCCTCCCATGGGCGATCGAAGTTAGTACCTATCAATTCTCCTTTTGCATTCAATACAGGGCTACCTGAATTACCGCCCGAGGTGTGGTTATCGGCAAGAAAGGCAACAGGCACTGTGCCATGCACCGCCCAACGCCCGTAATCCCTGGGGCCATACAGCTCCTTTAGCTTTGCTGGCACGCGGAATACTTCAACATCCGGATTAGCCACGGACATTACATCATCAATATTTGTCTGGTAAGAATAACCAGCCGGGCCATCGGGGTCAAGCCCTTTCACCCTACCATATGCAACGCGCAATGTAAGGTTAGCATCTGGATAAGATGGCTTAAAATCGTCTTTCTGCATACGGCACTTCATATACAGCCGGTTCAGGTAGCTCATTTGCTCATTAGTTGCAGTTACAACAGCAGTGTTTGCTTTATAAATACCTTGCATGCCTGTGTATAATTGCCATGCAGGATCGGCGAGCAGACGCGAACTGTCTGCCGGCACTGCATTCGCTGCAAAGTTTTTCAGCTTTTCTTCATCGCCCAGCAGCGACACCTTGTACACATCATCAGCCCAAAGACCAAAATCATTATTATGATCGCTGTACTGCGCTTTGTAATAAGCAGGAACATCATGCGGGCATGCACTGAAGTACATAGGCATTAATGCTTTAAAAACATCTTTATCCGTTTGCACATCATAGTTTTTATAGAATGCATGCGTAGTTGCACATACCTTTTGCAAGGTATCGCGCAAAGCATCTCTGCTTAAGCCTGCCCTGAAACAAGCCATCAAACGACCTATGAACCCACCCTGCTGTACCAGTTCTATACCAAATACTGTTTCATTAATGTATTCAACGGTCTTTAGTGCACTATCTGCATAAATGGTATTCACCTGCATATTGGCCAAAAGGTCTTTGGCATATGGGTAGGCCGAATCATTTGCAATAGCCCATTGTTCAAACGTCCTTTCGTAGCTTTCTTTTTTAGTTGTTACATCATTTATTTTTAATCCTTTCACCTCCCCCTGCCATTTTTTCCAGCCATTAGCTACACCGGCCCTTTTAGATGTGTATTTTAGAAATACATCTCTATTAGCATTCATGTTTTTATCCCATACCTCTAATTTGCGGGTACGTGCCGCAATACGTATAGGATCTGAGATGGTATAGATGTCATTCAACTGGTAAGATGATATGTATTCTTTTGTTGTGCCGGGGAAGCCATATACCATAGTAAAATCGCCCTCTTTATATCCTGATGCATTGATCTTAAAGAATGTTTTTGCGTTGTAGGGCTTATTACCTTTTGCATAAGCCGCTGGTTTATTGCTGGCGCCAGCATATATTCTGAACATACTAAAATCGCCTGTATGTCGCGGCCAGGCCCAGTTTTCAAAATCGCCACCAAAGTAACCTATGCCGTTGGGCGGGAACCCCACCAGGCGTATATCTTTAAAGGTTTCGGTATAAGATACCCAATACTGGTTACCATCGTAATAAGGTTTTATGGTTGCATCCATTCCTGACGCTTTGCTTAATTTTTCTTCCAGGTACTTTATACGTGCAGCAATGATGTTATCTCTAACCTGGCCACGCAATGTATCGCGCATACCATAAAGCACCCTGCCAGTTACATTTGCCATTTTTCTTATAAATGTAACAGTAAGTCCGGGGCAGGGCAATTCCTCACCATTATTTTGGGCCCAAAAACCATTAGCAAAATAATCTGTGAGTGTAGTGCTCTGCGCTTGCACACTACCATAACCGCAGTGGTGGTTGGTAAGCACAAGCCCTTTAGAGGAAATGACCTCACCGGTACATCCCCTGCCAAAAAGCACCACAGCATTATTGAGACCTGTTCCATTTTCATTATATATCTTATCTACAGGCACCTGCAACCCGGCGGCTATCATATCGGCTTCCTGTTGTTTTAATTGCGAGGGCAGCCACATCCCTTCTTTGGCTGAGGAAACAGATGTTATGAAAGTTGAAAAAAATAAAATAGCTTTAACAATTGAAGAATACGACCAAACCTTTTTAAGCATACAATTTTTTTGTTTTTCGGAATAAATTTACCGTTTTGCTATAAAAGTTTTGATTGAATTATTATATTAGCCCAATATAAAGTGAAATTCTTTTCAGAATATGAAAAAATGCCTACTTCTTGCAGCACTTTTAGTACTGTCTCAAATAAACGTAAAGGCCCAGCAGACCTTATTTAACGTAAGCGTTCCGTCGGATACTGTATGCGTGAATCAGTTGATCAGCCTCACCAGCAATGTGACGGGCTCCAGCTACTACTGGGGTTTCTGTTCGGGCTATCTGTCTAATGAACCTACCGGCCTTAACCTGGGCAACTCTTTTCATTTTAATGATCCTGGAGCTATAGATGTTGTAAAAGACCTCGATAGCAATTACTACGGTTTTGTTGTAAACACTGGCTCTACAGAGCTTTTGCGCCTCAATTATGGCCGCAGCCTCACCAATATTCCTACCGTAACCAACTTTGGTAATTTCAATAATATTCTACCAGATTCTCCTTCAACGCTGTATATCACTTTCGATGCACAATTCAAGAAATGGTATGTGTTTGTTGCAGGTGGTACCAATGTGAGTAACTCTGCTCTTGCACGTATCGATTTCAATTCAAGCCTTGGTAACAATACACCAAACATTGTAAACTTCGGCAACCTGTACAATAAAATGAATGGTCCTAAAGGGCTCTTCGTCGGCTATGATGCAGACCAGACAAGGTGGTATGGCTACTGTGTGAACAAGGCTAGCAGCACTATGGTACGTTTCGACTTTGATAACAATATCTCTAATACGCCACTTGTAAACGACATTGGTAACCCAGGCGGTAATTCACTGTCTAACCCTGCTGACATGGTTGCACAACTGGACAATGGCAACTGGTACTTCTTCGTAGTTAACGATGGTAATAACAGCCTCAGCCGTATAGATTTCGGTAATACATTGAACAACCTTTCTCCTATTGGCAACCCGCTTGGCATTAACGGAGACCAACTGGATAATCCAACATCTTTAACTATTACTGAAGATTGCGGTAACTACCACTTGTTCATTACAGGAAAGAATATACTGGTACCGGGTGGTTATAATGTTACCCGTGTAGATATGGGCAACATCACTGGTACATCAGCGCAGCTGGGTGGCTATTATGGCCTTAACCTGGGCAATGTAGGCCAGGAAGAAAATCCCACTTCAATATCCCGTGTCATCAGGGATTATGACAACGTATATGCTTTTGTAACAGACACAGCAAACAACCTGATACGTCTTACTTTCGCTACTTGCCAAAACTCATCTATACACTCCAGCACGTCTAAAACTCCACCTGAGTTTTCATACACCAACACAACCGATTCTCCAACAGTTTACAACATATACTTTGCAGTTGATGAAGGGCTGCCTACACAACAGGTTGCCTGCCAAACCATCACTGTATTGCCTTACCCTAAAATATTCCTGTTCCCAAGCGATACAAGTATCTGTATGAATGATACCATATTGCTCAGGGCTATATCAGGCGAAGCGCTTACATTCAGATGGTCACCACTATACAACATATCTGACAGTGTAGGTACAAGTGTAAGGGCATGGCCTAAATATTCACTAAAGTACAACCTTGAAGTGCCTTTTGCTGATGGTTGCGTAGTAGATACTTTCGTAAACATACATGTGAAACAAGTAGTTGCAGATGCAGGTCCTGACAGACAAATATCTGACGGTGGCAAAACTATACTGGGTGGACCAAATACTTCTATGGGTTCAGGCTTCACTTATTTGTGGTCACCTAACCAGTTCCTGGATAACGTAGCCGGCACTAACCCTGTTGCAAACCCTGCTAACGACTTCACTTACTACCTCAAAGTTTCAAGCTATCTGAACGATTCTGTAACCTGCTCCGCACAAGATACCGTTGTGGTACATGTGGGCTGCGATAACATACATCTTCCTAACGCTTTTATACCTGGCAGCTCTAACAGTACTACCAACCATTTCTCTATCCTGAACAAGGAGATTGTAAAGCTGGATTACTTCCGTGTGTTTGACAGATGGGGTAACAAGGTATTTGAAACTACCGACCCTACCCAAGGCTGGGATGGTATGGAGAACAGCACTAATGCCCCGGTTGGCGTGTATGTGTGGGAAATACAGGGTTATTGCTCTGCAGGTCAACGTTTCACAAGAGCGGGTAATGTAACTCTGTTACGATAAGCCCAGCTCCATAACACAACGAAACCTAAGATAATGGCAGCTTATTTATTTCAGGTGGAATTGCCGGAAATAACCGAGGAAATGAACGAGACCATACCTACCCACAGGGAGTATGTAAACAAGCTGTTTGCCGAGGGGCGTATGCTTTCTTACAGCGTGTCTCAGTACAGAACCTTGATATGGTGTGTAATAAATGCCGAGGAAGAACAGGAGGCTATGGAGATCGTTTTACAACTGCCGCTCTACCCTTATTTTTCAGATGTGGTATGTCATCCGTTACTGTTCCACAATACCTTGCCGGCCACCTTACCGGGCATATCGCTGAACTAAGCAACAAGTAATATTCGACCAACTAAAATACTCGAAGATCCGTCCCCAACAGGCGGATCTTTTTTTATGCGCTAATGTTTGCAAGCCTTTAGATATCCCTATACATTTGCAACAATAAAACCCATCTATGAAAACCGTTAACTGGACCATAGTAATTCTACGTTACATCGCGTCCATTGCATTTGCACTTTATTTCGCGCTGTACAAGCCAGATATGGCGTTGTGGCTAAGGGGAACTTTTGTTGTCTTGTTGTTGGTACCTACCGTAGCAGATATGGTACGGATGTATAAATTCTGGAAGCAGAACATAAAGCAACACTAGCCACCGTAAAGCTTTGCATAGATAAAATGTTTTGGCTGCACGGCATCACGAGTCGACTAAAACGGCTGTCAAATAAATCCCAGGAAAAAAGCTGAACCTATATTCCGCCACCTTTTTTGCAGCGATCCTTCATCGCCTGCAAAAACCAGTGGCCCGTGTTTCTTTCGCGCTAGACATACAACTCCGATCAAAATACCATGAGATAGAATTCCTTAGCCCGGCACAACAGTAGCACTAAAGCTAAATAGTACCATCTCCGGGGCGCATGCCGTAATGCGCACACGGTCTCTTTTTCTTTTGCTACTTTTCTTTTGGAGAAGCAAAAGAAAAGTAGGGCTATATCGGACAGAGAACTCCGATCAAAATAACACGAAGTAGAATTCCCCCAGCCCGGCACAACAGTAGCCCTAAACTAAATGGTAGCACCCCGCCGGGCGCAAGCGGGAACGCGCACCGGCTCTCTTTTTCTTTTGTTACTTTTCTTTTGAAGAAGCAAAAGAAAAGTAAACGCAACGCAAGATTTTATTTCGCCATCGCAGTCTTAAACTCACTGGTAAAGTGGAATTCAATATCAGGGTTATTCTGGCGCTCGGTATTCAGGAACCATTCGCTCAGGGCCAGGTATACCAGGTTGCCATCCTTATCTTCCATCACGTTGCTTTGTTTAAAACGCACAAAGTCATCAATAGCTTTTTTCTCACCAGTTATCCAGCAAGCCTTGTAGAACGATAGTGGTACGAATGAACACGATGCACTGTACTCTTGCAGCAGGCGGTACTGTATCACCTCAAATTGAAGTTCACCTACGCAACCAATGATCTTGCGGTTACCACCATGCTGGGTGAATAGCTGGGCCACACCCTCATCTGTAAGCTGGCGAATACCCTTTTCCATTTGCTTGGTCTTCATCGGGTCCTTGTTCACCAGCTCTTTAAACAGCTCTGGGCTAAACGTTGGTATACCCGTAAACTGCAGGTCTTCACCTTCAGTAAGCGTATCTCCAATTTTAAAGTTACCGGTGTCAAACAATCCGATCACATCGCCGGGGTAGGCTTCCTCTATCACATCTTTTTCTCGCGCCAAAAAGCTGTATGGGTTGCTGAAACGTACATCCTTCTGTATGCGGGAGTGATGGTAGAAAGTATTGCGTGCAAACCTGCCGCTGCATACCCTCAGGAACGCTATACGGTCGCGGTGGCGTGGGTCCAGGTTGGCATGTATCTTAAATATAAAACCGGTAAATTTATCCTCATCCGGGCTTACTTCTCTTTTATCTGTGGCGCGTGGCTGCGGCCTGGGTGCTATGTTTATGAACGTATCCAGCAGCTCGCGTACACCAAAATTGTTTACCGCACTGCCAAAGAACACCGGGGCCACCTTGGCTGCCAAGTATTGCTCATTATCTAGCGGGCCATATACACCATCCAGCAACTCCACATCTTCGCGTAGCTGGGCAGCATCGCGTGGGCCCACCTTCTCATCCAGCAACTCATCGTTTATGTTCTCTATGGGCACTGTATTCTCTTCAGTGGCCTTTTGGCTAGGGGTAAACAACTGCAAGGTTTTATCGTGCAGGTTGTACACACCCTTAAACTCCTTACCCATGTTTATGGGCCAGCTCAAAGGGTGCAGGCTTATGTTCAGTTCCTTTTCTATTTCGTCCAGCAGGTCAAACGGCAGCTTGCCGTCACGGTCCATCTTGTTCACAAACACTATAACCGGGGTATCCCTCATGCGGCACACCTCCATTAGTTTGCGTGTTTGTTCCTCTACCCCGTTCACGCTGTCTATCACCAGTATTACACTATCCACAGCGGTAAGGGTACGGTAAGTATCCTCGGCAAAGTCCTTGTGACCCGGCGTATCCAGCAGGTTGATGAGTGTATCCTTATATTCAAAGCTCATTACACTCGTAGCCACAGAGATACCCCTCTGACGCTCTATCTCCATAAAGTCGCTGGTAGCGTGCTTCTTTATCTTATTGCTTTTTACCGCACCGGCCACCTGTATAGCGCCCCCGAACAACAATAGTTTCTCGGTAAGCGTAGTCTTACCCGCATCCGGGTGACTGATGATGGCAAAGGTTCTGCGGCGACTTATTTCTTTTTCGTATTTCATTGGAAGTCTGCAAAGTTCCGAAAAAGTAGGGAGTATTCAATTATGAAAATATCTATTGAAATTGATTGTCCTGAACACGATCAAAAGATTACAGTTTTGGGTTACCCCATTTTAATAAAGGCAATAAACATTAATTACTTTTTGCTATTAAGCACGAGCAACCTGCTTCAACGAGCAGAGTAGATATATAATTAATTTATTTTAACTTTTACAAGTGAATATGAAGAAGCGGATTTTTTGACTTGATAAACGTTTATTTTTTTAAAATAATTGTTATTGGCGATATCTACTATCTCCTTTATCGCTAAATTATTCATCTCTGCTCCAAGAATAATTTCTTCGATACAATCATTCGGATAATGCAATTTCCTGTTTTTGTAAAGCACATCGATACCTACTATCACAATTCTAAATTCCTTTTCATAATCCCATGTTGTTGCTTTTTTAAATAGCATATCGACATAATGTGTTGAATTAAATCCATCTAAAATTTTGTATATCATAGGTTCATCGCTGTAGTCAACGTTCCGGTATAAATTGAACATCGCACATAACTTATGTCGGTCAAATCCCACACAGAAGCCTTTGCTGTTGTTGCCATATAAACCCCAAAGTTTCGGATTCAAATCATCTTCTGATAAACTTAGTACACCAATTTGATCATAAATTTTATTACTTTTTGAAGTTTCACTTTGATTGTTTACAAAGAATTTCTGCGGGTCTTCTTGTAACCTCTTCCACTCATAATTAAGTTCTACATCTATTTCCCAAGGTCTTAAATTAGGATAAGTCCTTTCTGCCATCCTTCTTAATTTAATTTTAGCTTCTGGTGTATCATAGCCTTCGATATCAAATACAATAGGTGGACGAGTATCAAACAGATCATTTAACTGAAAGGGATGAGCAAACCACATTTCGTTCTGCAACAATATGTTTCTATGATTTGTATCATCCCATGATCGATACTTATAAACTACATCCACTAATTTCATTTTGCAAATTAACAAATATTAATTTCGTAGTTCGTTGTATGTTGTTCAACGATATCGACTTCAGACAGAACAATTATGACACAATTAAATATTGAACAATTTTTGCAAACTCATCGAACACAGAAATGCTTTTAGAAAAAGAAAAGTCAGAATACTTAGAATCAAAGGAGAAATTCTTGCCTCTATTATCCTTATTTCTAACCAAATCTATTGAAGAACACTACAACTCTTCTACAGAGACAGGTTCTGTTACTTATCCAATGTTCTATGAAAACTTTATACGAGGCGTATCAGAAAGAAATGTCGACAATATATTTAAGTACTGCCAGTCACCTATTGAAAGAATTTTTCTAAATTCTTTAGTTCTTCTATTCATCAAAAATGGATTACCATGCCTACATATAATGGGACCATCCGACAATGTAGAAGAGGATATGGCACTATACAGAAAACACCACTTATCAATAATGAGCTTTATCCAAAGATACAAAGACAAAACTGGAGATAAAGAGCTAGAATACTTTGACGATGCACTATTGGACAAAAAAGAAAAAGGGATACTTAATGATGAACAAATAGAAGAAGTGCAAATACACAATTCCATAATCCAACATTTTGATTGGAACTCTTATCACATAGTCCTACAACCTAAGTTCCCTAATATAAAAGTTGACAATAAGTCAATTAGGCCGGACTTACTTATTTGGGTTCCTGGAGATGATGAAATTAGAATTATTGTAGAATGTGACGGTTTCGCATATCATAATTCAAAAGACAGTTTTATCAATGATAGGATTAGAGATAGACAACTTCAACTAAACGGATACAGGGTTATCCGATATTCTGGTTCTGAAATTAATAGCAATCCAATTAAAGTTAGTGGTGATTTATTCGATATGCTAGAAGCACTTGATAAAGACACACAAGGCAATCGCATACTATAATTACCCCAGCTCGGCGTAGTCTTCTTTTGACTACGTCGGCCCGGCCAGGGAATCTTCAGATTCCCGATAACAAGTACTATTGCCAATCAGTAATTGGAATCGGATTATTGATACGCGTATCACTGTCATTCTCTGCCCACTCCCCCACCGGTCATTTCGAACGAAGCTTCTTCGGCAAAGAGAGAAATCCGCCTAATCGACGAACCTAAGTTAATCTTTTGCGGTAGGAAAGTAGTCTTTAGTGATCAGTAACCTTAGCCTTTTTACGTATCTCTAAACGGATGATTTGCTATAACAGACTGATGATATTGTTTAGTGCGTTCACACCATTCGGGATTAAGAATTAGCAACAACGCTTCCTGTTTAGCAAACCTCTGCCGCCTGGAATCCTCCCCTTTTATTCTATGCCTCACTTCAAAATCACCAGCCATATTAGACGTTACGCTGGAAAATATTTTATACAATAAGTCATTTAAATCAGCTGCAAAATATCTATCCATCTCTTGCCCACGTTCAATAACTACCCAATCAAACTGCCCATTTGCTGTTTCTTCTATGTGAGGCCATCCCTCCTTCGAATATCCATAGGTGGGCAAAGAATCACTTGGCGCATCTATTTTAGCGGCAAGACCGTTAACCAAATCTTTTACATCGTCCAACGTCACTTTCGCCCGTGTAAATGTTTCAACAACATCGTACATTCCCGGTGCTAATGTGGCTATCTCCATTGCCTCTTGAAGGTAAGGAGTGGCCATAGGGTTATTAAGCATCTGTTGATAGTGCTGCAGGCTTTCCCACTGTGCATACATTGCAACCTTTGTACCATCTGTACTTTTATGCAGCGCGGATGAAACAAATCCAGGTATCTTGCGAATACTTCCGACGGTAGCCGATGTCAATAAGCCCACCAACTTATCCTGGTTTGAAGGGGCAACGGTAAAAATATCTATAAGTGTGAGGTATGTGTTTATTTTGGTGATGGTAGTCATAGCATTTTTTGCAAATCTACCATTGGCTTTTGATGTATTCAAAATATATGGCCCCTTCCACAATACAACTGAAGAACTTCTGCCCAGCACCCTGCTCGACGTAGTCTTCTTTTGACTACGTCGAACCCGGCAAGGAAATCTTCAGATTTCCGATAACAACTACTACTGCCAATCAGTAATTGGAATCAAGCTATTTATATGTGCGCTGCTGTACACGTAATCTTCTATCTTATCTACCCAACCCGCTCTTACAGGATTTAGATGTATGTAATTGCTTTTACTCAAATAAAATTCGTTTGTAGTTATCTCTATAGAATTATTTTCATGTGTCCACACCTGGTATGTGGTATTACGGTCATTTTGATTTGCAGCCCATTCAAAACGATGCAAAAGCCAATTCCGCCTGCTTTCTGAGGTATGCTTTATTGCATCAATGATTTTATAAGAAGTGAATTTCTTAAAATCACGTACAGTATCAGATAATTTACCTGTAGCGCTTCGACATATAATATGCATATGATTGGTCATGATCACATAGCTATACACCATAAGGTCTTTGTTCTTTATACAATGCAGCAAGCTGTCTATTAAAATATCCCTATAACATTTTCTGCTAAAAACATCTACCCAGTCCACAACCGTAAATGTCAGATAGTACATACCATGTTGGTCATATATCTGGTAACCTGTACTCATTAAAATTGTTTGCTGAAAAGTACAAAGTAGAAACAGAAACGCAAATCTGAAGATTTGCTTACCATTATCAGCGTACTCAGAAAAAGACTACGCCCCGCAAATAATATGCGTACAAACCCACACCACACTGTTCCACGAAAATCGTGGAACGGTGCATATCTTTATTTGGAAACGCCGATCCCAGTAACGTATCTTTATTACCTGACTACCCCCAGTGCGTGGGCTAGTCAGAGCTTTATTTCTCTTCACCAACCGTCCAATACTATCTATGTTCTTCCAAATCTTTTTCACGCTGTAAATCAATAAAAACCAGAAAATAAAAATGCCCGGCATCGGGCATTGTCGGGCACAAATCGGGTATTTACTTAAAACACAAAACCCATAATGCTAGCCACCATAAAGCATTCCAGCAAATTTCCAATATCTCGAATGCCCGATATACTTTTTTCCCATCCGTCGGGCATTCCACATTATAACCACACAAACGCCAATCCAATGATACGTCGCACACTCTAGACAACCTGTCCGATACCGGACAGACCAGACAGTTAAAAATAACCATATATCAGCCACCACAAACCATTTCAGCGCCACCCTGTCCGGTTTGGCTTTTAAAACCAGACAGGACACCCCACCCGTCACTTTTCATCCACTAACATGGCAATCTTCCCTTTGCTCCCAGCCGCTATCACCAGGTTCCCTTTCCTGCTTTTCCGTATTACATGGTATCCTTGTTCATCAGAGAGCGGCTGCCAGTGTACACCAATATCGCTGGTAACATCAATACCAGTGGGGCCTGCAGCCACCAACTTGCTTTCAGTGATGAATTCTACACATTCCCTATACCCCCTTGTAGGCGCCAATACTGTGTGCCATCTGTATGTATCACCATGCAACCGCACTACACACACGTTGTCTTTACATTGGGTTTCATTTTTATAATCACCACCAACAACAACAATGGACGTATCACTACTGTAAGCAACAGAAAATATCCCGGTTGTACTTTGCCCCTTAACAATGGGCGCACGCACAAAATTAAAGCAGTGCCCTTTGTCTTCAGAAATAAAGAACCGCGACTCTGCACCGCCGGTCACTATTATTAGTTTATTTTCTTTAACACACCTTATGCCCGTACCACTTGCAGCAAAAGAAGCTTCTCCTTTTTCCAGTTCGGGCCTGCTTTCCCGGGGTAAAGCGTTCCAGGTCCTTCCGCCATCCTTGGTTCGTAGCAGCAGCATACGCCCGTCTATAGGGTCGCCGTATATCATGCCGTCATTAATATTCCAAAAATCAACGCCATCAAAAAACACTGCCGTGTCTTCATTTTTATATACAATATTCCAATGCACCCCGCCGTCACTGGTACGCAATATCACCGCTGGTGCACCTGTACTCGCCACAACCGCATTTAGTGCATCAAACCCATACAGCGAACGGAAATCAGCTTTTTCAAAACCCTTAATAAAATCAAATTTCCATCTTTGCCCGCCATCCAAACTCTTACCCACAGTGCCCTTGGTCCCACTCACCCATGCCACCCTATTATCCACCACGCTCAAACCCCTGAATGTAGCATCAGTATTGGTCGGCACATTGTGCAATACCAATTGCTGGCCAGAAGCATATGAGCTCAACAAAAGCAAAATGACGATAAGTGTTTTCATAAGGTCAAATATATTGCTATTCATCTCTTACGCGAAACGTGGACTTTTCTAGCGAGTAGAACACTATTCTGCTTATAGCAATGGTATTGCAGAATTATCTCTATAATACTCAATTTTAGTAAGAAACATGAGCGCCATTTTATCGCCCCTCCATTTTGCTTCATTTGCTTTTTCGCCCGTAAAATGAGCATTAACTGTAAAATGCCAGAGCGCAAGCCACACATCAAAGTGCTTCTGTTCTACAGGCAATTTAGCATGCGGCGGAAATGGGCTGCCAAAGTATGTATGCTCTTCCAGCAAAACAGTTTGCCAGAAACGATACATCTTTTCCAAATGTTCGGGCCACCGGTCTTGAATTATTCCATTAAATATGGGCGACAACAACTCGTTCTCTCTTATTTTTTGATAAAATGTGTTTACCAATAATTTAATATCCTCTAGCGTTGATATGTCTTTAGTACTACTCATAAATTGGCTATTAATTTTTCAAGCGCTGCAACCTTTAAAATCCCTATGCTCTTACCCGATACTTTTACTGTACCTTCTTCCGTCAATTCATTCAGCATTCTGAAAAAGGTTTCGTACGTAGTGCCTGCATACGATGCCATGTCCTGCTTCGTAAGGGATATGTTGATGAACCCGTCCTTGTTCTGCCCAAAGTTTGCTTTCAGCATCAGTACTGTTTCTGCAACACGGCCTTTTACGTCCATATGTGCCAGGTTCCGCATACGCTGTTCTGCTTTCTGCAACTCATTGGCATAAAACTGCATTAATGAGTAAGTAAGTTGGTGGTTCACCTGCAATGTAGCCTCAAAAAAAGGTGTATCAATAAAACAGACTATCACATCTTCCATTGCCGATGCTGTTACCGGATATACCCTTTCATTCCCCAGGCCACGATACCCTATCATATCACCCTCTTTTGCAAAATGCAATATCAGCTGTTTATCTTTTCCCCAGCGCTTATGCACCTTTACTTTACCCTTAAATAAAAAGTAAATGCCACCTACAGCCTCGCCCTCTTCAAATATCAGCTCCCCTTTTTTGAAGTGAATATTCTTTTTGTTCGCACCTATGGCCGGTAACCATTCAGGCAAACATTTGCTGCATAAAAAGCAACTTTTCAAATCACACGTGTGATTGTTTTTTTTCATTAAAACGAAAATAAATTAAAAGGTCATTAGAATGCAAGGTAAGTCTTATAATATTTAGCTAAAAGTGACTTTAATTTGCCAAAAACATGATTTAAATCATACTTTTGCGGAAAATTATCAATATAGCTGATATGGTAAAACATAACATGTTGGATAATGGCATCCCCATTTCTATTTCACTGCAACCTACATTGGACGCTGAGCACATATCTCAAAAGCAAACCAAGGACAAAAGACGTGTACTGACCATATCACTTTTGGCAATTTCAGTAGCAGTGTGCATTAGCTTTATAGCTAAATTCCTCATCTATTTAATTAACCTCGTCACCAATATTTCATTTCATGGCAGCTTATCTATGGCTGCGACAACCCCGGCAAATAATACACTAGGTGTTTGGGTGATTTTTGTACCTGCATTAGGTGGAATAATAATTGGATTGATGGCACTATATGGATCAAAGGCCATACGCGGCCATGGCATACCCGAAGCCATGGAGCAGATACTGACTAACGATAGTAAGATAAAGCCAGCCATTACATATCTAAAACCCATTTCATCAGCCATTGCAATAGGTACTGGTGGCCCATTTGGCGCAGAAGGCCCTATAATAGCAACAGGAGGGGCGCTGGGTTCAACTATTGGGCAACTGCTAAAAATAACACACAATGAACGCAAAGTATTATTGGCAGCAGGTGCTACAGCGGGCATGGCGGCCATTTTTGGCAGCCCTATTGCAGCCATTTTTTTAGCTATCGAACTGCTGCTATTTGAATTTTCGCCCCGCTCCATCATTCCGGTAGCATTGGCCTGTATCACAGGTGCTGCAGGACATCACTTCCTATTCGAGAGCGGCCCCGTTTTCCCCATAGCCCATACCATAGAGATGCCTGGTAATATGGCATTGTTCTGCTATAGCCTTTTGGGCATACTAATAGGTGGCTTGTCTGTGCTGGTGACCAAAATTGTTTATTTTATTGAGGATCTTTTTGAGAAACTGCCTATTCATTGGATGTGGTGGCCCGCCATAGGTGGGCTTTTCGTCGGCGTTATAGGTTACTTCGCCCCAAGAACGCTGGGGGTTGGGTACAATAACATTACCGATGTACTCTCTGCCAGCCTGCCTATAAAGGTAATGTTATCGCTCTGCCTGTTAAAATTCACTTCGTGGGCCATTGCACTGGCCAGCGGCACATCGGGTGGTACCCTGGCGCCATTACTTACCATTGGCGGCGCGTGCGGCGCGTTATTAGGTGTTGTTATCTTATACTTGTTTCCTGGTTGTGGTATTACTATTACGCTGGCGGCACTTGTAGGCATGTCTGCAATGTTTGCGGGCGCATCAAGGGCACTCCTCACCTCTATTATTTTTGCATTGGAAACTACGGGGCAATCTAATGCTATACTGGCGCTCCTGGCTGCTTGCACAGCTGCTTATCTAGTTTCCTTTTTCCTGATGGAAAATACCATAATGACTGAAAAAATAGCCCGGCGTGGTGTAAAGACACCAGATTCTTTTTCACCCAATATTTTAGAGGAAGTATCTGTTGCTGATGTAATAGAGGAAAATGGACTGGTACTCAACGAAGACAATGCAATTGGAGAAGTACGTGAATGGCTGGAGCAAGAAAAAGAATACAAGAATAACTTCTTTATCATAGTTAACAATGAAAATGCGTTCAAGGGCATCATAAGTTGTTCCAGCTTATTTAGCCGGCAGCAGGATATTAAGAAACCAATAAGTACACTAATACGCAGAAAACCGGTTACTATAGGTATGGACAGCTCGCTAAAAACCGCGGTTGAAATGATGGTAAATGAGAATGTTGATGTTTTACCTGTTGTATCGGGCGACCAAAATATTATTGGCGTATTATCTTATGGGAATATCTTGTCAGCTTACAAAATAGACATGGCTAAATTCCATAGAGCCGATCCGCACATATCTATAAAACGTCAAACATTAAAGATGCTTATTAAAGGTCAAAAGCTGGTAAGCACAGCTAAGGATAGAAACTGATTGATGTGTAATGGGCAACAACTATTATTACAGGTAACCTCATTTTATAAAGCCGGGCTCATAATACCATATAAAAAAGCAGGCTTTAAATAAAGCCTGCTGATAAAGAAAATGTGAATCCTATTTCTTTTGTGGGTGAGCTGAAGCACTGAAAATGAAACTCATACCGGTTGATATATTAATGGGCTGCTTACTAGGGTCTGCAGGTGTAAACGTAACTGAAGCAAATGAATGGCAACCTATACAAGATGCAGAAGCTTGTATATAGGTTTCCTGCACCGTATTTGCCAGCAATGGCGGTGCAGCAGTTGTTTTAGGACCTTCACCTCCTATCATCCACTGTGAGCCGATAAGCTTATAATTTGCCCATACCGTGCCCGCCATTTTAGTCCTAAACTTGTGGTTCACACTATCTGTGTATTTAAATATTTTGTTTACCCTTTTCACTTGTGTACCAGAGCCATTCATGGCTGCACTATAATAGCCGGCATACGGCTGGGTGATCTGCCATAGGTAACGCCCCCCATCGCCCGCCACGTGGGGTGGGGCAGTATTTACCGTACAAGCAGTGCACGCCGGGTTGTAGTAAGACCACTTAATACTGGTATCTACAACTGCCAAAGAATCTGGATCATTATTAACGTGTTCAAAACTGCTCCAGATCAGGTTAGATCCGGTGAGTGCTGTATGACGAATGATATGCATACCCACCAGCCCAACTTTTACATTAGGTATCAATAATGCTTTATGATTAACAGTGTGCAGGCTATCCACATAAATAACGGCATTCCGGCAATAGAACAGGGTTGGATCATCAGAGGAAGTGAGGATACGCCACGCTGCTTTTATTTCCATCATACCGGGAGCATTGGTAAGCGTATCGCTGGCGGGCAATTGGAACCCAGTTTGGGTGTATTTATAAATACCATCAACAGATATAAGGTTGTTATTGGTGATGAAGGTATCTTCTACATGATTCATTTTGATCTCGAATAGGGTAAAGTTCATGTTCCTATCTACAAGCGGTAAACCATCGGCTTCATCAAAGCTCCCTATTGGTAGCTTTTCCAGCAGGTTGCGCGGCGATTTTGAAGTCATGTACAAGAACTTATTATCACCTTGCTTAGCAGCATTCAGGTGCAGGAACAATGGATGGTCAACATATCCAAATACTTCAAGAGGATCCCTATAGTGTTCCCAAATACGCATGGCGCTCAAATTATCATTATAGATGCTTCCTTTGGGTTTACCCTGTGCATCAGAAGGCCAGTTGAGCGCGAGAAAGGTTTGCCATGAATATAGATCCAATGGTGTTTGTTTTAAAGAATCGGCACTGGTTGCAGAATCTGTGAAATTCATAAAGTCGGTGGTGTAGCCCTGATCATGGAGAATAGGTTCAATAACCTCAACCGGCAAGTCGGAACAGATAGTATCGGCGCTGCCTACACCACAATAATAGTTTTTGAAAGAAGTAGAAGTAGCATGCTTGCATGCATATATCCAAACAACACACGTAACAATACTGAGCAAAATCAAGATTTTTTTCATAAGCTTAATTTATTGTTTAGTTTGTCACAAGATATAAAACATTTATTTTATTTTAAATAGTGGGTTATTATTTCTTTTTAGTGCTTTTTTTTACAGGGAAACATATCATAGGGTATTAATACTGCATGCCAAACTCTGGCTTGATTTTTTAACTACAGTTAGAAGTAAAAAAATCAACGAACATGAAAACAAAGATCATCTCTGCAGCTCTTTTATTAGGTGTACTCAGCTTTGCCTCTTGCAAAAAAGATTACACATGTACCTGCACCACTGTTGTGGGTACCGCATCTACAACTGAAACACACAGCATTAGTAATGCAACCCACAACGATGCAAAAAACACGTGTGATAATTACCAAACCCAGGCAAACAACGCCTTACCTGGTGGAACAACTTGCCATTTGTAGGCAAGTTGTTAAGCACTAAAAAGCGTATGGTTTGCACCACAAAATGAGGCAAACCATACGCTTTAATTTTTCTTTAAAATGAGAAAAGGCGATTATTTGCTCGCTCTGTCTAACGACGTTTGTTCTGCGTGTACCTTACGCTCCTTCTTGTGCATTTTACGTTGCTTTTTATTCAGCTTGTCTTGCTTTTCATCCAACCTGTGCTGATGGCGGTCTGCCTTCTTTTGATCTTTTTCTTCTTGTTTGGTCAATGCCTGTTGCTGGGCAAAAATTGTAGTAGTACCTAACGCCATAGCCATAGCGGCTAAAAAAATATATTTCTTCATATATTTATGTTAACAACAACCATGCTAAAAGGTTGGAAAATAATTATTTAGGTTGCTAATTCTAAAAACACCGGGCAATGATCTGAATGTTTAATTGAGGGCAGGATCTCTGCATGAACAAGATTGGTAACCAACGGACCAGTTACATTAATATAATCTATGCGCCATCCTTTATTATTTTCACGCGCACCTTTAAAGTTGCTCCACCAACTATATTGGTGCGGTTCTTTGTTAAAATGACGGAAAGTATCGGTAAAACCGCCTTGGGAAAAGAATTTGTCTAGCCATGCACGCTCCTCGGGCAGGAAGCCTGATGACTTTTTGTTGCCCTTAGGATCGTGGATATCTATAGGCTGATGCACAATATTGTAGTCACCACAAACAATAAGGTTTGATCGAGCCTGGCCAACTTCCTGCAAATGATGATAAAACTCATCGAGCCATTGATATTTATAACCTTGTCGTAATTCCCCCGTAGTGCCACTGGGGAAATAAGCGTTAATGAGCGTTATATCCCCAAAATCGGCACGAATCACCCTACCCTCTTCGTCGCTTTGGCTAATACCATTGCCGTATAATACCTGGTCGGGCTTAATTTTGGTGAGTATAGCTACCCCACTATAACCTTTCTTTTGTGCAGAATAAAAGTATGCTTCGTAACCTGCACCTAGAATATCTTCAAGTGGTATATCTTCCTGGTTCGCCTTTATCTCCTGCAGACATATTACATCAGCGGGGTCAGTTTTCAGCCATTCACCCAGTCCTTTTTTCAAGGCACTCCTAATACCGTTTACGTTATAAGTAATAATCCGCATTACCCTTTTTTTGTCTTCTCTGTCATATCAATATGAAAACTATCTGCGATCTGCTTTGACAGAGACTTTGCCCATGTAGATACCAGTTCTTTTTCGCGCGGAGTAAGTATTGCATCTTTGTGTATCCACATATAACTATCTATCGGCATCCAGCCTTCGTCAACTGACTTTGCAACCTTAGCAAGTTTCTTAGCCTGGCGCTTTTTAGGAAAGGTTGCAAACTCTGAGAAGTTGAGTTCTTTTTTAGCATCCTGTACATGGCTGTTGAGAAACCAGGATACAGGAGCCATATTGTTGTACCAGGGGTAACGGGTATTGTTACTATGGCAATCGAGACAAGCTTTTGCCAATATTTCGTGTACGCTGTCTGGCACTGCATAAACGTGTGTTATATCATCAGGTGTAATATCAGACGTATTGTGCTTTGGCCTGATGAACTGGATGATAACGAAAACAATGAGTAGCGCTAATAAGATTTTTTTAATCATGGTAGTTATGGTTATTAGTTATTGCGAATTTATTATAAAGTTTCGTCTAACCATTTAAAAAATTCACGCTGCCATGCTATACCATTTTGGGGGTGCAGCACCCAGTGATTTTCATTAGGCAGATATAGTAGTTTGCTTTTTATACCGTGCAGTTGCGCGGCCTGGAAAGCCTCGAGCCCTTGCTCTACAGGAACTCTATAGTCTAACCCACCCTGCACTATCATTATAGGAGCCGTCCACTTATTCACAAAGTTGGAGGGATTGAATTTCTCATAGCTTACGGGTTGCGGGTTCTTCCAGTAAGGGCCATTAACATCCCAATTAGGGAACCAAATCTCTTCTGTGGTGCCGTACCAGCTTTTAAGATCAAAAAGACCATCATGTGCTATAAAAGTCTTGAATCGATTGTTATGCATGCCTGCCAGCATATATACACTGTAACCGCCATAGCTTGCACCTACACAACCCAGGCGGTTCTTGTCCACGTAGCTTTCTTTACTTACCTCGTCTATTGCAGAAAGGTAATCCTGCATAGGCTGTCCACCCCAATCTTTACTGATGTCTGCATTCCACTTCACTCCCCAGCCCGGCATACCCCGGCGATTTGGAGCAACAATAATATAACCATTAGCAGCCATAAGCTGAAAATTCCAACGTATGCTGTAGAACTGGGTTAATGCAGATTGCGGGCCTCCCTGGCAGTATAATAGTGTGGGATATTTTTTAGTAGAGTCAAAATCTGGCGGATAGACGACCCACACCCCCATCTTCTTGCCATCGGTGGTCAATACAGTACGCAGCACTGTTTTGCTCATTTTAATGTGGCTATACGTTTCATCGTTTTCGTGCGTAAGCTGATGCATCTTTCCCGTCTCATCATTTACGGCATATAGTTCCGTAGCATGGTTCATATCGGTACGGCTCACAACCAGTTCATTATCGTACTGCCCGGCTATACCTGTTATATCAAACTTGCCATTGGTTATACGATGCACTTTAGCATTGCCTTCAACCCTGTTATGCTTTGCCATAAAGCTTGCAGGTGCAGGTACTTCAAACAATTGTTCTGTTCCCTTCCATGCAGCAGTAAAGTACAACGTGGCCCCTGTATTGCTCCAAACAAAACTGTTCACTGCACCATCCCAATCTTCAGTAACATTGATCTTGGCTACACCTGGGTGGCCCATATCCATTACATACAGGTCGTTTTTATCAGATTCGAAACCATCGTGCGCCATGCTTGTCCATGCCAGGCGTGTACCATCAGGACTAAAAACGGGTTGTGTATCGTAACCCATCATGCCAGCTGTATAATCAGTTGTATTGCCTGTTGCAATATTGTAGTAATAGATATCGGTATTTGTACTTTGAGCATATTCTTTACCATATTTCTTTTTACAGACATAGACCAAGCCCTTGCTATCTGGCGCCCATGCCAGATCTTCAGATCCTCCAAATGGTTTCTGCGGACTATCATAGGGTTCCCCTTCCATTATATCTTTGGCTTTACCGTTTTCTTTTAACGGAACGACAAATATGTGCGAGAATTTACCATCTTCCCATGTATCCCAGTGACGGTAGTTGAGATCGGTGTACACCTTTGCAGTTGTTTTGGGCAAGTCAGGATACTTGTCAGTACCAAGTTCAGGCTTTATAAGCACTTCTTTTGAGTAAGCCATATACTTACCATTTGGCGATACCCATACATTATCAACATCTGTAAGGCCATTATACACCACGTTCCATGTATCGCCCTTGTCTTCACTTTTGTATAGTGTGTTATCATCTGTGGCATACCATATGCCTTCCCTGCGTTCTATTATCTTCTTACCATCGGTTATAGCAACTTTTGTTTGTTGGTCATCTGCAATGTTGATCTTGTAGTGGCTAACAGTACTTGTTTCTGTTTTCCAATCTACCAGCTTCGACGAAAAGTAAACATGTTTTTTGTCGGGACTCATACCTTCCACATTTACACGTTTCAGACTCCAAAGCAGCTCAGGCGTCATATGATCTTGCGCATGTAACCTACAAAGCGCGGAGAATAAAAAAACACATAAAAAAGTACGTTTCATACTATCAAATTACTGTGAAAAATTTAAATTATTTAGATGCCTTTTTAGGCAGAGCTGCCCCCATTGGCGGCTTCTTTTTTTGTTCAAAATCAATAATATGTGACCATCCGGCCTTCAATACCAGCCTTTCATCGTAAGGTATCACATCTTCAGGTTGTATTTTTTCAAACAGGTTACCCGGATCCCACTTGCCGTTTAGGTTCTTATCTACAATTACCCTGAAGGTATAGGTAGCTGGCCGTAAACGCGACAAATTAATCATTGTATCAGTAACAGATTTTTGGTAAATCGTGTCAGCATCTGCACAGACCATCAACAAATATTCTTTGCCAAAGTAAGCTGTGGGCATGTGTATGCTTAGGGTGCCGTAGTCTTCCTCACGTTTAGTACGAAAGGTATATCGGGATGGCATAACATCTGTACCAGCAGTATCTTTAGCAAATCCCTTCTGTAAACGCAATGTGTATACAGTATTTTCTAACCATGCCGGGTTGGCAATATGCAATATGTTCTTTTTTACAGTGTCTTCTGTTACCACAACCGGAACTTCTACCCTGATCCCTGAACTATCATATTCAAGATGTATGCGGTTTGCTGCGATAGCCCCGAATATTTTACTGAAGGTTACATTAACCGGATAGTTGATATCGTATGTTCTTTTACGCGCATCACTGGTATCTAATGGTACAGAATAGCTAAGCCCCTCTTTCACCGATGACTTTGCACCCATACGCGGTTTCTTTGCAGGTAAGGTGTCTATACTATGTGTTGTATCTATTTCTTTAAAGACCTTAAGTGTAATAGGCTTTAAGACAGAGTCGCCGGGAGTAATGATGGCATCGTGAAAGCCTATCATTTCATTACCACCATCGTAGATAAGGTTGCCATTACCATCTTTAAGTGCATATATCCTGAACTTACGCGCTGGTAGTCCCTTAAGTGAAAATGCGCCGCTTTTATCTGCCTTCGCAATGTATTTGGGTTTCTCACGTACAACTGCACTGTCTGATCGCGAAGCGTAATACAGCATTACATAAATATCGCCGCTATCGGGTAGGCCCGTAGCGGCCATGATCACATTACCCGATATCTGCAGGGAATCGAAATAACTACCGGTACTGAATGTATAGCTATAATGTGCAAACACATTGCCTTCGTGCAAGTCTTTTATTGCATTCCCAAAAGAAATACGATAAGTGGTATTGTCTTCCAGCAACGTATCTACGATCTTGACAGTAACCCGCTTATTGGCACCTGTAACAGTTGGCGCTATTGCAAGTATGGGCGATATCTGCACTTCCTTGCCCACATCGCTTACAGTAATAAATTCATCAAAGCGCATCTGGATCTTGCTTACTCTTGTATTTAGTAATGAGTCGGCAGGGCTTATGGAAAGCAGTCTGGGCGGCGTAACATCTTTTTTGCCACCAGTAGGGGCCTGTATACTTGCACAGCCTGTACACAGGCAAATAAGTGCTACAATAAATACACGGAGGGTAATTGAATTCATTCAGACCCAAAAATAGCATATAAGCTGAAACATAAAGCTTTTGATCTTATATTCATTTTTGCTGTAGGTTTGTACAGCGTTTTACAGGTCACCAATTTTGTCATTCATGATACAATTACTCAATATGCTATTCTTTTTCAATTTTCTTTTTGCACCACATGCAAACAGTAAGGATGTACCTGCCAGTATTTATGATTTTAAGGTGGCCGGGGTAGATGGCAGCACTATAGACTTCTCAAAATATAAGGGCAAGAAAATACTGATCGTTAATACGGCATCGAAATGTGGTTATACTCCGCAATATGCGGCTCTTGAAAAACTATATGAAAAATACAAAGATAAAATGGTGATCATTGGGTTTCCTGCCAATAATTTCCTGTTCCAGGAGCCAGGAAGTAATGAACAAATAGCAACTTTTTGCCAAAAGAATTATGGGGTAACATTCCCTATAGCTGCAAAAATATCTGTTAAAGGAAGGAATATGGCGCCTTTATACCAATGGTTAACCATTAAAAAATACAACAACTTCCAGGAAAGCTCTGTGAAGTGGAATTTTCAGAAATACCTGATCAATGAGAAAGGGCAACTAGTAGCAGTTTTTCCTCCTGCCACCACTCCAGACGATGCAGAGGTAATCAAAGCTGTTGAACAGCAATAGACACCAGGCGGAAATAAATTGGATATGAACTCATAGTGCTTGTAATGAAGAACGCATCCCAATAACCAGGGATGCGTTCTTTATTATAAGATACAACTGAAAGGGCAAAACTGAAATTCAGGAATTACCTGCGGCCTCTGTAGCCACCACCGTGACCATATCCACCACCGTGTCCGTAACCGCCACGATAATAACCACCGCCGTGAGCATAACCGCCACCGTAGTAACGAGGACCACCGCCATAGTAAGGATGACCATAATAAGCGGGACCATATGCATAACCACCACCATAGTAAGCGGGAGCACAATACCCACCGCCATAGCCATCAGCTACAATAACGGGAGCGGGTATCCCAACCCTTACGCCTATACGTGGACCATACCAACCACCCCTGTAACCCCAGGGCCTTGCGCTGGCTTCACTTACAGCACTTACAGAAAGAACCATAATCAATAACGCGGTTGCAACAATTCTGAGTTTCATAATGCTTTGTTTTTGTAATAGCTATAATACAATTAGCCTGCCAGTTTTTTCTGTGAACAAAAAACTGGCAGGCTACAGTGTTAAAAGTATGATAATGCTATTTATGGGTGCGGAGCTAGTGGTGGCGGTGGTGGAGATGGTGGTAACGGTGCCCTGCCAACCGACCGTTGTGCAGGTGTTAATGCTTTGCTCTTAACTGCTGTTGGGGCGGGCCTTGGCGGTGGTGGTGCAACATGTTTATGCCTAGGCTGGGCATGCAAAACACCCAACAACATGCATGCTGACAAAGTGATTACGATCTTTTTCATGATTAGAGCTTTAAGTTATTTAAAGATACGAATATATAAGGTAAATAAAATAGGGTTGTCCATAAAAGACAACCCTGAAATATAAACGATACAATTTGATAATATATTGTTTTACTACATGTGGTGCGGTGCGGCGTGGTGGTGACGCGGCCGTGGCAGGGGTGCATGATGGCGATGGATTGGCGCATGATGTGGGTGATGATGTGATATAGGAGGGTGATCCTGAGCTGACGCGCTTTGCACATTAGCCACTAACAATGCACCAAGGATTACTGACGCCAAAAATATTTTCTTCTTCATATGGCGGTTTTGAATAACAAGCTACAATTTTTTAAGGGAATACACTTTTCAATTAAGAATGACTGGATGCTTTACTTAAACATTTTATCTATTTATACCCTAAATAAACACAGGGTTATCTCTGATGAGGTAACCCTGTGTTTATTTTAATTAAATGGCCTACATATGATGATCGCCATCGCGACGAGGGCCGTCATTACCGTGGTGCATACGATGATGTGAACGGTGATGTCGGTGATGCCTATTTCTATGATCCTGGGCAAATGTGTTTTGTGTAGTTGCTACCAGAGCCACCAATAGTGCGAAAGCAAACAAGATTTTCTTTTTCATAAGATATGTTCAGTTTTGTATATCATACACTATCCAAATACCCTGCCAAGAAAGCAAGCAGTTGAGGATTGTGCAAGATATTAACAGCTGCATAGTATGGCAGTAACAACATTTACAACCATTAAATGCGCTACCTATTTGCGCCTCATCTTCCATCCACCTGCTTTGCTTTGCTGCGCATATAATTCAGGAGCTTGTTTTTTGCTTTCCCATATATGGCCTGTCAGCAGGGCGGCTACAGCTTCCAGTTCCTCATCATGAGGTTGAAGGTATTCAGGTTTGTAAAATTTCTCAATGAACTTGGTATCAAACTTGCCGGTACGGAAAGGCGCGGTCTGCACAGCCCATTTACCAAAACCAAGAGTTGTTTTTACACCTTGTATGTAATACTCATCTATTGCCCTGCACAAACGATCTATCGCCTCATCGCGCGTAGGTGCATAGGCTACCAGTTTTGCCAGCATACTATCGTAAAACACCGGTATATCCTGCCCTTGTTCGTACCCATCATCTACACGTATGCCGGGGCCTTTGGGGGTAAGGTACATTTCAAGCTTGCCAGTATCAGGCAAGAAGTTGTTTAACGGATCTTCTGCACATACGCGCAACTCAATAGCATGACCGTTGATAGCAAGATCTGATTGAGTGAACGATAACTTGTTGCCACGAGCTACATTGATCTGTTCTTTCACAAGGTCTATACCCGTTATCATTTCTGTAACGCAGTGCTCCACCTGCAGGCGGGTATTCATTTCCAGGAAGTAAAAATTCAGGTTTTCATCCACCAAAAATTCTACTGTACCTGCACCATGATAGTTGCATGAACGTGCCACAGCAATAGCACACTCGCCCATTTGCTGGCGCACATCTTCAGTAAGGCAACTAGACGGCGCTTCTTCTATGAGCTTCTGGTGGCGACGCTGTATGGAGCATTCGCGCTCAAACAGGTAAGCATAATTACCGTGTGTATCGCCCATGAGCTGTATCTCTATATGACGAGGTGAGCCCACATATTTTTCAATAAACACATCATCGTTACCAAAAGCATTCAACGCTTCACTTTTTGCAGTGCGCACCTGTTCTTCCAGCTCACCTTCATTATTTACCACACGCATACCTTTGCCGCCACCACCGGCAGAGGCCTTTATGAGGATGGGATAGCCGATGCGACCAGCAACTTCGTGCGCTACCTTTATATCTTTAATTGGCTCTTCGGTACCCGGTACCATAGGCACATTGAATTTTGCTGCGGCCTGCTTTGCACCCAGCTTGCTGCCCATAATTTCTATAGAGTGTGCAGATGGGCCAATGAAAATAAGGCCAGCATCTGAAACGGCTTTTGAGAATGATGCGTTTTCGCTGAGGAATCCATAACCAGGGTGTATGGCATCAGCACCAGTGCTTAGGGCTACTTCTATAATTTTATCGGCACGGAGGTAAGACTGGGCAGATAATGCCGGGCCAATACAAACGGCCTCATCAGCAAAACGAACAAAAGGCATGTCCCTGTCGGCCTCAGAAAAAACTGCAACTGTTTTAATACCCATTTCCCGTGCAGTACGCATCACACGCACCGCAATTTCGCCACGATTGGCAACCAGTATTTTTTGCATGGGGCTAAATTAAGGAAAGTCTTTGGATGATAGTAGCAAGTAGTAGTGAGTAGATAGTAGTGTGATGCGAGCTGTCCTGTCCGATTTTTAATTGAAAAGCGGAGCGGCGGGTTTGGGGAGGCTTGAAAATGCCTTGTGGTGGCTAATATATTTTTTATTTTTACTGTCTGGTGTGTCCGATATCGGACAGGTGATTGCGATGTGATGCGTTATGGCTGTATTTTTCTGAACACGATTTAAAGGATTTCGGGAAGGACAGGATTGAGGAGCCGAGGGTAAACCTTTTCATTTTTCCGGCTAACTCATTCCAGAAATGTCCGTTGCAATTTAAAAAGTAGAAATGGACATTTTAGGCTTGAAAATAGACTGAAATGCTTTGTGGTGGCGGACATGCATTTTATGAAAATATCTCAGAATGTCCGTAAATGTCTGTGCATCGACATTTTATTTTTCGCTATTTCAGCGGGACAAGTACTTAATTCTTGAAAATTTTTGTTTGTTTTTTATTGAACGACATATGTACTGAATGGTTTACAGGTTTACAATAACGCATCAAATTTACGATTCCCTTTTATGGTTGCAAAAAGGAGATATCCACCGTTCCACGATTTGCGATGTTGCACAGCCATGTAAATATCACACTGGCCGAAAGATCCGCTTCGACCTACATATCCAGAAACCCTTTCTCAATTCAGGCATTCA
Organism: Flavipsychrobacter sp.; assembly: GCA_031292525.1. Lineage (GTDB taxonomy): Bacteria > Bacteroidota > Bacteroidia > Chitinophagales > Chitinophagaceae > JABDEZ01. Next base: position 6,358 of record JARLGY010000038.1, on the reverse strand, counting down.
AAAAAAAATGTCATTACAATTCCGGGGAATTAAAATGACACATTCAGAAAAAACAACGGTATCTCTACATCGGGTTTGAAATATTGAACATCCAGCGTATGCCAAAACGGTCTTTGCAAGTACCCCAGTATCCCCAGAATTCATCGTGAGGCGCTACGCTGTCTGTCCCGCCTTCAGATAATCCTGCGTACAATCTGTCGGCTTCTTCCCTGGTATCGGGGTTCAAACTGATGGTGACATTGTTCCCTTCTATTACTTTGTGGCCCATGCTTTCCAGCGCATCAGTAGCCATTATCTGCATGCCGCCGAGTATGGGTAGCGCCACATGCATCACTTTGTTTTTTTCACCCTCCGGTAGTGCTGGCGCTCCATCGTGAGGTGGAATATCCTGCATCCTCATTATAGGTGCGGAAAATTCAGTTCCAAATACCTTTTTATAATGGTTAAATGCTTCTTCAGCATTGCCCATAAAATTTAAGTAAATTGATACACTTGCCATCGTTTTTGATTTTTAAGATACTCAAATTTAAGAATTAGTTTGAGCGAAATTCATCAGGCTATGTTAACTAATTTATCTTTTTTCATGAAGGCCCGCTTCTTACAAAAGCAAAATGGAAGCACAAATTTTTATTGGACTTTCATTCCCTCCCCTCGGCTATTGCATATATCATCTGTCCTATATCTGCTCTGCTAATGGCCAGTCAATTTCAAAATTAGTGAGGTTATGTATGTAATTGCTGATTGTTTTGTCGCCTACAACAATTACCACATCTATCATGTTAGCCTCTGTATATCCTGCTGCAAAAAAGGCTTCCTTACTTTCTTCAGTTGCTCTGCCTCTATTTTCTACCACTGAAAAGGTGAACTTTACCAGCGCATCCAGCTTGCTGTCGAATGCTGCTGAACCTTTACGGATCTCTAAAACTTCTTCTTCTGTAAAGCCATTCATTTTCCCAAAAACGGTGTGGGCCGACTGGCAGTAACGGCAATCATTTACCTGGCTGGTCACCAAATTAATTATTTCTCTTTCTTTTGCCCTTAATGTGCTTTTGCGGTTTTGCAGCGTAAGATAATCGGCCAGTGCAGTTTCATTCTTTGCAAAATAAGCATATAGGTTGGGTACAAAACCTATCATCTTGTGCAGGTTATCAAAAATTCCCTGGTTGGTTGCTGAAACATCTGCTTTTGTTGGCACTGTGAACGTCCTTTTTTCTGAAGTTGTCATTTTCTTTTTTTAAGTTTATTGAGTCATTATTGACAGGGCAAAGATGCCGCGACTTCAAAAAATAGAAAATGATCTGGTTTAGGAAATTCGGTTGATGTAGTTCAACTTTTTTTGGTTGTACGTTTATTTCTTATCCGCGATAAAAATTCAGTGGTCATACCCAGGTACGATGCTAACGCATACTGAGGCACCCGCTGAACGATCAAAGGATATTTTTCTACAAAGCGCTCAAAACGTTCTTCTGCGGTTTGTGTAAGGTTTGATATAATTCTTTGCTGCATAAAAGCTGCTGTCCGCTCTGCCCTTATCCTGAAAAATGTTTCAAATTTATGGTTGCTGCTTTTTAGTTCCTGCTCGCTCTTATAGTCCATTTGTAGTACGGCACTATCCTCCAGCGCTACTACAAACATGGTGGCGGGTTGCTGTAAAATGTAGCTATTGTAGTCCGTTATCCACCAGTCGTCTATAGCAAATGCTATAGTATGGTCTTGCCCGTTATCATCCACCACATATGCCCTGAAAGCGCCGTTCAAGACATAATAGCGGTGTTGCGCAACAAAGTTAGGTTGCACGATAAACTGTCTTTTCTTAACTTTTATTTCTTTGAAAGATACACTCAATTGCGCTACTTCGCTAACTGATAAACTGACATACCTGCTTACGTACTCTACTATTTTATCTTCGTGTGCCATGTAGTGAATGTGTCAGTTGGTGTAACTTTAATTATGAGTAAATATCCGCCGTAAAAGAAGTTAAATTTACGGCGACGTTCTGAGTATATGCAAGAAAAATGCAACTTTAAGTTCTATCTACGCAGTTGAGAAGTAGATATCCAATACAAGAGTAGGCGATACCGTAACACCTTGCCGTCCTGATTTAAGTAAACCTTCGGCATATCGCGATACCAGGCAATCTTTGGTTAGACGCTATTGCACAACACAGGCAAGTGCATATTAATAAATCTTCAATTCTCAAGTGAATGGGTATAAATCATTTTTGTTTGGTATTTTTATTTGCCTAATCGGCTTAGCTATGGGTTAATGTGTATGAGTGTATGTGGCTGTCGCCGCGCTGACAAAAAATGCAAACTATCTGTACTGCAATTTTTAAAACAAAGAAGCTCTAATTTTTTTTTAATCACCATAATCTAAACTAAAACACATGAGCAAGATCACAGTAAAAGACGGAACTGAAATTTATTATAAGGACTGGGGAACCGGGCAACCTATTGTTTTTCATCATGGATGGCCTTTATCCAGCGACGACTGGGATGGACAAATGATGTTTTTTGTTGCGCAAGGATTTAGAGTGATAGCACACGATCGCCGTGGGCATGGAAGATCAAGCCAAACATCGGGTGGACATGATATGGATACATATGCTGCCGATGTGAATGAGCTTACCACAGCGCTGGACCTGAAAGATGCTATACACATTGGGCACTCTACAGGGGGCGGCGAGGTTATACACTATGCTGCGAAATACGGAAAGGGCCGCGTAGCCAAAGCGGTATTGATAAGCGCAGTAACACCGCTGATGGTAAAAACTGAAAACAACCCAGATGGTGTGCCGATGTCTATATTTGATGAAATACGTGAAGGTACCGGAACAAACAGGGCGCAATATTTCCAGGATTTTACCATACCGTTTTACGGATATAACCGCCCGGGAGCAAATATAAAACAAGCCATCAGGGACAATTGGTGGCGCCAGGGAATGATGGGCAGTGCAAAAGCACACTATGATGGTATTAAGGCTTTCTCTGAAACAGACTTTACTGAAGACCTGAAAAGTGTGGATATACCTGTACTGGTTTTGCATGGCGAGGATGACCAGATAGTACCCTTTGCAATTTCTGGAGCCAAGGCCATAAAGCTTCTGAAGAACGGTAAGCTGATCTCGTATCCAGGCTTCCCGCATGGCATGCCTGCTACAGAAGCTGCAACCATTAATAAAGACCTTTTGGCTTTTATAAAATCATAAGTTGCAAGCTGGCTATATTCTTTAGACAATGCATACATCCTATGGTAGACTGCTTGTTATAAATTTATACTAGTTACGGTGAGTATTAATAAAAAGGTAAAGGCTGGTGCCTTTACCTTTTTATTAATTACTAATTGAGTCGTTAAACTTTATCGGTACGAACATCTACGGCCATACCAGTTTTATGCGCTATACGATCTTCTTTACGGTGTATTCTGCGCATCCTCCTTGCTATCATCTTATATTCATGCTTAGATACTTTCTTATAAGTTTTATGGTCGCTGTTAGGATAGTTACCAGTATAGGCTGAAGTCTTTTCTACATTCACATTAGCGGCTACATTCAAAGTAGTTTCAGGACATGCTGATACGGTATTATTGGGAGTGCTCAAGGTTACATTGTAGGTTTCTGGCATTACATTTACATCCTTAGTATCGCTCACCATCAATGGCGTTGAAGGATATTTATCGCTGATGTCAGCTACCGGAAATGCTTGCTCGTGCCTCCTGTGATGCCTGCGGCTGTAATAAACAAAGACTTCATCGTTAGTGGTTACTTTAGTTCCGCTGCTGTTCAGGGTTATCTGTTGCATATCAGCGGTTACTGTAACCGGAACAGTAAGACATGCAGTAGCATTATTTTTTGGAAAGAATGCGTTACCACATTTTGCAAAGAGATACAAAGATCCGTTGGTGGTACCGGTACTCTTTGGTGCTATCTTCCATGCTTTAAATTCTGAGCGGTTACCTTCTACACGAGTATAGCTATATACATACCCCCTGCTCCCCATGTTACCTTCGGTGCCCGGTTGTACATAAGACATGCTGATATCAGAAGGCTGCAAATCGGCTGCGCCATTTTCATAGCCCAACTGCATCAGCAAACCGTTTAGTTTATGCATAGCGCGCGTATCATCGTTTGCATGTTTCTTTATGGCTGAATATACCTGGCTAGAGGAAGTCATATTTCGTAAGAAAGGGAATTCAGGCGCAGAGCCTAGTTTTCTGACTTCTTTGGGTGTGCCGGCATTATCAAATCGATATAGAGAATTGTCTGCATTAGCATCCGATTGCGCAAAAGTTGCCGACGCTATCATTAAGGACGCTGAGACTAAAAATATCCGTTTCATAGTTTTAAAGTTTTTGTCAGTTAAAAAGTTGTTTGTTCAATTGGTTCGTCATAATTATGCCCTGTTCGATCTTGCTTCAACAGTTAAGCCAGACCTGCGGGCTATCTTATCTTCATTACGTTTGATCTTACGCATCTTACGGGCTATCATTTTGTATTCCCTTTTTGATACCTTGTTGTACACTTTATTATCGCTGTTTGTACCTGGGTAGTTACCGGTGTAAGATGACACCTTCTCAACATTGATATTAGCAGCAAGGTTTAAAGTAGAATCAGGACATACAGCCACATTGCTTTGTGGAGTAGTTATGGTAACGTTGTAAGCTTCTGGTAATGCCTTTACGTCTTTTTCAGACCGTAGTAAAATCGGCATTGACGGATACCTGTCGCTAATGCCTGATACTGGATATTCCTGATCGTGCCGTCTGTGATGCCTGCGGCTGTAATAGACATATACCTGCTCTTTGGTTACAGATTTACTGCCGCTGCTTGTGAGGGTGACCTGGCTGCCTGTCATATTTATGGGGGCCGTTACACACCTTGACTGTGCAAAAGCAGAAGATGTGGCCAGGAACGTTGCTGAAATTACAATTAGTCGTTTCATAGCTTTTTGATTTTTTAGTTATTCAAATTCTATCGCTTAAGATTGTGCAAAAGACTATGCCATAACAATGTCATAAAGCCAGGCTGTATCTGGATTTTTTTGCTTTAGTTGTTGGCAGCCACAGTACAGAACCCGGGCCGATTTCTTTCATTTTCATTAATTTACAACTATTGAAAACCATGTTTTAAAACAACCAAAGAGGGCATTTAATGCATATCTAAAGAAATGTTAAAGCTCTTTCGTAAAATTTATCTGACACTGAATAGATGCTCAAAAAATTTAGTAATTTTAAGTAATCTCATTATTCAATACTGATAAAACCAAGACGTAATGAACTGTGCGCTAAGAAATTGTGTGTATGTGTTTGTGGTATGCCTGAGCCTTTTTAGTTGCTCTACGGCGATAGGTAAGGATAACGCCAACGAAACGGCTTCGAAAGACCGCTTCCAGTGGAACGAACATGCCAGGCTAACTTGGGATGACTTTAAAGGAGAGGTAAATGCTCCCCATGATGAGTCGGCAGCGGCCACTAATTGTGGCATAGGGTTTAAGACCAGCGTGCCAGCAGCTGGAGGCAAGCCTGAAATAATAGTTTATAACGTATTCTACACTAACAAATCGTGGGTGCGCCCGGATGCAAGAATACAGTCTATTTTAAACCACGAACAGGGACATTTTGATCTGTGTGAAATTTATACACGCAAGCTAAAAGAACGCACCACTAATTTTGATCTTACTGCCCCTGGCGCCAAGCAAAAATTGATGCATATTTATGCAGAAGTAAGCAACGAATACGAAACCCGCCAGCAAGCATACGAGCTGGAGACCATACATGGTACTAACCTAGCCGAACAAAGAAAATGGCAAGGAATCATCGCAACCGAACTGATGTAATCACGATCAAAATTTACCCACCATTTTTCCCGATGTGCGAGGATTTTACTAGTGTTGCAAAGCTGCGATAACATCCCGAACAACTGCATATTCCTCAAAATGTCCGTTGTGATTTAAAAAGTAGAAACAGACATTTTAGGAGTGAAAATAGACTGAAGTGCCTTGTGGTGGTGAACATGCATTTTATGAAAACATCTCAGAATGTCCATAAATGTCTGTAGCGGGCATTTTACTTTTTGCTATTTCAGCAGGACAAATACTTTAACTCTTAAAACTCTTTGTTTGTTTTTATTGAACGATACGCGTGCGGAATGGTTTATAGGTTTACAATAACGCAACAAATTTACGATGGCATTTTATTGTCGCAAAAAGGAGATATCCACTGTTCCTTTAGATTTGCAAAGAGTCTTTTTGAAGACATTATTACTATTATTAGTATTTTCTTTTTTGCTTTTTTTTTCTTTTAGAATCCACAATTTTATGTTGATAAACACCTAACCAACGGCAGCGGCTCATTTTGACTG
>JARLGY010000037.1 GCA_031292525.1 Flavipsychrobacter sp. | reverse complement strand
TGCCAATGGTTGTCCCGGTGCATCCAGCCCTGTTATAGTAACGGTGAATGCGTTACCAATAGCTACAGCTGTGGCACAGGGGCCAACCAGTATATGCCCGGGTGGTAGTGTTACCATAGCAGGTGGTGCAGGTGGCGATGCCACAGTTAAGTACCAGTGGTACCAGACAGGTGGTTTTGGAGGTATCAATGGTGCCACCAACCCAACCTACACAGCAACCAATAATGGCAACTACTATGTTAAAATAACAGACACAGTAACCCATTGTACAGGAACCTCGGCACCTAATGTTACAGTAACCATAGCGACTCCAACAGCAACAATTACCCCGGCAGGCAATCAAACACTTTGCCAGGGTACAACGGCTACTTTGTTTGCTAATGCGGGCTCTGGCTACCAGTGGTATTTAGATGGTACTACACCACTTACCAATACGCAATCGCTGAATGTAACAACAGGTGGTACGTACACTGTAGTAGTAACTAATGCTGCAGGTTGTCCCGCAACCTCAGCAGGTAAGACCATAACAGTGGTTCCGAATCCTGTGGCTACGGCAACAACGGGCGGCCCAACTACTTTCTGTGCTGGTGGTACTGTACTATTGAGTGCAGATACCGGTACAGGTCTATCTTACGTATGGGCTCCGGGTGGTGCAACAACAAAAAACATTAGTGCATCTGCTACAGGTATCTATAGTGTAACGGTAACCAATACAAATCACTGCAGCACCATTTCCAACAGTGTAAATGTTACAGCGGTACCATACCCTGTTGCCACTATTACATCGGGTGGTTTGCCAACATCTATATGCACAGGCAGCAATGTGTTACTTACTGCAGGTCCTGTAGGCAACAACTACTTATGGTTGTTCAATGGTTCACCATTGCCTTTCAATGATCCTAATCGTACATCTATATCTTACCCTGCAAACCAGACAGGTACATACACCGTTACTGTTACCAACAGCACAGGTTGTGCAAGCACTACATCGGCTGCAAATGCTATATCGGTGTTCGTAAATCCTGTACCGGTGTTACAACCTTTGGGGCCAACCTCATTCTGCTGGGGCAGTAACGACATACTGCATGTAAATGGCGGTACTGGCTCAGGTTTAGCCTACCAATGGTACAACCACAATACACCTATTGTCGGTGCAACTGGTCCAAACCTTACCGTGTTCGATTCAGGTGTTTATTCTGCGCAGGTTACTGTCATAGGTAGTTGTTCGCAGTTCGCTCCCGATTCGGTTAAAATAATAGTGCATCAATTACCTGCACCGGTCATCACAAGCTCGGGCAATACGCTCTCAACTTCTGGCAACTACATTCATTATCAATGGTACAAGGGCACCACAGCACTCGTGGGTGATACTCTAAGTAGTGTCTCTGTTTATCAGGACGGTAACTATCATGTAGTAGTCACAAGTTCCGACGGTTGCAACGGGGTATCCAATATAATCAGCAAGGGTACCACAGCAGTAGGCAATGTGTCGGGCGCCAACGATATCCTCATTTATCCAAACCCTGTATCTACTGTAGTGCATATAGATGCAGACATTCCTGTTGACGCAGCAATCAGCACTATAGAAGGCCGCGACATATTGAAACAAGCCGATGCCAAAACTATAGACCTCAGCCCATTTGCAAATGGTATCTACATGATACGCGTTTACGACAAATCTGGCTTGCTATTAAAAGTCGAGAAACTTGTGAAGGCAAGCAACTAAATATAAATAATGATACAGATTAAGAGGGGCGTCTACTTGGCGCCTCTCTTCGTTATGGTAGGTGATACCATTTACCGGCAATACAGAATATTTTTTTTGACTTTTCGGTTTTGGATGATGAAGCACCTATCGCTGTAATTCACGATATTACTAATTCACATCTTATCCAAAAGAGCACGATGGAAAAATAATCTGTTGGAGCATTCGCTCGACCACATAGAAGCAGTGAGGTGTCCGGGTATTAAACCCAATACTTGCCGTCTGGGACTGTACTAAACTACGCCCTTGCCCCCATCAAGGTTGGTTCCCGCGTCCGGTATTTACATTCCAGCCTGGACTGGTTTATTGCAACACGACTGAGGCAATACTGAACGAAAAAAGGGAGAAAGGAAGGCGGTCACTTTTCTTTCTTCCTCTTCCCGACGCTCACTACGGAAAATATTAATCAAAAATTAATATAAAATCTACCCCAAGATCTTATAAAATTTTAACGTCTTACCGATAAATCACCTTATTTAAACAAAATTTCTATGAAAAAAAGGAATTTTACTTATCATTTTGTTTTCATTACCAAGCTTGTCATCAAACGCCCAATAGACGACTACTTGTAATTCTTGAAATTGGAATAACAATATTGATCCTGCCGAAAGCCTGTTTAGCATTAGTAAAGAGTTGTTGTATATCCTGCCACTTTGCTGATGAGAATACGCTCTTCAAATGAAGACACTTATTAATCTTGGCACTTAAATTATATAAAAAACACCAATTTAACGTATTATTAACCAATAAAATAAATATTACATTATGAAAACTAGACGATTTAATCCATGTAACTATGCCCGATTATCTACTTTCGTTTTTCTCTTTCTGCTCTCGGCAAACAAGGCATCCTTCGCACAGTGTGATGTACTTACCACCCCCAATCTTATAAGCGCCTGTCCGGGTGATGTGTTGCCCATGTCAACTACACTTACTGGTTCAAACAATGTGCTGGGCATTACATGGACCCCTGCTGCCGGTCTTTCCAGCGCAACTGTACTTAACCCCACATTGACCATGCCAGCCTCCTCTGGCTGGTACCACGTAGCAGTGCAGACCACAATACCTGGTAGCAACCTCATTACCAATGGCGATTTCACTGCAGGTAATACTGGTTTTACCAGTGCTTATGGATTCGTTAGCAATGCCTATAATGCTCTGGAACCAGAAGGTCATTATGCCATAGTCACTAATCCCAGCCTTGATCATCCGACCGGAGCATCATTTGGGGACCACACCAGCGGAACCGGAAACATGATGGCCATAAATGGTGCATCTTCACCAGTTAACGTATGGAGCCAGACTATTACCGTAACTGCAAATACTAATTATGCTTTCTCTGCATGGTTCAGCAACTGGTCTTCCGTTACCACGAACCTGCCGCTGTTGCAGTTTACTATAAATGGCACACCTCTTGGCACCGGCTCATTCTCTATACCAGGCGCCGCGGGGCTCTGGTCTCAATATTATGCTACATGGAACAGTGGCACCTATTCCGGTGCTATAACAATTAGCATATTTGATTCCCAGACCGCTGCAACAGGCAATGACTTCGCTATAGATGACATCTCATTTAGCAAACTATGCACGCTCACTGACAGTGTGTATGTCGACGCAACGTGTCCGCCTACATGCAATACTGTACACCTGCCCGATAGTATCAGCCTCTGTATGGGTGATTCAACAGTTATACCCACAACCATTAGCGGCCCCGATTCTGTTTTAGGTATCAGTTGGACACCCACTATCGGGCTGTCAAACTCAACGGTGCTGAATCCAACTCTTACTGCCACGACATCGGGCTGGTACGACATTACTGTAACATCACTCGTTCCTGGAAACCTCGTTACCAATGGTAACTTCACTGCAGGTAATACTGGATTTACCAGTGCTTACACATTCGTCACCAATAGCGCTACTGCTCTGGAACCGGCAGGCTATTATGCCATAGTCAACAATCCCCATTCTGATCATCCGACCGGAGCATCATTTGGGGACCACACCAGCGGAACCGGAAACATGATGGCCATAAATGGTGCGTCTTCACCAGTGAATGTATGGAGCCAGACCATTACAGTAAGTGCAAATACCAACTACGCGTTTTCTGCATGGTTCAGCAACTGGTCTTCCATTACCACAAACCTGCCGCTGCTGCAATTCACTATAAATGGTGTGGCTCTGGGTACCGGTTCATTCTCTATACCTGGTGCCCAGGGGCTCTGGTCGCAATATTATGCTACCTGGAACAGCGGTTCTTATTCTGGCCCTGTAACAATTAATATATTTGATTCCCAGACCGCTGCGAATGGCAATGATTTTGCTATAGATGATATCTCATTCCAACGGATTTGTGTTACAAAAGACAGTGTATATCTCAACGCTAAAAATTGTAAACACCCTTGTGCCGATCGTTCATCGATCACATATACCAGTACTACAGACAAAAACGGCAATTGTATCATCACAGCTACTGCCAATGCATCATCGGTATATCAAATACTCGGTTATCGCTGGTCGGGTGCTGGCACTTCTGTTACGCATTATAATCATACAGGCTCAGACAGCTATACATTTATGCTCCCTGCCGGCACTAACGTTAATCTGTCCTGCATGGTCTATATTGTAGATACCACGTTGAGCGATACTACCGGTGCCTGCTGCCAGATACAGCTCAATGAGAATATTACCTGCCTCCAAAAAGGTGGGCTTGTAAAAAAAGCATCTGACGATATACAACAGAATTATACGCTATACCCCAACCCGACCAGCAGCTTACTGCATATTGTACAGGCTAACCATGATGAAAACCCTGTACAGGCAGAAATTGTAAGTGCTGATGGCAGGTCGGTATTCAAAAGCAACCTGTCCTTCACAGGAGGTACTAAAACGTTGAACTTACAACTTACCCCAGGTTTATATGTATTAAGTCTGAGAGATGCTGAAAGTAAAAGTTACACAGTGAAATTTACAATAAATTAAACATGTAATTAATTGTAGGCGTATAACAGGAAGAGGCTGTCTTGATTTTTGAGACAGCCTCTTTATAATACTATGCTATTCAGATAAATTCTCAATAAAACTTGGTCAGATAAGGATACCGTTCTTCATACAGTTTCTTTACTTTATCCAGTATCGTCTGGCGCAGCCCGTCTATATTCATACGTTCGGTAGCTGATATAAAGATGCACGAATTATTGGTTTCATGGTTCCAGCGGTCGCTTAGTTGTTGTAGCAGGTCTTGCTTCACTTCATCATCCAGCCACGGGTCAAACACCTTTTGCTCATATAGGTCCATCTTGTTGAAGATGGTAAAAATCGGTTTGTCAAATGCACCAATTTCTTGTAGTGTTTTGTTCACCACACCCATCTGGTCTTCATATGTCGGGTGCGATATGTCTACCACATGCAGCAGGCAGTCCGCTTCGCGCACTTCATCCAGCGTAGTTTTAAAACTTTCTACCAGGTGGTGCGGCAACTTGCGTATAAACCCTACGGTGTCGCTCAACAGGAAAGGTGTCTGTTCGTAAACTACTTTACGTGTAGTGGTTTCCAGCGTGGCAAATAGTTTATTCTCTGCAAATACATCGGCCTTGCTCAGCACGCTCATTATGGTGCTCTTGCCTACGTTGGTATACCCCACCAGGGCAATACGTATATATTCTCCACGCTCCTTACGCTGTGTAAATGCCTGCTTGTCTATCTCTCCAAGGCGCTTGCGCAGCAGCGATATTTTCTCTTTAATGATACGGCGGTCCGTTTCAATTTCCGTTTCACCCGGCCCTCTCGATCCTATACCACCACCTTGCCTTTCCAGGTGTTTCCACATCCCTTTCAGGCGTGGCAGCAGGTATTGATATTGTGCTAGTTCCACCTGCACTTTTGCCTGCGCTGTTTTTGCTCTACTGGCAAATATATCCAGTATCAGGTCACTGCGGTCTATGGTTTTAACACCTAGTACCTCTGTAATATTGTTTATTTGCGAGCCCGTCAGTTCATCATCAAATATGGCCAGGTTAATGCCCTTAGCCTTAATGTATTCAGCTATTTCCTGTAGTTTGCCCTTACCCACAAATGTTTTACTATCTGGGTGTGGCAACTTTTGCATAAATGTTTTACGGGTCACAGCCCCGGCGGTTTCTGCCAAAAAGGCAAGCTCCGACAGGTATTCTGTAGTTTGGGTTTCTGTCTGCTTCTGGTGTACCAGGCCTATCAGTACCGCCTGCTCTTCATTGAGCGATGTCTTTTGTTCTATCAATTTTCTGTTTCCTTTAGATAATAAGACCACCCTGTAAGCAGGATGGTCTTATATATACAAATGTACGTGGTTTCATTATACCGTTACATCATCCTTTCTTGTTCCCGCAGCCACCTCTCGGGTATTTCATCGCGACTGGCTACCAGGTAGTCGTTGTAGCTGCATGGCACATAGTCTCTGCCGGGCAGTTTCATCCACCATCTGTTGGTCCTTTTACTCTTTAGGAACACCGTATCATTATCGGTAAAGGTCACATGGAAGGTTACAAACTCATTTTCCTGGTCCAGGGTCGCTTCCATCCTGCGCACATGGTAGCCGTCAATAAAGTACCATATCATTTGCGATATCAGCTTAGCCGTCATGCCATGTGCATCATTGGTGCCATGGTAGCCATATATCCCTACCGATTGTAACTTGCTGCTCATGCCCGCATATCGGGTAAGCATGCAGGCTTCGTCACCCGTAAATCCATTGGGCGATCCATTTATATTTACCGGTGCATCGCTGTAGCGTATGGCATTAATATCAAAGCTGAACACCTGGCTATTGCGTAGTACAGGTTCCATTTCTTCCATACTTTCCCTCGCTCTTCCCAGCCTGAAGAAGTCAAAACGCATCTTATCCATTGTTTCCAGCATCTTAGGGTGTGCATAGTAACTCTGGAAGCCTATGTGGTTGTAATGCTCAACAAAGTTGGGTTCCCCGGTCAGCAGTTCCATAAGGTAGCTGCGGTCTGTGGTACCTTCTGTTTCATCCAGGTCCACCAGCATATCAGCAACCGTAACGTGTATCATTTTTTCCGCCTTCTTAAATACATTGTATTGCTGAAGGGTAAGGTCATGGCTGCCACCTAGTATTATAGCTGTTTTGCCTGCAAGGTATATTTCGTTAAGCACCATGGCAAGGGCTGCATAGGTATCCTCCATTGTAGCGCCCTCCATTATATTGCCTACATCGGCTATCGTTATGTCGCTATGCCAGTTATATAACTTGTATAGTTCTTCACGTATAGCATCTGCTCCCGCTGTATATTCGGCATCACGGTCGTTACCCCGCCATTCGCCGCAGCCTACTATCACCAGGTCAGCGTTCTGCAGGTCAAAATTTTCATCCTGCCGGTACATGATCTGTGCACCCCACTGCGATGGCTGGTACGTGCCGTGCGGCCTTGAATCAATAAAATGTGTCTTCTCAAAAAATGGTTCTAAGTCTAACATATGGTGCACTATAAGCCGTTAAAAATACACAAACCGCCTGTAACGCCCTATAAAATTGAAATTAAATTACAGTTGCTCTACGTAATTCAGTTGTGACCAACTGACGATAGGGTTTCTATTAAATTCATTCGATAATTGTATCTCTTTACCAACCGGTACTTTCAGATATACATACACAAATCCACCTCCTGTATTTTCGGTAAGTTGTAGTTGCTGTTTTGTAGTTATCCAATCATTTTGTGCCCCATGATCCATATAGAGGAGTGTCGGCAGGATCTGCAAAGTATCCCCGTGGCTTGTAACAGAAACTCCCCAATCCAGCTTAAATACCTGGGTAGGCGAAAGTGTATCGGTAAATAACGTGTCCAGGTATCTTTTGCTATCCAGGTAATTTGTTAGTGATGGAATGCTGTCTTTGGGATAGAATGAATAATAAACCACCCCGTTGGTCTCCAGCATAGTTACATTCATACTATTCATTAGTGCAAAAACCGATTCCATAGATATCCCTGCTTTTATTCCCACCAGTAACCTGCCGGGCATGTATGGTCTTTGAGACGATTTTTTACAAGCTATGCAGTATAAGAAACAGGATAACAGGCAAACTTGCAGGTGCCGCATAACATTTTTTTGAACTAGAACGAGAAAGTAAATAAATTATTATGTTATGCCATTACAGCGAAATATTTGTTGTATCACTTCATATACCAGATTTAAACAGCACACTTTTGTTAAAAATCAGCGGCAGTGTATATTATACACGTATTAATCCGTTGATTTTTATATTTTTGACGGCTGGCATACCATATATATTCTTTTAATGGCTAACGGAAAAAAATCAAAACCATCCTACCTCAACGCTATACTTGGCGTGTCGCTGGTATTGTTCTTACTCGGTACACTGGGATGGCTGGTCTTGAATGGACGTGCACTCACACGGGCTTTTAAAGAAGACCTGGAAGTACAAGTCGATTTTCATGATAACACAAGGGATGAAAATGTGCAGAAAATGAAGGATATGCTGGATAAGCAGCCCTTCGTTCGCGAGTCAAAGGTCATAAGTAAGGAAGAGGCAATAAAGATGGAGAATCAGGTAGAGGGCGAGAATGCTGTCGATTTCCTGGGCTACAACCCGCTTTACACTTCCATATCCTTTAAAATGCCTGCCGAGTATGTAAATAAAGACAGCCTCAACAAAATCAAAGAATTTGTAATGCAGAGCAACATCGTCCGCGATGTTATATGGCCCAATGTAGTTGTCGATCAGATGAACAGCAACTTCAGGAAGATAGGCATTATACTCGGCGTTATTAGTCTTATATTGTTTATCTCAGTTGTATTTTTGATCGATAATACCGTAAGGCTGGCTATGTTCAGCAACAGGTTCATCATTAAAACTATGCAAATGGTAGGGGCTACGCGCTGGTTCATTACCCGCCCGTTCGATAATCGTGCCCTTATTAATGGTCTTATAAGCGGTGGATTGGCCATTTTAGGCTTGTGGTTGGTCATTTCCTTCGCCAACTCCCAGATGCCCGAATTGCGCTCGCTTACAGACACTACTATGCTCATTGCGCTTATGTTTTCCATGGTGCTGTTGGGCGTTATAATTTCCATGGTCAGCACCCATCGTTCTGTGCTCAAGTACCTCAAACTACATATCGACGATCTATATTAATTTTCTTTTGTAATATTGCTATTATGGCTACTGTTCCTAATCAAAATCAGAAAACGCAACCTACCGTAAAACCTACACCGGTGGTTATATCTTCACGCCCTGCTAGGGTAGTGAAAAAAGACGAGCCACGCGGCAACCAGACTTTCCTGTTCGGCAAGGAGAACTATACCTGGATGATTGGTGGGGTGGTGCTGATACTTATAGGTTTTGCACTCATGTCGGGTGGTAAAAGTCCTGATCCTCATCAGTTCAACTATGATGAGATATATAGCTTCCGCCGTATTACCCTTGCACCAATTGTTATTTTAGCTGGCTTCGTTGTAGAGGTGTTTGCTATCATGAAGAAACCTAAAGAAACTATAGGTTAACCTCAGGGTTACATAGATATTAATGAAAATGGACATCCGCAAGGATGTCCATTTCTGTTACAGTATATTACGGTCTTTGCATAGCCCTATTTATAAGATTCATCTTTAGTTTCAAAAACGCCGCGCCATACCAGCGCAGCAAGTACAGCACCTACCACGGGCGCTATCATGAACAACCACAACTGTTGCAATGCCTTCCCGCCGGCAAGTATGGCCGGACCAAAGCTGCGCGCCGGGTTTACTGATGTACCGGTTATAGGTATGGCAACCAGGTGTATCAATACCAGTGTAAGCCCTATTGCAAGACCAGCCATGTTTGAATTACCTAGTCTGGAAGTAGTGGCAAAGATGACAAACAGGAATAAGAAAGTAAGTAATGCTTCGGTAATGAAAGCTGCGGTAGTGGTGTAGTTGCCCAGGTAGCCTGGCCCCCAGCCGTTAGCCCCTAGTGCCCATTCGCCCATACTAAAGCCTGGTGCACCTTTTTGTATAGCCATAAGTGCAGCAGCAGCAACAGTGGCGCCGATCATTTGTGCTATAATGTAACCAACAGCATCTGCAATGGTCATCTTCTTCGCTACCAGCATAGCAATGGTAATAGCTGGGTTGATGTGGCAACCTGATATTGGTCCTATTGCATAGGCCATTACCACCACTGCAAAGCCGAATGCCAGCGATATACCCAGCAACCCAATACCCGTGGGTGCATCAGCCACCGTTATAGGTATTGTTTTACCGGCTACTACAGCCGCGCCACATCCAAATAGCACGAGAGAAAATGTGCCAATAAATTCTGCTAAATACTTTTTCATAGTTGAGTGATTTATTTGTTGGAACAAAGTAAAAATTATTTTTGAACTATGTTTAATTATGGTGTTAGTAATATAATAAGATTACTATGCTTTATGGATATTGCCGCGCCTTCATTTTTCAACAAAAAATAAAAACTTTGAAATACTTTGTGCTGTGTATTTACCACAACCTATAACTAGAAATATGCGATATAAAAGCTTTTTTTCCCTTTTGGTGATACTTCAATTTTTAATTGCTGGCAGCGTTATGGGGCAGCGTGGACGCATAGTATTTTTTAAAGGCTATGATCCTGTCAACGAAGATTTCTATACCCATAAAGTTAGGATTACAGATAGCCAGGAGGGCCAGTACGCAAGGCCGCACACTACCTATACCGAAAAATTTATAACAGTAGGCAAGTTAAAAACACGTTCTGTTGTCGTGTACGATTATAATGCGCCTGTCCCTGCTTTCTATATGGGGCGCGATAAACGCCACCTGCTTACACCTGCCGCCACTATTCAGTTTGTAGCTGTAAAGAATAGGTTCAGTTTCCCTATACATCGTTATCGGTTGGTCACTTATTCCACCGCGCAATTTAGAGACCTGTACAACCACAAAAAATGGTTGCGCAAAAGCCTATTAAAAAACGGATTTGCGTCGGTTGACGAGCTGCTTAAATGGTAGTGTATTGCGGTAATAAAAAAGCCTCTGCATTTTGTGCGGAGGCTTTCTTTATAAGGGGGAGTTTGTTCTTAGATTTTCCAGTCATCAACATTGCTGTTGTCTTCTGCGGTAACACTTTCTACTACACTTGCAGCAATTGCACCACCTTCTTCATTTTCATTTTCCTGGTCGTGGTTAAACGCGTCGAAATCAAAATCAGGCATCAGGTCAGTTTTTACATAACCTATTGTTTCTGTAAGCGCAGCCAAAAATTTGTTGAAGTCTTCTTTGTACAGAAACATCTTATGCCTGTCGTAGCCGTTGTCGTCAAAACGTTTCTTGCTTTCTGTGATAGTGATGAAGTAATCATTGCCACGTGTAGAGCGCACATCAAAGAAGTAAGTTCTTCTCTTACCTGCTTTTATACGTTTGCTATACAAGCTTTCATTACGACTCTCGCCAAAATTTTTGTTTTCGTACGCCACAATTCTTTATTTATTAGTGATCAATTTGAGGCAAAAATAATACAACAGTTGAAGTATCCAAATTAATTTACTTCAAACGTGTATTATTACTCCTATCTTTTATGCTTGTTGTTATTTTATTATGTGTCCATCTGGCCTGAGACTGGCGCACAATTTTTGTGTGAACAGGGTTACTCCTTCAGGGCTCAGGTGAGTGCCGTTGCCAAAATAGTGGGTGTTGTAGCACATGCTATCTGTATTGTAGTTGAGCAGTTTCGCGTGGTGCTGAGCCGCTGTAGCGCTAAGGAAAGCCATATAACTGTCCCGGTAGCGTACGGCCCGGTTAAAAAGATAATAGTGTGGTGTGAATACCAGCACTACCTTAATATGCTCCTTGTTGCAAGAATCTAAAAACTGGGCAAACTGCTGTACCACACTGTCCGAAAGCTCTGGGGCAAGATAGGTATGCTCCTTCATAAACTGCTGAAATGTGGTTGTATTCCACTCCAGGTGCTCGCCATAAAATCCTTTATAGCTATTGGGTCTGTCGGTATGTGCATGGGTTAGTGCACATCCAGCCTTCCACACCAGCATGGGGTGGTTCTGGTATTTTAAAAAAGGCAGGTATTGCAAATAAGCAGGCATACCTATTTTCACCGCATCGGTTCTTACATCATCATCGTGCAGGTAAGGTAGCAACTGCTCGGGGTCTATAAGGCGTTTTGTAGTGCCTAGCTCACTATAATCCACGCAGAGTACAATGAGCTTTGGCGCCGTATTGCGCTTGCGGTACATCTGGTAACGTGCCAGTTGCATATCAAACATATACCCATCCATTCCCAGGTTGTAGCTGTTTACGTGTAGCGCACTATCCACTATCATAGGGTGTATGCCCCTGCGCGCGTGCGAGCTGCCCATTATCAGCACATCAGCGTTAATGGTGCCATCATTCACACCGTTCCAGTCTTTGTACCAGCTAAAGCCGCTTTTACGCAGCCCATTATCTGTCACCCACGTAATAGCAGATAACAACAATGTCATCGTAAGGGTAAATGTGACCACGTGGAGCAAAAATCTTTTCATATCCTTTAGAACTGCAGGTAAATGAATTTTTGTTGCTCCCCTGCGCAGAAGAAGATGAACAATAGTAACACAACATATATGGCCCAGCGCACCGGCAACCTGGGTTGGTTGGTCATAACCAGTGGGTGTGTTTTGTACCGCCCCAGCCACTCTATTACCAACAATACGGGTATCAGCAGCAAAGAAATGTCAGCATAAGCAGCCAGGCCGTTGCCTGTAGTTTTTGCAGTGATAAGATCATGCAGGTAGCCAAATGCGTCCTTTACACTTGCAGCCCTAAAGAACAGGTCAGCAAATGCCACCAGCAAAAACGTCTGCACCATAAGTCCTATATTCTTTAGCGACAAATCATTTTCAGGCGCTTTTTTCTTTTTTCTTTTTTTCTTCATCAGGAAAATGCTGAAGTAAATGCTGAATACAATGCCGAATACAATGTACGTCCAGTTGGCGCCATGCCAGAACCCAATAATAATGTAGGTGATGAAGATGGCCAGTATCATACCCGCTTTGCCATAATCGCGCAGGGCTATGCTCAATGGTGTATACAGGTATTCTGTTATCCAGCTGGTCAGGCTCATATGCCAGCGCCGCCAGTATTCCGGTATGCTGCGGGCAAAGTAAGGATATGCAAAATTGCGGACCAGCTTAAAACCCATTAGGCTCGCTATACCCGTGGCCATATCAGAATAGCCCGAAAAGTCGGCATAGAGCTGGAATGGGAATATAAGTATGCCTGCTGCTAATGCGGCCGATGATGAGCCTCCATAAGCCCCATAAATAGCATCTACTATATGGCCCAGGTTGTCGGCTATTACCATCTTTTTAAACAGCCCCCAAAGTATCTGCCTCAATCCGTCTTTGGCCTGCTCGTTACTAAATACCCTTTTGTGCTGCAATTGTACCAGCAGGTTGTCTGCACGCTCTATAGGGCCAGATAGTACAGTTGGGAAAAAGCTCACAAACGCCATGAATGAAAGCAGATCCGTTGTTGGTTTTATCTTCCCGTTGTTAATATCCAGCACATACCCCAGCGACTGGAATGTGAAAAAGCTAATACCCAGCGGTAATATAATATTCAGCGTGTGCAGGCTGCTGTGGCCACCTAGTTTCATTACCACATCCTTAAACGAGCCTATGAAAAAATTGGTGTACTTGAAATAAGAAAGGGTACCTATACCGAATAGCAATGCCAGCCGCAGCCACCATTTTTTATTGGGTTTATCGGCTTCGTATATTTTATGCCCTATAAAGTAGATGACTAGGCCATAAGTAATTAGTAGCGCAAGGAATCGCCAATCCCACCAGGCATAGAATACATAATTGGCTGCCAGCAGCAAAATGTTCTGTACCCTGCGGTTATTGGCCGCCGACCAGTACAGCGCAAATACCAACACCATGAACACTAAGAAGGGCAACGAATTAAACAACATCAGTATAGTAAATAGAACCCAATATTACTTAAAAGGCTTAGCATTTTATGGTATTGTGAATAGCAGCGTGCGGAAGCAACTTATGAGGTAAAGGATCAGCCCCAGCGCAGTTTCACTTTATCGAAACCTAATTCCTGGAACTGCAATGCTTCTGTGTACATCATATCGCGGCTCTGGTTGTTGGGAATATCGTACACACGACCACGCCCTATCCATTTGATACCACCCGGAAGCAGCGGAACTTCGGGCCACCAATTCACCAGTTCTTCTGGTATTTCATAAACTTCGGGCGCTTCATTATTAGTGGTTGAGTAGGGAACGTTATGTCCAGAAATGTCTGTTGAATGGAGGTTGGCATTTGCAGTACTTTGCAGCTCAATTCCTTTGTGGTAATGAATTTCAGACGGTGATGTATTTGAAATGTCTGTTTGTGCATTGCTATTTGTAACGGACATTTTGTTATTTTCAGGCAGTTCGCTGACCCCTGACTGGTCGTATTTCTCCCATTCTACATCGAAGCCTACCTCATAAAATGTATTGGCTTCATCACTTGTCATTTTGCGACGAGTGCCTTGTTCCAGATCGAACAATTGTCCGTTGCCTATCCACATTAGTTTGCTATCGGGTAAGGTAGGAGGGTCGTGATGCGGGATGTCATCCCATTTTAGTTTTGTGAATGGTATGCCAGTTTGTTCCCAACCAGGATCGCCATGAAAGAAACGATAGTTGTAACGACTGACGCTTTTCTCCACGTCTTCTTTTATGCCTTGTATGATTTCAGGATCAGCTTTAGGCGCCTTGACATTGTATAAAAATTCATGCGGATAATAACCATCCTTATCGTGGCTACGTGTGTAGTCGACAAAATAGTCTGTAAATTTCTCGGCAAACTCGCTGTCGGTATCGCCCATGTAGCCTGCAAAAGATTTCATAACCTGTACCTGATTACTTAACGATTGGCCCATGCCCAGTTTGCTAATACTGTTGATGAGTTTGCGGGTGATCTCAGCTTCCTGTATTGTTGGGAAACGGTTACCTGGTTCGCGACATGCAATATGGTTCTGCAACTCGACCACCTGACTATAGAGATGGTTAACGATGATTGCGGGAGCGGCAAGGGCTGCTTTTTTAAGTTCGTCCCAAGCTTCTTGTTTTATCCACCTGTTAACGGTCTTTTCCGCTACACCGACCTTTTGTGCAATGTCTTTTTGTGTTTTGGAGGTGCTGAAGAAAAAATATTTGGCTTGTTGTTGCTGGATGGTTTTCATAGGGTTTACAGTTTTTGGCCCAAAGGTTTTCATTTTTTTATTGCTGAAAAAATTGGATTTACATGGTGCCACAATGGTGTGTATAACTTACTGCTGCTGCGGTGGTAGCATGCTTTTTTTATTCGACTGTGTTGCTTTGCCGGTAAGGGTATTAGTATTTGTATTATGGGATTTAGGGGGTCATTTTGAGGATTTACAAAGCAACTTTATAAAAGATGTATTTTGTGTGGGCACCCCTACAGGGTGCATAACGGCTTTATTGATAATGGCTACAAAGGGAAGCCCTCTACAGGGGCATTGGTACGCAGCGGAGTTGTGTAAAGAGAAGGGGGATATAGGAAGCTGAGAAGGCTCGAATCTTACAGCAAATTGCAGCCTTTTTGGTTACCTTTAATTTTAAATATTCTTATGCCACTTCCTCGAAATTTTAAGCGAATAGAAATGAACAAAGAAGTAATGGAGAGTTTATTCCACTGGCTTGAACAGATTGATAATCGCTTTGAGGATATAAATGTGTCAATTAGTTCTATCCAACGAAAACAAACGGAGATAGAAAATAAATTAGACATTCTTTTAAAAGGCAACCATTAAGGCAAAAAATCGGTAATGCCATAGATGAAGGTGGAAGTTATTCAATATCCCTTTTGTGGTTGTTTCTTATGAAATCATCCAGTTCATTTTCCAATACAGCAATTACAGCCCACTTTTCTTTGTCGTTAAGGTCGGGCGCATAAATAGCAAATACCTTATCATGAATGCTATTTTTTAGCGCGGTATATTTATCTGCATCAACTACAGATATTTTAGCCCCAGCGGGTAACATTGGCGCACTCAATCCCATTACTTGTCTTCCTTGCTCTGTAAGTATTTTGATAGCTTCTTCTTTAGTTGCTATGATTTATTTTTTATTTTTTGATTGGCCATACCATTGTACAACCTTAAAAACAAAGAAGGGGATTCCGTTTAAAACCAATAATATCCAAATCCATTGACGCCTTCTGGTAAATGCAGTAAAATAAGTATCGCGGATTCTATGTTTTTTGAAAGATATTAAAATTATTCCAAAACAAGAGGCTGCCTCAAAAATCGGGACAGCCTCTTGTTTCGCTTGTAAGGTAAACCCTATTTAGCGTATTGCGCTAAAGTTTTGCTTGTAATTGTCATTAATTCCGCACCCGAAAGGCGAATGCTACCTATACATCGCGCTTCATCAGGAATTTGTCCTTTTATCTGGATTCTTACCTCTGGGTATTCGTTATTGAACTCTTTACTTTCCTTTGGGAATAAAGATAGGGAAATCACTCCCAAAGGGTCTTTGGTAGCATGAAATAAATAATGCTTCCCATGGAGCTTATCTTCAAATTCATGTTCTGGGTTGTCTGTAATCATAATGGTTGATGTTTGTTTTTAGGAATAGCCCTACATATATAATATACGTAATAGTTCACGTATAAAAACAACATCACAAATAAACTTTGAATGTTTATTATATAGCATTATTCACGACGCTTCCAAATTAGCTCCTTGCGTGTAACTGGGTATAGTTACCAAACATTGTTTTGTATGGGCACCCCTACAGGGTGCATAACGGCTTTATTGATAATGGCTACAAAGCGGAGCCCCCTACAGGGGCATTGGTACGCAGCGGAGTTGTGTAAAGAGAAAGCGTATATGGTACGCTGAGAAGACTCAACCCTTACTGCAATAGTGCAAACCTTTTCGGCTTGTACTATTGCAGTACATAAGTTGCGTGGCGTTACCTATAAAGCCTATGCATAGTGCCCTCTTACCCAATACCTGTGTCCAAAACGGTCCATTTCCCAATGTGCCCGTACCCATGGGTGGGCAGGGCGCACAGCCACCACACACGATGCAAAACTTGTTGCTAATACCAATAGTAATACGGCTTGTTTTATCGTTTTCATTTCCTGCATATTTTACTCTTTGAGTCTTTACAGAGCCAAAAGTTTAATAGCAGTATTTGTCCTTATATTTTTATTAGCATTCGCGTAGCCGCTATTTTCCAAACAAGCCTTTCAATCCTTTTACTGCATCTTGAGCTTTCTTCTTAGTATCGTCCAGGGTGTTCTTATGCGTGGTATCCTTGTTGCCTGAAATTTGGTTTTTCAATTCCTCGGCTGCCGCATTTAATGCTTGCTTCTTTATAGCGTTAACCGTGTCTTTTACTACACGTTTCACGCTATCTGTTTTGCTTTTTATTTCGTTGGTTATTTGCTGTTTTACATTATTCACTGCATCGCCTGCAAGGCTCTTCAGGTTGGTTTCTATTTTAGGTACAGTAATGGTACCGCCTATAGTTATAGCCAGGTTCACTTTGTCGCCTACGTTTATAGCTACTCCCTTGCCTGCCGCCTGGTTCACCAGGTTATTGATCATGGTGTTACCTGCACTGCCCATCATAGAGCGCGGTACCGTAAGGTTCAATCCATATTTTATGGTCTGATCGAAACCATGACTGCCGGCCACTTCAAAGTCAATATCACCTTCTTTAAACTTGTATGGATCAACGATCACCCTGCCATTTACGAAAGTGAAAAAGTTCTTTATATCCTGCAGCGGAAAGCTTTTTAGCTGGCTGATGTTTAGCTTATCGCCCAGCTGCTGCATAGCCGGGAAGCCACTCAGCACACCATTAATGATCAGCAGGTCGCCCTTGCCGGTAAGGCTATTAATCACAGGTGTCATATCTTGTCCCATCTTCCCCTGCATGGTCAGCTGCGATGATATTTTGCCGCTTATGTACTTACCTGCAGGCATCATTTTCTGCACGGTTATAAATGCATTGTAGGTCTTCTGTATATCCACATTCTGCACCTTGTATGCCATAGTGATGTCGGGGTTCTTCTTATCGTTCTTTGTACTGTACGATCCGTTTATTACCATGGTACCATCAAGTCCGTTACCGCTTATGTCCTTCATGGTAACTGTTTGGTCTTTCACCAGTAAGGTGCCTTTTACATTCGTAAGTGTTAGCTTGTCGTATAATACTGTTCCCACTGTGGCGTTGAGTGTTATATCCAGGTTGTCAGGCACCAGGAATGGAGTTGTTGTTGCAGATGGCGGGGTAGTGCTGGTGGCAGGTTGTGCAGTACTGCTGGTGCCCATAAATTTGTTTACATCTACCTTATCGGCAGCTACAGTAAAAGTGCCGCTCAGCGCCTCTTTGTGGAAGTAGTAGCCCAGCAGATTGTTGATAGTGCCATCGCCTGTAAAATTGCTCTGCAGATATTGTGCTTTTAATCCCGAAACACTCACGTTCTTAGGATTGAACGTGAGCAGCAAATTGCTCAATGCTACGCCACCCGGGTAGTCTTTTGATGCATAGAGCATATTGCTGATGCCTATTGTGCCGGCTGCATAAAATTTGTCGAACTGCTGTTTTTGAGCAGCTGCAATTGCACCCTTTGCAGTTACATCGGCGGTTACTATTCCTGTTAGTTTAGTGCCTGCCTCCAATTTCATAAACTGCTGCACCTGCCCAAGATCTATGCGGCCTTTAAGCCCCGCATCAATGTATGGATCTGATATCGGGGTCTTTAATATCAGGTGCATATCAAAGGGGGCATTAGCCAGCACCAGGTGTGCTTTTTCTACGTTCACAACAGTGTGGTCCGGCACACCATCATTATTAGCGGCCTGCATTTTTACCTGTATATCGGTTACTGCAGACGGCAGGGAAGGGTAGCGGAACATGCCGTTTTGTATAGCTAGGTTCACCTGGAATGCAGGCATCTGCTTGCTGTTGTAAGTGCCCTTTGCAAAGCCGCTAAGCGCCACTGTACCGCTGGTCTGTATGTTCTTAAAATCAGCCTGGTATATACCCGGTATAAGAGATAGAATATCTTTGAAGTTATTGGATGGCGTACTGAACTGTATATCCATCAGGGTGTTAATAGTGTCTGGTAATTGCACAAACCCTTTGGTGGCCAGCTTCAATCCGTTCAGCTGTATCTTATCTGTATTGAAGGTGTATTTGTTGTTCTTATTATCTACCTGCAGGTCCATATCCACAAGGGTTTTAACTTTAGCCAGGTAGGGTATGTTGCCGTATGCAAAGCTCAGGGCATCTATAGTGGTATGGGTGCTGAGTGTAAATGCATCGCTGGTAAAATCGCCGCTGCCATTGTGGTTCAGGTTGTCTATTATGGCACTCATCTTACCTTGGTCATCCTTGTACTCAATATACCCGTTCTCAATAGAGTACTTGCGCAGTTTGAAGGCGAATGATGATGACTGTGCAGGGGTAGCAGCTTTGGTTGTAGTGTCGGGCTTGGTGATGTTCCAGTTAGCCTGGCCTTTGTCGTTTACTAAAGCATGTATGCGGGGCGTATTCAGGTCCACACTTAAAATGTCATAAACGCCATGTATAGCTTGCATTATGTCAACCGTAACTTCAATGTCTTTTGCGGCTATCAGCGTATCATCCTTGTAGTATCCCTTACCTTTTATACTGATGTCCATAATGCCTACAGACAGGTTGGGGAAATGATGGAATAGAGAGATGTCTATATCTTTAAAGTCGGTAACCGCATCCAGGTTAGTATTCATTTGTGTTTTAAGGGTTGCCAGTATCTTGTCTTTAAACAACACTGGCACCAGTATAGCAGTGAGCACTAACAGGCCCACTAGTACGCCAACAAAAAGTAATAAACGCTTGAACAGTTTCCCGATTTTCATAGTACATAGATATTAGCTGGTAAAAGTAATATTATAACTGCATGAATGGATAATAGTCATGTAGTTATTGCGTTATCTATGTTTTATTGATTAGGGCTGGCAGCTATTTATAGAATAGAGTAAACCATATGCAGGCGCATTTTAATTAAGGCTTAACCTCAAAATTAGCTATTACAGGATTGTGATCTGATGCGTTAACCGATGGGCATTTGAACCCAATGATGTTTAATGCATGCGCATCGTAAAGTATATGATCAATACGGAGGGTAGGGAATATCTGGTTGTACGTCCGGCCAACGCCAACACCCTTATCTACAAACGCATCGTGCAGTTTGCCCCTTATAATATTGTATGTGTACGAGGATGGAAGATCATTAAAGTCGCCACACACCAGCACCGGGTATGGACTGGTGGCAATGATGGCAGCTACATTATCTGCTTCTTCAGCCCGTTCTATATAATTCCTGTCGAACCGGCGTACTATTTTCTTTGAGCGCACCACATCTTCTTCGGTTACATTTTTTGTGGATCTCACTTCAGCAAGATGCTCCCTGTCATCATCATTAAAGCGGAAGGAGTATAGGTGCATTGAGAAAAAGCGCATCATTTTGCCGGGAAGCTGCACATCTACTTGCAGCAGGTAAATACTGCGGCCCACCAGGTAGGTGCGCATGTTGCTGAGCGGGTATTTTGAATAGGCTGATGTACCGAGGAGCATTTCGGTGCCCAGCGTATTGTCCGATATGTAGTTGAAGTATTTAAAGCCGTTATCATTCATGATCTTGCGGCTATAGGGTTTCATAGAGTCGTTGTACCGTGCATAAAATTCTGTTGCACACAGCACATCGGGTGCTTCCTGCTGTATCCGGTTCATGATGCGGGTAGCATTATTGTTGTGCGGCTTGTCGTATATGCCCATACCGTGCACATTCCATAACATTACCTTCACGTGGTTGGGCGCAGGAGTAAAGTCGTTTGTTGCAAGAAAATTGAAAGCAAAAACTGAGCAGATCAACTTATAGCACAGGGCCAGGGAAATAGCAGGCAGTAGGGCGCGCCAGCCATTTGCAGATATCAGCCACAGCAGCAGGAATATAAAATTGACTACAATAGCAATGGGGGTAGTAATACTAAACAGCGGGAGATAAGGATAGACCCCCGGCCTTGTAACGGAGGCTGCAAAGCAAAGCCCCAGCCATATTGCTGCAAGTATATTCAGCAGCATAAAAAAATAGCCTAAAACTTTGCCCATAAAATGTAAGTATATAAAGGCACCGGCCCTATTTATTCTCCTTGCTGGCGCGCATCAATATCTCTTTCTCGTCTGTAGATAAAGAATTGTAGCCCTTCTGGTTTATTTTATCCAGTATATCGTCTATGCGGCTTTGGCTGGAGTTGCCGGGGCGTTGCATACCTTTTAACACCTGCGTGCGTTTGCGGGTATTCTTCTTCCAGGTTACATTGTCTTGCGGGGTAGCTATATGCTCTATGCTGCTAAATAGGCTATATATCCAGTCGCCGGGTTTGTAGCCGCTACGCAGTAACCTCACATAACCAAAACCCATAAGCCCGCCGCCTGTAAGCTGTAGTATTTTGGGTACATCCATGCCTGTATTCAATATCATAAAGAATGCAAAAATGCAGGCAATAACGTAGAGGGGCACACTAAAGGTAGGTGTGAAGTAAAACCTGTAAACCGGGGATAAAGTTATAGCTGCTACGGCCAGGCCTATAATGCCTGCCTGGGGCCCCAGAAGGAAATAACCTGTAAAAAAACGACCTGGTATCAGCTGGCATAGCAAGTAACACGCGCCACCTGTAAGCAGTGAGTAAAAGAAAATAGGTATTACTTGTTTGTAACCAATGAGCATTTGTACAAGACTGCCAAAACAGTAGAGCCATATCATGTTACTGAACAGTTCCCAAAAGCCGATGTGAAAAAGGCCAAAGGTGAAAATAGTCCAGAAGCGGGACGGGTAATCATGGATATTGCCAAGTGCAGTATGCGCCAATATATTATCATACACATCTGCAGGAAAATGCATGAGCAATAGTATAGCATGCAGAAACCCCAGAGTAACAAAAGCAACGCCCAAAGCTATAATAAGCTGTACTACAGCGTTTGAGCCCAGGTTAGGAAAATATGATGATGCAGAACGATTTAACATAACTAAAAATGTACGTATAAAGTTATCAATAAATGCGGTTACTCTTTTTATTGTTCCACATTCTTAACATAATAAATCCAAACAGCATACCGCCAAGGTGGGCAAAATGAGCTATATCATCGGTGTTTTGTATGCCGCCAAACAAGTCTATGGCTGCGTATATAATAATGGTGTATTTAGCCTTCAATGGCAATACTCCAAATATATATACCAGCGCATTGGGGAACAGATATCCGAAGGCAAATATAACCCCCATTATAGCACCCGATGCGCCCAGCATGCCTTCATCAAAAAGGCCGGGAACAAAGGTGTGGTCTGAGGGATTAAGGCCACCGAAGAAATATTTGTGGGTGTTGGATATGCTTAGGTTTACATAATTAGCGGCATTTGGGTCCTGCATCCAGCTCTGGCGTATAGCATAGAGATAGTCCCCCCAGCCAGTTTTGTGAAAAGGTACCCTGGTTCTTAAGAAAATATCAAATTGGTCGAGAGTAGGGTTGGCCTGGTATGCTTCGAAAGCCTTGTATGCAGGCTCAAACTGTATGGTATAAAAGATCTGCTGGCATAAGGCAGCGCCGAGCCCACAAACGAGGTAAAAAATAAGGAACCGCTGACCACCGAGGTAGTTTTCGATGATGTTGCCAAACATATAGAGGGCAAACATGTTGAAGAAGATGTGAGCAAACCCACCATGCATAAACATATGGGTAAGCGGTTGCCACCAATGGAACTCAGTAGAGCGCCAATAATGAAGCGAAAACAGATCATCGAAAGGAACACTGGTTTGTTTAAATGCCAATTGGGCTAAGAAAACAATTACATTGATGATGATTATATTCTTTACAATGGGGGTAAGCCCGGGTAATCCTATTTTAAACTGCGCCATCTTTATTTATTTCATCGCCCAATCATCTTAATAAATGGATATATGGGTGTGCAAAATTAAATCTTATTAGCCGTATAAGATTAAGATATTAAAAAATGATTATTGATAGCAATAGGCGGCGCCTATTGCTTAGAAAAAGGGACAGATAGCATATAGATAGATTTTACAGGTTGGTTATGCTGTCTGCCAGGGTGCCAGTGCGGCATATTTAATACCATTCTTATAGCCTCGGCGTTATAATCTGCATTAGTACCTGAAATCACCTCAGGATTTGATATGCTCCCGTCTTCAGAAATTGTAAATGTTAGCAGTACATAAGCCTCATTGTCTGTAGATCGTGCTTTGGGGGGATACCGTAGGTGATCCTTCATATATTGCTTCAAATCGAAGCCAGCAAAAGGATCTTCCTGCACCAGCATATATGTTTTAACATATGGGATCTCCCGGCCTGAAGCATTGTAACAGTGACCAGAAACAATACTATCATCTTTGTAAATATCTTCCCGTTCTATTTTTCCGGTTTTAAAAGAGTACAAGACCATTTTACCTTGGAAACTACCTTTGTCTCTTCTTGTATCTTCAGCAGAATAGTATTTCCATACCCCTATATTTTCGCCTCTGTACCTCGCACCTTCACTAAACTTATCTAAAGTTAATGAGTCATAGAAAATACAATAGATCAGTTCCGGCGATTTGATGAAAATGGTTGATGCTACATCATTGGTATTTTTAAAATAGGTTTTCCATTCGCCAACCTTTTCACCATTTTTCTTCGTCCCCTCGCTCACCCTGAAGTGGGTTGAGTCATAATATATACAATATATAGAAGAGTCTGGCCGATAGTCTAGTAGCGCCTTTAAATCGTTGGTACCGTTATAATAATACTTCCATTGGCCACGATTCTCACCATTTTTCTTTACACCTTCCCTGGTAGCTAAATGGCTGAGCGAATCGAAAAATACAGAATAGATCGAGGAATCGGGCTTATATTCTTCTGTTGCTTTTACGTTGGTGGTGTTGGCAAAATAGAACTTCCATAAATCGATTCGTTCGTTTTTTTGCCTTTTCCCTTCACTTTTTTTGGTGTTTGGTATAGAATCAAAATAAGTAAAATAGATGGTTGAATCTGGCAGGTATTCCTCCGTAGATTTAAGTATATGCGTAGCGGGGTAATAGAACTTCCAAATTCCTGTTCGAATTTCATTCGTTCTTACCCCTTCCGATTTTTTTGTTTGTTTTACGGAATCAAAAGCTACAATGTATTTTACAGAGTCTGCCATATAGTCGACAGTTGTTTTCAGCTCCCCAGTCTTGAAATAATATTTCCATTGACCAATATCTCGTTTGTTTTTATATGCTCCTTCTTTTGTCTTTTTATGTGTTATTGAGTCGTAATAGGTAAAGTATGTACTTGAGTCTGAGTTATAAAAATCAGTTATCCAAACATCATTAGTTCCACGAAAATAAAATTTCCATAAACCAATACGCTCTCCGTGTGCTTTTATCCCTTCGGCACTTTTTGTATTACTTACAGAATCAAAAAACATCCAATATGCATTTGAATCATCAAGATATTCAACCATAGATCTCAAGCCTGTCGTTTTTTTAAAATAATACTTCCATGTGCCAACCGATCTTCCAACCTTGTAGTTTTCTTCACTTTCTTTAAAGCCAGTGGAATCATAAAAAACAAAATAGCCATCCTTAACTTCAGAGTCGTTTATATGTGCGGTTAAGTAAGAGCCTGTCATCTGTATCTTACCATTCCAGTAATGGTCTTCTACTTTGTAGTGGCCGTCTTGTTGCATCCAGCGGAGCCTGTAGTAACTGGCCTCATCGTGTGTGCAGGGTTTCCACTGTTTATCGAAATAGACGGTATCCTGGGCAGATGATAAAAAGGAAATAAATAACAAGGCAATCGTAAATAGATGGAATATAGGTTTTTGCATATTCAATTATACTTTGTGGCAGCGAAATTATTCTAAATATGCACTATAATGCTTGCACCACATGCAATTATTGCAACAAACAATAACTTACCCGGCACCTTTTGGGTTCATTAATAGATCAAGCACGCCTTCTTTCTGCAAAATGCGGTAGCCAATACGGTCATGCGATATACCCTGCTTGAGTTCGTAGGTGAAAAAGAAAGTATCGTTTTCGAGCATCCTGGTAACAAAGTAGGCAAACATGATCTCTTGCCGGTCTTTAAAATGCTGTGCAACTTCGTACAAGTGTGTTGATAAGATCATGAGGTGATTGGGGCGGTGCAGCAATCCATCTACTACGGCACGGGTGCACTCGTAGGCATCGTGTACGTTGGTGCCTTTAAAGAGCTCATCCATCAACACTAGGTGCGGTTCACTTTCCAGTAGCTTCTGAGCAGTGAGCTTCATGCGCTGCACCTCCGCAAAGAAGTAGCTTTCGCCACGCATAAGGCTGTCTTCTACATGCATGTTGGTGATAACCCCGTGCAGGAAGCTGATGCGCAGGCTGCGGGCAGGTACACCCATGCCGAGATGGGCCAGCAGGGCAGAGACACCCAGTGTGCGCAAAAAGGTGGTTTTGCCACTCATATTGGCACCTGTGAGCACCAGGAAATTGCGGTTGTTATTGAAGTTGATATTGTATGAAACTGGGTTTTGCAACAACGGGTGGTAAAGTGCGGTGGCTTCAAAAACTACGGGTGAGGCTGCTTCAAGCTTGGGGAAAACCCAGTTGAGCTGCAGGGTGGCTTTGGCCATAGATTGCCAGGCATCTAGCCGGGAGTAATGGGTAATGAGGCGGTATGTAATATTTTTCATTTGCCGTCGGGCATCATAGCTCAACCGCGATAGACCGGAGTAAGGGGTGTCGTTGGTTATTTTTATTATATCGTCAGTA
The DNA here is from genome assembly GCA_031292525.1 of Flavipsychrobacter sp. Lineage (GTDB taxonomy): Bacteria > Bacteroidota > Bacteroidia > Chitinophagales > Chitinophagaceae > JABDEZ01. The sequence goes on along the minus strand of JARLGY010000037.1, from coordinate 426,702 downwards.
AGTGGGTGTTGCAGTTCAGACTGCATAGCTTCCAACTCTTTGCGTAACAGGGTGGGTAAATTCCCTTGGTCCAAAATGGTGGTAAGCTCACTGCATCCACTTAAGAAATCTGATAAGTGGGATAAAGAGAAACGGGTGATGAAGTATTGGTTTTTATTGAGCGCTTTCTGGAAAAAGGAACCCAGCAACAATGTGATGCCGCTGGGTGGGGCTATTGTGTCCTCGGCACTTTCAAAAAACTTTTCCAGCATTACTATGGTACCGTTGGAAATTTGGGTAGTACCATAACCGGGGTTTGCTGCCAGGTACCGCACGGTTTCCTGCATTTCCTGCAGTTGCACCAGTTTATCAGGCGGGTGCTGAATGTGTTTCACCAGCATGTCGCGACCCGCTTGTGTTACTGTAAAATTGATAAGACTAAAAACGTCCTCGCCATCAGCGCCAAATATAGAAAGGTCTTTTAGGGTTGTTTTGTCGTTATGCATGGTGGTTATAAGTAATGGTAGTTAGTTATTCCCTGTCAAACAAAATCCTTTCTCCCCGCACAGTATCGTTTACACTGCCATTTTCAAACGCCACATTACCGTTCACAATGGTATAACGTACGGTTGCTGGAAAATCGTGCCCTTCAAACGGAGACCAGCCACATTTATATAAAATGTTTTCTTTGGTTACGGTTGTGTGTTGGTTCATATCAACCAGTACAAGGTCAGCATGGTAGCCTTCGCGTATGTATCCACGTTTCGCTATTTTGAAACACTGGGCCGGTGCGTGACTCATTTTCTCCACTACTTTTTCAATAGTGATACGTCCTTGTTTTACGTATTGGAGCATAAGTGGTAATGAATGCTGTACCAGTGGCACTCCTGATGGTGCTTGTTGGTATGGCAATTGTTTTTCGGCCCAGGTGTGCGGGGCATGGTCGGTTGCTATAATATCCAGGCGATCGTCGAGCAGGGCAGTCCAGAGCGCATCTTTATTTTCGGGCGCTTTTATAGCAGGATTGCACTTAATGAGGTTGCCATATTGTGCATAATCATCGGCAGTAAAATGAAGGTGGTGTACACAGACTTCGGCAGTTATGCGTTTATCGACCAAAGGAAGCATGTTGGTAAATAGCTGTAATTCTTTTGCTGTTGATATATGCAGTATATGCAACCGGGTGTTGTATTGCTTGGCTAGTTGCACAGCAGAAAACGAACTTTCAAAACAAGCCTCTACATCGCGTATGAGCGGATGGAAGCTGGCATTGTCAGCATCGGGGTATTTTTCTTTATTGGCTTTTATAACACGTTCATCTTCGCAATGGGTAGCTATAAGCAATTCGGCGTCTTCAAATATCCGTCGTAGCGTCAAGTAGTTATCCACCAGCATATCTCCCGTACTGGAGCCCATAAATATTTTTATCCCTGCAACTTCATTTTTCTTTGCGTTGGTGCGCAATACTTCTTCGGCGTTACTATTGGAGACACCCATAAAAAATGAGTAATTGGCTACTGATGTATTGCGGCCAATATCATACTTATCCTCCAGCAACTGCTGTGTAAGTGCTGCAGGGTTTGTATTGGGCATCTCCATAAATGAAGTGACACCGCCTGCTACCGCTGCACGCGACTCTGTGCCTATGGTTGCTTTTTGGGTGAGCCCGGGTTCACGGAAGTGCACCTGGTCGTCTATAACGCCGGGCAACAGATGCAAGCCCTCAGCATTTATTTCCCTAATGTTGCCAACGGAGCTGATTTGAGAGCCTATTTTTTCTATTATTCCATCCCTTACGAGGACATCAGCTATTACCTGGGTGCCCTCATTTACGATGATGGCGTTCTTTATTAAAAGTGCAGACATAATGTGAACTAAAGTTAAATTGCAGCGTTAAAATTATTACGAAGCAATTTACCATATCCAATCCGTTCATGGAAACATCATTTTACAGCATTAAGAAAATAGGTGGATTGATAACTGTCCTATTGGTTATGGGCATAAGCAGTATGGCCCAGACCACCTACCTGCCCCTGAGCGATGAAGATTACCATATGCTGGACAGGTTGGAAACTCGAAGTGGCAGATTTTCTGACACGTTATGCCTGACCACAAAACCAGAATCGCGCAAAAGGGTGGTACAGTTTCTGCAAAATCTGTCATCAGTGCCGGGTACCTATAGCGCTGTAGATAGCGTAAATATGGCCCGTATGGTATCTAAAAATGGGGAGTGGACCCCTGACGGTAATGGGGCTGATGACTCAAAACAGGCTTGGTTCAATACCTTTTATAAAAAACAGGACGATTTTATTTATGTGAAAACAGACAACTTTTTCCTTGTTGTAAATCCCGTGTTGGGTGGCCAAGGAATGGTGCAGAATGCTAATATTACTGGTACCACTATTGGTAAAAATCCCCTGCTGTATAATACCCATGGGTTTGAATGGCGTGGCTGGATCTGCAAGAAAATAGGATTCTATACCTACTTTACAGATAACCAGGAAACACCGCCCACATTTGTAAATAACTATGTTGTTGGTAAGCCACAACAAGCGGTACCAGGTGCAGATTATTACCTCATTAGTAACAAAAGCCCTTCTTACGACTATTTCCTGGCTAGTGGGTACTTTGATTTTGCCATTATAAAAGATCATATGAACATGACTTTTGGCACAGGCAAGCATTTTATAGGCGATGGTATTTATAGCCTGGAGCTTAGTGATATGTCGGCCAATACACCCTTTCTGCAGCTGACCACACGGATATGGAAAATAAACTACCAAAATCTGTATATGCAGCTTACGCCGCAATACGACCGTTTTGTACTCGACTCTCAATTGCCGCACAAGTATGCCACCATGCACTACCTGAGTTACAATGCTACCAACTGGCTTAACGTAGGCTTTTTTGAATCTACCATATTTGCTACTCCCAATACATTCCAGATCAGTTATCTTAATCCCATTATCCTCTATAAAACTGTAGAGCAATTTAATGGTAACCCAGATAAGGAACTAATAGGTTTTAACTACAAAGCTATAGTGGCGCGCCACCTGCAGTTTTACGGGCAGTTTATACTGAACGAATTTAAGGCCAGTCATTTCTTTAGCAATGGTGGCTGGTACGATAACAAATGGGGATTGCAACTTGGAGCAAAATACTTTGATGCATTTACTGTTAAAAACCTGGACCTGCAGGCTGAACTGAATATGGTGCGACCATATACATACGAGGCGCAACACGATACTATTGCCAACTACACCAACTACAACCAGCCGCTGGCAGATCCACTCGGCTCGGGTTTTATACAATTTACCGGTGTTGCCAACTACCAGCCTATTAAAAATCTGTACCTGACTGTGAAAGGTATGTACTATGTACAAGGTACAGATACCGGCAGCGCTAACTATGGTAACGACATTTTTAAATCTTTTAATAATGCCACTACTACCAAGGGGGTAGGTATGATAAACGGCCCGAAAAGTATTGGGACGATCATTAACCTCAACCTGTCTTACGAACTGCGCCGCAATATGTTTATTGACCTGGGGGCCAGCTATCGCACTTACAGCAGCAGTGCAGGTGTTTACCCCAGCTATTCTACAACAGGCTATGCTCTTAGTGCAAATGCTACGACCTATATGTACATAGGCATAAGATTAAATGCACCCAGACGGAATTATGATTTCTTTTAGCATGCGCATACACACTACCTTTGGTAATAAATAGTAACATAATGAAAGTAAGGGCTATTATTACGGGTACTACGGGTATGGTAGGTGAGGGCGTATTGCATGAGTGCCTCCAGCATCCTGATGTGGAAGCAGTATTAGTCATTAACCGTAAACCCTGTGGAATAGCACATCCTAAGCTGAAAGAAATCATTCATGGCAACTTCTTCGACTTATCTAATATAGAGGATGAGCTTACAGGATATAATGCTTGTTTTTTCTGCCTGGGGGTAACCTCAATAGGTAAGAAAGAAGCGGAGTATAATAAGCTAACTTATATACTTACCATGCATGTTGCAGAAACCCTGATACGACTAAACGATGATATGACCTTCTGCTATGTGAGTGGTGGTGGAACAGACAGCACAGAGCATGGGAAAAGCATGTGGGCACGAGTAAAAGGCAAAACAGAAAACCATATTATGGCGCTTCCCTTTAAGCAGGCATACATGTTTAGGCCAGGGTATATACAGCCTACAAAAGGATTAAAGAATGCACACAAAGCGTATTACTTTTTTATGTGGCTTTATCCTGTGTTGAAAGCTGCTATTCCCCAATATGTTTGTACGTTACAAGAAGTAGGGCTGGCAATGATAAATAGCGTAACAAAGGGCTATCCTAAGCAAATAATAGAAGTGCGAGATATAGTTGCACTAGCAAAAAATTAAAAAAAGCTTAAGGTTAGATTATTTTTTTATAAACATTGTTTTTTTCTTTGTAGTGTTTATATACATTTGTGTGAATAATAGACACTCACATAAACCGCCTATATGAAACTAAGCACCCTTGCTGCCTATGTATTAGCATGCTTATCGGCTATGCCATCTTTTGCACAGGAAAAAAAAGATATAGAAAAGGAGACCCCCACCCCAAAAACAATATCGTTAGGATTGGGCGCCGGCAGCCAGGGCATAGGACTGGATGCTACCATGAAACTCCATCAGCACTGGTATGTACGATTGGGCGGAAGTTATCTGCCATTCGATTATTCGGGCGCTATTAAGATAGATGCATATAACACCAATATGCACATAGTTACCGGTTTTACCAATATCCATCTATTGGCAGAATGGCAACCATGGAAGAGCTGGATACGGTTGGTAGGCGGACTTTCTTACTTTACCAGTGCAGATGTGAAAGGCACCCTTACACTAAAAAGCACCCAATACTACGGCGATATTGCCATACAACCGGCAGATGTGGGAGAGATAGATGCCAAAATAAGCTGGCAGGGACTTGCTCCATACCTGGGCATCAACTTGCTGAAAGCGCAACCTACCAATAAAATTAACGTGAATATTGACCTGGGTAGCTACTACTGGCTGAGCCAGGATGTGAGCATGTCTGGCACCAAGCTACTTGCAAACAATAATGCAAATACGGCCCAGCTTAAAGAAAACCTGAATGACTATAGGTGGCTGCCGGTATTGCAATTAAACCTTAACTATAAAATTTCCCAATAATATAACCCTCAATAGACCAAGATGAAAAAGATCATTATCTCTGCATTATTTATTGCTGTGGCCTTTGGATTGGTTGTGGCAGGCTGCAAGAAAAAACCAACTGATAATCTTGTAGTAAGAGTTAACACCAACATTGTTAAATATATTACCACCGTGCAAGTGGGCGATGCCGCTAAAACCGGCATAGTACCAAGTAATGTAACCGTTACCGCAGGTGGCCCCGATGCCCAATATGTGTACTCCATGTTTGGGAAAAAGAATTTGATAGTAGGCAGCGACGGGCTTTTGCAAATAGCAATAGACCCATCGAGAGTACCATCTAGCGGTGATCCTATAAACTTCACACTGTCTATCAGCAGCGCAGGATATTTACCCGTAACTACAACCATAAAAATAAATGTAGGTCAGGTACGCACCCACTATAATGTACGGATGATAAACCTGGCTAACCCACCTGCAGGAATGACCATAAAGGAGCAGGATATGGTGGCGGGCAGCGGTGGCATTGCAGCACCCGGCATATTTAATATTGCTAAAACAACACAAGACACTACCTATTATGATAATGGCGTGAGCACAATAGTAATGCCCCAGGGCACCAGCTTTTATTACTACACTGCTAACACAACAACCAAGACTGTGCAAGGGACACAGGAAATCCCCATCACTAAAGATTCTGTGGTTAAGTATGGTGACATCACACACACCTATACCCGGCTAACCGGCTACTACGAGCAGGAATATTCTTACCTGCAATCAACTACCACTTATACCAAGACCCCGTATACGGGTACAGTAAAAACTATTTGTATTTACGAGCCGGGTACAAGCGTTAACTATGTATTTTATCCATACGATGAAAATAGTGCAAACACATATTCACCGTCCATAAACCTGCTGAATGGCACAACTACAACAGAAGATAACCTGCTGTTTGCAACTGCGGTGAAACAAAAGTTAGTAGGTGTCTATTTTGTAGGTACTATAACACCTTCAGGAGCTAGCAGCCCAATGGATATTGCGATTAGCCCTGATTCGAATTACAGATGGTTTACCAGCTTTGCTATATCTGATACTATGAAGAACCCAATAACAGGACAATTGATAAAGGCTGGCGATTCTGTTGAGACAGGCATCGACCCGGTTTCGTTCAATACGTTGCGTGCAGTGGTATTAAAGGGAAATAATGGCAAGTTGAGAGTGGAAACGCAATCGCCAGATGCCGGATTCTATTACAAAGCTCCATACAACTTTCATTATTCAGCATCATTCTCATCTGGTGTTGATACCAACGTGATACCGGATATTGAAAACCTCCGGGGTATAGCCAGCATCAACTTTGCAGATTATAGTTATAACTATTATATTTCGCCTGAACCTGGAGCCGGTAGTACCATAAACCTGGCAATGACCGTAAATTCGGTTTCGCCAATAGTGCAAAATGGGATAAGTGGAGGAGCGTATTACTGGAACACACCTATAACTAATACTACCTCAGGATCTATATTTGCAGCGCCATATCTGGTTAATCTAAATCCCATTGTAGATTTCTGGCTGACGTTTGATTGTGGTGCAAAGAACAGTGCTAAGGCGTATAATCCAACTTATTGCGGGGCCACATATGCATCGACCAATACAAATGGGTGGGTGGGTTTTTATTTTAACATGATAAATGGGCATTGGCGTACAAGAGGCGTGCAGCAGGGTACCACATATACGCTTTCTTCGGGTGTATGCGATGGCAGTATTGTTAAAATACCTTTTGCCATAAATGGTTCTTCAGTTGTTAAAGAATATAACGACCCGGTTATTTGTAACTGCTATTTCTAATTTCAACTCATATTTGTAAAGCGGGGATGTCAACTAGACATCCCCGCTTTACTATTTGGTAAGAGCTTATGAATGAAGAGACATTTTACGCAATTTTTAATGGAAGTGATAAAAAATATATGCAGGTTGAATAGACTAATAAGCCGTTGTGTTAACTAACGAATAACAATTTAAAAATAATCATTAATAGTGTAAACGTTTTTTTCTTGATAAAAAACGGGAATAATACCCTTTTTAAAAACCAATATGCATGGTATGTTTGCATTCAGAAACAATAACTTACACTAAATAGTATGTTAGATTTGATAGCGTAACATTAATTATACTTTTTTTAATTTAAATATATATATTTGTACAACTCTTCAACTCCCGATTTATGAAAAAATATTTACTTCCATTATTCCTTACGGGGCTTAGCCTCCATGTTTCTGCACAAAACGTACAAAGAAGTACAGGCAGCGAATCGGATGTTCAAAGAGAAAAATGTATCAGTTTAGGCCTAGGTACCACTGGTGTAAGCCTGGAAGGTAAAATGGGTTTGAACCAACATTTTAACGCACGTCTGGGCGTAAGCTTTTTGCCGGTAAGCTATAGTGGCCCATTAACGCTTGATGGCGTAAAGACTACCGCCAATATTACCGCAAACCTGGGTAAAGTAAGTTTGTTAGGTGAATATAAGCCATTTAATACGTTACCAATACGCCTGGTAGGCGGAGTTGGGTATGTTTTTAGTGCATCGCCAAGCGCCACATTGAAACCTACGCAGTCTTATAAACTGGGACAAACTACACTATCGCCAAACGAGCTTGGCGAAATGAAGATAGGTGCAAACTGGCAAGGTATAGCCCCCTACCTGGGTGTAGCTTTTTGTCGTGATTTCCCTAAACATAAATTTAATGTTAATGTGGACCTCGGTACTTATTTCTTGCCTAAGCCAACTACCACTTGGGAAGGGACCAAATTGCTGAATGACAACCAGAGTAACGAACAGCAGCTAGATCAGAACCTGTCGGGTTACAGGTGGTTCCCTGAACTGAAGATCAGCCTTAACTATAAAATTGGTAACTAATTAAAACAGGTAAATCCTTTAAAAATAATTTAGAAACAGACCATATGAAAAAGACTTTTAAAATTGTTGCAATCACATCGGTACTATGTGCACTTGCATTCTCGGCCACTCTATTCAGTTGTAAGAAAGTTACAGACGGCATCAGGGTTAAAGTAAATACCGACATATTTACTTCCCCAATTGGTGTTCACTTTGTTAACTACAACACTACGTCGGGAACCCGTCCAACTGACTTTTCCATTAAAATTTCAGGAAAAGATGCTGCACTTGTATATACAAGTGACGGTGGTAGTAACTACAATGTTTTTGGTGGTTTTATTTCGCTTGCCGTTGATAAAAGCGCTGCGCCGTCACCAACGCACCCGGTTAACTTTACCATTACCGGTTCTATTTCAGGCTTTGCTCCAATAGTATACCAGGTATCTATCACCAGCGACTCTGCTGTGAGCATCGTGGTCCCGGTTATAGAATATGCCAACCCACCAGCAAACATTGTCGTATTATCGACACAGGTGGCACTCACCGGTAACGCATCACCAGCCAAAACGCTTACACCTGCCGCTACCCCTACACTCGCAAACCCTGCTACCATAAATATAGCAAACGGAACTACGTTTAAGGATGCTTCAGGAAATGTAATAAGCGGAAATACCCTTGGGGTTGTTGCAACGCAATACGGCACTGACAGTATTAACTCAGCACAATCTATTCCTGGTGGCCTTTCACCAACAGATGTTCTTGATATTAACGGTAGCCCAATACCTGGGGGCGTTCGTTTCGAGTCGGCAGGCTCTTTAGCGATGCAGATGAATGTAGATGGCGTACCGGTTAAATCATTTGGCACACCTTTAATGGTCAACATGCCGATAGATGCTAACTTACTAAATTTAGCAACCGGCAATACGGTAGTCGCAGGCGATGCAATACCTGTATGGAGTATGGATGAAACAACCGGCCAGTTTAAAAATGAAGGAAATGCAACTGTTGCGTTTACTGGTGGTAAACTGGTAGCAACCTTCCAGGTGTCGCATCTATCCGTATGGAACCTGGCATGGCCAAGTAACCCTTGCCCAACTCCACTGCATCTAACCATCAATACGAGTGATCCTAATTTTAGTGGTGGTAATTACAGGATAGCTATCGCAGCCATCCAAAATGGAGCGGCACACATCATCGGCCAGCCTATCGTTACCAGCATATATAATGGAATGACTATAGATATATTAAACGCACCCACAAACGTACAAGGAGCTATAATAATATATGGTAGTACCAGCATCGGTGCCTTCGCCGCCATTGCTACTGGCACTGTCTTTTTTTGCTCCACCAATTCAGGAACGATTACAGTTCCAGTTCCAAGCACAATTTACGTTCAATCAATTTTTACTGGCTATTGCACTGACAAACAAGTTACTGCAAACCTTACAGGCACTATTAGCTACGCAAGCAAGACAAATGCACTTGACTTCGGCAGCATATATGTACACAATGGCATAGCAAAATTTTCTATCCCAGCAAATTCAACATATACGATAAATGCAATAGATAATGGTAAGACATATACCGCAGATGTTACTTTTACCAGGACCAATTTTAAATTCCCTGAAAATAGCAGCATTACAAACGGCACGGCAGCATATGATGCCAATGCTAATCTTCTTTCTATTGCAGGACAACTTAATTTCTCTTGTAAATAATAGTTAGCAACCTTTTTATAAAAACCGTCTCAAAAGCAATTTTGAGGCGGTTTTTTTGTTTTGATATCCTTGTTCCAGTAAAAAAATTGCAGCCTAAAACATGCTGCAATAAAGTTTTTAACTACTATAATACCCAAACTCAGATAAAATAATAAAGCCGTCCCAAAAGTGAATTTTGAGACGGCCTTTTACTAATATAGTTCAGCATTTGAGAACGTAGATTATCCTCCGAATGCGTCTTTTATCTTGTCAAAAAAACCACGCTCTTTTTCAGATTCGGCATCGGGGCCGGGTTTGAAATTGGGTGAATTTTTAAGTTTTTCCAGGAGGTCGCGTTCTTCATTGCTTAATGATTGGGGTGACCATATGTTTACTTCAACCAATTCATCGCCTTTCTCGTAAGAATTGAATGCCGGGAAGCCTTTACCTTTTAATCTGAATATTTTACCGCTTTGGGTACCTGCCGGAACCTTTATCTTGGCTTTACCATCTATAGTAGGCACCTCAACCTGAGTACCCAGTACTGCCTCTGGGAAGGACATGTGCAATTGATAAACTACATCAAGCTCATGGCGCTTGAGTTGCGGGTGTTTTTCTTCTTCTATTACCATCAGCAGGTCGCCAGCCTGGCCGCCGCGTTCACCGGCGTTGCCTTTGCCGCTCATACTCAGCTGCATGCCATCGTGTACTCCTGCAGGTATATCCAGGCTCAGGGTTTCTTCGCCATATACGCGGCCTTCGCCTTTGCAGTTACCACACTTCTGGGTAATAGAAAGTCCTTCACCATTGCAGGTAGGGCAGGTGGTTACTGTTTGCATTTGCCCAAGGAAGGTGTTTTGCACCCTGCGCACCTGACCAGAACCACCGCAGGTACTGCAGGTTTGTATAGCACTTTTATCTTTCGCACCGCTGCCATCGCAAACGTTGCAAGGCACGTGTTTCTTTACTTTTATTTTCTTATTGGCGCCATTAGCTATTTCTGCAAAGTCCATCTTTAGCTTCACCCTAAGGTTAGCGCCGCGCGTACCCTGCCTGCGGCCACCGCCGCCTTGTCTGCCACCACCACCAAAGAAATTGCCAAAAACATCATCGCCAAAAACATCTCCAAAGTTCTGGAAAATGTCTTCCATGCGCATGCCGCCAGGGCCACCACCGCTTGCAGCGCTGCTGCCTACGCCTGCATGGCCAAAACGATCGTACTGGGCACGCTTATCGGGTGTGCTCAGCACATCGTAAGCTTCTGCTGCTTCTTTAAACTTTTCTTCTGCTGTTTTATCCCCTTCATTACGGTCGGGGTGATGTTGCATAGCTATCTTACGGTAAGCTTTTTTTAATTCATCTGCACTTGCGCCGCGTGCGACACCCAGCACCTCATAATAATCTCTTTTTGCCATTGGGTCAACTCAAATAAAAAATCAACAAATCGTTTTTAGGGCAAGGATGAACCCAGTCCACTATTTTCCTACTACTACTTTAGCATGCCTTATGAGCTTATCATTCAGGTAATAACCTGGCTCTACCACATCTATCACCTTGCCGACCATGTTTTTATTTGGAGCAGGTATTTCGGTAATTGCCTCGTGAAGGTCAGCATCAAAGGTTTGATTTACAGCATCCATAGCTTTAAGGCCTTTTTGCTGCAAAATATTGCGCAATTTATTAAAAACTAATGATATGCCTTCTCTAACAGATTCAATATCAGTACTTTTTTCAAGTTGTTTTGACGCGCGGTCGGTATCATCGAGTACTACTAAGAGTGATTCTATAATCTCTTTACCTGCAGTTTTGCGTAATTCCTGGTTTTCCTTGGCATTCCTTCTTCTGAAGTTATCGAACTCAGCAACCAGTCTTAAATACTTATCCTTGGTTTCCTGCAATTCAAGCTCCAGTTTGCCCAGAGTTGCGTTTTCAAGATCGTTTTCTGCATCGACCTCGAAATCTTCACTTACTACCTCCTGACCCAGATCCTGGACAGAATTTTCCTGTTCGTCATTTTGTGCCAAGTTGTCGGTATTTTCTGCATTAGCATTCTGGTTTTCAAATGCGTTTTCGTTCATAATCTTCTTTTTTTTAAAAAACATGCTACATACGTATTGTCAAATTATTTGCCATTATCGCGTATTGGGACAAAATGTCGGTGGAAGTCAGTAATAAATTACATTTTTGACAATTCTATTACTGGCGTATCGCCTGTAATAATTTCCAGGCAAGAGAGGTGTTTTTTTTCAGGATGATGTATAGATCTCTTTTACCGCCAAAACCGCGGAAGAACTTTTCTACTCCGGGATCCATACTGCCTTCGAGGTCAAATACCTGGTTTTGCCGTAATTTTGCTTGCGATATACAGTGCCACAGTAATGCTGACATGGCGGCTGCATTGTAGGACGCGGGGTTTTGTGCACCCATAAAGTAATATGACGTATGGGCATCCCAAACATTCCAAATGATTGCTGTGACCTCATCGCCCTTCTTAGCTACCCAAAGAGCCCCTGCATTGTGGGCTATGCACCCATCCATAAGAATCTGCATGTGCTGTATAGTGTGGGGCTGAGCAGCCTGCTTGCGGGTAAGGGTGCTTTTTTGATATTGGTATAGCTGTGGCAGATAAGCAGCATCGTTTATTATAGTTATTTCTTTTGCGGCTGCCTTTATGTTCCTGCGGATGGATTCTTTGAGGTTGCTGAATATAGTGTCTTCGCTGGTGGAGAGATCAATCAGGAACGTTTGTTTTACCTGCGCATCCAAGCCATAGTTCTTAAAAAGGCCTACCTGTTTTAGGCCTGGAAACATAGATAAAGCCCATACCGGTACATCAGGTAGCTGGTTTATCAAGGCTGTAATGGTATCGTGCTCGAAGCTGTCGCGGTTGCTTTCCTTCATATCGGCAGGGTAGAAGACATGAGGGCCAAGGTAGGGCGTGAGCAGCGGAGTACGTAAAAGTTTTACCCCTAACCTTTGGTCAATAATATAGGGCCAGATACCCGTGATATGATCGCCCTTTTGTGTAATAACAGCCTGCCATGTGGGGTTTACAGCATCGAGCCACCAGGGTTGCAGGAATACAGGGACATCTGCATATTGTGTGCATATTTGCCTGTATAGTTCCTTGTTGTTCAATACTTGTGTTTTATAATTTCAGCTAAAGTCAACTCTAATTTATTGTAATCCCCGGCCATAAAATATAGGGCTACTATCACTTTGTGTTTTTGCAAGGTGATGGGCTAAATCTTCAAATCCTACTTGAACTGCAGCACCCTTGCAGGCCTGATACGGCGAATATACAACGTAGGCAGCCACATACAAAGTATGCAGAGTATGAGGGTACCACCGTCTATTATTGCTATTTGCCACAAATGAAAGCGTACGGGTACATGCTTCATATAGTAGGTATCTTCTGAAAGTGTAAGAAAGCCAAATTTGACCTGCAGCCAGCAGAATAGGAATGCAAAGAGATTACCAGCTAAGATGCCCACACCAGCTATAATGCCAGCATAGTATAAGAATATTTGCTGTATGCTTTTAAGGCTCATGCCCAGCGCCTGTAATATGCCGAGCATGCGTGCCTGTTCCATAATGAGTATCATGAGAGCAGTGGCCAGATTGATGATGGCTACAAGCGCCATGATGATGATAATGATCTGTCCGTTAATGTTTTGCAGGTCCAGCCAGTCGAAAATGTTGGGGTAGATGTCGCGGATAGTGTAGGTGGTAAGCGGCGAGGTAAGATAGCGCTCATAAATGCCATTGGCAACGGTATCAGAATATTGCTCATTATCCAGCTCCAGCTGGTAGCCACTTATTTCGTTGGGTTTCCAGTTATTTACCCTTTGCAAGAGGCGCATATCGGTGATGCCGTAATATTTATCCAGTTCTTCCATGCCTGTGTGGAAGATGCCTGTTACCTGCACTTTGCGTATGCGTGGTACCCGCACCCCTGGCTCCAGGAAGTACAATAATATGCTATCTCCGGTATTTACATTGAGGCGGGCAGCGGTGCTCTGCGATAGTATGATCTGTTTGGAGTACTGAGTATCGGTATAATTGAGCTTATTGCCAGTAAATGAAATGTTGGGTGAGAAAACGTAATCTTTATCAACCCCCTTTAAGAATAACCCCTCCATTTGTCCATGGGCCTGCAATATTGCCGGGCGCTGCACAAAAGGGTAGACATGGGTGACATGAGGTGTTTGCAAAACATGTGCTACCAATGCAGGATCACTTTTGATAGGATTAAGACTTAGTGATTCCGAGTGATTGGGATTGTAAGTTTCGATATGTACATTGCCCAGGAAAGTAAATAGCTTTTCGCGAACAGTATACTTGAAACCGGTGATGAATGCAATGGCCAGTATCATTACCGCTACACTAAGCGCAGTGGCTATTATAGCCAGGCGAATGATAAAGGAGGAGAAGCCACCCTTTTGCATTACCATGTACCGCCGTGCTATAAAAAAAGGTAAATTCATTTACAAATACGGCTGTGTGCAGCGCCTTTTTACATTGAGTGGCTAATTTACAATAATTTGAGGAAAGGGGATGGCAGAAATGAGGGTATGGAGGCCGGCCATCATTTCTTATTTCTAAACCGGATGCTACATAATGCAATAAAAAAGGAGGTGCAGATAGATATGTCTGCACCTCCCGAATGTAAACAGGCTAATATTGATGCCTTGTATAGGGTTTATTTATTTTGTTAGAACATACTTCATGTTGAACGTATTACCCTTGCTGTCCTGCAGTTGTACCATATAAAGACCGGATGCAACATTAGAGATGTCAAGGCTTGCTTGTTTATCCATGAATTGCAATTGACCTTTGTGCACGATTCGCCCATCGGCACCCATTACTTGTATGGATACATCCTTATCAGTAATACTTTGTGTGAACTTCATATTACCGTTACCTGGATCGGGGAATATGGTATACGAAGGAGCCTCTGTATTATTTACGGAAACGACACTTGATGGAAGTGCACGGGGAGCTGCACAAGCATTGCTACCCGCTGGGTTACCTGTAATGATAGTAGTACCAACAGAATACGGAGAAGAACCAGAATTGTATGTAGGTTGATATGGAGCTCCTGACTGAACATACAATATTGAATTTGCCGGATTAGCGCCACCTTCTACATAAGTATCCCATTTGCTTGAGGCCCATGTATTATCGCATGCCGCGGAGGCAGAGCCTTGCGGGCCGATACCATCGCCTTCGATGTCAAGCCCCCGTAAGTAACTGCCCATATTATTACCCTGCCAGGTAAGATTATAGTTGCAATCTTTAAAATAGAAGGCTTTACCGAAACTTACTACGGTGTTGCAAAACAATTGTGTGCCATCCCCACCTTGTTCAAAAATCCCACTTGCATTAGACTTAGTAGCCAAAGCACCATCTCCATTGATAACATTTCGTTTGACTGTATCATGCAGATCATATTCATTGTAAATGCCATACTGTTCATTTGATGGGTATGCGGGATCGGCTGCAGCCATTATCATATTGTCTTTTTCTACCACGGGCTGCTGCTGAAATCCATATGTGTATATGCCATAATATACTTGGGTCATGCCATTTTGTTCTACATTAATATTACCAGATGCCACAGGTGTCAAAGTGGTAGAGTTCTCTAAATCGATAGCAGATGCAACAAAACCATTTGAACCACCACGATCGAAATGGTTATTGAAAATATTAATATTCCCAACAGTTGCTGGTGTGCTACTGTTGTCGTATTCATAGAAGTAGATACCATTGCTTAGATTGAACATCGTGTTGTTACTGATATCAATACTATCGAAATTGCTGGTATGAATATAGTAACCTGCAAGATCGTACACAGTACCGGATGTGTATGCACTCAAGCTTTGATCGGAAACCATGGATGTATTCTGGGAACTCAGGTTGTTTACATCCCAACCTTCAACCCCCGTTACCTGAGAAGTTGTAGAAGGTGCAGAAGGTATATAGAATTTGTTGCTTAGCGGATCAGTAGTCTGACCAATGGTGACCTTTGATGGTACACCAGGATCATTCCTCACGAATACACCTGAACCGCCCGAAGCGCCGACTTGCGTATTCATGAATGTACATGAAGTAATGGTTGCATTGCTATTATATGCAGAGACACCATACACCATATTGTCAAATATGTTGGTCTGATCTATACTGCTTGTTACTATTCCCACAGAGAAGTTAGTATTACAATTGTAGAGTGATATACCAATAGCAGGCTGACCGTTTTTACACATAGCATATGGATAAGTATTGTTCTCTATAGCAAAAGGAGCTGTGAACGGAGGGTTTGTAGTGATAGGCGCCCGCAGATCGCCAAGTAGATAATAAGGTGCCGGATAGCCGGGATACGTGCTGATATCCCGGCTTGTGAATACATTACCCTCGTTGTAAATAGGTATTATGTTGCTGCTATTAACAGCTATGCTAGTATTATTTCTATTGAATACATTACCTAGAATACTAGGGTCGAAGATGATACCCGGACCGCGATGTACCTTATTCTCAAACGCTACTACAGCATCTTCTATGATGTTACCCCCCAGGTTGGTAGAACTGCCATCTTCGGCAACAATACCTTGCCACATATTGCCGGGACAAGAGAATACATGATCATACATCAAGCCCAAACTGCCACCATTTACCACATCAATAGTGGTACCCGCATCAACCAATACCACAGCACTCCGTATGTAAACATTGCCTGTTATTGTTATTGTACCTGTGGGGCTGCTGAGATAAACATATCCACTGGTAATACTAACAGAACCAGATATGGTACCAGTCTGCCCCAGGGGTACATAATTTTGTCCGCTCGGAAATACCATTGCGGGAGAACACGAGCCGCAATAGTGTGTAGTGACAGGGGTAACCACAACTGCGGGACATGCATAAGGAGGGCCTATCACCCGTAATACAATATCATCAACGTAATAGTCCGGAGAAGGGGAAGATGGCGAATAGCTCATTAATGTGTTGCCATAACCGATAGGCGATGATCCATTAATATCGTCCGTCCAAGTATAGTTCCACATAACATTATTACTTGCTGTCAATGTAATATTATTGCCATAACAAAATGTAGTAGGGCCAGAAGCCGTAATTGAAACAGGGGGTGCGCTTTGCGTATTTAAAGTTATAGAACCAGTAGTAGAGCATCCATTTATATCAGTTACTGTAACACTAAAGGGATAGGATGTAGATGGATTATTTGTATTAGGCACATAAGACGAGGATACAGCACCAGGAATAAGTGAACCATTATCGTACCACTGATAAGTATTGCCCGTAATATTTGGAACAGATAGCAAATCTGGATTATATGGATCTGCGCACATGTTTGTCCCCATTGAAGATGTAATAAGAGAAGTGGGCTTGTTAACTGTTACAGTTAAATTGTTGGAGAACGAATTGCAAGTGGAGTTAATGGTATGCAGGTTGAATGTATGCGTACCACCAGCTAGTGTAGAAGAAGTAATATAAGTAGGGGATGTAGCACTAGAGATGGCACTACCATCAAGATACCATTGATATGTGGCTCCAGATACGGTTGTGCCGGTTAAGGTAGTAGTTACACCCCAGCAAATACTTGTAGATGTTGCTGATATTGTAGATGATCCTGGCCCGAAATTGACGGTAACACTCAATATATTAGAATAAACAGAGGTACTCCCCGAAGTTACCTTAAGACGATATGTGCCAGGTGCAGCAGGAGCATCGGTTAAAGTAGGCAATGTACCCCCGGATACAGGCGAATAGCTGGACCCTGTGGCATATTCCCACTGGTATGTAAAAGGCCCCGTGCCGGTAACAGAGGAACTAAAGCTAATGGTATTGCCGTAACATACGGTAGTAGCGGTAGTAGCTGAGATGCTGACTGATAATACTTGAGCATAAGCCATACTGCCCGTGCACATGAGCACGAATAATAAAAAACATTGTTGAAATAGTCTTATTTTTTTCATTTTGATAAGTTTAAATGAGAAAGATTCGTTTTCAATTTTTTCGGTGTTTTTGTGTTGTCGTGTTTCGCTTGTTTGATTTTGTTACATAGGTTATCTGTGCCTACTCTTGGTTCCGTTTTCGGCATGGCGGCTGCTTACTTATTAAGGGTTTCAGCTTTTATCCTTCTAACAAAACCAATATTATAAACCTATTTCTGTATAAAATCCCAAATACGACGAACTGCTGTTTCACATGGATGAACAGACAAAAAAATTTGAGGAACGGAATTGCTATTCCTGGTCTTTGAGGTGGGAAGTATTATTAATGACGTTGAACAGTTTTAAAAATTGCTCCCTGGAACTGCGGGCCAAGGGTATCTCTTTTTTGTTAGACATTACTATAACTCCTGAAGATGCATAACGGACAATGGAATTGAGATTGACAATGAAGGATCTGTGTACCTGGTAGAAAGCATCGCCTAGCATAGGTTTGAACGTACCCAGGTAGTAAGAGCTAATGTATTCATTGCTATCGGTAATAACCTTAGTGCATTTATTGAAACTCTCTAAATAAATGATACTGCTGACCGGTATATAGTCTATCCCTTTGTTATTGTGAATACCGATCTTATTTACAAATGTGTGTTGATCGGCGGCTGTTGCCATCTTCTTGTACCTTATCCGTTCAAGGGCTTTATTTACCACAAATACAAGATCAGCGTCAATAACCGGTTTGAGTAAATAGCCTGAAGGGGAAAACTGAAATGCAGGTAAGGCGTACTCTGAGTGTGCAGTAGTAAAAATGATCTCGCTTTTAATGCCAGGTAATAATTTCAGCATGTCCATCCCGGTTTTTTCTGGCATGCTTATGTCAGTAAATAAGATGTCGGGAGCGGCCTGGTTCAGTGCATGGAAAGCATCTTTCCAATTATTGTACATACCCACAATTTTTAACTGCGGGTATAGGTCGTTTATACACAATTTCAACAACTCTAATGCATCAGATTCATCATCTACTATAATACAAGTAATATTATCCATTTTGCAAATTCTTAATTTTTATTTCTACTATAGTTCCTGACGGATCGACCTTATCTAAATAATTTATTGTGATGGAAAGCCCTTCATATTTATTGAAAATATTAACCAGTTCCGTTATCATTTTATTGCCGTACGATTCCTTTTTTAAATGACTCTTTTCATATAAAGTCTTTGATCCCTGGCGCCCTATACCATTATCTTCAATCAAGCAAATGAGCATATTTTCCTTGAGTTGAAAGCTTATACTAAGATGTCCTTTATCCTCTTTGTGGAATAATCCATGGTTTATAGCATTTTCAACAATTGGTTGCAGCAGTAAAGACGGGATCTTTATTGTAGCAGTGTCAATATTTGCATCGGTTGTTATAGTATAATCGAACTTATCCTTAAATCGATTTTGCTGTAGCTGGATATATGCATGCAGGTTATTAATTTCGTCCTCGAGTATGATGTACCTGTTGCGGGAGGACCTGATATATGCCCGCAGCAGGTGCGAAAATTTGCTGACATGATCGTATGCCTCATTTATTTTTTTTTGTTTTATCAGGAGCAACGCACTGCCAAGTGTATTAAAAATAAAGTGGGGATTGATCTGAGCGTAAATCGAATTCAATTCCAATTCAAGCCTTCTGTTTCTTTTGTTATTTTTGTTGATGGTGATCTTTCGTGTAATTAATGCAGAAGCGGTAATTAACAATAGAGTGAAGATGGCAATGAGGGAATAAATGGTATCCTTGCCTTGCTGTGTTTGCCACCAATAGGGCACCAGGTATAAGTGTATAGTAATCTCATCACTTCGCCATACATTATCGTAGGCTAATACAGAAATATCTGTGTACTTGCCGGCAGCAATTTGATCTACGTGTAATTCATTTGCGTTGAGTGAAAGCCACGCACCATTGACTACATAGCGATAGAGGAATTTTAATACTCCATTGCCCTGTGGATTGATCACATCGAATTGAACCGACCTGTCTTTGGGGGATATTTTTAGCGTATCACCATTAACCAGGGGGTATAACTCGTTATTATACTTCACTAGGAATTTATAACCGTGCATCCTAATGCTATCATTGCCGGCAAGCAGCTCTTCCTTTGGGGGGAATGTTACCTGGTAAGCGCCTTTATCTGTATTTAATAATACCCCTGCCTTGTTGACGGATGTACCATTAATGTAGGTGTAGTATGCATCCTTTATATTCTGGTATAAATAAGGTTTGTACATTTTTTGCAATCCTGCAATCTTGCTGAACACTACACCAAACCGGCCTGTTACAATGATCATGTCATTGTATAAAAATAAGTTTGCCTCACTCAGATTATAGTTTTTCAGTAGTTCGTGGTGTTGTCCTGTTGACGGATCATACATTATCAGTTTGTCATAATCTTTTAAGAAGATATTTCCATACCTGTCCATTATTACTTTTTCAAGTCGTTTTAACCCCAGGCTTCTTAAACCGCTTAATGTTATTGTGGTATCCCTGCCATTGATATTGTGAATGTAAACCTTACTGTAAGTATATGCCCAAATGGCTTTTCTTAAAGTGTCGTATGCCATATTCTTGTAACGATCAATATCCCATACATTTTCATGGGCATCTTTACCATCACGTATCATTTCCCTAAATCCATACCTTGATATATAGTAAATATCATTAGGTTGATAAAGCACAAACTTGCTAATTTCATGCTGCCTTTTGTATATCTCTGCAGGAACAAGCTGGCACATCTTTTCCAATACCCAAAAGTTAGGGATTGTGCTATTCCCAAACCCAACAAGAAGTGATGTATCTCTATTTACGGGCAATACCTCATTAACTTGTTCCAGGCCAGGTATAGGAATACTTGTGACCTTGTTATCATTGATCTTAATTAGAGTTCGATCAACCGCGTTCCACCAGTAAGAAGATTCATCGAGTGAACTTCCCACGTACTTGCAATGATCAATTGGGTACTTTTCTTTTTTCACAAAATAATTTTCCGAATTATAATTAAAGAAAATCCCATTAGTCCTTGTGAAAATGCAATTCCAGGAATTATCCTCATAGCATCCCACAACATCCTTAACGTCACCAGGAACCAGGGAGTCGATAGAAAATATTTTTTGAAGACTTACAGCACTATCTAATTTGAATTTAAATATGTATTTATTGGTTATTTGATAAAGATAGTTTCTATATGTGGTATCTTTCCTGAAATAGACAACGTTAGTTGAAGGCTTGCCAGGTACAAAATCAGTAAGATATATGTAGCTGGTTTTACCAGAAAAAAAATTCAAAAATCTAATTTCGTTACCTCTTTCTTTATAAGAAAAGTAATAATCATAGGTGCAGAATGCTTTTCTTTCACTTTCGTTTTCAAAAAAATGATCATCCTTTATTAACGATAGCCGTTTACGGTAATATTCATTTTTTAAAAAAAAGACCCTTTCTATACTTTTATCAATAATCAGAATAGGAAATCCATGCGAGATAAATAAACTCGCGTTTTTCGGGTATGTATGATTGTCGGGAAAGACAGTGTCATGCTCTATAATGCAAGACGATCTTTCTATATTAATAACATATGGGGTGGAGAATATGATCTGGTCTTTATAAGATGAAATATCAAATGGATAAATGGTATGATGAAAGTTGGGAAACTTTGCTTTAAAATATTTATCCTTATAAATATACCCTATCTCATCTGCAATGCTACCCAACCATATTCGTCCTCCTTTATCCTCAAACAATGTCCATACATCAGCATTGGATAAACCATTAGAGAGATTAAACAATTTTACCTGGTACCCATCATATTTCAACACGCCATCATCAGTGGCTATCCACAAATAGCCGTAACGATCTTTCATTACATTGTATATATGATTTGATGAAAGGCCATTATAAATATTGAGGTTATACTGATTGCCAATTTTTGCCAAAGTTGACCATGGCAAATATTCAAAAATTAGCAACAACAAAATATATTTATATATTTTATTCAAACCGTTAATATATGCATAAATATACAAAAATAGGTTAGCATAACTGCATCTGATAATTGTTTAAAATTGGTAGTAATAACATGAATACGTTTTTCAATACTTCTATTAACCGACAATATGAGGCCGATGACCGATAATTTATTTTTATATCAGGTAAGTAAATGAACTTTGCGTAAAATATTACAAAAATGGCCTCTAAGTTTTTATTAC
This sequence comes from Flavipsychrobacter sp., assembly GCA_031292525.1. GTDB lineage: Bacteria > Bacteroidota > Bacteroidia > Chitinophagales > Chitinophagaceae > JABDEZ01. The sequence goes on along the minus strand of JARLGY010000037.1, from coordinate 404,744 downwards.
GTGCCGTTGCATTATTACTTTTTGTATCCTCATTTACCTTGCCAGCATATGCCCAGCGCACTATAACCAGTCATGTATCGCACTACGAAGTTATAGTACCCAGCACTATGACAAAGGATGCGGATAGTGAGGAGAATAGGGGGGAAGACCTTATTTTTTATGATACTGTGAATGATGTAATGATGAGTATAACCGCAAGAGATGGTGATTTTAAAAGCCTGGACAGCTACCTTGACTGTACCAAACCTACGCTTGAAAAAGACCTGCGTGCAGCACAGGACGACTCGACACTTATACTCTTAGATTGCCGTAAATCACCTTATTATACAGGGCAGTCCATTGTGTTGCATTTTGAGACAAAGGCCTTCCCCGCGGGGCTGGACCGCAGCATTATTTACTTTTTTCACCACAATACGAAGGAAATACAATTCTCTTTTGTGTATAGTAAGGCCGACTCGAAAAATGATATGCTGTATATTGACAGTATCATGAAAACCATGAAACTATTGTAGGTCCTTTCATTTAGATATATGAAACAGAAGAGTTCGCACTTACAGCGGACCATTCTGTTTTTAGCAATTATACTGTATTTGCTATGTATATATAATATAGTTTACATGCAGTATTTGTAGCCTTTACAGTCTATTTCATGATGCAGTTTTGTATTAAGATATTTCTTTCATATTACTGGACATATTGTTTAACTTTATCCAACTATTTTGTTAAATTGGGTGTCCTTATATACAGGTAATATTTTGTGGCCAATTGCCCGGGATAAAAATAAGACTATGAGAACTTTTACAATACTGGTAAGCACATTGTTGTTGTGTGTTTCTATAGCAACAAATGCGCAGGTACTGCCACCTGGTCAGCCAGAGCAGAACCCATGCAGTCCGTTACTGCTATGCAGCAGCGGTTATACTACCGGTGGTTCTTATCAGGGGGTGAGTCCGATATCGGATTCTTTACCTCATTCCTGTATCCCAGGGTTAACTGCTGCGGTGTTTTGGCAGGTAACTATTGCTGCAACAGGTGTTTTTGAATTTACGCTTACACCAGGTAATGCCTGTGATGACTATGACTGGTGCGTATATAAGGTAACAAAACCCAACTTGCCTTGCCCCTACGATCTTTCTTCTGACAGTGTGGTACGTTGCGATGCCAACGATATATATCACAGTCCAGGGGGCCAGACAGGGTTAAGTGCAAGCGGTCCCGCTGGTGTTTACTCTCAAGGTGCTGGTGCCGGGCCTGCATTTCTTGTGCCTATAAATGTTGTGGCTGGCGAAACTTATCTTATAGTAATTAATAATGCAGGTACATACGGTTGCCCTCCGGGTACGCAAGATGCACCGGTAAATATTAGCTTCGGAGCCTCTACAGCAATTTTCAGTGATACAATGCATCCAGCTATGGTTTCTATAACCCCAAGTTGTGACCAGAACGAGCAGGTGCAGGTTCATATGAACAAGCCTATCAAATGTAGTTCTATAGATGCAGATGGATCAGACTTCCTTATTGATGGGCTACCGACTGCTTCTGCTTCGGGTGTAAGTTGCAGTACCAATATTACGACACAAGATATTACAGTTGTATTTACAAGCCCTTTAGCCGGTGGTTATCACACTCTGAAAGTGCAGGTTGGGCATGATGGTAATAATTTATTGGATGAATGTGATTCTTCAGTGGTTGAGCCAGATAGCCTTGTGTTTTACGTAAATCCTTATGTGCCGGTTACATACGTTCAAATACTATCACCGCACTGCAACGAAATACGGATGAAGCTTAATGACAGAGTAAATTGCGATTCCATTGCAGTCAACGGTTCTGACTATGCTGTAACAGGTCCGCAGAAAGTAAATGTTGTGGCTGCCTATGGTATTGGTTGCGATAGTCTTAATTTCTCAGATAGTATTGTTTTGTTGCTTGCTTCACCCGTCATAGCAGATGGGGTGTACACAATAACTTCGCAGGTTGGTACTGATGGTAATACTGTGATGGACTCCTGCGGTGTACATCAGCCGGTTGGGGATACTATTACATTTACCGAAAATTCTTTTGATAAGCAAATGGTTGTTATGCCTCATCTGGATACTTTGTGTCATCCTGGGTACATGCAGCTGTTCTCTAAAAATACTGTTTCGCCGCCAGATAGCCCGCTTGTTTGTGGTACTGCGGCTCCGGTATGTAATGGAGTGAACGCTTATTTTGCTGCTGGTAAAGGAACTCCTTCAAACGTCAATTCTCCATTCTATGGTTATGGCCAGTCGAGGTTGCAGTTTATGTACACTGCAACAGAATTGAGGAATATGGGCATGGTACCTGGTAGCATACAAACCCTTTCTTTCCTGGTGACTACTAATAGCACCTCCTCAATAATCTTCAACAACTTTACTATAAAGCTGGGTTGTACCAATGCCACAGAGATCAACCAGAACTTCCTGGATGGATTGAGCATTGTATATAATGCAGCTTCTTATACCTCTTTACCGGGATGGAACAGTTTCCCGCTGAGCACACCGTTTAACTGGGATGGTACTACCAATCTGGTAATAGAAGTGTGTGATAATAATGGAGGTTCTTCATTCAGTGCTGCTGCTATAGAAAGCAGTATTACTACTTTCCCGTCTGTATATCACTTATACACTTACAATGCACCAGGTGTAAGCGACGGTTGTGCATTGGTACCGGGAACTGGAGTAAACATTGTAACCAATTACAGCACGCGCCCTAAAACCAGGTTCAATATGTGTCCTGCGCCTATGGGAGATACTGCATTGGTTGTAACCCAGTGGTCGCCGTCATCTTACATCAGCAGCGCCTTCGATATTAACCCGCGCATATACGCATTGACCACTACTTTATATACTGCTACTGCACTTGACAGGGATGGCTGCCCACACCGCGACACGGCTCATATTATAGTATCTGTACGCAACCCGCGCATACGTCCTTATAACGATACTGCACTGTGTATAGGAGATACGCTTTATGTTGATGCTACCGGCGGCAACAGTTACCTGTGGTATGCTAACAGCAGAGATACCGTTAATTGCGCTACATGCGATTATACTTATTCGTTACCTGATACCAGCACTCGGTTCAGTGTTATTATTACCGACATTTACAATTGCGCTGATACCTTGTCTGATTCAGTTACAGTTAACAGATCTCCGCATGTAGTAGCTAATCCTAAAGATACTACGGTACTTTATGGCGCTACCCTACAATTGCAAGCTACAGGCGCCAGCACATATATTTGGTCGCCATCTTATCCGCTCGACTACAATTTTCAGTCAGGGCCAATAGCCACTATAACGGCGCCGGTACACTTTACTGTCTTTGGCACTGATACCAATGGTTGTCATAGCTATGATACCGCTTTTGTAAATGTTAATTACCGCAACCCGATCTTTGTGCCATCGGCCTTTACTCCTAATAACGATGGGAAGAACGATGTGTTCAAGGTAACGGGTATTACCTTCCAGAAGGTGATAGAATTCAGAGTATTTAACCGTTGGGGACAAGAGGTATTTAACCAGGCAGGTAATAATGGCTGGGATGGCACCTTTAATGGCACTCCGGTAGATATGGGCTCGTATAACTATATCATACGTGTAGTTTCGCCCGATGGGTACCTGCAGGTTTTCAAGGGAAGTGTAACAGTGATCAGGTAAATACACTCGACTAGCTATAAATAAAAACTCCCGGTGCGCGCACCGGGAGTTTTTATTTATAGCAACTAATTTTATAGTATGGTTATCAGTTCTGCCAACGATCGAACTTCGTAAGTTGGTTTTCGTTCGTGAGGGGCATTGTGTGGATTGTAGTAAGCAGTGTCAAAACCGGCATTAATACCACCCAATATGTCTATATCTATAGCATCGCCTATCATAAGGCTATGATTGGCTAATGCGCCCGATGCTTTAAGTGCATACATGAATATATCAGCATGAGGTTTCATGCTGTTGCTCTTTTCCGAAGTTACTATTTCTGTAAAGTAGCCTGCAATACCAGAATACTGCATCTTTAGCCATTGTGTAGTTTCAAAACCGTTGGTAATGAGGTGCATAGCATATCTTCCTTTGCAATGTTCCAGCAATTCTTTGGCATGGGGCACAAGTGCAGTTTGTGTAGGCAGTATTTCAAGGTATGCTATACCCATTTCGTGGGCAAGTGCAGTATCCATTATTTTAAAATCGAGCAAAGCCAACCACATGCGTTTCCACCTTAGCTCATCCCGTTTTATAAAACCTTTTCTAAATTTGTCCCATAGGCGATCATTGTGGATCACGTACTGCGCGTAAAAAGTTTCAAAATCTGGTATGCCTTTGTCCAGGAGGTTGTACTCGCCAAATAACTTTTGTAATGTGAGTTTTGAGTTTCTATCAAAATCCCACAGGGTATGGTCCAGATCGAAGAAGAGATGTTCGTACTTTTTCATGGTATTTTATGGGCAGAACTATTGTAGGGTATAAAGGTGAAACGGTATTGGGTGGCAGTATATTATATAATAAAAAGAGCTATCCCAGCATTATAGGACAGCTCTTTTTATAAATGCAGTATTAATTACTTCTTACGATGGTATATCTTATCATCAAAGAATTCATTTACAGCTTGCAGTGCAGGGTTTGCCATGCGCTCGTAAATGCGCGATATTTCTATCTGTTCTTTGTTTTCGTGTATCTCTTCCAGGTTGTCGCCATGTATAGTGAACTCATCCAATTTACGGTGCAGTTCTTCTTTCATGGTTACAGCCAGCTGGCTTGCACGACGCGATATAACGGTAATAGATTCGTACAGGTTACCTGTTTTATTTTTAAGCATGATCACGTCGCGTGTTTCCACCAACGGATTTACTGATGATAAAGACCTCTTACTTGTGCTCATTTCTTAGTTTTTTTACGTTATTGTCTGCTAAAGAATAATAAGTCTCCGCGTCTGCAAGATACGTAGAATGCGGATATGCATCCTTCATTTCCTGGTATGCACTTATAGTATTTGCATATCTTTCTTCCTGCTTGGCCGGGATACTGGCCACTGCAAATTTATACAATGATTTTATTGTCATAAACAGATAATAATCGTTGTATTTAGAATCTGGAAAGGTATGCATTACACTACGATATGCAATGCTGGCGGCTTTATATTGACTTATATTGAAATAAAGTTTGGCTGCATCAGATGCTTTTGTCTCTAACTTTACATCGCACTGTCCTACATATCCGTTTGCTTCAGATACATATTTAGACTTGGGGTGCATATTAATAAAGGACTGTAAGGCCTCTTCTGCTTTTATAGTATTGGTCTGATCGAGGGAGTACTTTGGTGAATATTTATAAAGACATACCCCGTGCATGTATTCACACTCTTCAACATCCTTACTATTTGGGAAGTAATCAACAAAGTTTTTAAAGTGATAAGATGCTTCCAGGTAATCCTTCATATAGAAGTAACTATATGAATAACGGTAGTACAATTGCTCGTAGTTACGTGTATTTTTCATAACACCAAGCAAGCTACCATAAAGCTCATTGGCGCGCTGATACTGCTTCTTGTCGTAATATTCGTTAGCTTTTGTAAGCTTCAGATTCACATCGCTGCTCTTCTGGACCTTTTGAAAATCACCACAACCAGCCATGACTACAAGGCTAAAGCAAATACATAAATATTGTAAACGGGCCAGCATATTGGGGAGCAAATATACCGGTTTTGATTGTTAATGCCTAATTGGCCTGTTCAAGATGTGTTAAATGTTGGCGAAAATGTGAGTGTGGATAAAACTAACAGGTTATCCACATCTATACACATGTTATACAGTACTCATTGTTGTTAAATGAGATAGAGATGCCTGTAATGCTTGATGATAGCGTGTTATTATAACGATAATTTATGTGTATAAATATGAACAAGTTTCTATGTGGCGATTCGTGGGAAAAAGTGTTACTTTGTGGTAATCTTTGTGAATTAACCATATGACAAACTTTTTCGGAGAATATGAAGTAGCAATTGACGCCAAAGGGCGTTTCCTGCTGCCGTCTGGTTTCCGGAAGCAACTGCCTGAGGGTGATGCTGAAAGTTTTGTAGTGAACAGGGGGTTTGAAAACTGCCTTACTATGTACACTAAGGCAAGCTGGGCAGTACTTACAGAGAAATTGAATAAGTTAAATGATTTCAATCCTAAGGTGCGTGAGTTTAAAAGGTTATTTCTGAATGGGGCTAATATAATAGAAGTAGATAGCGCAGGAAGGTTGCTGCTGCCTAAGCCATTACAGGAGCATGCAGGCATTAAAAAAGACATGGTTTTTTCGGCACAGAGCAATAAAGTGGAGTTGTGGGATAAAGATACGTATTACGAGTACATGCGCAATAAGGCTGCAGGCTTTAGCGGCTTGGCTGCTGAGGTGGCAGGTGGCGATTTTTTGAACCCTTTTGATGGTATTTGATATGGCTGCACCCACTTTTTACCACACGTCAGTTCTTTTAAAAGAAGCGGTAGATGGTTTGGCAATAAAGGAGGATGGTGTGTATGTAGATGCAACGTTTGGGGGTGGTGGGCATAGCAAAGCAATATTAGCCCATTTGGGTGAGCATGGCAGGCTCATTGCTTTTGACCAGGATGCAGACGCCTGGAAAAATAAACCGAATGATAGCAGGTTGATACCTGTAACGGAAAATTTTAAATACATGCGCCGGTTTTTACGGCTGAATGGATATAGCGCGGTAGATGGGATATTGGCAGACCTGGGAGTAAGTTCTTTTCAGTTTGATACGGCAGAACGTGGTTTCTCCATCAGGTTTGACGGCCCCCTGGACATGCGGATGGATAAAAGGCAGGAATTGACAGCGGCAATAGTATTGCGCACCTACAATGAGCAACAGTTGCTAAACATATTTGAAAACTATGGCGAAGTGCGCAATGCCCGACAACTGGCAAAACACATTGTAGCCAATAGAAAGGGCGGCGCTACCAATAGCATAGATGGATTAAAGGCGATGATAGGGCCTGTTATAAAGGGAAATCCTGTACGTTACCTGGCTCAAGTGTTCCAGGCATTGAGGATAGAAGTAAATGACGAGATGGGGGTGCTGAACGATCTGTTGCGCCAGGCAGAACAAAGTTTAAAGCCCGGCGGCCGGTTAAGTGTTATCACATTCCACTCGTTGGAAGACCGGATGGTAAAACAGTTTATAAAGAACGGGCAACGTGATGAGCAGGCAATGACGGAACAGAAGTGGCCCCTTAAGGCAGTAAATGCCAAGCCAATAGAACCTACAGAACAAGAGATAAAACATAACCCACGCAGTAGGAGTGCAAAATTGAGGATAGCCGAAAAGCTGATTTAGAAAATGGCAGAGAAAGATAAAAGATCGCAAGCGCAAATGACACCCGCACAGCAAGTGCGGAACGATTGGAGCGCTTTGCTGGACAAAATATCTTATAAAGCCGTAGTCAGCAACCTGCCATACCTGGCATTTGCGTCGCTGTTATGTGTGTTTTACATCAGCAACAACCATCATGCGCTGGAGATGCAAAGGGAACTCAATAATGAGAACCGGGCACTGAAGGAACTACGATGGAAGTATATGGATATGAAGATGCAGTTGCTGAATACAAAAATGGAAAGCCAGGTGATAAGGAACGCAGGTGTGTATGGGCTAAAACCCTTGTTGCTGCCGGCTTATAAAGTGGAAACAGATACTACCCCAAATAATTGAGTGTACAGATAAGTGGATGTAAAAAAAGACATACGATTCAGGGTGTATATAGCCTTTACCTGCATTTGCCTGCTGGGTGTAGCCATATTGGTGAAAGCGGCAATGATACAGGTAAGGGAAGGAGAGGAACTGCGCAATGCAGCGAAGGAAGTGCATACCCGAAACATGCCGCTACAGGCAGAGCGTGGCAATATATATAACGAAGATGGTCTGTTGCTATCGTCGTCTGTGCCGCAGTTTAATATACACGTAGATTTTTCAGCCATTACACCCAAGATTTTTAATAAAGAAGTTGATTCGCTGGCACTGTGCCTTTCTCATTTATATAATGACATGACAGAAGGCGAGTACCGGAAAGAGCTGCAGGAAGCCTACGATAACCAGGAAATGTATTATCAGTTGTTCAGGCACTTACCGTATGATAAGTACGAGCAGTTGAGGTATTTCCCCATCTTCAGGCATGGTAAAGGCTCGGGTGGCTTTATAGCAGAGCCTGAGGTGAAAAGGAAAAATCCCTATGAAACCCTTGCTACAAGCATAATAGGTACATGGCGGCCAGGTATGGCCATTGGTCTTGAGGCTACCTACGACAATTCATTAAAAGGTACAGATGGCAGCAGGATAGAACAAAAGACTACCGGCACCTGGATGCCAATAGAAGGCAGCGAAGAAGAGGCTGTGAATGGTAAAGACATCGTGACTACTCTGGATATGGGGATACAAGATGTTGCTGAGCACGTATTGTATGGCGTACTGAAAAATGAAAAATGCGAGTATGGTACCTGCATAGTAATGGAGGTGAATACGGGTAAGATAAGAGCAATGGTGAACCTGGGGCGTGACAGCACGGGTGATTATACAGAGCAGCGCAACTACGCTCTAATGCCTACGGAGCCGGGATCAACATTTAAGCTGGTAACATTGATATCGCTACTAAATGATAAGTATGTAACGGTAGATGATATAATAGATGCAGAAGGTGGCCAGATAAGATTTGGGAACAGGGTAATGCGCGATTCGCACCTTGGTTTGCATGCAATGCCTATTTGGAAGGCCTTTGCAGAGTCATCTAACGCTGCAATGGCTAAATTGGCGAACACTTATTATTATAAGGATCCAGACCAGTTTGTTGGGCACCTGCGCAAACTCCACCTCGATAAAAAGACAGGAATAGACCTGGGTGGTGAATACAGATCGAACGTGAAAGGACCTGAGAATCGTAGCTGGAGCCAGACTAGCTTACCGTGGATGGCTACAGGGTATGAAGTGCAGATAACGCCATTGCATACCTGCATGCTTTACAACTCAATAGCCAATAATGGCAAGATGATGAAGCCATACCTGGTAAGCTCCATAAGAGAATATGGAAAGGATGTGCAAACGTTCTCTCCTGTTACCGTAGTAGAGCAGGTAGGTTCTCCGGCAGTTGTGGAGCAGTTAAAGAGGTGTACACAAGCAGTGGTGCGCGAGGGTACAGCTAAGAATATTTCGTCGCCATTTTATACCATAGCAGGTAAAACTGGTACGGCCCAGGTGGCTGATAAAGGCATCACTTATAGGGATGGTTATTACCAGGGTTCGTTTGTAGGTTACTTCCCTGCCGAAAAGCCTAAATATACCATATGCGTAGTAATACGTACACGGCCACACTCTAACATTTACTATGGCGGTGCAGTTGCTGCGCCGGTGTTCCGTATGATAGCCGACAAAATATTTGCCGGGAATATAGGTGGTTGGGATGGACCGCTGGATAGCGTGGCAAAAAATGCTGCTGACAGCAAGATACCGGCACTACAAGCCACTGTAAGAAATTACCAGACTTTGCTGCAAGCGGTAGGCATGCAAGTGCCTGCACAAGCAGAGCAGCCCGGCAGCTTTGCGCAACTATATACTGACACGACAAAGAAAATGGTGATACGCCCCCGCCAGGTTTATTATGGTAATGTACCTGATGTTACAGGCATGGGGCTTAAGGATGCGGTTTACCTGTTGGAGCAGGAAGGGCTGCAAGTGCAGATAGCAGGGAGGGGCAGGGTACGCCAGCAATCGTTAACACCCGGAACAAAGGTGGTAAAAGGAGAAAATATAATACTACAGTTAAGCTAAATAATTGAGATGCCAGCGCTACGTGATATACTGATAAATGTGCCCGGTGCAACAACACAGGGAGATGCTGCTATAGAAGTGGCAGGGCTGGCTATAGACTCACGTTTAGTGCGTAACAGTTTTGCATTTATAGCTGTAAAAGGAACCATCAGCGACGGTCATACTTTTATTGGAAAAGCCATAGAAAATGGTGCGACAGTTATTGTTGCTGAATCGCTACCTGCTGAAAGAACAGATGGAGTTAGCTATGTAAAAGTAAAGGACAGCGCTGCCGCAGTGGGGCTAATGGCCGATGCATTTTATGGCAGTCCTTCGCATCAGCTGAAAGTAATGGGAGTGACAGGCACAAACGGTAAGACAACAACCGCTACACTGCTCTTTAAATTATTTGAGAGGCTGGGTTATAAGTGCGGCCTAATATCTACTGTGCAAAACCAGGTAAATGATAAGGTGATCACTGCTACCCATACCACCCCCGATGCGATAGCTATACAGGCATTACTGGCAGAAATGGTAAGTGCAGGATGCACGCATGTGTTTATGGAAGTGAGCTCTCATGCCGTACACCAGCAACGCATTGCAGGGTTAAGGTTCTGTGGTGGCATATTTACCAACATTACTCATGATCACCTGGACTATCACAAAACATTTGACGAGTACATACGGGTGAAAAAAAGCTTTTTTGATGGTTTGCCCGATAATGCTTTTGCACTTACCAATGCTGATGATAAAAGAGGTATGGTGATGTTGCAAAACACAATAGCTGAAAAGTGCACATACAGTTTAAAAGCACCTGCTACCATAAAAGGTAAAGTGCTTGAAAACAATCTTACCGGCCTGGTAATGGTAGTTGACGGGCATGAAGCGCACTTCAGGATGATAGGCACATTTAATGCCTATAACCTGCTGGCTGTATATGGTGCAGCAAAATTGCTGGGTGTAGAGGGTATGGAAATATTAGCCGTACTGAGCGATTTGCATGGTGCGCCAGGCAGGTTTGAAACATACATGTCGCCCAAAGAGAAAATACTGGGAATAGTAGATTATGCCCATACACCCGATGCACTGCTGAATGTATTGGCAACTATAAAGCAATTGCGCACAGACGGGCAGCAGATAATAACAGTAGCAGGCTGTGGCGGCGACAGAGACCGCACCAAACGGCCCGTGATGGCAGTAGTAGCATGTGAGCATAGTGAACGAGTGATACTTACTGCCGATAACCCGCGCAGCGAAGATCCTGAAGCGATATTGGATGAAATGGTGGCAGGACTTAATGCCACACAAAAAAGAAGAATACTACGTATAACCGATAGGAGGGAGGCGATAAAAACGGCTTGTGCGCTGGCTCATCCCGGCGATATATTGCTGGTAGCAGGCAAAGGACACGAAACATACCAGGAGATAAAAGGCGTGAAATATCCTTTTGACGACAGGCAGGTATTAACAGAAGCATTTATAACATTAGATAAATAGCAAACCAGTATGCTGTATTACTTGTTCATATATCTGCGCGATCATTTCAGGCTTTCAGGAGCAGGGGTATTTAATTATATCACTTTCCGTACTGCTATGGCCATTATCGCATCGCTGGTGATATCTATGATATTCGGCAAGAACCTGATCCGTTTCCTGCAAAGGAAACAAGTGGGCGAAGTGATAAGAGATCTGGGTCTGGAAGGTGAAAAACAGAAGAAGGGTACACCTACAATGGGGGGTATCATTATCATTGCTGCTATACTGATTCCTACATTGTTGTTTGCGCGCGTGCAGAATGTGTATATCATCTTGATGATCGTCTCTACCATATGGTGCGGCGCTATAGGCTACCTTGATGACTACATAAAGGTGTTCAAAAAAAATAAGGAAGGCCTGGCAGGTAAGTTTAAGGTGATAGGGCAGGTAGGGCTTGGGATTATAGTAGGTGTTACTATGTACTACAATCAGAATGTACTGGTATCTAGAGAAGTACCTAAAGATGGGCATGTATTGCTGAACAGTACTGAAAAGCAAATGTCTAAACCGTATGCTAGAAAGGATGAAAACGGGGTAGCGCACTATTATGTAAACATTAAAGGTGTTACTACAACTATCCCATTTCTTAAAAGTCATGAAGTTAGCTATGCTTCACTGGGCGCCATGTTTGGTGAAAAATACATCAATATAGCTACTCCACTTATTTATATACTGGTGGTTACATTTATCATCATTGCAGTATCTAACGGAGCAAACATTACCGATGGTATTGATGGGCTAGCTACAGGGGTATCCGCCATAGCAGGTATTTGTATTGCTGTGTTTGCTTACCTATCGGGTAACTACATATTTGCCGGTTACCTCAATATTATGGACATCCCTAACCTGGGTGAGCTGTCTATTTTCATCGGTGCATTTGTGGGGGCATGTGTAGGTTTCTTGTGGTACAATGCATACCCCGCACAGGTTTTTATGGGCGATACAGGCAGCCTGGCGTTGGGTGGTATTATAGCATCACTGGCTATAATGGTGCGTAAAGAGTTACTGATACCTATCATCTGTGGCATCTTCCTGGTTGAGAATTTGTCGGTCATTATACAGGTGTGGTACTTCAAGTACACTAAGAAGAAATACGGCGAAGGGCGCAGGGTATTCCTGATGTCACCGCTGCATCATCATTTTCAGAAAAAGGGTTACCAGGAAGCTAAGATCGTAACACGGTTCTGGATAATAGGGATCATATTGGCCATAATGAGTATAGTAACATTAAAACTGCAATAGTGCAAAACGAAAACAAACAACTGGTGATACTGGGCGCTGCGGAAAGCGGTGTAGGCGCAGCCCTGCTTGGCAAGCAGCAAGGTTGGGATGTGTTTGTGAGTGATGGTGGTACCATTAAGGAACAATACCGCCAGACGTTGCAGGATGCAGGTATAGAATATGAAGAAGGGAAACATGATGTACAGAGGATACTTGGTGCAGCATGCCTGGTAAAGAGCCCTGGCATTAGCGAGAAGACCGAAATAATGAAAAAAGTGCGAGCTGCCAATATACTGGTGTGCAGTGAGATAGAGTTGGGGTACCGGTACAAAGGCAGCAGTAAGATAATAGCCATAACAGGCAGCAATGGTAAGAGCACTACTACCAAGCTTACCTTTCACCTGCTGAAGGAAGCAGGTTATGATGTAGCTATGGTGGGCAATATAGGGGTGAGTTTTGCAAAGCAAATAGCAGAGCAGCCGCACGAATGGTATGTGATAGAGATCAGCAGTTTTCAGCTGGATGATATTCATCAGTTCAAGCCGGATATAGCTGTGCTGCTAAATATAACTCCAGATCACCTGGACCGCTACGACTACAATTTTGAGAAGTATGTGGCCTCAAAATTCAGGATAACAGAAAATCAGGATAGCAACGACCACCTGGTGCTGAACAAGGACGATAAAGCGATACAAAATTACTTACACAACCATACTACTAACGCCAGAACAATTTATTTCACAATGGACGAGCACGAAGAACTAACGGAAGGAGCATTTGTCAAGAAAGAACAACTCCATATTCTTTATGGTGATGAACAACTGGATGTATCCATCCACGACCTGGCAATAAAAGGGAAGCACAATCAATACAACAGCATGGCAGCGGGTATATCAGCAAGGGTGGCAGGCATCAGGAAGATAAAGATCAGGGAAAGCTTTGAAACCTTTGAAGGGCTGGACCACCGCCTTGAGTTTGCAGGTACGGTTAAAGGTGTTGATTTTATTAATGACAGTAAAGCAACAAATGTAAACTCTGTTTGGTTTGCGCTTGAAAGCATGAACAAGCCTGTGATACTGATACTTGGTGGGCAGGACAAAGGCAATGACTATACTGAAATAGCCGCACTGGTAGAAGAAAAAGTAAAAGCTATAGTGTGCCTGGGTGTGGATAATACACCTATACACAAAGCATTTGAGGGATTAGTGCCGGTGATGATAGATACAATGAGTGCAAAAGAAGCAGTGACAACAGCTTTTGAATGCAGCGAGCGGGGAGATGTAGTATTACTTTCTCCGGGTTGTGCCAGTTTCGATCTGTTTAAAAATTATGAAGACAGGGGCAATCAATTTAAGGAAGCAGTAAAGGAACTCTAGTAAATAAAAGGATTATCGGTTAGAGATTAGATGGATAGAAGTATAGAATGGCTTTAGTTGGAAATATGATGAAGGGTTGAAAACAAGTGTAATAAAGCAGTAAAGAAAATGTGGCTGAAAAGTAAACAATACGGGCAGGAATTGCTAAAACGAACACAGGGCGACCGGGTGATATGGGCTGTAGTGCTCATACTCTCCTTCATCAGCCTGTTGGCTGTATTCAGCTCTACTGGTTCACTTGCTTACCGTATGGAAAAGAATGCCAGCTACTACATGGTGAAACAAGTGATGGTACTGGCCTTTGGCTTGCTCATCATCTATTGGGTACATCGTATTAACTATACCCGTTTTGCGCGTATCTCTATGGTGTTGTACACTATAAGCTTACCATTGCTCATCTGGACCTTGTTCTTCGGTACTTCTTTAAATGAAGGCTCCAGGTGGATACGGCTCCCGGTCATCAATCTTACTTTCCAGACCTCGGATCTTGCCAAGCTTGCCTTATTCATGTTTTTGGCACGAGTACTCAGTCTTAAACAGCCGGTTATTAAAGACTTGAAAAAAGGTTTTCTGCCTGTACTTATACCAATGTTGCTCACGTGTGCATTCATTGCTCCGGCCAACCTTTCTACTGCGCTGATGCTTGGTGCTACATGCAGCATATTGTTCTTTATAGGGCGTGTGCGTATGCGCCATCTGGCATTGCTTGCAGTGGCAGGGATATTTGGCCTGGTGTTGCTGTTCACTATTTCTAAGCTTACACACTTTGGGCGTGCAAGTACATGGCAACAACGTATTGAAGACTTTGCAGGCGGCAAGAAAAAAGATGGCAGCAAGAAAGAAGATGTGTACCAGGTGCAGCAAGCCAAAATAGCTATTGCAAATGGTGGGATCACAGGGCGTGGGCCAGGCAATAGCCTGCAGCGCAATTTTCTGCCGCATCCGTATTCCGACTTTATTTATTCCATCATTATTGAGGAGTATGGTTTAGTCGGGGGCGCAGTGCTCATTATGCTGTACTTGTTGTTCCTGTGGAGAAGCGTGTTAATATTCCGTAGGTGCCCATATGCATTCGGTGCATTCCTGGCCGTGGGGTTGAGTATCACGTTGGTATTCCAGGCCATGTTGAATATGGCAGTAAACGTGCACTTGGTACCTGTCACGGGGTTAACGTTGCCTATGGTGAGTATGGGTGGTTCATCTATATGGTTTACAAGTATAGCTATTGGCATAGTGCTAAGCGTGAGCCGCTATGTAGATGAGATGGAAGGCAAGAAGAAAGATATGGCTATTGCTGCCGACACAAAAGAAACTAAAGAGGTTGAAGCAGATACTGACGAAGACGAGACTGAAATGAAGAGTAAATTGATCATTAAAACACCTAAAAAAACAAAAATACTACCGGCATAAATGAGTAAGCGCATCATCATAGCAGGCGGGGGTACGGGAGGTCACATCTTCCCGGCGGTAGCTATAGGCCATGCTTTGCAGCGCCTGCAGCCCGGCACTCAATTGCTTTTTGTAGGCGCTAAAGGCAAGATGGAAATGGAGAAAGTGCCGCAGGAAGGTTTTGAAATAGTAGGGTTGGATATTGCGGGCTTCAACAGGAGCAACATACTCAAGAATATAACACTGCCATTTAAGTTGCTGAAGAGCTACAGGGATGCGAAGCAGATTATTAAAGATTTTAAGCCAGACGCTGCTATAGGTGTAGGTGGTTATGCCAGTTTTCCTATTCTGAGGATGGCACAACGTTTGGGTATCCCAACCATGATACAGGAGCAGAACTCCTATGCCGGGAAGAGCAACCAGATACTGGGCAAGAAAGCACAAGCAATTTGTGTGGCCTATGCCAACATGGAAAGATTCTTTCCTAAAGACCGGCTGATACTTACCGGCAACCCGGTAAGAAAAAATATTTCACAGATGAATATCACCCGCGATGAAGGCCAGGTATGGCTGGGTGGTGACGCTACCAAAACAACAATACTTGCTGTAGGCGGAAGCTTAGGCGCTAAAACAATAAATGAAACTATTAATGAGCAACTGGCAACCATAATGGATACCGGTGTGCAGCTGGTGTGGCAAACAGGCAAACAATTTTATCATCAGGCGGTACAGAGTGCATCACTATACAAAGGCAGAGTAAAAGTGTATGATTTTATAAAAGAGATGGACTATGCCTATGCTGCTGCTGATATTGTAATATCCAGGGCGGGTGCATTGGCTATATCAGAACTGTGTATAGCTGCTAAGCCGGTCATTTTTGTGCCATTCCCATATGCTGCAGAAGATCACCAGACAAGCAATGCACAGGCGCTTACACAGCATAACGCTGCGCTGATGGTTACTGATGCTATGGCCAAAAGTGAGTTGGTAAAAAAACTAAAAAGCCTTATGGCCGATACCACCATGCAAGGCATAATGAGCCAGGCACTGCGTGGGCTAGCTATAAAGGATGCGGATGAAAGGATTGCAAAAAAAGTATTTGAAATAATAAAATAACGAAATGGACGTAAGGAACATAAAAAGGATCTGCTTTATCGGTATCGGTGGTATCGGTATGAGTGCACTGGCCCGCTTTTTCAGCAGGCAGGGTGCCGTAGTGAAAGGTTATGACCGTACCCCATCAGACCTCACAGCCCACCTGGAGCAGGAAGGTATGGAAATACATTTTACGGATGACGTGGCATTGGTGTATAAAGAAGCTGAACTAGTAGTTTATACTCCCGCAATACCCAAGGATCATAAAGAACTGAACTGGTACATAGACAATGGCTATCTAGTATACAAGCGCAGCGATGTATTGCAGTGGATAACACAGGCTATGTTTGCCGTTACTGTTGCAGGTACACATGGTAAGACCACCATATCTACCATGACTGCTTACCTGTTGCGCGAAACAGGTTATGGTTGCAATGCCTTCCTGGGGGGTATCTCTGTAAATTATGACCGTAACTACTGGAGCAGTGATAAAGATGTAGCTGTTATAGAAGCCGATGAATATGATCGCAGCTTCCTGAAACTTCATCCTGATATAGCTGTGCTTACAGCTATGGATGCTGATCACTTGGATATATATGGCACCGTGGAAGAAATGGAAGAAGCCTTCCTGCAATACACTCGTAATATAAAAGAAGGTGGTACGCTTTTGGTAAAGCATGGTTTGCATCGTGCTGCCGACATTAAAGCGCCCCATATTATCACATATAGCCTTAACGATCATCATGCAGATGTGCACGCTACCCATATAGCATTGCTGAATGGTGGCTACATATTCAATATAAAAGGTAAAGATTGGGACCTGCAAAATGTGCAATTGCCTATAGGTGGTATGCACAATGTAGAGAATGCATTAGCAGCCATCACTGTTACTCATTTGCTGGGTATTGATGGAGATGCCGTAATAGAAGCATTGAAGGGTTTTAAAGGTGTAAAGAGACGCTTTGAATATATTGTGAACACAGCAGACAGTGTGTATATAGATGACTATGCACATCATCCTGAAGAGCTAGCGGCATTGATACAGAGCGCGAAACATCTGTTCCCGGGTCGTAAATGTGTTATTGCATTTCAGCCGCATTTATTTACGCGTACTCGTGATCTTGCTGATGGCTTTGCCCACAGCCTGGATATGGCCGATGATGTGATACTGCTGAATATCTACCCCGCACGAGAATTGCCTATGGAGGGTGTGACATCACAGATGATCACTGACAGGATGAAGAACAAGAATCATCAGGTGCTTTCAAAAGAAGCCTTGCTGGAATATATAACTAAAGAAAAACCAGCACTACTGATAACGGCAGGTGCAGGCGATATAGACCATTTGATACAACCAATAAAAGAAATACTTAGCTAAACAGTGAGCGCAAAGCGTAAAATATCGGTTCGTAAGGTGTTGCAGGTGCTATTAGCGCTTGTAGCAACAGGTGGCTGTATTACGGCTTTGCTAAGCGCTTCAAATATTGAAGACAAGAAGACGTTGACAGGAGTAGATGTAAACATCACAAACGGCGATAAATATAAGTTCCTGGATAACGATATGGTGAAGTCTATTGCCATAACAGACAGGCATGTAGATGTGCTGCACATGCCTGTAAACAAATTGGATATACAGCGTATGGAGTACATCCTTACTGCTAATCCATGGGTGGCTAATGCCCAAGCTTATATAGACAACCAGAACGTACTGCACCTGAATGTAACGCAACGTGCACCGGTGGCTAGGGTATTTGAAGACAATGGAGGCAGCTACTATTTAGATACCTCGCTAGCGCAAATGCCTATATCAAAACAGTACACCTACTATACTACTATAGTTACCAATGTACCGCAGATGCACGATGATAGTATCAGCAGGTCTATAAAGGGACAAGTAGTGGCACTTGTACGGTACGTGGAGCAGAATAGCTTCTGGCGTGCGCAGATAGCACAGATAGCAATGGACAGTAGCTATGCATTTCAGCTGGTGCCTGTGCTGGGCAACCACATTATTTTGCTGGGTGATACTACCGATATGAAGGAGAAGTTTGATAACCTGCTGCTCTTCTATAAAAAAATAATGACCCACATAGGTTGGGATAAGTATCAAAGACTGGACCTGCGGTATAAAGGACAGGTAGTAGCATCGCCTTCGCTGCCATGGAAAGGGCCGGTTGATAAAGGAATGAAGACCATGAGCTGGTACAATAGCATCATGGATAGTTTGAGGAGCAAGAACGATGACGGGGTTACACCTGTTACTGCTAGTGTGGTTACAAAAACAGGAGCGGCTACTAATTCCGCTGTTACATCGCAAACGGCAACCGCACCTGCAAAGCCACCACCGGTGCCTGTAAAGATGGTTCCTGCAAAGACATCAATTGCCCGGCAGTCAACCCCAACAGTAAAAAAACTGCCACCCAAAGTGCCGGTAAAAATAATAAAGGACAAATATATTTATAAGGGAAAAACATCAACACAAACACATTAAAGCACACGATATGAGCATTAAGCAGCAGCCCGTAATAGTAGGCCTCGACATTGGTACCACAAAGGTGGTAGCTATAGCCGGAAGAAAAAATGAATTCGGCAAACTGGAGATCCTTGGCTTTGGTAAAGCAGAGTCGGCAGGCGTTAGTCATGGTGTGGTCATGAATATTGAACAGTGCATCAAATCCATAGAGCAGGCAATAGAGAAATGCCTGTTATCTAACCCTCAGTTAGAAATTAAGGATGTGTATGTAGGTATTGCAGGCCAGCACATAAAAAGCCTGCAGACCCGTGGCGATAGGGTACGCACCAATGTAGAAGATGAAATTAATAAAGCAGATATAGAGTTGTTGATACGCGATCAGCACCAGACTTATATACCTGCTGGCGACCAGATTATAGACATTATACCGCAAGACTATACAGTTGATAATACCACTTCGGTTATCGATCCTATCGGAATGAGTGGTATAAAGATCGGCGCTAATTTCCATATCATCACGGGCGACCGTAACGCCATACGTAACATAAAACGTTGCGTTGATAAATCTTCTCTTATCACTACCGACCTGGTGTTGCAACCCCTTGCATCGGCAGCCGCTGTAATGAATGAAGAAGATCTGGAGGCTGGTGTGGCTATAGTAGATATAGGTGGTGGTACTACCGATATGGCTGTGTTTTATGACGGCATATTAAAGCATACAGCTGTAATACCATTTGCTGGTGTTAATATCACTAACGATATACGCCAGGGGCTGGGGGTGTTACGTGCGCAGGCCGAGCAGATGAAGGTGCAATTTGGTATGGCGCTTGCTGATGAAGCGAAAAACAATGAGTATATAACAATACCGGGTCTGCGTGGTTTACCTGCAAAAGAAATATCTGTAAAGAACCTGGCCCACATTATACAGGCAAGGATGCAGGAGATACTGGATTATGTAGTGTATCATCTAAAGCAGATAGGCCTGGACAAACACCTGCACGGCGGCATAATACTTACCGGTGGTGGTGCACAATTGCGCAATATAAAGCAGCTTACAGAGTATGTAACCGGCTTGGGCGCTCGTATAGGTTTGCCTAATGAGCACCTGGCAGGCAGCCACCTGGCAGCGTTGATGAACCCTGCATATTCAACCTGTATTGGGT
Organism: Flavipsychrobacter sp.; assembly: GCA_031292525.1. Taxonomy (GTDB): domain Bacteria; phylum Bacteroidota; class Bacteroidia; order Chitinophagales; family Chitinophagaceae; genus JABDEZ01. Next base: position 384,687 of record JARLGY010000037.1, on the reverse strand, counting down.
TGATACTACGCGGCTATCACGATTTTGAAAGCGGTAAAATGCACTTTGCTAACAAGGGTGGTAATTACATCAACCTTGGCGATGTGGATACACCTGAATTGATGAGCGCGGAAGAGCAGGAAGCAACAGATACGATTGCACCTGTAGATAATGCCTATAATACAGAGAGAACAAAGAAACGCAGCGAAAACTTTAAGCGTCTTTTCGATGGTTTTAAAGGAAAGTTCATGAGCATTTTTGAAGATGTAGAAGATCAGGAAATACAATAATTAAATTTCACAACAATCATTATAAATAACCATTCACAACAATAAAGTAAGCAATTACTAACCCCAAAACAACAGGCTATGATACATTTTGAAATCCCCAAAAATCAGTCGTCTATTCTGAAGGTGATAGGCGTAGGTGGTGGCGGCAGTAATGCTGTCAATTACATGCACAATTTAGGTATTGAGGGTGTGGACTTTGTGGTCTGCAATACAGATTCTCAGGCGCTGGCTCTGAGCCCGGTAGCTAACAAGATACAGTTGGGCCCGCATCTTACACAAGGTTTGGGTGCAGGTGCAAATCCCGAAATAGGCAAACAGGCAAGCGAAGAAAGCTTGGAAGATATTGCCAAGATACTGAAAGTAAATACCCGCATGGCGTTCATTACTGCCGGTATGGGTGGTGGTACAGGTACAGGTGGTGCGCCGGTTGTATCTAAGATATGCCGCGACCTTAATATACTTACTGTAGGTATTGTTACTACACCGTTCACTTACGAAGGCCGCAGGCGTATGAAGCAGGCTCAGGAAGGTATAGACCGTATGCGCGAGCATGTGGATACTATTCTGATCATCTCTAACGATAAGCTGCGTCAGCAGTTTGGTAATCTGCCATACACACAGGCATTTGCTATGGCAGATGATATACTAGCTACTGCTGCTAAGTGTATCACAGATGTGATCACTACCACTGGTCAGATCAACGTTGACTTTGCTGACGTGTGCACTGTAATGAAAAATGGCGGTGTAGCTATATTGGGTAGTGCATCAGTATCTGGTGAAAATCGTGCAGAACGTGCTGTTGAAGAAGCGCTCAATTCTCCGTTGCTGAATGATAATGATATACGTGGCGCTAAATGGTTGCTGCTGAACATTACATCGGCTGCCGGGGAGTTTGAACATACAATGGATGAAGCTGAAGCAATACAGGCATATGTACAACAGCAGGCTGGTGATAATTGCGATGTAATACTGGGTATGGGTAATGATCCTAACCTGGGCGATAAGATCGCAGTAACTGTAATAGCTACTGGCTTTGATCATAAGGATATTGTATCCAACATGCCGGCTGCAAAGAGCAATGAGCCAGAAAAAGTGATAGTGAAGCTAGGCGATTTTAGTGCTGTAGAACAGAAAGTACCTGATGCAATACCTAGCATGTATGCAACAGGCAATATGGCTCCTGTATTGGTTGAAATGGCTCCGGTTAAGAATACTTATTCGGTTGATGCTATGATGACTGCACCTGTAGCTAATACCAATGAAAATGTAAGTACGGTAGCTAACGAGTCTGAAATGACAATGGCAACCAAGGTTGCAGAGCCAGAGCAGAAGGAAGAGCCGACTTTACAGTTGATCATTAAGAATGAGATCACAGAAGAGCAGATACCTACCCGTATAGGCGAGCACCAGCTTACCCGCGAAGAGATTCAGGAAAAGCTGCGTTTTGAAGAACAGAAACGTTCTCTCGAAGAACGTGCTGAGCGTCTGCGCCGCATGAGCTTCAATATTAAGGGTAATGAAAGCAGCGAAGAACTAGAAAATGTACCGGCATATATGCGCCAGAAAACGCAGTTGGACAATGGACTGGCGTCTTCAGACACCCTATACAGCGGCTATACCGTGGGTATGAATGACAAGCAGAACAATTCACAGGCTACCCTCCAGACCAAGAATACCTTCCTGGATGGTAAGAAACCTGATTAATTTGTGATGGTTAGGTATGCTAATCAGCGATAATTTTTTTGAGGTGAAATGACAAATGCTCCGTTTTTACGGGGCATTTGTATTTTTAAGTAAGTAGACATTACAATGCATGTTGAAATGTCTATTGTATTAAATTTATATGTTTCTGAAATATTTTAACCATTTCCCCAACCTTTTTTTACTATTCTTCGTCTATTAGTATTGTAACGCATTTACAGACAGTTAGATGGCAGTTGATTAAATATTTTGAATGATATTTGGTTAATTGATTTTTTTTAACTTTTTTGCACTTGCTTAACACTTAAACTAAAAACGCACTTCTATAAGATATACTTCTACTTTAATAACACTTGTGAGTTTGATTTGATTTGTACGTTACCGTTTTAAAAAGTAGGAGTTATATGCAATTGACACAAAAATTATCTGAGCTATCAGATGCAGAACTGATACATGCCTTCATTGAAGGGCAAGACCGGGCGCTGGAAGTTATTGTGCACAAATACAAAGACAAAATTTATACGGCTATTTACATGCTTGTAAAAGACAAGTATATGGCTGAAGATATTTTTCAGGATGCCTTCCTGAAAATGATCAAAACTATTCGCGAAGGCCGCTATAGCGAACAGGGCAAGTTCCTGCCATGGGCCATTCGCGTAGCTCATAACCTGTGTATGGACCACTTTAGGCGTACAAAGGTGCAAATACCTGTAACGCTGCCCGACGGCCGCGATATAGGTGCATTACTGCCCCTTGCCGACACGGCTGCTGATGCTATGGAAAAGAGGCAGACACACGAAAGCGTACGCCAGCTTATAGAGCTGCTGCCCGAAGAGCAGCGTGAAGTAATAGTGCTGCGCATATACGGCGATCTGAGTTTTAAAGAAATAGCCGATATGAGTGATGTAAGCATTAATACTGCCCTTGGTCGTATGCGCTATGCACTTATCAACCTGCGCAGGCTTATTGCTGACAAACAATTGCAACTCCGCTAAACGTACCTATTGCCTACAAGGCAACTTCATAAAATATCCCCGGCCTTAACTAAGGTCGGGGCATAAAAAGCAAATACCCTGTTTTTGCCAATATATCCTCCTCGCTTCTTTTTATAAGCACTCCCGCTTTACAGATCTTTTAAAACGCTTTGTGGTTGGCGCCATATTGCTGCATACTCTTTAAGTTATTTAGGTAAATTGCCTCATGGTTACGTTACCACAATTTTATTTTAGCGGCGATCTGAAGCAGGGTGCAACGCTTTGGCTGGACGAAGGCACTGTGCGGCACACGATGCTGGTACTGCGTATGAAAACCGGCGAACAATTGCAATTGGCCAATGGGGAGGGGTACACCGCTATTACCACCATCGCTACAGCAGAAAAGAAAAAGTGCAGTGTAAAAGTAGAGTCCGTTACATTTCATGCTGCCGATGTGGCGCGACTATACCTTGGTGTAGCGTTTACCAAGAACAATGCGCGCAACGAGTGGATGCTCGAAAAGGCTACTGAGCTTGGTGCAGCTGCTATAATCCCATTGCTCACTTCGCGATCTGAGAAAGAAAAAATGCGTTATGATCGCTTGCAGCAGATACTTATATCGGCTATGCTGCAGTCACAGCAGGCTTACTTGCCTGCATTACCAGAAGCCATGCTATTAAAAGATGTTTTGACTAAATACCCCAAACACCAAAAGTTAATAGCACACTGTATGGACGGGCAGGAAAGGCAGCAGTTATCAGAAATGTTAAAACCCGGAGCAGAAGCCATAATACTAATAGGTCCTGAGGGCGATTTTACCGCAGAGGAAGTAAATTTGTGTGTAGGGGTAGGCTATACCCCGGTATCATTGGGTACTCGTCGTCTGCGTACCGAAACTGCCGCAATAAGTGCTTGCGCTTATTTTAATATGATAAATAATGGGTAACAAAGGATATAAGGTGTTGTTGTTGGGTGCGCTACTAATTTGCAACATGGTGGTGCATGCGCAAATGAAGTTGGCGCTATTGATATATAGCGGTGGTGGCGACTGGTATGCAAATCCCACATCGCTACCCAACCTGGCTGCTTTTTGCAACCAGCAATTGCATACCAGCTTTGATACCCGGCAGGCAGAGGTAGAAGTTGGAAGCCCGGATATTTTCAATTATCCCTTCATCCACATGACGGGACATGGCCGTTGGGCGCTTACAGACGATGAAGCCCAAAACCTGCGTAAGTACCTACAGGGTGGTGGTTTCCTGCATATAGATGATAACTACGGGCTAGATCCTTATGTGCGTCCGGCACTAAAAAAGGTATTCCCCGACCTTGAGCTGGTTGAACTTCCTTTTTCGCATCCCATATACCACCAAAAGTTTACATTTACCAATGGCCTGCCAAAAATACATGAGCACGACGGTAAACCACCTAAAGGTTATGGCCTGATATACAAAGGCCGGCTGGTATGCTTCTACAGTTACGAAACTGACCTTGGGGATGGCTGGGAAGATTTTGATGTGCATCGCGACCTCCCCGAAAAGCATGTGCAGGCGCTGGAAATGGGCGCAAACCTCGTACAATACGCTTTTGATAACAGTGGAAGCTAGCGGTTATATCCTTTCAGTATAGCCAGTATATTCCGGGCAATGTTACCCCAATAGTACATGTCGTAAAACGTCTTTGGTATCTCTGCATGCATACCTGCAGCTTTTATCACGTCTGTGGTAAATGCATCCCAATCATGGTCTGGCGATACGAGCAGGTTGTCGCCGCATACCTCTGGTACCAGCCCCGCAGCGCCGCTTTGCGCACTTACCACTATTTTGTTATAACCCAGTGCTTCTATTGCTTTTGTTTTTATGCCACCGCCTAGTATCACTGGGTTCAGCATAATGTCGCAGGCTTTTAGCAGTTGGTTAAGGTCGGGTATAAAACCGGTGTATAAAATATTGGGCGTATTTTCAATGCGTTTCTTCAGGTCGTCATTCAATCCTTTACCCGCCACTATTACCTGGTATTGCAAGTTGTTTTTATTTAGGCGAGGCATTATCTCATCCAGTATATACGCTACTGCCTGTGTGTTAGGAAGGTAGTCAAGCGCGCCTAAAAAATACAACCAGGGTATGCCGGCATTTATTTTCAAAGTAGCAGCAATATCTTTTTTAGCGGCATCGTGCCCGGTTGGCGCCTTATCTAGGGTTGTGCCATAGGGTACAAGATGGCTTTTAGCCGGGCTTACTCCATAGTTTGCCTGCGCCCATTGCATATCTTCTGGGGTAATGAAAAAGTTACCACTTGCCTGCCGCATAGCAAAGCGCTCAAAGATCTTCATTACAGGCCACCACTTTTTGCCAAAAGTTCTAAACCGTTCTGCTTCTATATTATGACTTCTTAAAAACCACGGTATTTTCAGCTTGCGCGATAGCGCCATGGCCGTTGGGGCCATATAGGGATGATCGCAGTAGATATAGTTTACATCATATTTTTGAGCTATAGCCTTTAGCTCATTGAATTTATAAAAAGGCAAGTACCGTTTGGGGGTTTCAGGGAAAACGTTGTAGAGCTGAAAAGCATAATCGTCCGCGCTGCTATTATCTACGGTGCTTACAACATGGTCCTGGCAAAGCTTGCCCAAATAGTGGTGTACGTAAACAATACCCAAATGGCCGCCGCTGCTTGGTGGTAATATTCGATAGGGTGCAATGCTTAATATATTGCAGTTTTGGTGCGACATGAGGTATTAAAAATACTGCTTCATTTGTTATAATTTAAAGTTACGTTTTAGGTTTAGCATTGTTTTAATATTCTACAACACTTTTCTATAGTTTTGCTTTCGTTTATTCAACATGCGTATATTAATGGTTTGCCTCGGTAACATATGCAGATCGCCTATTGCCGAAGGTCTGATGAAAGACAAGATATTGAAAAACAAGCTGGACTGGACCGTTGATTCTGCAGGTACAGAGTCATACCATATAGGTGAGGCCCCACACCAGTTTTCACAGAAAATATGTTTATCAAATAATGTAGACATATCTATGCAACGTGCAAGGAAGTTTGTAAAAGAAGACCTGCAGCGATTTGATAAGATATACGCCATGGCTGGTGATGTCTATCAGGAGATAAAGAATATTACCGGTAAAGGTGCAGATCTAAGTAATGTGGATTATTTCCTGAACGAACTGGAAGGGATAAATCAATCTGTACCAGATCCATGGTATGGCCCTGAAGCTGGATATAAGCAGGTATATGACCTGATAGACAGAGCGTGTGATGCAATAATAAAAAAGTACAAATAGAAACTATGTCAAAACCATCCATACCGCAGGGTATGCGCGATTTTTCGCCAGAGGAAGTTAGGAAGCGTCAATATATTTTGGGCACACTACGTACTATATTTGAGAATTATGGGTTCCAGCCGTTGGAAACACCAACTATGGAAAACCTGGTAACCCTTACCGGTAAATACGGTGAAGAAGGTGACCGCTTGATATTTAAAGTGCTTAATAACGGCTTGCATGAAAAGAAGGATGCCGACAAAGAAAAATTATCAGCTGAATGGGCTAAATTATTAGCCAAACCATACTCATCTCCTGTGGTTACAGAGCGTGCGTTGCGCTACGACCTTACCATACCATTTGCCCGTTATGTGGTGATGCATCAGAACGAACTTACGTTCCCCTTCAGGCGTTACCAGATGCAGCCTGTATGGCGTGCTGACAGGCCACAAAAGGGCCGTTACCGTGAGTTCTGGCAGTGCGATGCTGATGTGGTCGGCAGCACATCACTTATTAACGAGGCCGAGTTGCTGTGTATTTACCAGTCTGCGTTCTATCAATTGGGTTTGCCCCAGGTAGCTATAAAGATCAACAGCCGCAAACTATTGGCTGGCCTTGCAGAAATTTGCAATGCCCCAGAGTTGATGATGGAGATAACCATAGCATTGGATAAGTTGGATAAGATAGGATGGATTGGAGTGGTTGCAGAACTGCAACAGCGTGGCGTTGCCGATACAGGCATTGCGCAGATAGAAAAAGTGATCAACGTAAAAGGTGATAACCTGGAGAAACTGACTGCACTAAAAGATATAATGAAGAGTAGTGCAACCGGGCTTGAAGGCATAAAAGAACTGGAACAAACATTGGCCTATTATGATAAACTAAAACTTGCTGAGTGGACCGCAACTATAGAGGTGGACATAAGCCTTGCAAGAGGATTAAACTATTATACAGGTGTAATAGTTGAAGTGGCTTGCCGTGCCGTGCAAATGGGCAGCATTGGTGGCGGCGGCCGGTACGATGATCTTACCGGCTTGTTTGGCCTGAAGGGGTTATCAGGGGTAGGTGTGTCTTTCGGTATAGATCGTATTTACGATGTTATAAAAGAACTCAACCTATTCCCTCCACAGTTGGTTGCAGGCACACAGGTCATCATCATCAACTTTGGTGGTGAAAATGAACTGTATGCCCTTGAAGTGCTCAAACAATTGCGTGCAGCAGGCATAGCTGCTGAGGTTTACCCTGATGCTGTAAAGTTTGATAAGCAAATGAAGTATGCCAACAAGCGAAATACGGTATATGTGATACTGCCGGGTACAGAAGAGCGGGAACAACAAAAGGTGAGCCTGAAGAACTACGTAACCGGTGAGCAGAAACTGATGTCAATAAATGATTGTATAGATACAATTAAGGGACATTAATAATTTTGAGTAGCTATTATGAGGTAGAATTGTTTAGTCTGGCAGAACAGTAGTACTGCTGCTTGCACAAAGCCGCGTCGGCTGCAGCTGTCATAGCTGCCGACTGCCTTTTTCTTTGTTACTTTCTTTTGGGCATGCAAAAGAAAGTAAGGCAATGTGGGCAGGTTTGTAAAAAAAGGTTTCGAATACTTGGTGGTTTATCCTCCATTCTCAGGCTTTATTTTTAAATAATATAATATGGAAAAAGAACCCGTAAGATGCACATGGCCCGGAGAAGACGCATTGATGCAGCAGTATCATGATGAGGAATGGGGCGTACCCCTTCATGACGACAAGAAGCTGTTTGAGTTTATGATCCTCGACGCTTTCCAGGCGGGTCTCAGCTGGAAAACTATTCTCCATAAACGCGAAAATTTCCGCAAGGCATTTGCCAATTTTGATGTAGCAAAAGTGGCAAAATTTACAGATGAGAAAATTGAAGAATTAGTTTTGGATGCCGGCATCATCCGCCACAGGCAAAAGATTGTAACAGCAGTTAATAATGCCCGGCTGTTCATAGACGTACAAAAGGAATTTGGCTCTTTTGATAAATATATTTGGCAGTTTACAGGCCACAAAACTATTGATGGCAAACGCACATCTACAAGCCAGATCCCGGCAAAAACTGCGGAGTCTGATGCTATGAGCAAAGACCTGCAGAAACGTGGATTCAAATTTACAGGGTCAACCATATGCTATGCTTTTATGCAGGCAGCTGGTATGGTAAATGATCATTTAGTAACATGTTACCGGCATGGACAGAAATAGTGCGTGGGTTCTCTCCGATAAAAGATTACAGTTAGCATGTATAGCCTGTAGATAGCGAGTTAGGAAGATTTAGATGGTTATTGGCTATTCCAACATCTTTTGTAGTTATAAAAAGGGTTTCATTTGGGAAGCAATTCACCCGTCCACTCTCAAGATATTAATTCATACTTTTTGAATTCTATTACTCAGATTCTTATAATAATCTGAGTAATAGTTATATCTTAACAAAAAGAACAATTAAACCATGACCTGTATATTTGATTATGTTAACAAACATAAAGTTAATAACAGGTTGTTTTGTCTTTTTTAAAAATAGATTTTTTTAAATGAAAGCATTAAAAATAATATTATTTTTAATTTTCGTTACTGAATCAGTACATGCCCAGGTTATAGATAGCTTCTCGATAGGCATACTTCACATAAGAGATACCATAACCCTCGCAACTAAATTAGAAAAGACAAATCCTCAACAAGCGTTTACTTATTTTCAAAACGCGTTGTATGCCAGTGAAAAAATGAATTTTTCAAATGGTGTCGATACCTCATTAAGAGGCCTGTCAAATTTGTACATTAAAACACGTAATGGTGAATTGTATTTACAGATTTTTCAGCAGGCAGCTATTGTATGCAGCCGTTCTGGCCAATTTCGTACTGCTTTACCTATTATTTACGGTGCGCTAGCTGCTATTTACAGCACTAAAGGCGAGTATGAGCAGGCTACAAGTTATTATTATAATGCCATAAACATAGGTGAATCGTTACCTCTATGCATAGATCTTCCTAGTAACTATAACAATATAAGTACGTTATTCCTTACTCTTCAAGATTCAAAAAAAATCAACCTTACAAAGAAGATATTGTATTACCTGGATAAGGGGGAAAAGTCTGCAATTCAATATAGGAACTACTATATACTTGGGAACATATTGGTCAACAAAGGGAATCTATATCTAATTGATAGTAACATAAAACAAAGCTTGGTCTATTATAATCAGGCTTTGATACTTGCGGAGAAAGAAAAGCTTCCCAATGTAGCTGATGCAGCGCTAAATAACCTGGCAAACGCCTATCTAATGGCCAACGAACCCCAGGAAGCATTAGCATGTATCATTAAAGACATTGGATTAAATGTTCAAAAAGATCCTGTAGTTCAGAATGGGGAAATATCTACGCTAGCAAGTATCTATTACAAATTGAAGAATTATAAAAAGGCAGAGTATTATTTTTTACAATCATTAAAAACCGCACAACAATTAAACATATCGAGAGATATTATTTTTAGTTACCAGTACTTATCGGATATTTATTCAGAGACTGGAAACTACAAGCGAGCATATGAGTATGGGAAGAAGCTTATTACGTTAAAAGATAGCGTGGAAATTAAAAATAGCATGCGAATGATCAGTCAGCTTGAGCTTAAATATCGTACTGCTGAAAAAGATGCAAAGCTTATCCAAAGTCAACTAATGATCACCAAAAATCAGTTGACGATCACCAAACAGGAAAACCAGATCAAAGGGAAAAATATTTGGATATTGGGCATCTCTGCTGGTGCATTTATACTCATTATTTTTTTCATCTCATTATATAAAAATAACCAGAACAACAGGAAAATTAATCGGGTTATCACCGAGCAAAATACCCAATTAAAAAATGCACTTGTAGCGCTTGAGCAAAGCCAGGAAGAAAATACGAAAATGATGAAGATAGTAGCCCATGATTTACGTAGCCCTGTTGGGGCTATGTATTCTCTTGCTACCCTTATGTTAGAGGCTCAGGAACGCTCTGATGAAGATAAGGAAATGCTGGATCTGATAAAAACTGCAGGAGAAAGTTCAATAGAACTGATTAGCCAACTGCTACAGGTAAATACCCGAATGGAAGAATTGGTGAAAGAGCCGGTAGATCTTTTAAAACTGCTGCATTATTGTGTTGATCTGCTTCGCTTTAAAGCTGATGAAAAGGGGCAGCGTATTGACTTGCAGGCAATACCATTGATTGTTTCTGCCAACCGCGAGAAGCTTTGGCGGGTAGTTAGCAATCTGATTGCAAATGCCATTAAGTTCAGCCCCAACAATAGTACAATCTCTGTTCAACTTATTGAAAAACCAGAAAATGTAGTCATTTCAGTAAAAGATCATGGGATTGGTATACCGGAAAAAATGCGAGATAAAATATTTGATATGTTTACGGAGGCAAAAAGGTCTGGGACGTCAGGGGAACAGTCGTTCGGGTTAGGACTAGCGATATCAAAACAAATTGTTGAAGCGCACGGCGGCCGGATATGGTTTGAAAGTAAAACGGGAGATGGAACTACTTTTTATGTGGAATTGCCAGTTTAGGGATAATGAATCACCACAATATAAAAGCCCAATAAAATTGCTACTGTGTTAGCCGTTTGGACAAAGAAAAGAATAGGTATGGATATTGATGTCTATAAAATTCAGGCATCAGTTGTTTGACATTTAATTCGGCTAGAAAGCAAAATTATCATTTACATATAAAGAAGAAGGCTGCTCATATGGGCAGCCTTCTTCTTTATAGAAAAGGGGGTTAATTATTTAGAGTAGAATACCGGGCAGCGGCCTTGCAGGTAATCCTTTACATTACCCAATGTTCTGAAGTATATAGCAACACCTACACTGCCAAACCAATACCAGTCGTTTTGGCTGCTATTGCCGCGCTGGTTGGTATACGTTGGGTAGTTCTTATCCCAGTTAGCAGCTTTATTGCCGCGGAAAGACATTTGCTGCGCCAGCTTACCTCTGTAGGTTAATAATGTGTCCAGGTTTACGTATGATTTGCTTACATCATCTAGGTAGTCAGTAGTTGTATAACGGAAGCCTAGTTCAGTAGTTACTACAAGTGTTTTACCGATAAGGAATTTCATACCACCACCAAAAGGGAAACTCACAGCAATATTGCTATATGGTTTGCGATCTGGATATTGTGGCAAGCCTTCGCCTTCTGTGCTCAGCGGGCGCAAAAACACGCGGCTACCATCAGGGCCTTGTGCATAAGGATTAAAATAGAATGCGCCTATACCACCAAACACATATGGCGTAACCTTCATCCTCTCTATGTCTATAGGTAAGAAGTTAATTTCAAGCCCACCATGTACTTCTACTATGTGAGATGTAAAGCTTAAGTTACGCGCTTTGTCTGCAGGCACATCAGATAGGCTGTCTGCAGCTGTAACGGTAGCATAGTTTGCACCAAAACGCAGGCCCACGTGTGGACTGAGGAAATATTTATAGAAAATACCAGCCGTTGGTTTATAGCCATAGCTTGGAAAGACTTTATTCTGCAGATCGCCATAATAATTAGCAACTCCAACGTCCAATCCTATTTCATGATGTTGTTGCGCTTGAACGCACATTGGTATGATTAGCGCAAAGGAGAGTAATATTCGTTTCAAAGCCTTAATATTTTGTTAATAGAAGATACCGAAAGATAGAAACATTTTCTGAAAAACAAAAAAATGGCGGCCTAAATATAGGCTGTAGAACTATATTTAATAAGTTGTTCTATATCTGTGTGGCTGCGTCATCTAGTGATATTTGGTATTTATAATAATAAAAGCCGCCCCAATTGTGTTGAGACGGCTCCATTTTATCTTTATTACTATACCTTTTGCTTAGGCATTTATTGTATCCAGCACTTTGTTCATGCTGCGTACAGCCTCTGCAGACTTGTTAAACTCTGCAGTTTCTTCTGCATTCAGCTTGTAGTCTATTATTTTTTCCCAGCCTTTGCTGCCTATCACTACAGGTACACCCAGGCATATATCGTTCTGTCCGTATTCACCTTCAAGTGATACGCAGCATGGAAATACTTTTTTCTGGTTGCGGATGATAGACTCAACCAGTGCAGCGCCTGCTGCACCTGGAGCATACCATGCCGATGTGCCTAATAATTTTGTAAGTGTTGCACCGCCCACCATAGTATCGGCAGCTATTTGCTTCAGTTGTTCTGCGTTCAGCATATTGCTAACAGGAGTGCCGTTAATGGTAGCCAGCCTTGTAAGCGGTATCATTGTAGTATCGCCATGGCCGCCGATCACTGTGGCATGCAGGTCGTTTTGTGAGCAGTCCAGTGCTTTTTGCAGGTATGTTTTAAAGCGTGCGCTATCTAGTATACCTCCCATACCTATAACACGATGCTTGGGCAAGCCTGTTGCTTTCAATGTAAGGTAGGTCATAGTATCCATTGGGTTGCTGATCACTACGATGATTGTATCAGGAGAATATTTAAGCAGGTTCTTGCTTACTTCTTCTACTATACGTGCATTAGTACCGATCAGTTCTTCACGCGTCATACCTGGTTTACGAGGTATGCCCGATGTGATCACACATACGTCAGAGTTTGCTGTTTTTGTGTAGTCATTAGTTACGCCGGTTACACGTGTATCAAAGCCCAGCAAAGATGCGGTCTGGGTAATATCCAATGCTTTTCCTTCTGCAAAGCCTTCTTTAATATCAACAAGTACCAATTCTTCAACTAGTTCACGGCGAACAATATTGTCGGCACAGGTGGCACCTACAGCGCCGGCGCCTACTACAGTTACTTTCATTTCGTATGATTTTTGATGGATAAATAAAATTACGCCGCAAATATAAGCATTCGAGAAGATGAATGATACAAATACGTTGTAAGACTGATGCTATTTTGATTATATGTTTCCATCATTTAATCCTAACATCTTTCATGGTGTACTGTTTTATAAGCTTTTATAAATGCCGTGGTTTTATTTTCAACACCTTTTGTTTACATTTATCGTCTTTATACTAATAGGTATATATGGAATTTTTAAGGGTAATTAAGTTTTACCTGGTGACTTTAGTTTTCTTGTTACCCGGACTTACGGCAACCGCACAGGGATATATTGGCCTCGGCTTAAGTAATAACGTCATAACCGATGTGTTTACTAATCCTGCATTTGTTGTAAACGACGATGATTTTCAAATAAATGCAATAGGTGCCAGTGGCTACGTTGGTAATAATGCGTACTACTTAAAAAAAGGGGGCATTAGTAGCGTACTTAATGGAGTGAGTAATCCATTTTTTATGAAATCGGCAAACAAGGATACAAAGGTGATATATGGTAATGCAGACTTTCTGGGTCCTGCAGTTTCCTTTAAAGTGAAAAAGAAATATTACGTGGCAGTATCTACACGTCTGCGCTACCTGCTAAATATGGATAACCTGAACAACGATGCTTTTAGGCTAATGGGTGGCCAGCCTGCAGACACGTCAAAAGTGTACAACCTCAATAAATTTTCATTTAACAACCAGCTATTTGCCCAATTGGGTGTTTCTTACGGGGGCATCATTACATCTAACGATGAAAATGTTTTGACTGGGGGCGTTACCCTTAATTATATGATGGGCTTTGCCGCAGCAGGTGTAACAGTACCGCAGTCTAGTTTTTCAGTCGATCGGAATAACATGCTCAGCAATCTTACGGGCAGGGCTAACGTAGCTTTTACTCCTTATGCAAATACGTGGCTGTCAAAAGGATCACCGCTGGCCAAATTTGGCAGTGTACCCACCGGTAGTGGCATGGGCCTGGATATGGGGGTGGTGTACGAATATAACCCTATAGAGGGTATGAGTAGGCAAGCACGCGGTTACCTGGTACGTCTTTCAGCATCCATCACAGATATTGGGAGCATAAAATATACCGCTTCTACAACAACAGGTAGCTACAGTACTAACCCCAATGCTACAGCCTATGACATATACAGTGTAAATAAGGACCCCAATCATACTTACGGCCAGGCTATAAATCAATTGATGACAGATAGTGCTGTTCTACAGAAAAGCAAATCTGGTAAATTCAAAATGTTTCTACCTACTGCTTTGCATCTGGGTATGGATTTGAAATTGGGGAAAATGTTTTATCTGAACGCGGCATCGCTCATCAACTTACGTTCGCCACTAACCAGTGTCTACGGTGATCATTATGTAACATCGTTCACACTTGCACCCAGGTACGAATCAAAATATTTTTCCTTTGGTTTACCGTTCACTGTAAACAGCTATAAAATAGCTAATTTGGGTGCAGTGCTATATATGGGGCCTTTTTACATAGGTAGTGCAAGTATCTTTTCTCCTGCAATTGGTAATAACATGAACAACTTCGATATATACGCAGGTGTACATTTCATTTTTAATAAAAGGAAAGATTATTAGCAGTTACTGATATCCATTGCTTCCGTAGTGAACTTTGTTGATAGAGTTTGTCAATATTCTGCAGCATATTCTATAAATAGGTCGTTACATTATTATCAAATAAGCATACCTGTCTGAACAGACGGGTATTTATTTTACCTTCGCCTTCCAGTATATAAATAAAAGTACCTTTATGAAGCGTGTTTATGACAACATCTTACAGACCATAGGCAATACGCCTCTTGTCAAATTAAATAGAGTGGTGGAGGGTTTGCCCTGTGCTGTTTATGCAAAAGTAGAAACCTTTAACCCCGGCAACTCCATTAAAGACCGCATGGCTTTAAAGATGCTGGAAGTAGCAGAAGCTGATGGCCGTATAAAGCCGGGTGGCACCATTATAGAAGGCACATCGGGCAATACAGGCATGGGTTTGGCAATGGCTGCAATTATAAAAGGTTATAAATGCATATTTACTACTACCGATAAACAATCTAAAGAAAAGGCTGATATTCTTAAGGCGCTGGGTGCACAGGTTATTGTTTGCCCTACAAATGTAGATCCAGAAGATCCAAGGTCTTACTACCAGGTATCGCGCAGGTTGGCGGCTGAAACTCCTAATTCGTGGTATGTCAACCAATACGACAACCTGGCCAACAGGCAGGCGCATTATGAGCAAACAGGCCCGGAGATATGGGATCAGACAGATGGTAAAGTGACGCACTTGGTGGTAGCTGCCGGTACAGGTGGTACCATAGTAGGCACCGGCAAGTATCTAAAGGAACAGAATCCTGATGTGCAGGTTTGGGCGATAGACACCTATGGTTCATTACTTAAAAAATGGTTCGATACGGGTGAGCTGGATATGAACGAAGTGCATCCTTATTTTTCAGAAGGTTTCGGCGAAGACTTCCTTCCGAAGAATTATGATAGGGCAGCTATAGATCATTTTGAAAAAGTAACCGATAAAGATGGTGCGCTGATGGCCCGCCGTATAACAAAAGAAGAAGGGATTTTTGTCGGTTATTCAGCAGGTTCTGTAATTGCAGGCTTGCGCCAGTTGAAAGACAAACTGAAAAAAGACGATGTGGTGGTTGTGATATTCCACGATCATGGCAGCCGTTATGTGGGTAAAATATACAATGATGAGTGGATGCTCGATCGTGGCTTCCTGGAAGTGGATACGGTAGGCGACCTGATAGGTGGCCTTGGTCGCCGCAGGTTGGTAACTATAGATGAAAACAGCAAAGTATCTGATGCTATGGAGCTGATGAAGAAATATGATATTGAACAGGTGCCTGTTATGCTGAACGGTAATATGACTGGTGCAATAACGCAAGGTAGCCTGTTTAAAAAACTGATAGAAAATGCTGATGTACGCGAGCAGTTAGTGGGCGATGTGATGGATAAAGAAATACCGGTAGTGGATATGGATACTCCACTGGAACGCCTTACACACTACATAAATAAAGATAATGGCGCCGTGCTTGCAAAAGATGAAAGCGGCCAGTACCACATACTTACCAAGTACGATATATTGAACGCTTTTTCAAAAGGGTAATTATTTTGAGTGACCTGAAAACATTTATAAAAGGACTTGCCACAAAGCCACCACTGTTATTCCCATTGGTGGCTTTGTTTCACATATTGTGGCTGCTATATTCTTTATGGCTGGCACGTACTGCTACGCCTGCAAATATGGAATGGGTACAGCCCTTGTGGATGCTGGCATATACTACCTTCTGGATATTTACATGCGATGGCCGCAAGTGGGCCGCTATAGGTTACATACTTTTAGCGTGCCTCAACCTGGCGCTTTATTTTGGCTTGATACGTTACCAGCGCGATATGTTCACATCGCCTATTTTTCCTACCGATCTTTTGTTCAGCTTCTTTATCTTTTTCTTTTACCGCAGGCTTACCGATGGTGACGCATAACGTAACAGACATGATGGGTAGGAGCATAAGCGTTTCCGCCCGGCCTTTGTGCATCATATCCCTGGTGCCCTCACAAACAGAATTGTTGTACCATCTTGGTCTAAACGACCGGGTGTGCGGCATAACTAAATTTTGCGTGCATCCTGGAGAATGGTTCAGGAGCAAGACAAGGGTAGGGGGTACCAAGAATGTAAACTTTGAAAGGATAAAAGAGTTGCACCCCGACCTTATTATAGCCAACAAAGAAGAGAACGATCAGGCTCAAATTGAGGCCCTTGCCAAAGATTATCCTGTTTGGATAAGTGATATAAAGAACATGCGCGATGCACTTGCCATGATACAACAAGTAGGTGCGTTGGTAAATAATAAACCTAAAGCGGCTGAACTAATACAAACTATTACCAAAGGATTTACAGACATCAAAAGGGCGATTACTCCAACCCGCGTTGCTTACTTCATATGGCGCAACCCCTGGATGTGCGCCGGGGGCGACACCTTCATCAGCAATATGATAGAAAATATGGGCTGGGTGAATGTGCTAAAAGATGTTCCCCGCTACCCTGAAGTCACCCTGCAACAAATAGTCACCCTGCAACCGCAACTAGTGCTGCTCTCCTCAGAGCCGTATCCTTTTAAAGACCAGCACATTGCCGAAATAAAAGCGGTATTACCCAATGCCCGGGTTCAATTAGTAGATGGCGAAATGTTCAGCTGGTATGGTAGTAGGTTGATACAGGCAAGTCGGTACTTGGGTGAGCTTGTTGAAAACTATTAATTTCTTTCATCCATCCACACCTCCCGCACTTTCCTTAATTTGCAGTGAATGGCAATAGATACAACACAGCATACCTTTCGTAAAACAGGTTTCGCGGCGCTACTATTAAGTATATTGCTGTTCATTGTCTTATTTGTGGTATCGTACCCATACTACAGGTACTATATAGACCCTGATGCTGTTGCCTACCTCACTATAGCACACCGCTATGCTACTGGCGATATTTTAAGGGCAGTAAATGGCCTTTGGAGCCCCTTTCATCCCTTCCTGGTTTCGTTTTTTATGCGGCACGGGGTTGATGGCCTTTTTGCTGCACATATTACCAATGCTATGGCATGTATGGGTATCATTACAGGCATGTTCTTTATGTTCCGCCGCTTTCGGATCGACGTTGTTATTGCAACTACACTTTTAGCAGTATTGCCAGTTTTTTTGGTCTATTGCGTGTATATGCAGTTGTTCGATGACCTGTGGCAGATCGTCTTCTTGCTGGCATACCTGCTTATCATTTGCTCTCGGCATTTTCCTGCCACCTGGTGGAAGTGGATACTTTGTGGCATTGTCGGGGCGTTTGCCTTCTTTGCCAAGACTTATTCCTTTTACTTTATAGTGCTGCATCTGGCAGTTACCATAGCTTTGCTTAATAAGGCACAAGGCAAGCCTTTGTTTTCACATGTTAAAACATATGCTGTTGTATTGCTCACCATGCTGCTTATTATGTCGCCATGGATATACCTCATGCACCTGAAATACGGTGGCTGGGCTATTAGCAATGCTGGCGCCATAAATGGCTCATGGACTATCACAGGGCACAAAACATTTAAAGAAGGTATCAACCACCTTATACCTCCGCCTTATTTTGATTCGCCTTACAGCATGGAAGACCCGTCCGTTAACGAAGGGCATCTTTATACCGTTTGGCAATCGCCACAATTGTTTTTTATGCAGTTTGTGCGGAGCAGTTATGCATTTATGCAGGCATTCTTTACTATGGGGCAGCTCAGCTTTTTCCTGTTCAGCATATTGGTAGCCACCGGCATAACTATGTTCACCAAAAAAATGCAGCCTTTTTTTCAAACAGATCATAAAATATTATTTGCAGCATCGCTTATCATTCCCTTGGGCTACCTGGCTATGCATTTTGAGCCTCGTTACATCTGGCTCATGGTCTATACCTCTATGATACTGGGCAGTACCTGGCTCATGCTGCTAAAGAATTACCTTACCCCGAGGCCTTACTATCTGCTGGTTGCATTGTTTGCATTATCGTACATAACGTACCCCATATACGATATGAAGAACCTGCTGAATAAAGGCAAGGATGTGTATATGGAGGCCCAGGAAATAAACAAACTGCACCTGCAAGGCACCTTTACGTCAAACGAGAGCGCTAATCGCTGCCCGGTAACAGCATTGCTTACCCACATGCCCTACTATACTATAGAACATTTCGATTTCAGCCACCAGGTATTGCTGGCCGAAATGCGTCGTTACAGGGTCAACTACTATTTTTTTTATTTTAAACCCCTGGATGGTCAGGCCGTTGATCTCCGCGATGAGCACGACCGCCCTTTCCCTGAAGTAACCAGGAACGCAATCCCCGGCCTTAAAATATTCCTGGTAGATCCTTACATCAACCGGAAAAAATAGAAGAGATATCCGTACGAATCATTGTGTAGGCTTTATTAATAACATAACCTTACATAAGTTTTTCTTATAGCGTTATCGGTATTCATATCATTATTATTACCTTTGGACAATTTTTAAACAACCACCAGTATCATATGGCTGCAAACAAGATTCATGAATTACTCGCCGACAAGGCCGAATATTACTTAAACCACACCAGCAACACCTTCCCGAAAGAGACTTTGCACACACCGTCTCCTAACCATTTGGATGCTATATGGGGCAACAGCAATCGTAACATACAAACGTTGCGCAGCCTTAATAATATAATGGGTCATGGCCGCCTGGCCAACACTGGCTATGTATCAATACTGCCTGTTGATCAGGGTATAGAACACAGTGCCGGCGCATCTTTCGCACCAAACCCTATGTTTTTCGATCCCGAAAATATTGTGAAGCTTGCTATAGAAGGAGGCTGCAACGCAGTAGCATCTACATACGGCGTGTTGGGCATGGTAGCCCGTAAGTATGCACACAAAATACCTTTTGTAGTAAAGATCAACCACAACGAATTTCTTACTTACCCCAACAAGTTCGATCAGATCATGTTCGGCACCATTAAAGATGCATGGAACATGGGGGCAACTGCTGTTGGTGCAACAATATACTTCGGTTCAGAAGAAAGCGCACGCCAGATAATAGAAGTGTCTAAAGCTTTTGAATATGCACATGAGCTGGGTATGACCACTATACTCTGGTGCTACCTGCGCAACAATGGCTTTAAAAAAGACGGTGTTGACTACAGCACTGCTGCAGACCTTACTGGCCAGGCCAATCACCTGGGTGTAACCATACAGGCCGATATCATTAAGCAGAAATTGCCTACCAACAACGGTGGTTATACCGCTATCAACTTTGGTAAAACAAGCCCATTGGTTTACAGCAAGCTCACTACCGATCATCCTATCGATCTGGCCCGCTACCAGGTAGCTAATTGCTACATGGGCCGCGTAGGTCTTATCAATTCAGGTGGCGAGTCTAAGGGTGCTACAGACCTGCAGGAAGCAGTAACTACAGCAGTAGTGAACAAGCGTGCAGGTGGTATGGGTCTCATTAGCGGCCGTAAAGCCTTCCAGAAGCCATTTGCTGAAGGTGTATCGCTATTGCAAACCATACAGGACGTTTACCTGGATGAAAGCATAACCATAGCCTAATTAGATCTCTTTGTGAATATATTACAGCCGCCTGCTCGCAGGCGGTTTTTTTTGTGCCTACTTGTACCTGATCTTGTAGCCCAGTATGATGAGCGCAAATACCAGCGTCACCGCATTGGCCGCTATAACAGGTGTGTTGGCGCTCAGTATGCCATAAGTAAGCCACATAGCCGTGCCAAAAGTAAACACCAGGTACATATGTACAGATATGCCGCTGGTATCGCGCGTGCGTATAGTTTTTATTGCCTGTGGCAGGAACGATGATGTAGTACACACCGCCGCAATGATTCCCGTAATAGCTATTAAGTCCAAAATAGAGTGCTTACTTGTTCCCCACGAAAATAGCGAAAACCTTTTGCCACCAGCCACATCACTATTATCATCGTCCGTTGCGTCGCACTCTTATACGTTCTGTAAGTCTATTCAGCTTGTATTATAACATAAAAAAGCCCGCTAAATCCAGTTTAGCGGGCTTTCAATTTTAAATAAACTTAATCCTACTTTATAATACTAACCGTACCACTTCCAAGAGAAGTTTTACTATCCGCCAACTGATAAAAATAGTTCCCAGGCGGTACAGTTTCCGTATTCCATGTTGTAATACCGGTTGCATTCTTCAACTCAGTTTCATACACAGTTTGCCCGGTCGCATTGGTAAGTATTAGTTTAAGCGTACCACTCGGTTTTGTAACATTATACACAAATGTCACATGGTCTTTAGCCGGGTTAGGATAGCATTTCAATGAAGTCATTGCAACCTTGCTTGTTATTGTATTCAATCCGGTTGATCTTCCCTGGGCTCCGTCTGGTTCGCAAGTGTACATGGGCAAATTCATTATTTGACTATAAAGTGATAACGCCGTTGCACTTGCGTCTTTATGTCCTCTATTCGCGATATTTAACAACGTGGCAATACCTGTTGCATCAAGGTCTAAGCTCGTCTTTCCATTTTGATACAGTGGTGTTATCAGGTTGAAGAAATCAACATATGAATTATATTCATTAAGACTATCTCCGGTAAGGTTAAATTCTAAAGGTATGTTAGAAAGAACATTCGATGACTTGTCTGTACTACCAGTACCTATAAGCATTGCGGCACACTCATATCTGCTCCACAAAACAGGCAATTGTTGGTACCAGTAAGCCATTGTATCTACATTAATACCATTACTATCTGTTTTTAACGCAGAAAACAAAAGGTTTGCGTTTAGCATCATGTTCTGATAATTAGTATCAACATTTGCCTCATCTGAATCCCTTGAAGTAATTACACCTTGATAGCTGAGTAACGTATCAATTAGATCGGGCGTGTAAGGTGGAATACCATTCTGTAAAGATGCCAGAAAAGTTGTATCACGTATCACACTCGGATTGGCCTTTAATACATCCATCATCATAGGTGCCGGAATACCCGGCCGGGAAGTTAACGCCTGCATGACTGGAATAGATACATACGGTGACACCGCCAGTAATTGATCGTGTGCCTCCATAATGTTAGGGTCTGTGGCTGCTGTGTTTAAAAGTGCGGCAGTATTTCCTCCGTCGATCTTCGAACTTAATGTACTTGTTGCGCTTAACCAATTATTTTTACTGTTAATGATATTAGCCTGTAATATTGGTAGTGGCGCTGGTACTGGAGGGGGCATGGGTACCGGCTGTATTCCCCCATTACCGGGATAAGGAACAGTTCTAGGCTTACATTGCTTCAAATTTGTTGTGGGTATCACATTTACTGTACCCGGATAGTAAGAGGTTGCATGTTCGTTGTAAATTTGGGTTATAGTATTTGGTGTATAATAATAGTTAATTGCCTTGTTGTTATTATTGGCTACGGTATAGTAACCGCCATTGTTAAACGTATTACCCGTCGGCACAAGCATGCTGCCCTGATTTTTTCTGATAAAATCTGCATTATTTGCAGCGTTATAGTTCCCAGTTGGGCCCACTTGTATTTCGGTATTGTAACCAGCAATAAATGAATTACATAAATATTGTAGTCCTATGTCGTTCGTGTTTGGAGTTGTGTATGCCGGATTGCCCAAACTATTTATCCCTAATGCATAACAATCATGGGTCAACAAGGTAAAAGAGTTTTCATATATGTCATTTGCAACAGATCCTGTGCTTTGTGTTTCTACCCCCCAGCTTGAAAAAGTACTTGTTAAACCCTTAAACTGGTTTTCCTCAATTCTGAATTGTTGAGTATTTTGTGTATATATTCCTTTCTCACAATTGCAACTCGCTAGGTACGGCTTTGGAGCGTCTCCAATGTTAAAAGTGCTGTGAAAAACATTAAGATGATTGTTTTTACCATTGAAAATGCCCAGACCATTTTTATCAAATTGCGCATAATCAACAAACACTGAATTCGTAGGGTTTAAGGCATCGCCTTCTGCATCGATAGCTACGTTAAAGCCATTAAAAACAGGATTATATATATATCCATTGCCACAATTCGTGTAGTTTGTTCCATTACCACCGCACCATGGTATTACGGAATAGCCTGCATCCCACGAAGCAATACCGTGACCTGAACTCATATTATTCGGCAGTGAACTAGCATTAATAAATTCGCAACCTGAAATAACAATTCCCTCTACATTGCTCATCGTTATACCTGCGCCAAATGTATATCCCAGGGTTTCACCTGGATAAAGATTATCTATTTCAAATTCAGCATTATGTATATAGCTTACGTTTGCGGAGTGTATTAAGCCAGAGTTGTTATGGTAGGGCGCAAATGCAATTCCCCTGGTACAATTTCTAAAAGTTGTTGAACTACCTGTTCCATCTGCTAATTGAATAATACCACCATCTGAGTTAACAGTTGGGTAAGACTCTGCACAGTTTGTAATACCCACTCTTGCATTTTCTATTATAGATCTTGTAATTGTTACCGTCGCCTGGTTTGTTGGTGTTTGTGGCAAATAGGTATTACCTGCAGCCAATATACCTTTCCAGAATGCTTCACAATCGTGGGTTATATGTGCGTAATCAACTATTAGTTTTGCTCCGGGCTCCACATATATACTCCCGTTTTTCGGCATGTGAACTGTAGGGAAATTATAGTTAAGCGTACCTTGTATCTTTAATGTATACCCCGATCTAATTCTTATACCTGTTAATGGCCAATGGTCTGTGGTCCATGTCGCTACACCGCCCACCGTATTGCTCGCATCTATGTAGTCCGATGGGTATAATACTATATCGCCTATCTTACTGTTAAATGGGGTGCTGGGCGAGTTCAGCATATCGGTTTCCCATATGCCCCTTCCAAAAGTAGCAATACGCAATTTTCCTGCACAATAGTTAAATTCCATGTCCTCAACTATCATTGGCGCGGGCAAACCTGTATTCCAGCAGGTCCACATACCTGGATGAGACGGGTTTGCAGAGTTTGCCATATTGGGGTCCCAGGCAAATACCCCCATATCCGTACCCACAAAAAGGATGTCCATGCCGGTGTTTTGATAGAGTATTTTATTGATGGGCACATTGGGCAAACCTGCTGATACATCTACCCATTTCGATGCATCTATGCCATAGTTTGGATGATACCAAACCCTGTTTGTCCTTTGGTTATCCGGCGTACTAAATTGCGTATTATCTATGTTACCTACTGTAACCCATATACGGCCGGGGTTTTGCGGGTCGGTCGTTATGCTGGTTAGCTGGAAACCCTTAGTAGCTGGCGGGGTTATATTTACCCAGGGGTTACTGGCGGTGACGTGTGTAAGTTGAGGGCCGGTAATACCTGTGGGCATTTGTGCTGCATATAGATAACTACTTGTTCCTGCGCTTTTGTCAATATTATTTGTCATGAAGAGTTTTGCATTAGGATTTAATGCATCAGCATACGTAGTGCTTGTACTTGAATTGGGTATGCCGTTTGATGCCCTGTAGTACAGCATGTAACCTACCTTCTGGTAATCCGTATGCTCGGGTAAAATATAACCCGAAATATGATCTTCAGTATAATCTTGTTGGGCAGGTGGTAAATTATCCTTCGGGTCCACATTAAATGTACGCTCCCAGCTGCTGCCCACCTGTGTAAATAAATGGTGCGCGCCCATAAAAACGGTATTGTTTGGGCTTACATACAGTGGCCTGTTAGGTATTGAGCACGGGGCAAACGCAGGACAAGGTAGTGGGTTACCGGTATTCGGGTCTGTTCCACCTCCTATTAACTGTTCTGCTGTTGGTACAGCTGGTAATCCGCCTAAACTGGCGGTATTACCAGGCACGTTAAAATTGTAATCGTAGAAGCCTGGCCAGTTCACTTCACAGTAAGCTTTGGTTGTCGTCATGCGGTCAAACTTCGTGTCATATCCATCACCACCTTCATTTGCCGTTATCCATTGGGGCGTACGGTTTTTCATGTAGGTATTATCTCCAATATCCTGTGCACCACCTTCTATTATATCCCCGCTAACTTCGCTGCTGCCAAACCCATAAAACTGTGCTATCACCAGCCCATTGCCTACCATACTCGCCATTTGGGTAGCTGTAGCTTTTTTCATTGTTACTCCGCCATCTGTTGCGCCCAGTACAATGTCGCTAAATGTAGCGTCTGCGTTCCCGTTTGCTGCTGCACTAACGCCTTTAACAATAAATACAGCCCTTCCATCGCCATGGCAATTCGAACCAATATTTGTAGACGTACCAGAAAGCCCGTTTTTGAACACCCACATATTGTCATAGCCATTATGCAATGTGCAATACATAACATTTTCATTAGCTGGGTTCACAGCAATATATTGAAAGGGATCTCCTGGTGTAGGAGGATGATATGTAGTGAAATTGGTATTGATGGTTGAAAAAGTTGATGTAGCCAACACCATTTGTAGAAGATTGCCACCGCCACCGGTGTACGCGCTGCAGCCTGTAAAAACTAAAGGCTTCACCACATTCAGGTACACATTATCTGTGTTAGCAACTGATAATGACATTAACTGTCCGGTAGAAGGCACGCTAACTTTAGTCCACGAAGCGGTGTTTGTAGTGGTATTAAAATTGCAAATATAAAGACTAGGCGCATATGTCATGTTTACATAACTGCATGTTGATGTAGTAGTAGTAGGCCCTGTAACACTTGTGCTTATAAGAGTATTACTGCTATTATAAACTTTTGTGGTCACGGTTACCGTAGTATGGGTGGTAGTGGTGTATGTGGTAGTGGTAGCCAAATTGCCACCTATTATCGCCTTTCCGGGGCTAAGAATAGAAAACTGTATGTCGCAAAGAGCATAGTGTGTTTTTACGCCTGTGATGCTGGTGCTGTTAGCCTTATCGGTTTTGGTAGTTACAGTAGTGGTTGTTGTCGGGTTTGTCTGCGTACTTGTTGTTGTATTTGAATTTGTACTTGAACTGGTAAAGGTGCCTGGCGAGAAAGATGGGGTAGCATCAGGCGGAATTGCAATAGGCGATGGAGGATTGATTAATTGCCAGCTGCCTGTACCGGGTTTAATAGCTACTTGCTGGTCAGTTATCAGGTACAGCTGTGTAGTGCCTGATACGTTAGGCATGTATGCAACCTTGTTAATAGTGGGAGTATTTACAGGGTTAAATGGTGTGGCAGGGTTCAGCAGTTGGTCAATGCTGTTATCAGTACTCCACGAATTTGCACTTGTACCGCCGTTCGTGGTGAATACCACCCCCGTAGAGTAGCCATATTCATCTGCACTGGCAGATGAACCGGTGATGCCTGTAGCCAGAAAAATAATATTATTGTTTTGGGGGTTCACAGCTATGGAGTGCACCCCTGTGGTTGCGGTCAAAGCATTAGGCGAGTTATCAGTGATGTTTACCCATGGCTGACCGTTGCCAAAATTGGTCGTCTTCCACAAACCACCGCTGTTGGAACCTGCAAAAACTACCCCTGGGCTTGCCGGTGGACTAACAATACAATCTACACGCCCAGACTCTTCTGTTTTAGGCGATGCTGAGCCTACGCTATATGTATTGTTATCTGGCCCTACAAGTTTCCAACTCGGCGCACCTATTTGCGAATTATTGGGTGTGCAGGTAAAGTTAGCAGACGTTTGCTTCATCAAGGCGCTGGCCAAACCCATTCGCGGTGTGCCTTGGGGCGCATTATTGCTCAGCCGGCTACCTAAAAAATTTGTCCATGAATAAAAGCTCCCTACTGCCCCGCCTTCAATTGTGTCTGTCGTCACTGTCTCGCTGTCGCTGTTCACAGCCGTTGCCAGCTGCTGTAGCTTTGCGCTCACTGCGGCATCGTAGGTTATTGCTGTGTCTGTGTAATAAATGGCGCTATCTACATTTGTTTGCGCAAATGCCCGTCCGCCCCAGCAGGAAAATAAAACGACTAAAAGGGTTGCGATTTTTTTCATAAATTAATTTATTATGTGGTGTGTGTGTACTCCTTATTGTATTACCAGTTTGTGGGTTTCCCGTTCGCCTGTTCCATTTTCATATACTACCAGGTAGCACCCGGCTGCCCAGTTAGCACTGTTGATATTTAATTCCGCTTTTGTCCCAAAATTCTGTCTCAGCAAGATTTTGCCAAGCATATCAGTAATTGTTACGGTACCCTCTGGCAGTACTGCCAAAGTAGAGGATATTTTGACATGGAAAGACCCGGCAGCCGGGTTAGGATATATTGTGATTTCGCTTCCTGGCTCTTTTACAACAGGCACCGCTTCAGACCACGGGGACAGTATTGCTAAAAAAATATCGGTGAAGCGGTTACCAGCCGAAGTAGGAGGCAAATTACCGTTAGGGCCGTTGCTCGTGCCTTCATAAAAACCGGCCACTATTATATTGCCATCTTTTAGTGATGTTGTCATATACCCTTGGGCTGTCTGCGGTGAACCAATCACACATTCGCTCATTAAGCTTCCATTAGTTTTGTTCACTTTCACCAACCATGCACTTTCAGATCCGTAATCGTGGTCTACATCCTCCCCTGAACCAATTACACCTCCCAACACATAAAAGTTTCCATCTACCCCACGGCAAATAGAATATGGATATGCAGATACCGTATCGCCAAAACAGTTATCCCAGGTTATATGCCCGTTACTATCTACATCTATTATCCAGTAAACACCCCCACCAGGGTTTGCTTTGGGGTGGCTTATCCCGGCAGTTGACTCTGTTACAGCAGCTATCACCACACCGCCCTTACCATCGTTGCAACCGTTCAGGGCCAAGGCCCCTACATTACCCCCAAGGTCAAGGTGCCATTTTATATTACCATTCTTATCCAGCCGTGCTACATATCCATTGCGGTACGTAGTAGTGTAGGGTCCGGTACAGTCATAATCATCTGACTCCGTTGCACCTATCACAAAAAAACCATTATCCGGTGCCGCCACCAGTTTTTCCGGCATATCCTCACCACTCCCACCAATAGTGGTTGCCCACTGTTTGTTTCCGTTACTATCTACTTTTAAAACAAACATGTCGCCGCTATTGCCGTAAGCTACAGCCACATCCCCGCTTACGTAGTAGCTCTCCATCAGTACTGCATAGCCACCGTCTGCGCTTTTTTTCCAGTCCTTATCAATCACGCCTAAACCGCCGTAACTCTTGGTCCAGGCTATGGTGCCATTAGTATTTTCTTTCCGTATAATTGGCCCCCATTGAGAATTGACATCATGCCCTGTTTCTATCCAGCCGGTTACTACAGGGAACAGGTACTCTATTGCAAAGCCATTACCGTAGGTAAAACACTTTTCCCATTGCACTACGGTACCGCTGGGGTCATATTTCTGAAAGAGGTACTCACCATTGGCAGTGTCAACTACACAGCTGTGGTTTATGGTGTTGGAGTTCGACGTAGTGTAAATGGATAGTATAAAGCCACTGTCAGCAGTAGGTATCGCATCGGCGCTGCTCACAACATCGTCATTGTTTCCACCCACATTCTTTATGGAGAATATGGCATTGTGCGGATGTTGTGCATAAGCCTGCGCACATAACACTACCAATAGTGTACAAAAAAATATTTTCCTTGAATTCATATACTAAAATATTATTATTATAAAAGATTATAGACACCTAAAATCGTCGGTGAGAAATTTTACTGAGGTAGGTATTACAAGCAGTACAAAAACCTTTCATTGTAAGTGTTTATAGTATTTAATAATTAGTACCGCTTATTTACGGATGAAATTATGTAAAAGGTTTGTTAATGCAAAATACTTTTATTTATTTTATAATTGATAACCAGTTATTTAAAATCTTTTATTGGACTTGCATCATAACCTTCTTGGAACACCCCAAACCTTGGAACAGTGAATAACTTCTATATGAAATAACAAGGAGCAATAAAAAAACATTGATTTTAAGTAACGGTTAATCTTTGTCATAAGGCTATTGATTAAATTTTATGATAGTATTGCCAGTCTATTATAAAGGTAAATATTCCTTATGTCCCTGATTATGGCATTGTAATAGATAGCCATCCTGGTAATACGAATAGCTTGTTTACTGTAACGAAATTTTTTAACGGCAAGGGAGCTTTTGCTGATAAAGCTGGAATTTGATTTTAAAATTCAAAACGCACACTCAAGCAGGTTTTAAAATATAGCGCATTGCTGAACAGATTTTCTAACTTATTTATTCATGATTTAGGCAGTAGTAGTAATTGCTATTTGGTTCGATTTAGTGTAAGGATTAAAGCCTTCAATATCGAAAACAAATAACAAACATCCCTTTGCTATCTTGACGGGAAATGAGATTACATCTCAACTATAATATAATGGTAGTTGAGCCTGGATTGTAAAGTCCCTGTGAAACACTCCACACTGTGGAACGGTGCATAACTTCTTTACAGTAATACCAATTACCAACAGTACCTTGCGCCCGCATATATAACCTATTAAACCCTCGCGTCAGCAAGGCACGGCATAAAATATTCACTTAGTTCTTAAAAATCACTAATCCTAAAATGTCCGCCAACGGACATTTTAGGACATTTTGTAGAGTAGCACTAAAGTGTAATATAGCTACCACAGCATATTTCAGCCCGTAACCCAACCCAAAATGTCCGTTGCTCAATTATTTTCTACAACAGACATTTCACAAGTTCCCCTCTTTTTTTCAAGAAGGGGTGGCCGCAGGCCGGGGTGGTTATACTCGCAAAATCTTGATAAGGAGGAGTCCTGCATTTCCCCCAATTCAAACTGACAGCACCGACAGACCAGACAGTTTAAAATAAACATATTAGCCATCACAAGTCATTTCCACACAGCACAAACTCACTTTGTACGGTTTGCAATTCAAAAAGGACATTTCTTTTTTCTCCCCCAACAAACATTTATCCGAAGATCAGCCACAGTAAAGCATTTCAGCCCAATCTTAAAATGTCCGCCAACAGATATTCGCAGACATTTTCCACATTCACCCAGTAATTCTACTCCACATAGATAACTAAGGTCAATGTAAATTTAATTTAGTCTCATGGTTAGTTTTAAAGTATGCCTGGCACTTTCAAAAAGAAAGCCTGCCACAAAAGTGACAGGCTTTTTCGTTCGCACACTGAAAGGGAAAAATCTTTAGCCTTAGCTCAAATCGGGCTGCGGCGTATAACGAAGATAAGGTTTTACGATCCTTAATCCTTTAGGAAATTTTTTCTCGGCGTCAGCTGTAGATACTGCAGGTACCACTATCACGTCTTCACCTTGCTTCCAGTCGGCGGGGGTAGCTACGCTATAGTTGGCAGTAAGCTGCAAGCTATCTATAACACGCAATACCTCTAAAAAGTTGCGTCCTGTAGATGCCGGGTAAGTAATAGTAAGCTTCACCTTCTTATCAGGTCCAATTACAAACAAACTGCGCACTGTAAAGTTTTCTGATGCGTTGGGGTGTATCATATCATATAGGCTGGCCACATTGCGGTCGTGGTCTGCAATAATCGGGAAGTCAACGGTAGTATGCTGGGTTTCGTTTATATCCTTTACCCAACCTGCATGCCTGTCCAGCGCATCAACGCTTACAGCCAATACCTTCACGTTACGTTTTGCAAACTCGTCTTTAAGTTGTGCGGTGCGGCCCAG
Source organism: Flavipsychrobacter sp. (assembly GCA_031292525.1). Classification (GTDB taxonomy): domain Bacteria; phylum Bacteroidota; class Bacteroidia; order Chitinophagales; family Chitinophagaceae; genus JABDEZ01. Next base: position 354,485 of record JARLGY010000037.1, on the reverse strand, counting down.
TTCTGTAGTACATACAGGCGTAAAGTCTGCCGGGTGAGAAAATAACACACCCCAGCTATCGCCAAGGTACCCGTGAAAATCTATTTCGCCATATGTAGTACTCGCTGTAAAATTAGGGGCTATGTCGCCCAAACGGATTGCCATGAGTGCCTAAAATTTATAAGTGAACAATAAGTAGATAAAATTAGCAGTTAAAGGTTTAATAAGTGTAAAGGAATTGCAAATATTTCTAAATTTAGATAAGGTATATGTTATGCGCAAATGCTGGGCAACCACTATCTTCGTAACTTGTTCCACTAATGGCTTACCATTTAAATAATTCTATGCGCCAAAGCATTTTTGTTATTTTATTATCTTGCTGTACTATTCTTTCCTATAAAGCTATTGCTCAGCGCGATGCTCTTAACATGCCGGAGCATGATGATAAGCTATATTACTTTGGTATTACCTTCGGCACTAATTTTTCGGTATATCGCATCAATTACACAGCCTCCTTTGCCAATACCGATACGTTCAAGCGCATACAACCTTACTGGTTACCAGGCTTCAATCTTGGGCTTATATCTAATCTGCGCCTTAGTAAGTTTATAGATCTTCGTTTTGTACCCAGTCTTGAATTTTCTGAGCGGCGCCTGGTATTTGAGTATGACATACCTAAAGATAGTGTGTCTGACCGAACGATAGAAAGCATATATATGCACCTGCCAGTGCAGTTAAAATTTAAAAGTGACCGTATTAAGAACTTCAGGTTCTATGGACTTGTAGGTGGTAAGTTCGATTACGACCTCGCTGCAAATTCGCGCAGCCACAGGCAAGACGAATTTTTAAAAGTGCAGCCTATAGATGCCGGTTATGAATTAGGTGTAGGCTTTGAATTTTTTAATTCAAACTTCATCTTCTCACCTGAGATAAAGTTGAGTCAAGGCTTGGTGAACCAACTTTATAAATCCCCCAATATACCGCTCTCAAATGCTATACAAGACCTGCATAGCCGCAGCATAGTTATATCTATACACCTGGAAGGATAGAAGAAGGGGCAGATTAGCCTTTAGAGGCCTCTTATTAATTTCTACTCGTGCTTCACACCCAGTTTCTTTAGTATGGCAGCAGACGCGCTATCTGAAGATGCTCCATAGCCTGTAACTAATATGCCCTTAACGCCCGTAGTAGATTCTATGCCATACACCGTAGCTTCGTCACCAGGATCAGAGTTACCTTCATAGCGGTAAGTTTCAACGATCTCAAATTCATCGTGTTTAAATTTGCCGCTGCTCCACGATATATAATTGTCATCAAGGTTAAAGTCAACAGTGAATCCTTTTTGTTTTAGTGCATTTATAGCTTCGGTAACAGTAGCGTAATGATAGTTCGTTTCCATAATGTGAATTTAACTAAAAAAGCCGCATCGTGTGCGATGCGGCTTTTAAAAAATATAATGAATATTATGCTACTTTTTCTACCTGCATGTAGTTGAGTTCCACTGGCGTTGCACGGCCAAATATCTTCACTACTACCTTCAGTTTCTTTTTCTCTTCATTCACTTCTTCCACCACACCGTTGAAGTCATTGAAAGGGCCATCAATTATCTTCACTGTTTCGCCAACAATATATGGTTCTGCGTAGCCTATGCCTTGTTCGCTTACTTCATCCATCTTACCAAACATCTTGTTCACTTCGCTTTTACGCAAAGATGTTGGGTTGTCTTTACCTAGGAAGTGTATAACGTTGGTTACGCCCTTAATGGTCTGTATCATGTCGTCCTTAAGCTTGCCGTCAGCGGCTTCTATCATCAGGTAACCTGGGAACAGTATTTTTTCACGCAGTACTTTCTTACCTGCTACCACTTTAAATACCTTTTCAATAGGGCAAAGTACTTGCAAAATAGCATTAGACCATCCGCTTATCTTTATCTCTTTATCCAAGTGTTCCTTTATCTTACGCTCCTTGCCACTCACCACGCGCAATACATACCATTTGGTATCTACTGCAGGCACTACGGGTTTTACTTCCTGTTCGTGTTCTTGTTCGGGAGCGGTATCATTTATCAGTTCCATACGTTACTTTCCAAACAGGTTATAAATGGTGGTAAGCACGCGCTCGCCTATAAAATCCATACCGAATATAACTACGGTAACAATGATCAAGGATACAATGACAATGACGGTTGTCTGCTGCAGTTCATCCCACGATGGCCAGGAAACCTTGTGTACGAGTTCATCGTAAGCCTCCTGTATGTAATTACCAAATTTACTCATAACCAACACCCCTGAGGGTTTTAAAAATTAAAAATATCTCCTGCTACTTTGCAGATAGCAGGAGCAAAACATTGCACGGGAACGCGGATTCGAACCACGATCAAAGGTTTTGGAGACCTCTATTCTACCGTTGAACTATTCCCGTGTATAGTAGCGCTGTAACAGTAAACAGTGTGCTAAAATCAAAAAGCCAAAAGCGAACAACTTTTGACCTTTAAACCGGATGGCAAATGTAAGATAATTTCTTTAAAAAACTACTCCATCATTTAATTTCGGCAAGAAAAGTAAAAATAAAAACCGCCGGGGTTACCGGCGGTCTAATATTTAAAGTATTTACGGTCTAGCCGTGGGTACTTATTTAACGATTTCAGTTACCTGACCTGCACCTACTGTACGGCCACCTTCGCGAATCGCGAATTTAAGACCTTTCTCCATCGCTATTGGTGCGATAAGTTTTACAAACAGGTTCACGTTATCGCCTGGCATAACCATTTCAACACCTGCTGGCAGTTCGCACTCACCAGTTACGTCTGTAGTACGGAAGTAGAACTGAGGACGGTATTTGTTGAAGAATGGAGTGTGACGGCCACCTTCTTCTTTGCTCAATACATAAACTTCACCTTTGAAGTCTGTGTGCGGAGTGATAGATTTAGGAGCACATATAACCATACCACGACGGATGTCTTTCTTTTCAATACCGCGTAACAGAAGACCTGCGTTATCGCCTGCCTGACCCTGATCCAACAGTTTCTTGAACATTTCAACACCTGTACAAGTAGAAGTAAGTGGAGCTTCATTGAAACCAACGATCTCAACGTTTTCACCTACCTTAATGATACCACGCTCGATACGACCTGTAGCAACAGTACCACGACCAGTGATAGTGAATACATCTTCTACAGACATAAGGAATGGCTGATCGATAGGACGTGGAGGAAGAGGTATGTAAGTATCAACAGCATCCATAAGGTCTTCTACAGCTTTAACCCACTGTGCTTCGCCAGCAAGAGCGCCAGTAGCAGAACCTTGGATGATTGGTGTGTTATCACCATCATATTCGTACTTGCTAAGCAATTCACGAATTTCCATTTCAACCAGTTCAAGTATTTCAGGATCATCAACAAGATCAACCTTGTTCATGAATACTACGATACGAGGTACACCTACCTGGCGAGCCAAAAGTATGTGTTCTTTAGTTTGCGGCATTGGACCATCAGTAGCAGCAACTACAAGTATTGCGCCATCCATTTGTGCAGCACCAGTGATCATGTTTTTCACATAATCAGCGTGACCTGGACAGTCTACGTGTGCATAGTGACGGTTAGCTGTTGCATACTCAACGTGTGCAGTGTTGATCGTGATACCACGCTCTTTTTCTTCAGGAGCTGCATCAATTTCATCATAACCTTTCTTATCTGCCAAGCCTTTGCCCGCCAGGATAGTAGTTATCGCTGCAGTTAATGTTGTTTTACCATGGTCAACGTGGCCGATGGTCCCGATGTTTACGTGGGGTTTTTCCCGCTTAAAGGTCTCTTTTGCCATTTTTTATTTTTTTTAAGAGCTGTTTTTAAATATTAATTGTTGTTTTATATTCCGGCATTGAGCCTGATCATAACTTCTTAAAACACACGCACCGTTTCCACATTTACGTGAGCTGTTGAGCAGGATTGAACTGCCGACCTCTTCCTTACCAAGGAAGTGCTCTACCGCTGAGCTACAACAGCTTTTTAACTGTTTATTTTCCTTCCTCCCAGATAACATTTTAGTTTTCGACCGGGCACATTAATGCCTGAACGAAAACTACATTTAAACATACAAACAATCATCTGACAGACCTTTGCCCGTTATGCTCAGTTTGTTGATGAGCGGGAGACGAGGCTCGAACCCGCGACCTACAGCTTGGAAGGCTGTCGCTCTACCAACTGAGCTACTCCCGCTTGTACATTCATTAAAATGAGCAATGACAACAGGCAGCTTATGTATTACAAAAACTACCTGTTGCTATCGCATAAACGTGGGCAGAGAAGGATTCGAACCTCCGTACCCGTGAGAGAACAGATTTACAGTCTGTCGCCTTTAACCACTCGGCCATCTACCCGTTTACATCTTAGTTTGCCAACAAGCAACCCAATTTGCGAGCCACTTGCCGGAATCGAACCAGCGACCTACTGATTACAAATCAGTTGCTCTACCATCTGAGCTAAAGTGGCTATTTTTTTAAGAACTGTCCCCATCAGAAATGGGATTGCAAAAGTAGGGAACAAAATGATTTTTACAAATTATTTTGTTAGAATTTCCGCATATTCTTTTTTACACTGAATGGGTCCTCATTTTAAACCTTTGCTTCCTCCTCCTTTACAGTAGTTTTAGAGCTTCAGTATAAACGTAATCCCGCTATTGGGAGTCGTACAAAATCATTGAGGTTATAAAGTAAAACTCCGGCTTCCTATCTAGGAGCCGGAGTTTTACTTTATAAAAAGTAGATATTATTTGGTCATAATAAAAGTGATCGTATCATGTTCTCTCATAGACTGTGCATTAAGATAGTCTGTATAATAAGTACCAAAGGCTGTGTCTGTAGTGTTTGTGATTTTGACTATCTGTACATACCCTCCTACTATGGTAAAATTACCATTGCGTACGGGTGTATAAGGCTGTATCTGGAAGCCTATTGTAGTACTATCTACAAGGCCGGTAACATCAGTGTAAGTGCCATTACCCCTTAAGCCAGATATAAATATTTCTTTAGGTACAGCAGCGGTGTCAATAACCACCTGGTAATATCTTTGGGCTCCTACTGTATCGTATGTGTCGCTGGATGTAACAGTTTCTACAATATTCCATCTGCCTACAAATTTAGAATTCCACTTGGTACCGCAACGACTATCCTGGTAGCCGGTAGGGCATAGGCATACGCCCTGGTTACAGTAACCGCCGTGCTGGCATACTACATTTTCGCAACTGGTGGGGCTTAGTGAAGGCGCTTTATTGTCGCATGACGATATATATAACACCGACATAAATGCCATAAGTGTAGTGATTGCAGTAAGTAAAATACCTGACTTAAATTTTTTCATAAAGTAAATTTAATAAACGTTTTAAATTTTCATAGAAAAACTAACTACTTCTCTATAAATGCGATGTATTTATTGTTTTTTATTATAACTGTTTTAACTCACTTGCCAGATCTTGTAATACTTTTTTGGCATCGCCAAACAACATAGAGGTCTTTGGTTTATAGAACAGATCGTTTTCTATACCTGCATAGCCGGGTTTCATACTGCGTTTGTTTACAATAACATGGTCTGCTTTTTCTACCTCCAATATGGGCATGCCATATATTGGGCTAGATGGGTCTTCTTTTGCCGCAGGGTTCACAACGTCGTTAGCGCCCAGTATTAATACTACGTTTGTGCTTGCCATTTTTTCATTTGCTTCCTCCATTTCCAGCAACTTCTCGTAAGGTACATCTGCTTCTGCCAGCAATACATTCATATGCCCCGGCATACGTCCGGCTACAGGGTGTATACCATATTCAACTTCTACGCCCTTTTCTTCCAGTATCTTTTCCAGCTCGTGGCAGGCATGTTGTGCCTGTGCTACTGCCAGGCCATAACCAGGTATGATGAGTACCCTTTGTGAATATGCCATAAGGGTGGCTGTGTCACTGAGTGATATTTCTTTAACGCTACCTTGTTCCTTGGCCGGCCCATCGCCCGTACCGACTGGTTTTTTGCCAAAGCTGCCCAATAGTACATTTTTCAGAGAGCGGTTCATGGCTTTGCACATCAATATTGTCAGTATAGTACCAGCTGAGCCTACCAATATACCACCTGTAAGCATAACAGGGTTATTGTAAAGGAACCCGCCAAACGCTGCTGCAACACCAGTAAACGAATTGAGCAGTGATATAACAACAGGCATATCTGCACCGCCAATGGGCATAACAAAGAGTATCCCATACAAAGCTGCCATAGCCAGTATAGCGTAAAATACTGCGGGTGAACTTACAAAACCACCTATCAGGGCTATAGCCATTACCAGCATACCTCCAAGTAAAATAAAGTTGATGATCTGCCCCCCAGGTATTGTTTTGTCTTTTATACGCCCGTTCAATTTGCCCCATGCTATAGCACTACCTGCAAATGATACTGTGCCTATAACCATTCCTAATACAATAACCGATAGTCGGTCAGTAGTAAGGGGTTCTGGTTTGTTATATTCTATTACCGATATAAGCATGGCGCAAGCACCACCCATACCGTTAAACAGGCTTACCATTTCTGGCATGGCAGTCATTTGTACTTTTTTAGCGGTCATAGTGCCCACCACAGTTCCTATCAGCAACGCCCCGAATATCCAGCCATAGTTATGCAGATGCTCATGCGTTTCAGGTGATTCCCAAAGGAATATGGTAGCAAATATGGCTATCGTCATACCGGTAGCAGCAATAAGGTTTCCCCTGCGTGCCTTTTCTGGGTGCGACAGCATTTTCAGCCCCATAATGAACGTGATAGAGCCTACCAGGTAACTTAAAGAAAGTATTAATTGTTCCATTATTTGCGTTGGTCAGTTTTACAGATATGCAAACTTTATTTTTTCTTTTTCTTGCTAAACATTTCCAGCATACGGTCGGTAACCACAAAGCCACCAACTACATTTAGCGTGCCCAGTATCACAGCAATAAAGCCGAGTGTAAGGGCAAGATAATCATCTGTTTTAGCCTGCCCCATAACTATGATGGCACCAATTATAACTACACCATGTATGGCATTTGCACCACTCATTAGTGGGGTATGTAATACTGATGGCACATGCGATATCACTTCTATCCCCAGGAATATGGAGAGAATTACAATGGTGAGCAGGCGGTATGTGGCCTGGTCTGTAAATATATTTATTAAAGTTTCCATGTCTGTTTGTTTATACAGTAGTTTGTGCAGGCAGTAACGATAAAACCCTGTCGTTTACTATTTGTCCATTGTGTACTATACAGGTTCCTTTAACAAGGTCATCATTAAAATTGAGGTCCATGCCCCCTTCTTTAGTAATGATCAGTTTCAGGAAGTTGAGTACGTTCTTGCTGTACATTTTACTGGCATCGGCCTGCATGGTTCCCGGCAGTGCAGAGTTACCTATTATAGTTACTCCTTTATGTACTATGGTCTCGTTGTTTTTTGTAAGGTCAGTATTACCACCGGTTACAGAAGCCAGATCTATGATAACTGAACCCGGACGCATGTCTTCTATCATAGGGGTGGTTACCAATACTGGTGCTTTTTTACCAGGTATCTGTGCTGTAGTTATTACAATATCGGACTTGCGGATGTGTTCATGTATCTTTTCTCGCTGGCGACGCTGAAAATCTTCGTCCTGCTCCACAGCGTAGCCACCTGCTTTCGATGCATCGGCCGCGCCTTCTACCTCTACAAACTTGGCCCCAAGGCTCATTACTTCTTCCTTTACCGCCGGGCGGGTATCAAAAACCTCTACTACTGCGCCCAGGCGCCTGCCGGTGGCTACAGCTTGCAACCCAGCTACACCTGCACCCAGCACTAGCATTTTTGCCGGTGGTATGCTTCCTGCTGCAGTCATAAACATCGGGAAATACCTGCTGTAGGTCATCGCTGCCAGCAGCACAGCCTTGTAACCCGCTATGTTGGCTTGCGAGCTTAATACGTCCATAGATTGCGCACGGGTAGTGCGGGGTATGGTATCCATGCTGAATATTGTGTATCCTGCGTTGGCCCAATCTTGCATTTGCTGCACATTGAACAGGGGCTGGTACACCCCCAGCAAGCAAGCACTTGGCTTTATGTTGCCACTTATTGCCTGTGGGTTTATGGCAAGCAATATATCTGCACCGCCTTTTATTTCTGTATCGTCCTTTATTTCAGCGCCTGCACTGGTATAAGCATCATCATTATAAAAAGAATTGGCACCTGCATCATGTTCCACCCACACTGTAACTTTCATTTTTACCAGGGCTGCAACAACTTCCGGCACCAGCGAAACACGTGTTTCCGGAGCATGCTCTTTAAGTACGCCTATGATCATAAATTAATTTGTAATCATTTAGAATTGGTTTGAAAAATAGTCCTTTTTGACGGCATATACAAATATACAGTTCAATACCGCTGGTTACATGCTGCAGCAATCTTGCATGGCCAGATATAATAAATACACAATAACCATGTCTCCGCCACAAGCTTTATGTGCCGATAACCCTAGTATGGATATGTTTAATAAATCGAAACTTGGCGCGTAGCTATTGTTGTCTTGTTATCATTTACAGATAAGATATAGGTGCCGGCAGGTAATTTATTTAGTGGAATAACTATATGCTGATCCCCACTATGCAAAACAGCCTTTTGCGTCAGTATTTTCTGGCCGTTTATATTCGTTAGGGAGATGGACACATTTTGCGTTTGTGTACTTACCATCTCAAGAGTTATCTTATCTGTAGCAGGGTTGGGATAAACTGCTGACAATTGTATAGTCGCATTGACCTCTGTAACTTCTTTTATCCCTATGCTGCAATAGTTGGTCTTCGCAAAATAGATCTTAGGGCCAAGGTTTATCCGTCCATCGCTCCAGGCAGCATATGTATTACAAAGCGAACGAACAGAACGATTATAGTCTCCAAAGAAATAATTCCCTGAGTTCCCTCCGTTGCTTAAGTAGTAAGCATAGTTTGTAGGAGATGATGACAAAAGCTTAGCTGCGTTGAAGGTGCGGCCGTTGTTAGTAGAGTTAATTTGATAGTATAAAGCTGTATCAAATGTATAATTGATACCGGTAAATGAAATTGCTACATTGTTGCCGTTTGCAGCTATAGTAGGCATAAATGATTGCTTGTTGGTAACAAAACTGTCCAAAGTCTTAGGGGTACTCCACGTTATTCCGCCATTTGAAGATCTTGAATAAAAAGAGGTTGTCATGCCGCCTACAAAATCTGTCCACACAATATGCAAAGTAGCAGCGCCATCTACAGCCAGGTTGGGTGCCCCATTTTCCCTGTTATGTATAACAAATGGTCCGCTCTGGTGCATGAGGTCCGTGGCTGATGAAATGAGATTGCTTGAAGAGAAAGTAGCACCACCATCTGCCGAAGATGAATGCCTTATTTCATTGGCTGACATATCCGCGTAGCTAACATTTACTATTCCATTTTTATCTACTTCTACATTGCCAAATTGGGATGCATTATTATAGACTGTGCTCATAGGGCCAAAAGAATTGCTATTAGCATCTTTATATTTGAGGCCTTCAAAAATACTAGCGTTATTAGCAGGGAAACAAACAAAACTGCAATAAAGTCTGCCTTGGTGTGCTCCACCGCTATTATCCACACTCAACCACTCCCGGTCTGTCACGCCATCAAAGTAGTTCAGTATATTGCCGCTTTGGTCAAAGGCTCCCTGGCCTATAAAATGGTTTTTACCAGGTTGTACGCTCCAGGTAACGCCGTTATTGTCTGAATAGGCCCAATTGAGACTAAAGAAACTGCTGTCATTTGTGGCATTGCTTGTAAGGTATATCCAGGAAAAATAAACTCTGCCGTTCTTATCCCACGCAAATGCGGGGTCGCCACCACCGTCCAGGGTTTGACCGGGAAAATCAGCCTGGAGGATAGTTGTAGTATTGAAAGTACTTTTTGTCCAGGTTTGGCCACCATTAGAGGAATAGTATATAGGGAAAGTTAACCCAATAGTAGTCTGATCCATGAAGCTGATGATTAGCTTACTGCTGTCTGTTGGTTTGTATATTACCGATACCTCGGCCTCCTGGTCACTGCCGTTTCCCGTAGTTAAACGCTCATCTGTATTTGTAGTTTTGGTCAGTTCCTGTAAGGCATTGCCCTCCTTCCCTACACCTTCATGTAACAACTGTTTTTCTTTTAATACTTCTCTGAACATTTTTTGTTTAAGTGTAAGCTCAGGCGTTTGTGCCAGACAATGGCCAACCCCCAAAAGCGAAACAGACACAATTATTGATTGAGTAATGTATTTCAAGAAGGCCATGGCTGTTACTTTTTATTTTTTTACTTTAATGGTATCCCAAAGTGGATGCTGTGTCTTTTCGTGTAATGTATTTTCAAAATACCTGTGATTCAAGCTATCCTGCTTACTTTTTCCAGGTGCTTTACTAACATGTCCTTTCGTTTTTTTTATCAATGCTTTATACTTTGCAGTAATATGCTGACTAATGCATGTTGTTGAGTAGCAAAGGGCAAAAAATAATAAGTAGGTTGATACGTATCTATTAAACACAAATAAAAGTAAGAAATTGCATTAATATTTCATTGAAAATGAGCTAATTAATAAGTGAGAATAAAAAAGCCGCACCTATTTTAGTGCGGCTTTGCATAAGATTGAATGATCTTAGTTGTTAGAGTGCAATGCAACTTTATTGCCTTCTGTATCTATGAAGAAAGCCATGTAGCCTATTTCGTCTGTGATCTTAGTTTTAGGCATCAATACTTTACCACCCGCAGGCTCTATCTTCCCAATCACGGTGTCCATTGCGGGGTTTGCATTCAGGTAAACTACACAGCCCTCTTGCGATGGTTTGTGCATAGGGCTTTCAACTAATCCGCCCGATGCTTTACCGCTTCCAGGCTCGCCAGGGAACATAGCCATTTTCATACCCATCATTTCTGAGCTGTCCATTTCTACATCAAAAACATTTTCGTAAAATGTTTTTGCGCGATTGATGTCTGTAGCCGGTATTTCAAACCAGTTAAGTGCATTTGTTGACTTGTCCATAATATTGAGTTTTTATGTTGATTGTAAATTTACATATTTTATTAGGCTTTTCTGTATTATGAAATAGTGAATAGAGAATGGTTCAATAAAAATAAGGCTGCCTTGTAGGGCAGCCTTATTTACAAAGTGGGAGTAGAAAAAAGTTATGCTAAAGAGACGGGTAATCTGTGTATCCTATAGCGCCTGGAGTATAGAATGTAGCCTGATCAGGTGCATTTAATACTGCTTCCTTTTCAAAACGGGCAGGCAGATCGGGGTTGCTCAGGAATAAACTGCCATAAACCATCATGTCTGCCTGGTTATCCTGCAGCAACTGCTCACCACTTTCTCTATCAAATGCACATCCAACAAGTAAGGTGCCTTTATATGTTTCGCGGAATGTTTTTACTACTTCAAAACTATTGGGTGTTACTTCCCAATTAGGTATGCGCATCACGTGCACATATGCCAGGTCCAGACCATTCAGTTGTTGCAGCAAGTAAGGGAATAGTTGTGTCGCATCATCTATTTCAATGTCGTTGAAAACCATTCCCGGGCTCAACTTAATGCCTACCTTATGGCTGCCAATAGCTTTGCTCATTGCAGCTAAAACTTCTATAATAAACCTGCTGCGGTTTTCTATACTGCCACCATATTCATCTGTACGTTGGTTGGCGCTGGTGCTTAGGAATTGGTTGGGTAAGTAGCCGCTTGCTGAGTGTAGTTCTACACCATCGAAACCTGCTTCTATAGCATTTATAGCTGCCTGCTTGTATTCTTCAATGGTAGATTTTATCTCGTCAATGGTCATTTCTTTTGGTGTGGCATTGGGTACCATTTGTACACTATCTGTCCACATTTGCCCTGCAGCTGCTATAGCGCTTGGAGCCAGTACAATACCACCTTGGGGCAAGTTTTGCGTAGCGGCAATACGGCCGGTATGCATGATCTGCAAAAAGATGTGGCCATTGTTTTCATGTACTGCATCAGTTACCAGCTTCCAGCCTGCAATTTGTTCTTTTGAATATATGCCGGGTATGCGGGCATAGCCAAGCCCGTTAGGTGATGGCGATGTGCCTTCTGTAATAATAAGGCCTGCGCTGCTACGCTGTTTGTAATATTCTGCTATCAATGCGTTGGGTACATTACCTATTGCCCTGCTGCGCGTCATAGGGGCCATTGCCATACGGTTATGCAATTGCATATCGCCTACTTTAATTGGTTCTAATAATTTCATATGTTTTGTATTAGATGTATGTACATTTAATTTGCAAGATTAAACATAGTTTGGGATAGCCATTATATTAATGTTTGATGCTGCTATAGCGTGCAATAGCTGGTTATTTAATACTTATGGGATTGATTTAAAATAAAAAAACCGGGTACGTCAGTACCCGGTTTTTACAAATAGTTTAAAAGTAAGTTACAGCTGTGCTGTAGCGCCTTCTATTAGCACACTGGTTTTATTATTCAGCACTTCTACAAAACCGGCGCTTATATCAAATACTTCGCTGTCGTTTTTGTCCTTGATGATCTTCATTTTACCCTTACCCAATGATGCGATCATAGGGGCGTGGTTCTCAAATATTTCAAAAGATCCTTCAATGCCGGGCAATTGCACGCCACGTACTTCTCCGCTATATATATTGTGCTCCGGTGTTAATATTTCTAAATGCATCAGTTCTCTTTTAATTATTAGTTCTTAGCCTGTTCCATCAGCTTTTTACCCTTAGCTATAGCATCATCAATGCTACCTACCAGGTTAAATGCTGCTTCTGGATACTGGTCCACTTCACCATCCATGATCATATTGAAGCCACGAATTGTTTCTTCAATTGGTACCAATACACCCTTAAGACCCGTGAACTGTTCTGCCACGTGGAAAGGCTGAGAAAGGAAGCGTTGTACACGACGTGCACGGCTTACTGTCTGCTTGTCCTCTTCACTTAGCTCATCCATACCCAGGATGGCGATGATATCCTGCAGTTCCTTGTAGCGCTGCAATATGAGTTTCACCCTGTTGGCGCAGTTGTAGTGCGCTTCACCAACGATGGCAGGAGTAAGGATACGTGATGTAGAATCCAATGGATCTACCGCAGGGTAGATACCTAGATCCGCAATTTTACGGCTCAATACTGTGGTTGCATCCAGGTGGGCAAAGGTTGTTGCCGGTGCCGGATCGGTAAGGTCATCGGCAGGTACATAAACCGCCTGTACCGATGTGATTGAACCATTTTTAGTTGATGTGATACGTTCCTGCATCAATCCCATTTCCGTTGCCAGTGTTGGCTGGTAACCCACAGCCGATGGCATACGACCCAGTAGCGCCGATACTTCAGAACCTGCCTGTGTGAAACGGAAGATGTTATCTACGAAGAACAGGATATCCTTACCCTTGCCAGTACCATCACCATCGCGGAAGTATTCTGCAATGGTAAGACCAGACAAAGCCACACGTGCACGTGCTCCCGGTGGTTCGTTCATCTGACCGAACACGAAGGTAGCCTGTGATTTTTTCAACTCGTCCATATCCACAGAGCTCAGGTCCCAACCACCTTCTTCCATGCTGTGCTTAAACTTGTCGCCATACTTAACAATGCCGGCTTCAATCATTTCACGCATCAGGTCATTACCCTCACGTGTACGTTCGCCCACACCTGCAAATACCGAGTTACCAGCATATGCCTTGGCTATATTATTGATCAGTTCTTGTATCAATACGGTTTTGCCCACACCGGCACCACCAAACAAACCGATCTTACCACCCTTTGCATAAGGTTCAATAAGGTCAATTACTTTGATACCAGTGAACAGTATTTCAGAAGCTGTGCTCAGGTTTTCAAATTTAGGGGGCTTTGCGTGTATCGGGCGGCCATTAGTTTTATCGGGCGCTTTCAGTCCATCTATCGCATCGCCGGTAACATTAAACAAGCGACCGTTTATCTGGTCTCCTATAGGCATAGCTATTGGTATTCCGGTATCCCTTACTTCCATACCGCGTACCAGCCCTTCAGTACCATCCATCGCTACTGCGCGTACACTGTCTTCACCCAGGTGCTGCTGTACTTCAAGTACCAGCTTTTCCCCTGTTTCGCGGGTAAGTTCAAGCGCATTATAGATCTGCGGCAGTTTGTTTTCTCCGCTAAAGTGCACGTCCACAACCGGGCCGATGATCTGTTTTATTTTACCAACGTTAGGCATACTGCTTAGTTATATAAGAATTGTTAGTTTCCTGAAATTTTGCGCAAATGTAAGAATATGGATGCAAAATGCAAAGGAAAACATTTGAAAACTACTTATCTTATTTTGCATTGTTCTTATGCGTAAGTGATTATCATAAAATTTACAACAGCTTTTTTGCTGTATTCCCTATTTTATTATGGTGCCTTATCGCATTTTGTTAAAATTTTCCACCAGGGTCTTTCGGGCACCCAACCCTTCATTAATAACGGCAATTATTAATTACGTTTGCAAGTACGAATCCAGATAGTAGATGAGATCAAAACTTTTACTCTTATTATTTATTGCGTTTTGTTTTATTGAAAGTTGTAAAATCGGTGGCAATGGTAAGTTCACTGTTAGTGGTACCATACAGAACATACCCCCATGCACTGTTGTGCTCGAAGAGTTGGGCGTGAATGATGTGATCACTGAACTGGATTCTGACAAAATAGAAGGGGATGGCAAATTTGACCTTTCTGGCAACGCTCCTGAACCTGGTATATACCGCCTCCATTTCAGCCACAATAAGTTTATCATGCTCAGCATTGATAAAGGCGATATAAAAATTAACGCTGACTGGAGTGCGCTGGAACGCAGCCAGATAACAGGCTCGGCAGCTACTGTAAGCCTGCAGCAGTTTCTTACAGGTGTGCGCAGCAACATGCGCGATTTCAATACCATGAATATTGTATTGGACACTTTGCAGGCCAAGGGCAATGATAGTGTGCTGGCACTGGCAAAAGCCGATATGAAGCGGATGCAGGAAAAGTTCACAAAATTTGTTGAAAACTATGCAGATACTACCACATATCTTCCCAATGCCATATTTGCCGCACGTGTACTCAATGTGCGGGCTGAAAGAGATTTCCTGAATGCCTTTACACAAAGTTTGTCGCGCAGATTTCCCAACCAGCCTAAGGTGAAGGATTTTGAGAGTTTTTACGCACAGGTACTGGGTGGCAGCAAACAAAAAACAGTTGTACCACAAGGTATGATAGGTGGCATAGCGCCTGAACTTAAGCTACCCGAAGTTAATGGCGCTGTGGTAGGGCTTTCTTCTTTAAGAGGTAAGTATGTGCTGCTCGATTTCTGGGCTTCATGGTGCGGACCGTGCCGTGCCGAAAACCCTAATGTGGTGTCGGCTTATAATAAGTATAAGGATAAAAATTTTACTATTTATAGTGTTTCGCTTGATAATAATAAGGACAACTGGGAAAAGGCTATAAAAGATGATAATCTTTCCTGGCCTACACAGGTAAGTGATCTTGCGGGGTGGAACTCAGCTGCTGCAAAAACCTATAACATAGAATCTATTCCTTCCAATTTTTTGATAGATCCATCTGGCAAAATAATAGCCCGCGACCTACGCGGAGATCTGCTGGATCAAAAACTCAGTTCAATTCTTAAATAAATGAGGTAAGGCCTTAACATGTTTATTGTTGTGGGCCAATTTATATAGAGATATGTATTTCATGCATTGTTTGATGCATGTAATGTGTTTTCATGGCATTGTGTACCTGTGAATGGAATTTACACTGACCAATTAGGTAGATTACGTTTATGCACCTGTTAAAATAACAGGTTTACTGCCTTTGGCATACAGATTGACCATTATCTTTACTTTATCAATACGTAAACAGAGGGAAAATATTGCCATAATGTCTGAAATTAAATCAATGATAGATGTATTGTTCAATCAGCCTGAGCAGGAACTGGAGTTTATGCCAATTGTTCCACTGGGTGAAGATGAACTCAATGACGAAGAAAAAAGTAACCTGCCCAACGAGGTGCCTATTATAGCGCTGCGCAATACAGTCCTTTTTCCAAACGTTGTATTGCCTATTACTGTAGCTCGCGATAAATCTATACAAGCCATAACTCAGGCCCAGAAAACTGGTAAATGGATTGGTGTTGTTGCCCAGCGTGACAGTAATGAGGATAACCCTCAACCAGATGATATATATACTACAGGTACGCTTGCCAAAGTAGTAAAGCAACTTAAAATGCCCGGGGGCGATATCACTATATTCATCATGGGGCGTATGCGCTTCCATATAGAGGAATATACTAAAACAGAACCTTACTTCACAGCTAAGATCAAATTTCTGGAAGATAAGTTCCCGAAGGAAGATCCGGAGTTTGACGCTACTATATCTTCTATAAAAGATTATTCAGAGCGTATCACACAACAATCTTCCAATACACCACAGGAAGCAAATGTATTGCTGCGTAATATAGAGCAGCAATCTTTCCTTATGCACTTTGTGGCATCAAACCTTGGTGTGAAGTTGTTGGATAAACAAGCGCTGCTTGAGGAAAATAATATAAAGACCAGGGCAGAGCGGCTGTTGCAATTGCTGCAGAGCGAGTTGCAGTTGGTAGAGTTGAAAAATGAAATAACCAACAAGACGCGTACTGACATCGACCGCCAGCAACGCGAATACTTTTTGCAGCAGCAGATGAAATCCATCCGGGATGAGTTGGGTACCGATCCTAACGACCGCGAAATAAAGGATCTGCAGAAACGGGCTGAAGGAGTAAAGATGACCGACCAGGCACGCGAGCTCTTCCAGAAAAACATAGAGAAGTTGGAGCGCATGCATCCCAGCACTCCCGACTATTCAGTGATCTATAATCACCTGGACCTAATACTTGATCTGCCCTGGGGAGTATATACCGAAGACAAGTACGACCTGAAGAATGCCCAGAAGATACTGGATGAAGACCATTACGGAATGGAAAAGATTAAGGATCGTATCCTTGAATATCTTGCCGTACTGAAATTAAAAGGTGATATGAAATCGCCTATTCTTTGTTTTGTTGGCCCTCCCGGTATTGGTAAAACATCGCTGGGCCGTAGTATAGCTAACGCAATACAGCGCAAGTACGTGCGGTTTAGCCTGGGTGGTTTGCACGATGAGAGCGAGCTGCGTGGACACCGTAAAACATATATAGGTGCCATGCCAGGCCGCATAGTGCAGTCTATACGTAAAATAAAAGCAGCTAACCCGGTTTTCATATTAGATGAGATCGATAAGATGGGTCATGATTTCCGTGGCGATCCAAGCTCGGCGTTGCTTGAAATACTGGACCCGGAACAGAATAACTCTTTTTACGATAATTACTTAGAGCTGGAATTTGACTTATCTAAAGTTCTGTTCATAGCCACAGCCAATAGCCTTAACGATATACAGCCCGCCCTTAGGGACAGGTTGGAGATCATACAGCTTACAGGCTATTCTATAGAAGAAAAAGTAGAGATAGCTAAGCGCCATCTGATACCTAAACAAAAAGAACTGCATGGTTTAAGTAAAACTCCGCTCCGTTTCCCGGATAAGGTAATTGCCAAGATCATACAGGAATATACTCGTGAATCAGGCGTACGTGAGCTGGATCGTTTATTGGCGGGTATTATGCGCTCTGTTGCACTACAGGTAGCTATGGAAAATGTAGTTGCACCGCAGGTTTCTATTGAGTTGGTTGAAAAAGCACTGGGCAAACCAAAGTTCATTAACGATATCTATACCAAAGGTTATCCGCCGGGGGTTGTAGTAGGCCTGGCCTGGACATCTGTAGGTGGCGATATACTCTTTATAGAAACAAGCCTGTCTAAAGGTAAGGGTGTACTAGCCCTTACCGGTAACCTGGGCAATGTGATGAAAGAAAGCACATCTACAGCACTATCCTACCTAAAGGCGCACGCTGAGGAATATAAAATACCACAGACCGCCTTTGAAGAAAATGACATTCACGTGCATGTGCCCGAAGGCGCTACTCCCAAAGATGGTCCAAGTGCAGGTATTACCATGCTTACATCGCTGGCTTCTGCATTTACAGGCCGCAAGGTGAGGCCTTATCTTGCCATGACGGGGGAAATCACTCTTCGCGGGCAGGTGCTGCCGGTTGGTGGTATTAAAGAGAAAGTGCTTGCAGCTAAACGCGCGGGTGTAAAAGAAATAATTATGTGCGCTCAAAACCAGCGCGATGTAGAAGAGATAAACAAGGACTATATAAAAGGCGTAAAGTTCAGCTACGTAACCGAAATGAAAGAAGTGCTGGAACTGGCTTTAATGAAAAGATAAACCGGCAGTATGCCATCACTAAAAACACCCGCCTTCTATAGAGTAGGCGGGTGTTTCTTTTATATTTGCCATGGGGTATTTAGCCCATATTTAAAATTAACCTTCCAGTATCCTTCTTAAGTAATTAATCTGGCCCAGGTGGTAAGTAAGGTGACTATGAAAAAATATTAGATAATATTGAGTGCTGTGCTTACCAAACATTTCCAGTGGATACAACTTATTCAACTCCTCTTGCGATAAGCCTTTTAAAGCGAGCGTAACTACTGTAATTGCTTTTTCTATTTCAGCAATCAACATTTCCTGCGATACCCTGCTTTCTGGGGCAAATTCAAGATCGCGCTGGCGTATATACCCGGTATTGGCAACTTGGGCGCCAATAAAATGATTCAGGTTGCCCAGCAGATGCAAAGCCAGGTTGCCGGCACTATTGGTAACACCGGGCTTTACTTCCCAGATATGATCTTCATTTTTGAAACTGCTGATTTCTTCTTTAAATTTCAGCAGGTCTCTTTCATATAATTCAAACAGGAAGTTTTCCATTTCAGGATGGTTTAGCTAGTTTTAAAATCGAACCAATTGCCATTTTGAACAAAAACTATCCCTTGCTCAATTCCTTTACTTTGGCATAAATCTCTTCCTCTCCACCTTCTTCGTAGCCGCTGTGTTCCATAACAACTTTACCATTCTTGTCCACCACTATTGTGAAAGGCACGTTCTGGAAGCTAAGGGAGCGTTTCAGGTCTGAGTTCGGATCTATATAGTAAGGGAACTTCCAACCCTGACTTATGGCATAGCTGCGCACCAGTCCTTCAGCTCTCGATTCGTCTATAGACACGGTCATATAGTTGAAATCTGTCTCCTTTTGCCATGTAGGCAGTTTAAGCATAATATTTTTTATTTCTTTTTTGCATGGTACACACCAGGTAGCCCAGAAGCTTACTACGGTTACTTTTCCCTTAGTAAAAGTTTCGTTGAAAGCCATTTTCTTACCCGAATTCACATCTTTTATTTGTGTATCTGGCAGTTCAGATACTTGTGCATGTAGTCCTGTTGCCAAAACCATAAAAGCAATGGCCGCGATAATTTTTTTCATAAGTACTTGTTTTTAAGAATAATAAGCGAAAACTTTGCCAGAAATTAAATAGCCCGGCTAATTTCGGCTAAATTTAAACACGAACAAGTTTTAATGAAAAAAATAGCTCTTTTGTTGTTCCTCTCTTGCGGTAGTATATATAGTTTCGCGCAGGGTACTTTTTCAGGTGATCTCATGATGAACCTGAATTTCTTTCAACGTGATTCCTCCATCAAGGCCTCCGGTAATCCATTATATAACAATTATCTAAGCGGCAGTGAGGGCTGGCTCGATCTTCGTTACAATATTAAGGGGTTTACCTTCTTTGTTCGTGCCGATGCCTTTAACAACTCTAATCTTAAAAATCCTACGCAGGCCAACACAGCTTTTGGCATAGGTGCATGGAGCGTAAGCAAAGAGATGAAAGACCTGACCATCAATGTGGGTTATATATATGACCAGATAGGCAGTGGCATCCTCTTCAGGGCTTATGAAGACCGTGGTCTGCTTATAGATAATGCATTGGTAGGTATCAGCCTCAAGTACAAGCTCACTAATAATATATCGGTAAAGGGTTTTACGGGGCAACAAAAGGAAAACAATTTATCAGGCAACAACAATCCACTCACAATATCGCAGAAGTATGCACCTGTTATCAGGGCTTTTGAAGGCGATGGTGATTTTAACGTAGGTAAAGTGCATCTTGTGCCAGGTGTGGGTGTGCTCAATCGTACGCTCGATGCTGCTTCTTATACAACTACATCTGCTGCTGTGCCTAGAGATGCAAATGGCAATGGTCTGTTTACCCCGGTATATAACATGTATGCATTCACAGCATTCAACACACTCACTGTGGGTAATTTCTCCTGGTATGCAGAAGGTTCCTACAAAACACAGGAAGCAATTGCCACACCTGCCGATTCAATTGTCAACAAACCCGGTAATGTAGAGTATACTACAATAGGCTATGCACAGAAAGGTATAGCTATAAATCTTACAGGTAAGCGTACGGATGCTTATGTGATGCGCACATCTTACGGCGAAAAACTGCTGGACGGTATGCTAAACTGGCAGCCTATTGTTGCCCGCCTGCGTACCCAACGCCTCATATCCCGCTATAGTCCTGCATCGCAAGATTATTCTGAAATGGCTGGTAATGCAGATGTATTGTTGTCGCCAAGCGAGTATGTGAATTATGAACTTACTTATTGCCACAT
Organism: Flavipsychrobacter sp.; assembly: GCA_031292525.1. Lineage (GTDB taxonomy): Bacteria > Bacteroidota > Bacteroidia > Chitinophagales > Chitinophagaceae > JABDEZ01. Next base: position 333,890 of record JARLGY010000037.1, on the reverse strand, counting down.
CAATACGCTGGATAATGTGCAGCTGTATCGTGAGGGTTATGCTCAAGCAGAGTATTTAAAATGGGAAAAGTGGAGACTAATGGGTGGAGGCCAGTATCTGGTGTATAATACCTCGGTTTACTTGCAGCACCCGGGAGCGCCTATGCTATATGCGGAAACTGGTTTTGCTGAAGCTACTTACAAGTTTACCAGCAACAAGTCATTGCGCTTTGAGGCTGAATACATGAATACAAAGCAAGACTACGGTTCCTGGATATTTGCCCTGATAGAGTATAACCTGGCACCTAAATGGTCAATTTCAGCATCGGATATGTACAACATTGTACCCAACAAAAATTCAGATAATCCAAACTACGATGTCACAACAGGTAAAGTACCTAACCCAAGTCATTACTACAATATCTACACTGCATACACCAAAGGTCCTAACCGCTTTTCTATTGCTTACGTAAAGCAGGTAGATGGCATTAACTGCTCTGGTGGTGTGTGCCGGTACGAGCCCGCTTTTAGTGGTGTAAAAGCAACAATTACTTCCAGTTTCTAATTTTATATCTGCATAAAGAAAGGCTGCCTCACGTACTTGAGGCAGCCTTTTTTGTTTATGCACTGTTCATTTAAGTACTATTTCTTTTCAAGCTTGGCCAGCAACTGTTTTGCGGCTTCTTCTGAAGAGCCCGGATTTTGTCCTGTTATCAACAACCCATCCTGTTTTACGTAAGAGGCCCAGTCGGCTACCTTACTATAGTGTCCCCCTAGTTTTTTCAGTTCGTCTTCCAGCAAAAAAGGCACTACATCGGTGAGTTTAACTGCGGCTTCTTCGGTGTTAGAAAATCCGGTTACTTCTTTACCCTTTACCAAAGGCTCGCCATTTGGTGCCTTTACTTTTACAAGGGCTGCGGGTGCATGACATACAAAGGCTATAGGCTTATCGTGTTTATAAAAGTCCTCTATAAGCGATATGGATTTTGCATCATTTGCAAGATCCCATAGCGGTCCATGTCCGCCAGGATAAAAAACAGCATCATAATCCTTTTGGTCAACACGGGCCAGCTTTATAGTATGCGACAATTTTTCTTTTAATTCCTTGTCTTGGTTGAAGCGTTTTGTTGCTGTTGTTTGTGCTGCCGGCAAAGCGCTTTTGGGGTCTATTGGTGGTTGTCCACCTTTAGGCGACGCAATAGTAAGTTCAACACCGGCATCAGCAAACACATAATAAGGTGCTGCAAATTCTTCTATCCAAAATCCGGTTTTTTCGCCGGTGTTTCCCAATTCGTCATGGGATGTCAATACGATCAGTATTTTCATTTTAGTTGTTAGTTTTAAGCTATTCTGTGGTATAAATAGTTATAGTACAATTATGCCATGAGTAGCCTTTAAATGGGAAGACTGCATATTCTTTATCTATTGCTTTATTTTTTTACACTGGTGCTGTGTTTGCAGTGCTTGTAATTAAAAGTTTTTATGGCTATAATTCCCTCATAACTGGTACTTTTAAAGAGTAATAGAACTATCATGCTGAAAACAGATATACTGGTAATAGGGTCGGGTATTGCAGGTCTTACATTCGCTGTAAAAATGGCAAGGCGCTTTCCGGATAAAAGTATCACTATACTTACCAAGGCCAATACAGACGAGACCAATACCAAGTATGCACAGGGTGGCATTGCTGTAGTGAACGATCTGGAACGCGATAGTTTTCAAAAGCACATAACTGATACCTTGATAGCCGGCGACGGGCTGTGTAATGAAGAGGTGGTTGAGATAGTAGTAAAAGAGGGGCCGCTTAGGGTAAATGAAATAATTGATTGGGGTGCTCGTTTTGATAAGGATACGGAAGGAGAATACTTGCGCGGCCGCGAAGGTGGTCACTCAGAGTTTCGCATACTGCACCATAAAGATGTAACCGGGCTTGAAATAGAGCGTACGCTGGTAGAGGAAATAAAAAAATACCCCAACATAGCGGTACATAATCATTGGTTTGTGGTAGATATTATTACCCAGCACCATTTGGGTTACCTGGTTACAAAATCAACGCCCGATATACAATGCTATGGCGTATATGCCCTGAACCTGAAGAACAACAATATTGAAAAGATACTGGCCAAGGTGACGCTTATGGCCAGTGGTGGTGTAGGGCAGGTATATCGTACCACTACCAACCCGCGCATCGCTACCGGCGATGGTATTGCGGTAGCCTATAGGGCTAAGTGCCGTATAGAGAACATGGAGTTTATACAGTTTCATCCCACGGCGTTGTACGAGGCTGGTGTGAGCCCATCGTTCCTTATAACAGAGGCCGTTCGTGGCGATGGCGGCATATTGCGCAATAAAGATGGTGAAGCCTTTATGCCTGGTTACGATAGCCGTGCAGACCTTGCACCGCGCGATGTGGTAGCCCGCGCCATAGATAGCGAGATGAAGCGTACAGGTACGGAACATGTGTATCTCGATTGCCGGCACATGGATCACGAAAAAATTCTGGCACACTTCCCCAATATATATGAACGTTGCAAGCTTGCGGGTATCGATATGTTTACGCAAATGATACCGGTAGCACCCGCAGCACACTATTGTTGTGGTGGTATAAAAACAGACAATGTAGGGCGCACAAGTGTGCAGCAATTATATGCCTGTGGTGAGTGCAGCAGCACTGGTTTGCATGGAGCAAACCGCCTGGCATCCAATAGTCTGCTTGAAGCCTTGGTGTTTGCACACCGCTGCGAAGAAGATGCTGCAAGGCAACTGGAAGATCTTCAGTTTCAGGATGATGTGCCCGACTGGAATGCATCCGGTACCAACCATCCTAAAGAAATGATCCTCATTACGCAAAGCCTTAAAGAGCTGCAACAAATAATGACTGACTATGTAGGTATAGTGCGTAACAACATACGCCTGGAGCGTGCTATGCACCGTATAGATCTGTTGCATGGCGAAACAGAAGAACTCTACCGCACAGCAACATTATCGCCCCAGCTTTGCGAACTACGCAACCTAATCACCATAGGATATCTCATCGTAAAAAGTGCCCAGTTCCGTAAAGAAAGTCGCGGCCTGCATTTTAATACTGACTACCCGGAAAAGAGTAGTTTGGTACAGCAGGTAGTGTTGTAAATAGTTGGATGCAAAGGTTAAGTAAGAAAAAATTTCAGTAATGATTTAATTGGTAGTTGCTGCTGGATTATGCATAGCCATTGAGGTTATTTTTAACGGTATTTTCTATATAGGTAAGTCTTGGATTATCAATTCTTTCTTACATTACAATACATTTTCACTTTCAAGATAATACAATGAACAAGCATATTGTTATAGCAGCCATGCTATTACTTTCTATGCCTGCAGTAGCCAGGCATAAGCACCATAAAAACCAGCCTGCAACCCCTGCTGCAGCCAAACCAGACGATGCAAGTAAAAAAGGCCCCAAGCCCTACAACAAAGTGATAACAGACAGGGCTGTTACAAAAAGAGGATTGTTCACAGTACACCTGGTAGATGACAAGTGGTATTTCGAAATACCCGATTCCCTTTTTAACCGGGAGATGATAGTCACCACTCGCTACAGTAAAACTGCCGGCGGCGGTGGTATCTATGCCGGCGAAATGGAAAACGAACAAACCATTAAATGGGAAAAAGGCCCCAATAAAAATGTGCTGTTGCGTGTAGTTACAGTGATCAGTGTAGCAGACTCCAGTAATGAGATTTATAAGGCAGTCACCAATTCCAATTTAGATCCTATTGCCGAATCGTTTGAGATTAAAGCCTTCGGTAAAGACAGCAGTACAGTAGTCATAGATGTTACCGATTTCTTCAAGGGCGATAATCAGCCAGTGAGTCTGGGTGCATATACCAAACGACGTTTCAATCTTTCATCCCAGGTATCAGATCGCAGTTATATACAGAACATAAACAGCTATCCAATAAATACAGAAGTAAAGGTTGTGCGCACATTTACTTCTACACCTTCTTTTGCACCGCCTGCACCGTCACCATTTCCTACCACTACCTTGCCCGCTGCATATACTGCTGGTGCCGTAACGGTAGAGATGAACAACTCCTTTATACTGTTGCCCAAAGATCGCATGAAGAAGCGTTTGTACGATCCACGCGTGGGCTTCTTTGCAGACGACTATGTGGTGTACAACGATGCCCAGCAAAAAACAGATAACCAGGTATTTATAGTACGCTGGCGGCTGGAGCCCAGAGATGCCGATATTGAAAAATGGAAGCATGGTCAACTGGTAGAACCAAAGAAACCCATAGTTTACTATATAGATCCTGCTACGCCTAAAAAATGGCGTCCATACCTCATACAGGGCATTAATGATTGGCAGGTGGCATTTGAACAGGCTGGATTTAAAAATGCCATCATGGCTAAGGAATGGGATCCCAAAGACAGTGTTGCCAACCTTGAAGACGCACGCTATTCCGTACTCCGTTACCTGCCATCAGACGTAGAAAATGCATACGGCCCCAATGTACACGATCCGCGTACCGGCGAGATCATTGAGAGCCACATAGGCTGGTACCACAATGTAATGAAATTGCTGCACGACTGGTATATGATACAGGCTGGTGCAGTGGACCCCAAAGCCCGTAAAATGGAGCTTGATGATGAACTGATGGGACAGCTGATTCGTTTTGTATCATCGCACGAAGTTGGGCATACCCTTGGCCTACGGCACAACATGGGCAGCAGCAGTCGCACACCTGTTGAATTATTGCGCAACAAAGCATGGGTAGAGGCGCATGGTCACACAGCGTCTATAATGGACTATGCACGTTTCAACTACGTTGCCCAACCCGAAGACAGCATAAGTGAGATCGGTATGTTTCCGCGCATAGGCGAGTATGACAAATGGGCCATACAATGGGGCTACAAAGCCACCTTTGCTGCAAATGAAAAAGAAGACAAGAAGATAGTGAACAAGTGGGTGATTGATAGCCTGAAGGCTAATCCCCGTCTGTGGTTTGGTACCGAGAGCAATCCCTTCGACCCCCGTTCGCAAACCGAAGACCTGGGGGATAACAGCATGAAAGCGAGTGGGTATGGAATCAGGAACCTGAAACGTATCATAAAGCAGCTGCCCGAGTGGACAAAAGAAGAAGCTGACAAGTACGAAAACCTGCGTGATATGTACACCGGACTGGTAGGGCAGTATAGCCGTTACATGGGTCATGTGGTGCGCAATGTGGGGGGTATATACGAAACGCCGAAGAGCATAGAACAAACAGGCGAAGATGTGTATGAACCAACCCCCAAAGCCATACAGAAAGAGGCAATTGCTTTCTTGGATAAACAGCTGTTTGAAACTCCCACATGGTTGCTCGACAAAAATATACTCAACAAAATAAGCAACCCATACAGCGCCGAACTGGTGAGCAATGTACAGGTAGGGGTTCTAAACAGTTTGCTCTCTGGTGCACGCTTATATAGGCTGGCCCTGTGCTCAGAAAGGTATGGTAAGGGAACCTATGCTATCGACGACATGATGGACGACGTGAAGAAAAGTATTTGGAGCGAACTGTCTGGCAAAAAGACTATAGACGAATACCGCCGCAACCTGCAAAAAGCCTATATAGAAGCCTTGATCAATATTATAAACCCACCTCCTGCGGCCCCAGCCCCAGCCGCAAGTTTCTGGGCTGCCATGTTAAATCCAAACATTAAAAATACCGATGTGCCATCCATGGCACGTGCACAGCTGGTTGCTTTAAAAACAGAGGTAGATACAGCCATACCCACATCTGCCGATAAAATGACCAGGTACCACCTGCAGGATATTTCATACCGTATAAAGAAGGCACTCGATCCTAAAGTGTAAAAAACGCTTTTAATATACAAGGGGCAGTATTATGTTTATTATAACATTGTCTCTTGTATCATTAACATAGCCAAAACACTATCATTCCTAATTTTACACCAAAGAAGAGATGATGGGTAAATTTACATCAGCGCGTTCTTTAAACACGGTCCGTCATGGATGGAGTTTATTTAAGAACAAGAGGACAATGTGGCAAATGGTACGTGAGGCGCTGAGCGGTAAATACCGGATGTCTTTGTTCACAATACTGGCCCTTATTTTTGGCGTGGCCTATGTTATATTTCCTTTCGATCTTATACCAGACTGGATACCAGTCATAGGGTGGATAGACGACGGTGTGGTCATATACCTAGTGATAAAAAGACTGAATACCGAAACCATGCGCTACATAAGGCACAAGGCTATGGAGCGCAAGCATATGGACTCCGATATTGTAAGGCTATCTTAGCAGGCCATTATATTAAAACTGTACTTCTTTTGGGATGAATAGTTTTACATCGCCACCGTTGCGTATTACATCGCGCACAATGGTAGATGATATTGTAGAGAATTGCGGCGCGCAGGTAAGGAATATAGTTTCCACCTCTTGCGATAGCATACGGTTCATGTCTGCAATAGCTTTTTCATATTCAAAGTCACTTACGTAGCGTATGCCGCGCAATATGAATTTGGCTCCTATTTTCTGGCAAAAGTGCACGGTCAGTCCTTCGTAGCCAGTTACTTCTATACGTGGGTCATCTTTAAAAATTTCTTTTATCCAGCCTGTACGTTGTTCTACAGTAAACATGGGCTGCTTTGAAGAGTTGATGCCTACGCCTATCACCAGTTTGTCAAACAGCGATACGGCGCGTTTTATTACGTCAACATGGCCAAGCGTTATTGGGTCAAAAGTACCGGGAAATAAGCAGATGCGTTGCATGTCTATTCACTTGGTTGTGTAAAGAATGTAAAGATAGTGGTGCCGTAGTTTTTCGTACGTGTAAAGTTAGGGTGTTGCTGGTAGTCTCTTGATGTTGTATGTTCCAGCACAAAGATACCGTCTGGCAAAAGCATTTTTTGTTCAAATACCAATAATGGCAGATCGTCCATATTGGCTAGTGCATAGGGTGGGTCGGCAAAAATAAGATTGTACTGCCGGGTGCTCTGTTTCATAAATTTAAACGCATCTCCTCGCACTACGTTCAGTCTGTCATCTATGCCCAGCATCTTCGCCGTTTTCTTAATGAAATCTATACTCGTGGGGTCGCGTTCCACAAGGGTAAGGTCCTTAGCCCCACGCGATGCCAGCTCGTAAGTAACACTCCCCGTACCTCCAAAAAGTTCCAGGGTAGTTAGTTCTTCAAAATCTATAAAATTGCTGAGTATATTAAAGAGTCCTTCGCGGGCCATTTCTGTAGTGGGCCTTGCCGGTATGTTTGCCGGTGGGCTAAAACGCCTGCCGCCGAAGTTGCCACCTACTATGCGCATGCATAAAGCTGTTGTAGCAGGTATAAAGTGCCCCCCCAGTTCTGTTCATTCTCGCCGCCGTGTATGCTTTCTATTCCGCTTTTCAACTCAGGAAAATATTGTGTAAGATCGCTTACTATTCTGCCCAGGCTGCGGCTGGTTACCGTACAGTTCAGTTGCAGGGTATCAGCATCTATTTCATTCTGAGTGCACAGTAGTTTTATTTGGTAAGCTATATCTTCTGCCGTCTTGTAATGGAAATATTGGTGCCAGTACAGTGTTTTATTATCGTACAGCGTGGCAAAAACGGCATCAGCGGTAATGCAGCAGGTAACTGTAGCATTGTTCACTTTAGGCTTCTGCAATTGGTATGCTGCAAGCGGTAAAAACTTCGCTTTGCCAAAATACCTGTTCACCAGGCTTTCTATTGCCGATGGCCAGGCGTATAACAATACCGCCTTATCATCGCGGAGAGGGTAGGCAGTTATGGATTCATTTATTTCTATGAAATGGATCTTTTTCATCCATTCACTTGCTGTTTCTTCGTTATATAGCACATCTGGTACTATATAGCTTTTATCAGACGCTATAAATACAGAAGTTACTTTATTTGTATCAGCCAGTATGGGCTCATTTAGAAACTGGTGTTCATAAAAATCCAGTATCCATACAGGCAGATCACTCTTGTAATCGCTGTGGCGCACCAAAAGCAGACCGCCATTATCGCTAAAGCCTGCTATCAGCAGCCCCCTGGGTAGCAGCACACATATCACTCTCTCCACCTGGTTCAGCAGCTGGTCACTATTATGAATACTATAAACCTGCTGGTTTAAGTTGTTGTTTATAACCTCTGACATAGAAAAGCACACAATTATAGAATATTTTTGCGACACTTACACACTCGCAGTGCTATGCAGGCTATTTTTTAATATGAATGTGCATTAAGACAACTTAGAAATATAGAATATCACTGAAGGTAATACAAGCTACTTTGGCTTGCTTTATAAAAGCATCAGGCCTATTTTATGGGCATTAATAAATATAAACAATAAAAAACACGCAATTTTTCAAAAAAACTATAACCCCCATGAAAAAAAAATTTCTTGCTTCGCTACTTTTCATTCTGCCCATATACACATTTGCTGAAAAGAAGATTTCTATTGGCCTTAGCGCTGGCTTAGCGCCATATACCCTGCCGCTTAATAACAAAAACAGCTTTAACTCTGCATTTCTTCAATACCGTAGTGATGCAAACTTTTACTTAAAAGGCGATATTTTTTATAATCTCAATGAAAAGTACCAATTAGGCCTGCAGGCTGCCATTACCGTAATAAAGTACAAAATAGACATGTACAAGTTAGGGAATACGAATAGCAATGTTAAATATGGTGGCCACATAGGCGGGTATAGCGAACAACCTATTGCTGGTCCTGCAATCCCCATAACTATCTTGTTCAATAGGACGTTGAATGCTAACGCAATTAGCTGTTATGCAGGTGTAGAGGCGGGCTATGAAAGATATGTAATGAACAGTGCTAATGGAACTTCTATTTCAGGAGTATTGGGCGGCATTCATTTGGGAGCTACCTGTAACCTGTCTAGAGCAATTAAGTTAAACGGCAATGTTGCTCTTGATTATCATTATAGTTATTCAGATAATGTTCACTACAAGATATTAAGCTTCCCGTTAACTGTAGGTTTAATATTTTAAACAGTAGAATTGTGCGGAAACGGATCTAATTGCAATATTTTTGCGGCGCTTAGTTTATCAGGCACGACAAAAACATTTGAAAACATCTGTAACATACAGGCAAATAATTAAACTTGCGGCGCCTATATCCCTGGCATTGCTGATACCGCAGATCAGTTTTTTAACCAATACAGCGTTCCTGGGCAGACTGGGCGAGCGTGAGTTGGGTGTAAATGGTATTACCGGCATTTACTACCTTATGCTGTCTATGATAGGCTATGGGCTCAGTAGCGGCATACAGGTACAGATGGCCCGTAGGGCAGGTGAGGGAAGCAAAAGTGAAATAGCCCATCTTTTATCCAACGGCGTTATGCTAGCGGCTTTCTTTTCGCTGGCGCTCATGTTCCTTTCGCTCTGGATAGCGCCCATTTTGTTTGGCCTAAACCTACACAATACAGGCAACGCTTATCTCAGTATCGACTATATATACATCCGGATATGGGGGTTGCCCTTTTTGCTGGTCACGCAGTTGTTCAATGCTTTTTATATCTCTATCGGCAAGTCTAAGTACCTCATATACGGTTCGCTGGCCGCAACTGTAGTTAATGTGCTGTTCGATTATCTGCTCATATTCGGTAAGCTGGGCTTTCCGGCCTTGGGGCTTGCAGGGGCTGCTATAGCATCTATCATATCAGAGATCGTGTTTTGTGGCACCATGGCGGGTCTGTTTTACTGGAATAAAATGTACCGCGACTATCCCGTGTACCGTCATCTTACTTTCGATGTTAAGCTTTCCCAACGTTCGCTCACTATTGCAGCGCCGCTTATTGTGCAGTTTATGTTCAGTATAGGGGGCTGGCAAATATTTTTCATATTTATCGAGCACCTGGGCACACAGGCATTGGCTGCATCGCAAATATTACGCAGTCTGTTTGGTATAGCGGGCGTGGGGGTATGGGCATTTGCTACTACGTGCAGTGCCATGGTAAGTAACCTTATAGGCCAGGGAAAGCAAAATGAGGTGATGAGTTTGGGTTGGAAGATATCCCGGCTTAGCTTCCTGTTTGCGTTATGCCTTGGTGCACTATTATTTTTGTTCCCTGGGGAGTTTCTATCCTTGTATCGCGACGATGCTACATTAGTAACCTATGCTATCCCCAGCCTGCAGGTGATAGTTGTTGCAATGCTTATCATGTCTGTATCAACAGTAATGTTCAACACCGTAGTGGGTACAGGCAATACACTGGTAAACCTTACTATGGAAATTGCCTGTGTGGGCTGCTATCTGGTCTATAGTTATGTAATTATAGAGCGTATGCAAAGCCCCTTATACCTCTGCTGGGGAGCAGAATTTGTTTATTGGACCACCTTACTTACCGGCTCACTTATATACCTGAAAAGCGGCAGGTGGAAAGGGAAGATGATTTAATAGGACACACGCAAGATAAGTCAGGTATTTACCTATATCTCAAAATAATAAGCCCGACATAAGTCGGGGCTCGCTGTCATTAGTTACCTGTATTGTTTACGCTTTCAAAGCCTGTTCAGCTATATCCTGCATATCAATGCCATTATGGCTTTCATCATATATACACTCGCCATTCTTCACTATCAGTATCTGTGGTGATTCGTGATGAACCTGGAACTCTTCAGCTATCTTGCCCGATATTGGACGGTACTTGATCAGGTCCAGGTAGTAAAATGCTATACCTGCTGGTGTTTTTTCTCTTTCCAGTCTGCTCTTGGCCATAGCGCTGATAGAGCAGCGTGTGCTGTGCTTAAATATAACAACAGGTTTGCTTTTGCTTTCTTCTTTTATAGTATCCAGTTGCTGCTCTTGAGTAATATCTATCCAGTTCATGTTCACATTTTTATTATGCGGCTGTAAAATTACACTTTAATAGCTATGGCTTGTTTATAGCCCTATTAAAAAACAATAAGATGACACATGGTCGGTGTATCTCCAACTTTTTGCTGCTTAGATAATTTAACTATTGGCCCCGAAAGGTTTTTCAGCACATAGTGTAATTATATGTGCAGCTCATTATGAAGTAGCATTTTTTAGCTTGGTACAACAGTGGCACTGCTGTTTGCACAAAGCTATGTCGGCAGCAGTGGTAATCGCTGCCAGTCGCCTTTTTTTTTACTTTTTTGGGCATCAAAAAAAAGTAAAAGAATGATGATCCGACTTTTTAGGCATGGCTACTTTCCTATACAATAAGACTGTTCAGGGTGCAATAGTTTGCATATTGGCTGAATGGCTTTATTTTAGCCGCCGAAACACAGCATATGAAACACGCGTATATATTTCCAGGCCAGGGTGCTCAGTTCCCGGGGATGGGCAAGAAGCTTTACGAAGAAAACACATTGGCCAAAGAATACTTTGAACAGGCTAATGAGATACTAGGATTCCGTATTACCGATGTTATGTTCTCAGGTACCGAAGAAGACCTGAAACAAACCCGCGTTACACAGCCTGCCATATTCATGCACTCTGCAATATTGTTCGAAACCACTCCCGATCTGAAACCCGATATGGTTGCGGGCCATTCACTGGGTGAGTTTTCTGCATTAGTAGCCAATAGGGTATTGTCGTTTGAAAGTGGGCTTAAATTGGTGTACAAGCGTGCGCTGGCTATGCAAGATGCATGCGAGTTGCAACCATCTACCATGGCAGCAGTCCTCGGCCTTGCAGATAATATTGTTGAAGAAATATGTGCATCTATACAGGGCGAGATCGTAGTGCCTGCAAACTATAACTGTCCCGGCCAGTTGGTAATAAGCGGAACTGTAGAAGGTGTAAAATTAGCTTGCGAAAAACTGAAAGCAGCAGGCGCTAAACGTGCATTGATGCTTCCTGTAGGCGGTGCCTTCCATTCACCATTAATGGAACCTGCCCGCGAAGAACTACAGCATGCTATCATGGATACTCATTTCAATAATCCAACCTGCCCTGTATATCAGAATGTAGATGCACATCCATACATAGGCCCGCAGGATATTAGGGCTAACCTCATCAACCAACTCACCTCTCCCGTACGTTGGACACAAAGTGTACAGGAAATGGTGATAAACGGTGGCACTCACTTCACAGAAGTAGGCCCAGGCAGTGTGTTGCAAGGTTTGGTAAAAAAGATTGCTAAAGAAGTGACTACAGATGGAATAAATTAAATAGTAAGGGCGGGGTTATCCCGCCCTGCTTCTTGTTCCGACGTTGGTCGCCTAACCAACATCTCTCGCGATGGGTACATGATAAATGGCAGGTCTCTTCTTTTTTGACATCAAAAAAAGAAGAGACCTGCCAGACAGAAAATGAATCTATGTCATAATCAATCTCCACGAACCAATATGATTTGCAAAAAAAAGCATCCCAGAAGTAGGATGCTTTTTTAATTCCATATTAAATACTATTATCGTAGATCCACCACCTCAACACCCGGATGCGCCTTGGCATCAAAAGTAAAGTAGGTATCTGGTAATGGTGCATTAGGTGTAAATCCGCTGATGTCGTACTGGTACTTGCTGCCACTCTTTTCCCATACATTGCCGCTCACTACCATATTGGTCGCCTTGTCAATGTCCAGGTCTATTTTAGAGAACTGTTTGCCCTTGGCTATCGGTGTCATTTCAATCACATCGCAAGCCTTGCCGTTTACTTTTTGTTCACCTACATACTTGTACTTATATTCCTTATCGTAAAAGTTGGTGAACAGTTTTGCAGGGCTTATGGTTTGTGCATTAGGGTCGTAAGCACTTACCTGTACAGAGTTATCGTCCTTAGTGTAGGTCCATATGGTTTTGGTATCGCATATTATTTCCTGTCCGTTCAGCAGCACATGATATTTCTGTCCCTTCATGGCAAATGTGCCCTTCTTGGTTTCATTTACTTTGCCACCGCTCAGGTGCAGCGAAAAATTTGCTTTCAGGCTTTTCAGGCCATTTATTTTCTTGCTTACGTTCTGCAAAATAGCCTGAGCTTTAGCATCGGTTTGCGCCCCCGCTGGTATAGTAGCCAGGCACATCAAACTCACAGACAACGCAATTTTTCTCATCATCATTTTGTATAGTTATTAATTAGATTTTCTTACTAAAAAGAGTTTAAAATTTCATCCAGTTGCCCATCGGTCTGGCAGTAGATATCGCGGGGCTTGCTACCAACTGCCGGGCCTACGATCCCAGCTGCTTCCAGCTGGTCCATAATACGTCCTGCGCGGTTATACCCCAGGTTAAACCTGCGTTGCAGGTTGCTGGTCGATCCGTTCTGTGTTTGCACTACAGCCTTGGCGCAATCTTCAAACAGTTTATCACGGTTCACCAGGTCCACTACCTTATCATTACTATCTTCATCGCCTTCGTATTCAGGCAGTTCAAAAGCAGCAGGGTAGCCTCTTTGTTTACCAATAAATTCAACTATGCGTTCCACCTCAGGTGTATCCACAAAAGCGCACTGCAGGCGCAGCAATTCGCTCCCGTGCGATACCAGCATATCCCCGCGTCCTATCAGTTGTTCAGCGCCGCCGGCATCAAGTATGGTTCGGCTATCCACCTTGGCCGAAACCTTAAAGGCAATACGCCCTGGGAAGTTGGCTTTGATGGTACCGGTGATCACGTTCACAGATGGACGTTGCGTAGCTATGATAAGGTGTATGCCTACGGCACGTGCTAGCTGTGCCAGTCGCGCTATCGGCATTTCCACTTCCTTGCCTGCTGTCATAATAAGGTCGGCAAACTCATCTATTACCAGCACTATAAAAGGCAGAAACTTATGTCCCTTTTCAGGGTTTAACCTGCGCGCTATAAATTTTTCATTGTATTCTTTCAGGTTACGTGCGCCTGCTTCCTTCAGCAGTTCGTAACGGTTATCCATTTCTATGCACAGGGCATTCAGGGTGTACACCACCTTTTTGGTATCGGTAATGATGGCTTCTTCTTCATTAGGCAATTTCGCCAGGAAGTGTTTTTCTATCACCTTGTAAATAGATAGCTCCACTTTCTTAGGGTCTATCATTACAAACTTCAACTGCGATGGATGCTTCTTATACAGCAGTGATACCAGTATGGCATTGATCCCGACCGATTTACCCTGGCCCGTTGCTCCCGCCATCAGCAAGTGCGGCATGGTAGCCAGGTCCACAATATAGTTGTCGTTATCTATCTTCTTACCCAGTGCTATGGGCAGGCTCATTTTGTTGTTTACAAACTTGTCGCTCGATAGTAGTGCGCGCATACTTACTATCTGTTTGTTGGCGTTGGGCACCTCTATACCAATGGTGCCGCGTCCTGGTATTGGGGCCACTATACGTATGCCCAAAGCAGCAAGGTTCAGTGCTATGTCATCCTCAAGGTTGCGTATTTTACTAATACGCACACCTTCAGCTGGCACTATTTCATACAGGGTTACCGTTGGCCCTACAGTGGCACTGATGCGTTGTATTTCAATACCAAAACTGCGCAGTGTCTGTATGATCTGGTTTTTATTCTTTTCCAACTCTTCTTTATCAAGCGGTATGGTTTCTTGGGTACGGTCTTCCAGTAGGTCAAGAGTAGGATATTTATAACTGGGCAGGTCAAGCTCGGGCGCGTATGGTTCATTGCTGGCAATGCTTACATGGTGACCATCCTTTATGGCTGGCTGCTCCTGTTGCTGTATCACTTCAAAAGAAAATTCCTTCACAGGTGCAGGTGCAACTACTGTTGATAGTTCCAGCTCCATACCCGGATCTTCATCTTCCATGTCATCTTCAGCGCCTTCATTTTCTTCTTCTATATCGTTATGGCCGTTATTCACAAATAAAGGCAGCGCTGCAGTTTCGGCCAATGCAATGGTGCTCTTCAATGGCTCAACCGCCGGTTTTTCAGGTACCACAGGGGTTGCTGTAACTGCAGTGTCTTTTTTATCTGTGGCTTCGGGTTGTAATTGTTCTGTTGTTGCAACTGGTGCAGGTGTCATAGATGCGGCAATCATCTGCGCGCGTTTCCGCAATTTCTTTAGTATTGGGTTTACATCCAATGCAAATATTGCAAATATGAAGAACAGGGCTATTGCCAGGAGGCCCATACCAGTGCCGGCAACGCCTAAAAATCCGTTCAGGTAGGTAATGCTCTCCTTACCCCATGCACCGCCATAAGGGAAAGTTGATTCTGGTATAAGGTAACTAAGCACCGGCGCAGTGATAAGCAGGAATATGGATAACCACCGCAAATAGCGCAAAAGGGGCACTACACGCTTGCCGTAAACAAGGTTTAGTCCTATGGATGCCAGTATGATCCCTATAGCCATAGAAGCTATACCTGCTCCTTTATATACTAGTATGTGCGCAGTGGCAGCGCCAAGTCGCCCGGCCCAGTTAGCCACAACAGGGCCATGTAGCAGGAAATGGTACATACTGTCGGCCGAGAAAAACTTGTCCTGGTCGGTTTTCCAGGTCACAAAGTAGCTGGTAATAGCAAAGCATGTAAAAATACCCGCAAGCAGGAAGAAAATACCAAACCCCAGGCGCGCTTGTTGCCGCCGGGTCATCACCATTGCCGGAGCCACCTCATTTACATGCTGGGGAACCGTTTTTTTATTTTTTTTTGTAGCAGCCATATCTCGACAATCGCGAAGGTACAATATTAATAAAATGGCTGTTTCTATTATTGAGTTTGATATTTTTTCATATAAACATCCAGATTTCAGAACATTTTTATACCTTAACAAACCATTTATGTATTCAGCCTGTCTGGTAATGTACGTAGCGTATTAAATCATGAATCTGAGAAGTCTAAATAATCCTCCAAATAACTACCAGCACAGGCTGGTATCGGTCGGCATGGGTTATATAGCATTCTTTTTAAAAATTGTAGTGGTACATATTAGTTTGTTATCCCGCCGCTATCAATTTATCTGCAGTAATATATTACAGTCAGGTATAAGAAGCATTAAGGCTGTTAAAAGAGCTTTAACAAATAATTTTGTGCTTACATACAAGCCTATGGCTGTGTCACAGGCATTTTCGCATGATTCACAATTGACTATCCGGTCAAAAATAATTATGCCGGGCATTGCATCTTTAAATTATTTCCGTATTTTCAACCGATGGGGAGCCCTGATATTTTCTATTGCCAGCCCACATAAAGGCAGCTATAGAAAGTATAATGGTACACCACAACTGCTTGGTGCATATGGGTTTATAACTTTAAACAGTGATAGGAATACAAGGGGGGAAATTTATTAAACAAGTAACAAACACTATTAAGATAACATTCATTAAGGTAGCATATCATGAACAGGAAAAATACATTTGCATGTGCAGGTCTTATAGCAACACTTGCACTATCCAGCCAGGCGTCTATGGCCCAGGACATTCACTTTACGCAATTTGATGCTGTACCAATGGTCATAAACCCTGCATTTACTGGCAATTTCGATGGCCAGTTCCGTGCATCGGCTATCTACCGCAATCAATGGCAGAGCGTTACTGTGCCATATGTTACTTATGGCGCTGCATTCGATCTTCCTATCGTTCATGATCTTACTCACGATGACTATCTGGCAGCAGGTGCTCAGGTATATAAAGATCAAGCGGGCGATGCTAACCTGAGCAATTTCACCGGCCTCGTTTCTGTAGCCTACCATAAATTTCTGGGGTATAACCAGAGCAAAGTACTCTCTGTAGGTTTACAGGGTGGTTACTCTGAAAAAACCATCGATCTTTCAAAGCTGTATTTCGGCGATGAATATATCAATGGTACTTTCCAACCGGGCATAAGCCAGGAGTATCACCTGGGTATTGGTAACTCTGTTCACTATTATACAGTAAATGCCGGTATCAGCTACGCACAGAGCGTTAGCGATAAGTTCAGCTTTGTATTGGCTGCAGGTGCAAATAACCTCAACCAACCAAACGAATCTTTTGAAGTAAAACAAAATAGCCAGGTTGGCCTTTCAATGAGGTACACTGGCCAGCTGGGCGCAATATGGAACACTTCAGACCGTTTCAGTCTCCGTCCGGGAATTTTGTTCCAAAACCAGGCTACTGCCAACGAAGTAATTGCAGGTAATGAATTTCACTACCTCGTAGGTAACCCAGAGTTTCCAACCTATTCAACTGGCGTGTTCCTGGGTGGTTATTACCGTACCGGTGATGCTGCTATGATAACTGCTGGTGTTGAGTTCAAAGGCTTCCGCATTGGGGTTAGCTACGACTACAATGTGTCAGATCTTAAAACCGCTTCTAATGGCGATGGCGGGTTCGAACTATCAATTCGCTATATAGCGCCAAATCCGCTTGACTTTGCGCGTAAATTAGTTTATCCTTGTGCACGTTTCTAGAATTATAACATAAAGTAATACAGAAAGGGCCAAAACTTTTTTTTAATGCCCTTTCTTTTTTTTGAATCTATTTATACTTTTATATCCATTAACAACGCTCACGCACATGAGAAAAAATTGGCTGCTTTTATTATTGGCAACGATTCTCGTTACTATCCAATTTGATGCCAACGCCCAACAGCGTAATAAGGAAAAATTCAGGAACAAGGCTAACGACCCCGTTTCCAAGCTTCCATACTATAAAAAGATTCGCTGGGCAGACGGTTTGTTCCGTGATGGCAGTTATTTTAATGCGATAGATTATTATCAGCAATTAAAACAAGAACAGGAGCGCAACCCGTACCTAACTAGCCAGCTCGCTCAGTGCTACAAGCTTACCCGCGACTATGGTCCTGCTGCCCACTATTTTGGTGAGCTGTATGGCGAAGCGCCAAAATTATATCCTCGTTCTAAGTTTGATGAGGCACAGATGCTAAAGCAACAAGGTGAGTATGTTGCAGCAATAAGTGCATTCAATCAATTCATAGCAGACAACCCTAAGACTTACAAAAAATTGAAAAAGAATGCACTTGTAGAAATACAGGGTTGCAATCTGGGTATCAATTCAGTAAAAGATCCGCAGGCTGTTAGCGTTATCAACGCAGGGCCTAACGTAAATAGTGCTTATACAGAATTCTCTCCTTATCCATTGGGCGATACCGCTTTGTTATTCTCTACACAGCGCCAGAATCAGGAAGTAGAGGTGAATAAAAGAAGGCGCGATGAATATGTTGCCCGTTTCATGGTTGCCCACAAGCAATATAATGTAGCTGCTGTTGATTCATTCCAATGGCCTATAACTTACAGCGACGGTGGTTTTAACGACAGGGACGAAAATACCGGTAACGGTTGCTTCAGCCCAGGTGGTGAACGCTTTTACTTCACTCGTTGCGGCGAAGGCGATTCAAATACTGTTCTGTGTAAAATCTATGTTTCTAAGTTCGAAGGTGAAAAATGGTCTAAACCTGAGGTGTTAGGTGAAGGCATCAATGAAGAAGGTTCAAACACACAACCATTTTGCGCTAAACTGGGCAAAAAGGAAATCCTGTTCTTTTCTTCAAATCGTAAGCTGCAAAGCCGTGGTGGATATGATATCTGGTATTCAGTTATAGATCCCCGCAACGGTACTTACCGTCGCCCGCAGAATGCAGGTAAACAGATCAATACAGAATACGATGAAATAACTCCATACTACGATTCTCGTGTCAACAAATTGTACTTCGCTTCTAATGGCTGGGTATCAATGGGTGGGTTCGATATCTTCTCTGCCGATGGTGGTCCTTCGCGTTACACTAATCTGCAGAACATGGGTTATCCTATTAACACTGCTGCTGATGAATTGTACTATATTAAAGATAATTATGGAAAGCCTGATGCTTATGTAGTGTCTAACCGTATTGGTTCTATCGCTTTAAAGAACCCAACATGTTGCGATGATATTTGGCGCATACAGGTTGAACCTAAGCTGATGGTGATCGGTAAAGTGGTTTATCGTAAAACAAACCAGCCTGCTGAACAAGTGGTAGTTAAAATGCTCGATCAGAAAGGTGACCTTAACACGTACAACTCAGCTGATGGTACTTTTGCCTTCAACCTGTCACGTGGTCACTCTTATGTGTTAACTGGCGACAAACAAGGTTATACCTCTACTCGTCAGTCTGTAAACACAATGGATGTTAAACGTTCTGATCCAGACGATACCGTAAACGTTACTATCTACCTCGATCAGGATGAAAGCGGTTTCGCAGTAAGCAACGTGTATTACGATTTTGATAAAGCAACTTTACGCCCTGAATCAACTCCATCACTCGATTCATTGACTAGCTTTATGAAAGATAACCCATCACTAACTGTTGAGATCTATTCTTTCACAGATGGTAAGGGTACAGACGAATACAATAATGATCTTTCTCAGCGTCGTGCACAATCAGTACTTGACTATCTGGAAAAGAAAGATATCGAGAAGAGCCGTATGATAGCTAAAGGCTTTGGTAAAAGAATGCCTGCAGCGCCTAATACATTACACGGTAAAGACGATCCTCAGGGCCGTCAGCTTAACCGTCGCACTGAATTCCGTATCGTATCAGATGTGCCTACACGCCGTATCATCTACAACAGCGCTAAGCCAGGTTCTTTAGATCAGCAAGAAAAAAATCTGCAGATCAACGAGAATATGTACGATGACGATTCTAAAGACGAAAAAGAACCTAAAGCTGGTAAGGCTGGTCGCCGTACTGAAGAATAGTTTTTATTAACAACATTGTAAAGAGGCTGTCTCATATCCGGGACAGCCTTTTTATATTTACAGCCAGTTGCAGGGCATAGTATAAGCGCTGCCAACACAATAGCCTGATATGAGACACATACGCGTAATATTTGAAACAGCTGGTCCCGATACTGCTGAGATAGTAATGGCAGCCCTTATGAATATAGGATTTGAAGGGTTTGAAGAAGAAGCTGGCCAATTGTTGGGTTATGTAGTTGAAGATATATATGATAAGACGCTGGTAGATGAGATAGCAGCACAGCATTCCCTTGCTTACACTACAAACATTATAGAGGCCCAAAATTGGAATGCCCAATGGGAGTCTAATTTTCAACCTGTAATTATAGATGGCTTTTGCACTATCAGGGCTGCTTTTCATACGCTCGATGTGGAAACTCCCTACCAGGTGCTCATTACTCCTAAAATGTCTTTTGGTACAGGCCACCATGCCACCACCCAGCTCATGCTCATGCAGATGCGTGATATAGATTTTACCAACAAGAAAGTGCTTGACTTTGGCACTGGTACCGGTATATTGGCAATAATGGCTGAGCAATTAGGTGCCAGTAGTGTATTTGCTATTGATACGGATGAGTGGAGTTATGAGAATGCTAAAGAAAATGTAATACAAAATAATTGTAAGCACATTTGCGTTGATCAAAGTACATTGTCAGATGATGGGGAACAATATGATATAATTCTCGCTAATATCAATCGTCATATATTATTAGGCAATATGCCATTGCTCTATAAAAAAACTGTTTGCGGTGGCAAGATCATTATGAGTGGCCTCATGCATGCTGATGAAAGTGTAGTAGTTGATGCCGCGCAAAATGAAGGTTTTAAATTGTTTAATGTGCAGAAATTGGGCGACTGGTTGTTACTGGCATTTGACAAAAAAGATTCGTATAACTCATTCACACTGTTTGTGTTATAACGAATAGTGAAGATGGTATTAGGATATTCGATTAGTAAGGTATAAATTTGTCTGCTCCAATTAAATGAATACAGGATGGTGATTGCAATGTTAATTGTGTTGGCTTACCTGGTGGGTTCTCTGCCTACTGCCGTATTAGTTAGTAAAAAAGTATATGGTATAGATATTCGTGAGCATGGTAGCGGCAACGCCGGTGCCACAAACACTTTCAGGATTTTAGGTTCCAAAGCAGGTTCTTTTGTTATGTTTGTCGATATGATGAAAGGTTTTGCTGCCGTACAGCTGTCATGCTTCTCATCCCTACCCTGGAAAAGTGAACAATTTACCAATCTTCAAATTGTATTGGGTATTGCAGCAGTTCTGGGTCACATCTTTCCTATATGGGCCGAGTTCAGGGGCGGTAAAGGTATTGCTACATTGTTCGGTATGATTCTTTCCATACAACCTCTTGTAGCCGTAAGCCTGGTAGCGGTATTCGTGTTTATGCTATTCCTTACCCGCTATGTATCATTAAGTTCCATTTGTGCTAGTATTACATTCCCGGTACTTATATTTTTTATCTTCAATGCACCCGAGCTCAGTTATAAACTCTTTGCCATTTCTACGGCGCTGTTAGTTGTGCTCACCCATCATAAGAACATCAGTAGGTTACTCACGGGCAACGAAAGTAAAGTCCCATTATTCCGCAAAAAGCGTATTGGGCGTCGCGATTAAATAAGTTTTATCTGTTCTCCAGGCAGTGAGAGCAGCCTGCACTTACCTGCATTTCATGCACTGATGTACATCGGTTGTACTAACATCTATTCTTTTGTACGTACTTTGCAGCGGAATATTTGATTCGCATTTTACATCTTGTATAGTCTTTAAGTTACCAATGCCGCCTCCACATTTTCCGTTATATAAAAAAATGCTCAGTTACCTGTATCCTGTTCGGGTAAAACACATCGTGGGTATAAACCGGTCGCTTGAAATTTATATGTATTGTGGGCAATGGCAACTGGCAACAGACGATGCTTTGTATTCAGACGGTAACAGGTATCGCCCCGTTTTGGCAGCTTTTAAAAAGCTGAAACACAAACTCCCCCAGGTGCATAAGGTATTGGTGTTAGGCACTGGTTTAGGCTCTGCCGTAAAGATATTGAACGATAAGGGTTTCTACCCGCAGATAACGCTGGTAGATATAGATAAGCAAATTCTCAAATGGGCCTTAGAGTTTAGCGATGACGATGCGCTGCCATATATAACACCCATTTGTGATGATGCCAATGCCTTTGTAAAGCAATGCTACGCGAAGTTCGATATGATCATCGTGGATATATTCCGGGGACGCGAAGTGCCCGGTTTTGTGATGGGAGAAGCATTTCTGTCAAACTGCCGCCGCCTGTTAAATGGTGATGGTTGTCTCATGCTCAACTATATTATCAATAACGAAGAAGATTGGCTCCCATCCAAGACTAATTTCTTCAACATATTCCCCGATAGCGAAATTATAGAGATGGACATAAACCGGATATTTATTGCCAATATACCTGCTTCGTAGTATTGTTTAATTGGTTCTTAATATGATCGGTTGTGATACGTCTCCAATTATATCGCGATTTCAATTTCCCACTTGCCCATTCATGACAAGCCCTGTGGGGGGCGCTTTGTAGCAAAACAACATTGATAGGTATTATGCACCGTGTAAGGTTGCTCCGTACAAAATAAAAGCCTTCTGAATGATTAACTCTAAAAAGCACCATAGTTTCCTACGGTGCTTTTGTAATATATTCACTATGTTTTGTTACAGCTTAGCGCTCTGTATGCGTAGTACCTTGCGGTTTTTCTTCTGTACACGCATTTTTTCAGGCACAAGCTTCAGTATCTCGTCCATAAGAGTTTGGAGCAAGGTCAGCTTCACAAAGTGGCCATTGGTCACCAGGCTTATTTCGCGTACCGGTTCCGGATCTTCAAAATACCTTACTTTTTCAAGCAAGTCTTCGGTAAACTCCATAGTGCTCAGTTCTGGTAGTACTGTCATGCCTTTGTTGCGATCCACCAGCTTGCGCAAAGTTTCCACATTGCTGCTCTCGTAGCGGTATGGGCGACCGGCCTGCATTTTCTGTACCTGTTCGCTGCATAGGTTTATGATCTGGTTGCGCATGCAATGGCCTTCATTCAGCAGCCATATGCGTTCCAGCGATATGTCTTCAGGGGTGATCAGGCGTTTCTTCAGCGCAGGTTCATCTTCTGAGAAATAGGCAACAAACGCTTCGTAGAATAATGGGTATTCCTTTATGTCGTTTTCTTCCAGTGGGGTACTTAGCAAAGCCGCATCTATTTCATTATTACGCAGTGCTTTTATTATTTGGTGGGTCTCTAGTTCCTTCACCTCCAACTGCACACCTGGGAAGCTGATAGCATATTGTTCCAGCAAGCCGGGCAGTATGTATGGCGCTATAGTAGGTATCACAGCAAATTTAAAAACACCAGCCAGGTTTGCTTGCTGGCTCTGTATCAGGTCGTGTATTTTTTCAGTTTCGGCCAGGGCTATCTGTGCCTGTGCTACAATAGCCTCGCCCATAGCTGTTATAGCTATAGGGTGTTTATTGCGGTCAAATAGTTTTATACCCAGCTCTTCCTCCAGTTTTTGTATCTGCATGCTTAGGGTAGGTTGGGTAACAAAGCATTTTTCTGCAGCAGCCACAAAGCTCTTATAAGTAGCTACCGCTACAACATATTCAAGTTGTGTTATAGTCATAAAGTAGGTGTGAGTGAAATTAATTTGCAAAACTACATATAAAACTGCGATAATAAATGTACCTACATGTTTTATGTATATAGTTTGTCATTGCTGGTTCTTTCTTATTCCAGTCTTTAGGCAGAATGTCTCTAAATGTCCGTTACAGAAATTTTATGTTTGGGTGGAAATGGGCTGTAGGTGCGGGTTATACCGAATAATGTCTGTTGAGGTTTGTTTGAAATATGATTCTATTGATTATCTGGCTAGTGAATTTCGGAATTTTTATTTGATAGTTCAGAATGTCCCTAAATGTCTGTTGACGGACATTTTAATTTCTGTGGAAATGGGCCGTGGATAAAGGGCGTGGTGAAAATGTCGGTTGCGCCGAATAAAAAATACCAGGAAATCGCTACTGAATTGCCCACTCTTACGGATGCAAGGTAATTATAGAATAGAAATGTGCCAAAAGAGGATATCCACAAATAGAGTGATATTATGCGTATATAAAAAATATTAGTGGCGATTTCTATTGAGTTCTGGAAGGCATAGCCAATGCGCAAATATCCTATTGAACAACATCTATTATTTAAGTTGTGAAGATTGTGTATCCATCATTATCAGCCATTAGTAAAATTTAACAAAAGCTACTTTTTGTTAAAAAAAATAAATAACTTACGGGCTATATTCAGGAACGTATAAATATTTTCACATGAAGTATATCGCTACTATCGTTACCCCTATCACTAAATACCCCAGGAAGTCTTGTTTTGCTTTGTTTGCCCTTTTGTTAGTATTAGGAGTGAATAATAAGGTGCTGGCCCAGGCTTGCAATCCGCTCAACTTGCCCTATTCCGAAGGTTTTGAAACCGTTATGACCGCAGGTGCAGCGCCAACTTGTTCTTATTATAGTACAGGCGTTGGGGTCGTTACAGTTCCTACTCCCAGCCTTAGCGTGCCACATACTGGTAATCATTACCTCAGCATGCCGGCTGCATTCAACTTCCAGCCATTCTCATTTTCTCCCCCTGCAATATTTATAACACCGCAGCTGATCCTGGATTCCGGTAATACTTATAGTTTTACTTTCTGGTATAAGACCACCAGCACTACTATGACGGTCAATGCTACCTTCGCTAAGTTGGCCAGCGCTACGCCGCCTTACACTAATTTTTACACTTCCGATACCACATTCTTTTCGCACAACGGTACCAACCCGGGTTATGCCCAGGCATCAGGCTCATTTACCTGCCAATCTAGTGGTAACTACGACTTCGCAATATTCGAGTCAGACCCTAATGGTGGCGAATTATATATAGATGATATCAACATTGCCCAGGCTCCACCATCTACAGGCAAGCCATCTTTAAATATTATAGGGCCTTCTGCATATTGCATCCCTAGTACTACAACAAATAATTCTCCAATAGCGTTAACGCTGTACGATAGTACCAATCTCTTTACTTCAGGTATCACCTACCAGTGGCAGTCTAGCCCTATGGGTGCTAATACATTTGTAAATGTGGTAGGCGCTACGCATAATTATATCAATGCAGTATTTACTGCGGCAATAGATTACCGCCTCATTGCTACCGATACTACTCATCATTTGTCAGATACCTCTGCAGTACATTCTGTAGCACAAAGCCCTTTTTACAATTGCTATTGTCAGCCTGCTTTGGCTAACAATCTTGGCGGTGGCGGCATTAGTCCGCTTATAGATAGTGTTTCAATTGTCAATACTAACTTGGCTAATCAAACTTATACAGCCCTGCCCAATGCGTATACAGCTTATGCTCCGGTGGGCCATGCAACTACAAATTTGTACGTAGGTAGTTACTATAACATAAATGTTTTAATGAACACATTAGGTTCAACAGCCGAAGCGTGGATAGATTATAATCATGATACTACTTTTGATGCGAGCGAAGCGTTAAGTATGACTGCAAGCTTCCTCTCCTTTTATTCAAGTGGCACTTTCCAGGTACCACTAAGTGCCCTTACAGGTCTTACGGGATTGCGTGTGATCAGTGGTGGTGATGGTAGCGGTAATGACGCCTGCGGTACTAGCACCACAGGTGAAACAGAAGACTACATTGTAAATATCCTCCCGCAGCAGCTTGATGATCTGAGTGCTGTAACAGTTGCGCAGCCTTCGCTGGGTAGCAGCGTTTGCGCCAACTCTTCATTTACGGTAAGTGTACAACTATACAATGCAGGTACATTGCCACAGTCAAACTTTACAGTAGGTGCTACTTATCCTGGCAATTCTACACCTATATATGTTAACCATGCAGGCACAATTGCTCCCGGCGCCACTCAAACATTTGTTATCGGTACTATGAGCATTCCTGTAGGAGGCACTTACACAATTAAGGCTTATACCTCACTGAGCAACGATCAGAACAGAGGTAACGATACTACTTACAGCACCCTTATTGTTGTTCCGCTGCCTGCCGATCCTATTGTGCAGTCTGATACTGTATGTAGTGGTTTCAATGCAACAGTTGGTGTTGTTCCTGTTGCCGGCAATATTTATAATTGGTACAATGCACCTTCTGGCGGCGCGGTAGTATATAGCGGTACATCGCAAACCTTCCCAAGCCTCACTAACAATATTACGTACTATGTGTCTGCAAGCACACCAGGGTTGAGCGGTACACAGGTTGCAGGTACAACCAGTGGCATACAAACATCAGGCTGCAATGGTGGTATCATGTTTGATGTTGCCCCAAGTACCAACCTTACTATCGATAGCTTCGATCTTAATTTTAACGATGTAGGTCTGCAGCCAGTATCTATATGGTACAAAGTAGGCAGCTATGTAGGTAACCAAACTAACAACAGTGTATGGTACCAATTAGGTACTACAGCTGTGAATGTTACTAACACTTCTCTTACCTATCCGGTTACTGTAAACGTTCCCCTCAATCTTACAAACGGTAATACATACGCTTTATACATAGCTTACGATGGTCAATATACTCCTGTAACAGGCACTACGAACAGTAGTTTCTCCGGTCCTGATATGACGGTAAGTGTTACACCAATGTTTACAAGTGGAGGAGTACTTATCAACACCCGTTATGCTACAGCATTGTGTGGTTTCTTCAGCAATCCAAACATTACTGCACAATACAATCTGGATGGCATCATACATTACCACCTGGGCGGGTCTGATTGCGAAAGCAACAGGGTACCTGTTACAGCTGCTGTAGGTGCGGCCCCTGTTGTAAACCTGGGTGTAAGCGATACTGTTTGCTACTCTCCAAATCTGTACCTGGATGCCGGCAACCCTGGCGCTACCTATGCATGGAACACCGGCGATACGTCACAGCGCATTCATGTATATGATTCTGGAACTTTTGTGTACTCTGTAACTGTAACCAAATATTGCGTTTCAGAAGTTGCATCAAGGCTGGTAGATGTACTGCCTTTACCAAGTGTTACGGGTATCAACTTCATACAGACTAATGTAGTTAACTATGCGTTCTCTCCATCTGGTGCACAAAATGTAACCGGTTACTATTGGGATTTTGGTGATGGCACAGGTTCTAACCTGGTTGCACCTACCCACACTTATAATACAGCATACCCTTACCATGTAAGGCTCATTGTATCTAACAACTGTGGTGCCGATACTTTGTTATGGACTGTACCTGCAGGTATCACCAACGTAAACAAAAACAATGGCGATATCAACCTGTATCCTAACCCGGCTAATACGAACATTACTGTAAATGCTATCAACAATCTGGAACTGAAAAATGTAACTATTGTGAATGCCATAGGGCAGGAAGTGTATACCCAAAAAGTAAACAATAACAAGGTTGAAAATATTGACATCAGCAGGCTTCCTGCAGGCAGCTATATATTGCGTGCCGGTACTACCGATGGTACTATTAACAAGGTATTCCAGGTGATGCATCAATAATAAAACACTTTAATGTAATTCCAGCAGGCTCATGATATCATGAGCCTGCTTTTTTTATTTTATATTTGCGCAAATATTGGCCGGAGCGCATTGCATACCGTTACCCCATGGAGCTGACAGATAAGCTGAAACTGAAGAAAGACCTACCCTTGCTGCTTGTGGATGTACCACCTAACATGGCGGCGCTGTTTGCAGGTTATCATCCTCATGGAGATACAGGTTCTGTGATGCAGGTATTACTTTTTGTTACCCAGGCTAGTGAACTGGAAGCAACTGCCCCACTGCTGCTAAACAGGCTCGGCAACAACGCACTGCTTTGGATCATATATCCTAAAAAGGGGAGTGCCATACCTACCGATCTCAATCGCGATACGGGTTGGGAGGCCGTGTTCAGCCTGGGTTATGAGCCTGTGGCATCAGTCGCTGTTGACGAGGATTGGACCGCTCTGCGCTTTAAGAAAAAAGAGCAAATAACGGGCTACATAAGGGGTATCCCTATGGAAGATAGGCAGGTAGAGGGGATAGACTTTAAGAACCGCACAGTAACATTGCCAGCTGATGCATGGCAGGCAGTGCAGGGACATGTTGGCATGGAAGCATTCTTTAATGCGCTTGCCTTCAGCCATAAAAAAGAGCATGTAATGGCCATAGCAGATGCCAAAAAGCCGGAAACCCGTGCAGCAAGAATAGTGAAGATGGTAGCAATGCTGCAAACAAAAATGAAAGAAAAAAAGAATAAATAATATGGATACCCGGCCAGAGAAAAGAAAATTAGTAGAGTGGATAAAGGAGCATTACCTGGGTAAAGAAGTGAAAGATTCTCGGTCTGAAGCTGGTAACTGGATGCAGCTGACGCTTGAAGAAATAGAAAAGGGCCGGGCTGTAATAACTATGACCGTGCGTAAGGAAATGACCAATCCTTATGGCAATATACATGGTGGTATGATGAGCCTTGTAATAGACGAAAGTATAGGCTGGGCCATAGTAAGCCTGGAGGCTGAAAACCACTATACATCGCTTAACCTGGGAGTGGATTTCTTGTATGCCATAAAAGAAGGTGACCGTTTGCGCAGCGAGGCCAGGATAGTGAGACACGGCAAAAAGATAGTGAATGCAGAATGCCACGTGTACGATATGGAAAACAGGCTGCTTGCAAAAGCCAGCAGCAACCTGGTGAGTACCCATATGAAACTCAAAACACAAAATGAGCAGGAAGGGTAGAATAAGAACCAACTTGCACACAAAATATTTAGTTTATTTTCGACATTACTATTTGATACATGCTGAACGGAAAAAAGATTGTTATTGTACTGCCGGCCTACAATGCCGCACTAACGCTGGAACGTACCTATGGTGAAATACCGCATGAGGTAGTAGATGAAGTAGTGCTGGTGGATGACAACAGTACGGATGATACCGTAGGGGTAGCCAGGAAGCTGGGACTCAAGCATATTATAAGCCACGAAAAAAACAAAGGTTATGGTGGTAATCAGAAAAGCTGCTATAAAAAAGCGCTGGAGCTGGGAGCCGATATAGTTATCATGCTGCACCCCGACTACCAATATACACCCAAGCTGCTGCTGGCTATGTCTTCCATAATTGCCAACGAAGTATATCCTGTAGTGCTCGCATCAAGAATACTGGGGAATGGCGCTCTTAAGGGTGGTATGCCACTTTATAAATATGTTTTCAACCGTTTCCTTACCTTATTTGAGAACATACTGCTTTGGGAAAAGCTAAGCGAATACCATACCGGTTACCGCGCTTTCTCTGCCGATGTGCTTAGGTCTATTGACTTTACCCACAACAGCGACGACTTTGTTTTTGATAACGAAATGATATCGCAGATATTTATGAATGGCTACGAAATAGCCGAAGTGACTTGCCCCACCAAGTATTTTGATGAGGCTTCAAGCATCAACTTTAAAAGAAGTATGAAGTACGGGCGTGGCGTACTCCGTGTATCGCTCACACACCGTCTGCATAAGTGGGGCTGGATCAATAGCAAGTTGTATAAAAAGAGTTAGACACAGTAGTCAACCTCTTTATCATCCCTTCATAGTGTTTGCCTGATGGGAGCCATTGGGTGTAATAGCTCATGGTTGCTCCCTCCAACCACTAACAATTTACATATATACGAGGCTTCCATAGTGCCTGTAATATATAGTGAGTTATATAAATAATGGCTGTAGCTTTAATGGCATTGTTTTTTTGAAGCAATTGTCATACTATGAACGTTAAGTCTAATTCAGTTTACGATATTTTATTGCGTATGCGTGTGTATTTCCAAGGCTATAGCCCTGCACAGAAATACATTCATGAAGATCCGCTCAGGTCAGATCTCCTCGCGTCTGAGCAGATGGAGCAGCAAGGCAAGATTGTGGCTGCATCGCATAAGCTAATGACGGGGAAAGCCCCGGCTCAACTTATTAAGCGGTTGAGTGACAACGAAAAGGTATTGCTCGAGGTTCGGGACCTGTTGGTAGATGCTGTTAAAGAAAACAAGCGGATAACACCTGCAGGCGAATGGGTGTTGGATAATTTTTATCTGATAGAAGAGCACATAGTAATAGGGAAAAGGCATCTTCCAAAAGGCTATAGCCAAAGCTTACCAAGATTAGCTGCAAATGGTCCTTCAGCAGGATTGCCCCGAGTGTACGATATTGCCCTCGATATTATATCGCATAGTGATGGGCGTATAGATATAAAAACCCTTACCAACTTTGTTGCTGCATACCAAACTGTAACCCGACTTACTATTGGGGAATTGTGGGCTATACCTATCATGCTGCGGCTGGCGCTTATAGAAAATCTGCGTCGTGTGGCTGCCCGCATAGCCATGGATAAGATAGACCAGGAACTGGCAGACTACTGGGCCGGGCAACTTATAGCTTCTGCTGAAAAAGATGCAAAAAATCTTATACTTATCATTGCAGATATGGCACGGTCTGCACCGCCATTAGCAAGCCCCTTTGTTGCTGAAATGACCAGGCAATTACAAGGAAAAGGGCCAGTACTATCCCTGCCGCTTACCTGGATGGAACAACAGCTATCAGAAGCCGGTATCAGCAGCAATGAGTTAGTACATCTTGAAAACCAAAAACAGGCTGCAGACCAGGTATCCATTAGCAACAGCATAGGCAGTCTGCGTTTTCTGGGCTCTACAGATTGGCGCGACTTTGTAGAAACACTTAGCAGTATAGACGAGGCCCTGCGTGAAGATACTGATGGCGTTTACAGCCGGATGGATTTTTCAACACGAGATCATTATCGTCATGTAGTAGAGTCGGTTGCTAAAAAAAGCAAATTGGAGGAAATGCACGTGGCGCGCACTGCTATTGCGCTGGCCAAAACTGCAGCTACCGAAGGGGGGCAGCCACGTACAACCCAT
Organism: Flavipsychrobacter sp.; assembly: GCA_031292525.1. GTDB lineage: Bacteria > Bacteroidota > Bacteroidia > Chitinophagales > Chitinophagaceae > JABDEZ01. Next base: position 303,335 of record JARLGY010000037.1, on the reverse strand, counting down.
GTAGGCTATTATTTGATAGATAAGGGTCTGAAAAATTTAGAACGTGCAGTAAACATACAATTTAGCCCCATTGATAGACTACAGCGAGCTGCAGCAAAGCATCCGTTGGCTTTTTATGTATGGCCTATTATACTGATAGCGCTTATGTTTAGCGCATATGCCACGTTGCTGGCCGCCAGGTATGGTATGGGTACCTGGCTGTTACCTATCGTTGGCCTTCTTACATTCGTCTCTTCAACTCACCTTGCAGTATCCATAATTAACTGGATGGTGACATTGTTGGTAAAGCCGCAGTTGCTGCCACGTATGGATTTTGCCAAAGGTATTCCCGCACCACTGCGCACCCTTGTAGTGATACCTACTATGCTTACCAGTAAAAATGGCGTGGCAGAACTTGCAGAAGCCTTGGAGGTTAGATACCTGGCTAATAATGACCAGCACCTACACTTTGCTTTAGTTACAGATTTCGCTGATGCTACGGATGAAAAAATGCCCGGGGATGATGAACTATTAGCGGCAGCGAAAGAGGCAATAGAATCGCTGAACAATAAATATAAAACAACCGGTCCTGATATTTTCTTCCAGTTTCACCGTCCTCGGAGATGGAACCCCAAGGAAGGTGTATGGATGGGGTATGAGCGCAAAAGAGGTAAACTATCTGAACTGAATGAACTATTACGTGGAGGTGCAGCTGGGTGTTTTTCTAGCATCGTGGGCGACTATAGCGTGCTCCTGGATATCCGATACATTATAACCCTGGATACCGATACCCAACTTCCACGTGATGCAGCCTGGAAGTTTGTTGCTACAATGGCACACCCCCTGAATCAGGCTGTTTATGATGAGCGGAAACAAAGGGTAACTCAGGGTTATGGTATATTACAGCCAAGGGTAGCCGTTAGCATGCCCGGTTCTGAAAATTCGTTTTATGCACAAATGCACCAGAATGATTCCGGTCTTGATCCATATACCCGCGTTACGTCTGATGTTTATCAAGATTTGTTCGGAGAAGGCTCTTTCATAGGAAAGGGTATATACGATGTAGATATTTTTGAAAAAGCGCTCAACAACAGGTTTCCTGAAAACCGTATACTGAGCCATGATTTGCTGGAAGGCTGCTATACACGTTGTGGACTTATCAGTGATGTGCAACTGTATGAAGAATATCCGTCAACCTATCGTGCCGATGTAAGCCGCCGCCATAGGTGGATACGTGGCGACTGGCAGATAGCATGGTGGATGCTGCCATGGATACCAGACAAAAACAGGCACCTGGTTCCCAATAAACTTTCGTGGCTGGCAAGGTGGAAGATATTTGATAACATACGCCGCAGCCTATCTCCAATAGCTCTTGTAACTCTGTTGTTACTGGGATGGACCATATTGCCCATGCCATGGTTATGGACTCTTCTGGTAACAGGCATGCTTTTGCTACAGACCGTTATGACGTCTATTTGGCATGTAGTACACAAGCCAAATGACCTTATTCTCAAAGAGCATTTACTGGAAGCATCGCGATCTGCTTTTTCCAGTTTGTCGCACATCATTTTTGCCATTGCCTGTCTTCCTTACGAGGCATATTATAATACAGATGCGATCATTCGTACTAATTGGCGCATGTTGGTTACTAACAGGGGGTTACTGGAATGGACTCCATCTACCAGCCCGAAAGTAAAAGGGAATAGTACGCTTCTGCGCACCTATCGCCGCATGTGGGTAGCCCCTTTCTTATCCATCATGATTTTGGCTTACCTATGCAGTTATGATCCGATGACCGTGATTGTAGCAGCACCGATACTTATACTATGGGCAGCGTCTCCTGCAATAAGCTGGTACATCAGTCTTCCTTTGAAGCGTAAGGCCGCTAACCTAAGCTTGGAACAACGTATTTATCTTCAAAAACTAGCACGCAAAACTTGGGCATTCTTCGATCGTTTTGTGGGTGCCGAAGACAACTGGTTGCCACCTGACAACTACCAGGAAAATCCAGTAGAAGTCATCGCACATCGCACATCGCCTACCAATATAGGTCTCTCTATGTTGTCGGGTATTACTGCATACGATTTTGGGTACATCTCAGGAAAGACTTTCCTGCAACGCACTTCAGGTACGCTGGATACAATTGACAAGCTGGAAAAATATCGTGGTCATTTATATAACTGGTACGATACGTTAACTCTACAGCCTCTATTCCCACGGTATGTATCTACAGTTGATAGTGGCAACTTTGCTGGTCACTTGATCACACTGAGGCAGGGGCTCTTCGAAATATTATGGGGTAAAATTATAAACCCTCGCATTTTTGAAGGGATTTCAGATACATTATATATTGTTGCAGATCACATAAAGACGCGCCAGGATAAACTGGAGAAAATGCGTATTGAACTGGACGTAGTACGTGCTCAGCCGCCACATACATTGAAAAATGTAAAGGTGGTATTAGAGACTATGGCTGAATATATACTGCCTGTTTACAATGAGCAAACAAGTGAGGCTGATGAAGGCAGTGAATGGATATATAAACTTTATACACAGGTACAGGATATCTTAAGTGATATAAATGAGCTGGCACCATGGCTCGACATAGATATGCCAGTTGGTTTTACATTTCCGGAGTTGGATAATCCTTCATTGGCAGATCTTGCAAAGGCTGAAGAGACATTGCTACCCATGCTGGATGAGATAGATAAAGGGAATAATGAAACATTAAAACCGTGGTCCACAGCTGTGCGTATGCATATCACAGCGGGAAGTCGTGTAGCTGCAAGTCGTGTTGCGCTCATTGAAACAATGGGCAGACAATGTATGGAGACCGCAGACATGGAATACGAATTCCTGTATGACCGCTCTAAAAAGCTATACCGGATTGGGTATAATGTAGAAGAACATCGTAATGATCCCAGCTATTATGATCTGCTGGCATCAGAAGCACGTTTATGTGTATTTGTAGCAATAGCCCAAGGCAAAATGGAGCAGGAGAGCTGGTTCTCGTTAGGGCGGTTGCTCACCAATGCCGGTGGTGATCCTATTCTGCTGTCGTGGAGCGGCAGTATGTTTGAGTACCTGATGCCGTTGCTTGTAATGCCAACGTATGATAATACGTTACTGGATCAAACAAATAAAGCTTCGGTAGCACGGCAAATAGAATATGGCCGCCAGCGCGGAGTGCCATGGGGTATATCAGAGTCTGGTTACAACACGGTTGATACCAATCTTAACTATCAGTATCGTGCATTTGGTGTGCCTGGTCTAGGGCTTAAGAGGGGCCTTGGAGACGATCTCGTAGTAGCGCCTTATGCTACCATGCTCGCCCTGATGGTAGCCCCTGAAGAGGCGTGCAAGAATTTACAAACCTTAAAAAATGATGGCTTTGAAGGTAACTATGGTTTTTTTGAGGCAATTGACTATACGCCAATACGCCTCCCGAGGGGATCAAACTGTGCAGTTATAAAGTCTTACATGGCTCACCACCAGGGCATGGGCTTACTTTCTTTGTCTTACCTGTTATTGGATAAGCCTATGCAGCGTAGGTTTGAGGCTGAGCCGCAGATACAAGCAACATTATTGCTGTTACAAGAACGCTTGCCAAGAGCAACAATATTCTACTCGCATACTTCCGACATTGTAGATACACACACTGAAGCTAGCGAACCGCAGATGCGTATTATGACTACGCCGAATACTCCGGTGCCTGAAGTACACTTATTATCTAATAGCAGGTACCAGGTGGTAATTACTAATGCTGGTGGTGGCTACAGCTGCTGGAAGGATATAGCAGTGACCCGTTGGCGCGAAGATACCACACGTGACAACTGGGGTATGTTCTGTTATATTAAAGATGCCGAAACAGGTGAGTATTGGTCAAATACGTATCAACCTACGCTAAAGCCATATAAGAGTTACGAAGCAGTATTCTCTATGGGGCATGCTGAGTTCCGCAGGCGTGATGCAGGTATAGAAACATATACCGAGATCGTAGTATCGCCAGAGGATGATATTGAAATGCGGCGTTTACGTATCACTAATCGCACGGCTGTGCGCCGGGTAATTGAGGTGACCAGTTATGCTGAAGTGGTGTTAGCTACAAATGCTGCGGATATGGCACATCCTGCTTTTAGCAATTTGTTTGTACAAACAGAGATCATACCCAATAACCCGGCTATAATATGTACCCGCCGGAAGCGTAATGAAAATGAAACACCGCCATGGATGTTTCACCTGATGACGGTGAATGGTGCCGATGTAGAAATGGTATCGTACGAGACAGACAGGATGAAATTTATAGGCCGTGGTAAAACTGTTGCTAACCCGCAGGCTATGGATGAAAATGCACAGCTTTCGGGTAGTGAAGGTTCTGTACTTGATCCCATTGTGGCAATACGATATCGCATTATACTAAAGCCTAACCAAGCGGTGACGGTTGATATGGTGCTGGGTATAGCAGATACGCGCGAGGTATGCACAGGGCTGATGGAAAAATATAAGGACAGGCACTTAAAGAATAGGGCGTTTGAACTTTCATGGACACATAGTCACGTGTTGTTGAGACAAATAAATGCACTGGAAGTAGATGCCCAGTTGTATAGCAGGCTTGCTGGCTATATCATATATTCTAACCCAACATTGCGTACCGATGCGGCGATGATCAACCGCAACAACAGGGGGCAATCGGGCTTGTGGAGCTATTCTATATCCGGAGATCTGCCTATCGTGCTGCTTCGTGTTCAGGATACTGAAAACATAGAAATTGTGAAGCAAATGGTGCAGGCACACGCTTACTGGAGGTTGAAGGGTTTGTATGTGGACCTGGTGATATGGAATGAAGATCATGGTTCTTATCGTCAATTGTTGCAAGACCAGATATTAGGGCTTATAACGGCAACAAGCGGTGTATATAACACGGACAGACCGGGTAATATTTTTGTACGCTCTGTTGACCAGGTATCTGAAGAGGATCGTGTTTTGTTCCAGACCGTTGCCCGTGTTATTATAAATGACAGCGACGGCACCCTTGTAGAGCAAATAAACAGGCGTATGGTAACAAAGGTCTTGCCACCACTTTTGCTGCCTTCTTTAAATTATATACCTGAACGAGTACAGCGGTCAGTATTGCCACCCAATCTGTTGTTCTTTAACGGATATGGAGGATTTACCGAGGATGGCAAGGAATACATAATTGATGTTAAGGGTGCTAAGACAACACCTGCACCATGGGCCAATGTGATAGCTAATGCTGACTTTGGTACTGTAATATCAGAAAGTGGTGGTGCTTATACATGGGCGGAAAATGCACATGAATATCGCCTTACTCCATGGAATAACGATCCTGTTAGTGATACTTGCGGAGAAGCCTACTACCTGCGCGATGAAGAAACAGGCCATTACTGGTCGCCTACGCCAGCCCCCGGCGGCACTACTGAGTACATTGTCCGTCATGGTTTTGGATACAGCGTTTTTGAACATGTAGAACATGGCATTCGCACAGAGATGTGGGTATATGTGGATCTTGAGGCAAGTATAAAGTTTGTAGTACTCAAGATCAAAAACTTATCAGGAAGGATCAGGAAGCTGAGCGCAACAGGGTATATAGAGTGGGTGCTGGGCGACTTGCGTGCAAAGAATATGATGCACGTGGTCACAGATACAGATCCTGTTAGTGGTGCTATGTTCTCCCGCAATAGGTACAATACCATATTTTCAGAAATGGTAGCCTTTTTTGACGTGGATGATGGTAGCAAACGTACGGTTACTACTGACCGTACTGAATTTATAGGCAGGAATGGTACACTACAAAATCCTGAGGCTATGGGCCGGACAAAACTGTCTAATCGCGTGAGTAGTGGTCTTGATCCTTGTACTGCATTGCAGTTGCCTTTTGACTTGTATGAGGACCAGGAAAAAGAAGTGATCTTCAGGTTGGGTACAGGGAAAAATGAAGAAGATGCAAGGCGCATTGCACTACAGTTTAAAGGTTCGGCAGCCGCTGGAGAGGCGCGCACAAAGGTGCATGACTACTGGAATGAAACACTAAATGCTATACAAGTGGAAACTCCTGATAAAGCCCTGAACCTGGTAGCAAACGGCTGGCTTACGTACCAGACATTAAGCAGCAGGATAGTAGCGCGCAGCGGGTTTTACCAATCGGGTGGTGCGTGGGGCTTCCGCGATCAATTGCAGGATGTCATTTCTCTTGTACATGCTAGGCCCCAACTGGCACGTGCGCAGATATTGCTTTGTGCTTCGCGTCAATTTAGGGAAGGTGATGTGCAGCATTGGTGGCATCCGCCTACAGGACGTGGTGTGCGTACCACTTGTTCTGACGACTTCTTGTGGCTCCCGTTCATTACGTCAAGATATGTAATAGCTACAGGCGACACTGGTGTGCTGGATGAACAAGTGAATTATCTTGAAGGGCGTTTATTGAACCACGGCGAAGAGTCTTATTATGATCTGCCACTGAAATCGGCATATACAGATACACTATATCAACATTGTGTGGCGGCTATACGAAACGGTTTTAAATATGGCGAACATGGATTACCGCTCATAGGCTCTGGCGACTGGAACGATGGCATGGATAAAGTAGGCGAGGAGGGGAAAGGTGAAAGTGTTTGGCTGGCTTTCTTCCTATATACAGTGCTCAACAAATTCTCAGCGGTTGCTGAGGGGCACGGGGATGCAGCGTTTGTAACCGAATGTAAGAACGAGGCAGAAAAACTACGAGTAAATGTAGAACAGCATGCATGGGATGGTGAATGGTACCGTAGGGCTTATTTTGACGATGGCACTCCCCTGGGGTCATCAACCAACACGGAATGTCGCATCGATTCTATATCGCAAAGCTGGTCTGTGCTTTCGGGGGCAGGAGAGACTGTACACGCGAAGACTGCAATGACATCGGTAGATAAATACTTGGTGCGAAGGGATAAGCAGTTGATACAATTACTTGATCCACCATTTGACAAGGTGGGTAAGAACCCTGGCTATATCAGAGGATATGTGCCAGGGGTAAGGGAAAACGGCGGACAATATACGCACGCAGCTATTTGGACCATTATGGCTTTTGCTGCCCTGGGTGACAATGAAAAGGTGTGGGAACTATTCTCTATGATAAACCCGGTGAACCATGGTAACAATGCCGCCAAAATAGAGGTCTATAAAGTGGAGCCATATGTGGTAGCCGCAGATGTTTATGCAGTAGCACCACACAATGGCAGAGGGGGATGGACATGGTACACAGGATCTGCAGGCTGGATGTACCAGCTTATAGTAGAATCAGTTCTCGGTATAAAACTGGAGGCTGGTAAATTAAGTATAAACCCATGCATCCCTGCTGAGTGGGATTCCTTTAAACTACATTATAGGTTTGGCAGTACATATTATCATATTGCCGTACTACAAAAAGTTGTAAACACTCCTTTGTTATTAGTGGATGATAAAACTATTGAGGGCAATGTAATACCGCTTGCAGATGATGGGAAACATCACACGGTTGAATTAACCGTTGTTAAAAAGTAAAAGCTCAATAACCAGGAATAGTTTATATATAATATTTTAATTAAAAAAGCAATGTAATAGCCTATTACATTGCTTTTTTATTATTTTCGCCGCTTCATAAACTAACGGCTAGACAAAGCATGGTAAGACCTATATCCCGGAATAAACTTTTCCTGATTTTCATTTTTTGTTTTTCTGTTGTAAATGCTACAGCAAAAGTATTCACTCCAGGAGCTGAATTAATTAAAGAGAATATTAATAAAATTTATTATTCTATAGATACTTCTGCAAACGCAATAATATTATATGAAAAAGTCTGTATTACTCCTATTTTTAACGGATACGGGTTATGCGAGCATAAAAATATAAAAAAGATAATTAAGATACTAACCGAAGCTGGCAAATACTATGGTAATATTAATGATGCCGCATATTTTAGTGAATATTCCTTTGCGAAATTCTCAAAACCCGAGGGTAAAACGTATAACTGGGAGAATGATTCGCTAAAAGTTAGCAATCTTGATGAATTAAATTCTACCCAGGAAATAGAAAATGATTATTCAATAGCCCTAAAGTTTTCAATGCCTGAAGTAAAGGCAGGATCAATAATAGAGTACGAATACAGTCTTGATGAGCCCATGAGGTATATATTTGGCTATTGGCCTTACCAGCAAACCTTGCCTAAGTTATATTCGGAAGTAGAGGTTGTCACTAACGGAAATTTCATTTATACAAATTTCACTCAGACAACTGTGCCTTTTATGAAAATTGATGGCCAGCAAGAAATAGCAGATTCTATGCTACCTATTTCATACTACACAAATTTTATAACAGGATATGATGAGGCTCACAGAAGATGGGTGAAACGTAATATCAAAGCCTATAAAGATGAGCCCTATGTGTCTAATATTCAAAATTACATAGAAAAAATTCTATTCCAACAAAGGAATTATCGGGATCCCGATTGGAAAAGTATCAACAATCTGTACACACATAATGATTACTTTTTAAAAGAGCTGAATGATAAAAATATTGATCTACTGAAGCTCACTTACCGTGTCAACGCTAATGTGAAAGACTCCACCCAGATGGCTAAAAACATCTTTCATTATGTTCGCGACAATTTCACCAATAATATGTCAGGCATTAAGTATAAACAAAGTTTGCAGAATATACTAGATGTTAGGAGAGGTAGTGTACAAAAAATCAATTTAGTATTGATAGGAATGTTGCGTCTGGCCGGCATCAGTTGCGATCCGGTATTGATATGCACTACGGAAAATATTAGACTGAATGAAAAACTGCCTATGACGAATTTGCTGAACTATATGGTTACGAGGATTCATGTCAATGGTAAGGATTATATGCTGGACCCTGTATCAAAATATTTACCGTTTGGTATATTGGATCCTAGATGTTACAATGGATATACACGAGTTATAGCAAAGGATAGTGGTTATGCAATAAGCCTGACACCAGATTTACTGGTAGACAAAGATGTAATGATAGTAAATACAGTTAATTCGGATCCAAATAATTACCTATTAAAATTCCGCCATTTTTATGGCAACGTACACGGTCCATCTAACAGGCGGGAATGGCTAAAAGACACAGCTGTAGTGCGAGATGAAGTTATAAAAAGCCTGTCTGCAGGTTTTGAGCTGGTTGGATATAAAATTGTGAATTTGGAGAATCCGGATACTACCTTGATGTTAGAATATACAGTAAAAGTATCCTGGACCGGCAACAATGTTTATATGCCATCAGTCTTAACTCAGTTTTATAATGGTAATCCTTTTAAAGGTACCGAACGTCAATACCCTATAGAGTTTCCATATGCGAGAGAAGATATATACTCACTTAACCTGCAATTGCCAGAGGGGTATACATTTGCAGACACAACGAGCTCTACTGAGTATAGGTATGATGATAAGACTACCATGCATTACACTGCGGCTTATGAACCAGGAAGCAATATGCTGCAAGTAAGCGCCAGATTATCGCGACGTGAAACATATTTTGATAAAGAGGATTATACGTCGCTAAAAAAATATTTTGACGATGTGATTAGCGCGCAACAAACCATGTATGTTTTTAAGAAACTGTAACTATGCTTAAACGTCTGATCTTTTTATTTTTTATTACAGCATTACCTTTTAGAGGTTTTGCAAATGATGTGAATTATGGTGCATCTTCAATAGACAGAAACCTTTTAAAAAATGCAGATGCTGTAATAAGAGACTACCGCACTGAAATAAATATAGAATCGCCAACTGAGGTTTACATAACGGAGCATATTGTAATTACAGTGCTAAATGAAAAAGGGAATGTATTTGCAAATGAACATACTTTCTATTCAAGCCTTGTAGCTATAGAAAGTGTTGAGGGGCGGATAATTGATAAAGATGGCAACCTTGTTAAAAAGATCCGCTCTTTTGACTTTAAAACTCGAGCTGCTTATGCATATACCAGTACTTATAGCGACGATATGGAACGTTATTATTATGTTGATTACAGGCAATATCCCTACACAGTAGAATATACTGTTGTGACAAGGCAACGGCATACATTTACTTTTGCCCCCTGGCAACCTCAACTCGCTGAAAATTGTGCGGTAGAACATGCCAGCCTGCAGATAAGTGTACCAGAAGATTTTAAGTTGCGATTTAAACAAAATATGCTGCCGAGGGATACAATGACGATGAAAGACGGTATGATAACCAGGTTGTGGGAAGTGAAGAATATAAGTGCATTTATTAAAGAGCCACTTAGTTACTCAAAGGAATCACTAATGTCTTCTGTTATAGTAGCTCCTGAGTATTTTGAATGCCAGGGTTATGCCGGTAACATGAAAACATGGAAAGAACTTGGCGATTTTCTTTTTACGTTGAATAAAAACCGGGATACATTATCGGACGAAACAAAAAGTAAGGTAAAAGAACTCACGTTAAATATTGTTGATACAAAGCAAAAAATAAACATTCTATATTCATGGCTGCAAAAGTCGACACGCTATGTATCAATCCAATATGGTATAGGAGGATGGCAGACCATCGACGCTGGCAGCGTATATAAGAACAAATATGGTGATTGCAAGGCGCTCAGTAATTATATGATGGCTTTGTTGGAAGTTGTTGGAATAAAATCATATCCCGTAGTGATCTATGGCGAAGAAGACTATAAGCGGTCATTTTCGAAGAACTTTCCGCATGTTCAAGGCAATCACGAAATACTCTGTATTCCGCTTACAAAAGATACAATGTGGCTTGAGTGTACAAGTCCCTATTCGAGAATGAATTTTTTAGGTGATTTTACGGATGATAGGACCGCGCTGATGATAACCCAGGAAGGAGGCGTACTGGTAAACACGCCTGTATATGACACAAGTGTGAATTGGGAATGCAGAAATGCTAAAATAGTATGTGGAGATGCGGACGAATTGAAAATAGAAATGAATAATCGTTATAGTGGCGTACCTGGAGAGGAACTGAATGGCAGGATAAAGTTAAGCCAACCTAAAGAGCTGCAGGACTATGAAAATACAAAGTTTGGAATGCCCAGTTACAGCGTTGAAAAGTTTACCCTAAAGCCAGTTGACGATGATCCTTACATGGCTGTGGATGAGCATGTAGTTATAACAGCTAGCAGTATGTATAATAAAAGAGGGACACGGATTTTTATAAATATGAATGTGGCTCCTATTAAGAAGGAATATACAACCATGAACACGGAGAGAAAAACGTCTTTTTTTATTACTAACTCGTATGCCATACGGGACACCTTCACGCTTGCAACTCCTGCAAATACATCTGTAGAATATATCCCCGAGCCAGTGAGTATAGAATACAAGTTTGGACACTATAACTGCAACATCACAAATTTAAATGGGCAGCTTTTACTTACCCGCGAATACGTGCAGCATAGTGGGGTTTATGATAGGATGTTTTATCATGATTATGAAAAGTTTGCTGGTGTTGTAAACGCTGGCTACCCTGTAAATATAGTGTTGAACCATAATTAGATTCATGCCAATAATATATTTTTAAAACGATATTTTTGTAGTTGTTGATATATTATACTGAATGAAAAGAACCTCTAAATATTTATCCGGACTCATTCTGATATTGTGGGTGTTTGCTTTACCCGTTACCGCGCAACAGAAGGATAGCATCCGAAAGGTTAAAGGAAGGGAAACTCCAGCACATGCTGTAAATCCGCAGCGCGTGATAGCAAAATACAGTCAACGCCTTAAGGATACCATAAGGTTTAGCCGTGTTATTGCTGAATCACATTCATTGGTGTTATCAGATAGCATGTTGAATGAAATAGGGATCGACAGTCTGCTGGATAAACTGGAGAACCTGCACAATACACTAACTGAGATAAACAATGTTACTTCTATAGGTTTTGATACTCATGACATAGATGAAAACATAGCTACAGTGGATAGTAATGTGGACATTATAGACGAGAACCTTACCATCTATACCAACGTGCTGGATGTAAAGAACCTGCAGATGTTTAACATACTGCTGGCCGATATACAAGATCAAGTTGTAGTATGGCGAGAAACATTGTTTAAATATAACAAGAAACTGATGGACATGAATGCGGAAATGACCGCATTTAAGAAGGATACAGTATTAAGATCTTTGTTTAAGGATAGTGCCTTTATTGCTTTGTATGGCAGCGAACTAAATGACCTGAGAGGTAAATGGAGGCAGGCCAAAAAGAATACCAATGCGGAGCTTACACAAATAAGCCGATTGCAGGCAAATGTGAGCAACTTGTACTTTGAAGATATAGATCTTAAGAATAGGATCAATGATCTTTTGAGAAAGGTTAGTGTTAAAAACCTGGGTAAGGAATATGAATACTTGTGGGATTTTAAGAGAATACAACAAGATGATAATACACAGGCAGATGTGCTGGTACACAGGTCTTACCGTGCGCGTAGAAAAGTACTTGGCTTTTATTTTCAACGTAACTGGGACGACGAGGTATGGTTGCTGGTCACAGGATTTATATTTATGTTCTGGGTATTCTGGAATATTAGGAAAATCAAAAATGCCCCAAATGATCCGGATGTTGTACAGCCAGCGTATCAATATATAACACGGTTTGCTGTTTTACCTGCATTAATAGTTACGTTCACCATTGCGCCTCTTTACGATCTGCATCCGCCTACCACTTATGTTGAGTTCATAGAGCTTTTACTTGTAGTATGCCTGACTGTAATGATGAGCAAGATATGGCCTAAAAGGGTGTTCAGTTATTGGGTGGTTATTGCATTGCTGTACGTAATTTTTATAGTTACTGGTACCTTGTTAACGCCAGCTTTGGGATCAAGATTATTGCTGCTGGGATTGAACATATGTTCTGTTGTTATTGGTGTGCTTTGGTTTAGGGCAATAGTTAAGCATGAAATGACCCCTGTGTGGATGGTGAAAACGGTTACAGTGATATTTTTGGTGCTTAACGTTGGCGCTATTTTGTGTAATATTTTCGGGCGTCTTAGTTTGGCTAAAATATTTGGTGTCACAGCAATTTTTGGACTTACCCAGATCGTTGCGCTCTCTGTATTTATCAATGTTGTAATGGAGACGTTGCAATTGCAAACCCAAGTGAATAAAATGTCTGGAGGGCTTACTTCCAAGTTCAATTATGAGCGTATGTTAGTATTGTTCAGGCGTATATTAGTGCTTCTGTCTACGGCTATCTGGACTATTGTATTCACTGTAAGTCTTAATATTTATAATATTCTTGATGAGGTTTTAACAAGCTTCCTTACCACCCCCAGAAAGATAGGTAATACCAGTTTTGAGATAGGAAGCATTCTTCTTTTTGCGGTGATCATTTATGTCTCTAACTTATTGCAGCAAGGCGTAGGTTCATTGTACGGCAGGCCAGATGATAAATGGGATCCTGAGGTGAAGAAGAACGGCTCAAGATTGGCCATGACAAGGCTAGTGCTTATTGTGCTGGGTTTTCTTATAGCTGTGGCAGCATCTGGTTTGCCTATTGATAAGATAACAATAGTGCTTGGCGCATTAGGTGTGGGTATTGGTCTGGGTTTACAAAGCATTGTGAATAACCTGGTATCTGGTGTGATACTCATATTTGAACAACCCTTCAGGATCGGGGATTATATAGAACTTGGCGATAGTAAAGGGCGTGTGTTAGATATAGGCATACGCAGCAGCAAGCTGGTGAAGGAAGAAGGGGCTGAGATCATAATGCCTAATGCAGACCTATTGTCGGGACGGGTGATCAACTGGACTTTGCGCAACGAAAATATGAGGGTAGAACTTGTGTTTTCTGTGGCGCCAGGCCATACTTACGACGAGGTGCGAAATGTGGTTATGGAGGTGCTGGACAGTAGTGATGAAGTATTGAAAACAATGCCACCTGAGCTTTTGTTGCTCAGCTTGAATGACAAGTCGATGAACATGAAATCGTTTGTTTGGATAACAGATGTGCAACGGGCACAGTCTATAAAGAGTAAATTGCTGAAAAAGATATACGATGCATTCTCTGCGCATGATATCCAGGTTGTTTAGCATGACTTTATATTGATCCTGTGCTAGCATGGTAATTAGGGTCGTAACGGACGAAGCAAGCTATCCAGATAGACCTGGCTATGCGCTGCATAGGCGGTTGTAATACAATGAGCATTAATGCGCTTACACCCATACAGCAGAAGATGCTATTGTCTTGCAGGGATAAATGGAGTGTAAGGTGCCATGCTATAAAAAAGATGATGATAAACAAAACAGATAACGCATAGCTTACATACCCCGTGCCAAAATAAAAGCCGGTTTGCAATTCAAATTGCTGACCACATACTGGGCACCTATCGGGCATACGCATTGTGCTTTTTAAATGGTAGGGGTTAGGGTCTATAAATAAGTTGCCTTTGCGACAATGAGGGCATTTGTTGGTAATGATACTTTTTAAAAGCCCAGTCTCATTGCTTGATTTTTTAGCACACATAGTTGTTAGTTTAAAGTTGATCCTAAAGTTTGTTTCCTAAAGTTCTCAGGTGTACTGCCGGTGTATTTCCTGAAGAATTTTGTGAAGTACGAATTGTCAGGAAAATTCAATTGACTGGCTATTTCAGCAACTTGCAGATCTGCATTTACCAGTAGTCTTTTGGCCTGCAGTACTATTCTATCTCGTATTATTTCTCCAGCTGGCTTCCCCAATACATCATTGCACAAAGCATTCAGGTGATTGGGTGTTATATACAACATGGCCGCATACTCTTTGGGGAGTTTCATTTCTGTATAGTATTGTTCCACCAGTTTTCTGAAGTTAAGGAGCACCAACCTGTTGTGTTGCGGCACTTGTTTGTCTGTATTTTTTATAGTGGTACGACTAAGGATAATGAACAAAGAAAGTAATAGCGAACGAATCATATCTAATGCTCCGGCACTATCATTCTGTACTTCTTTTACTACATTACTGAGTATCTCTTCCGCCTTTATAAACGTATCGATGTCGGGCTGCAGGACACTTTCCTGTCCAATTCCACTAAAAAATCGGAATTGATCGAGGTAATGTATGTCTGATAAAAAAGTGGAGAACAAGCCAGGGGAAAAATTAACCACATATCCATCAGGCGGTGTAGTAAAGTTCCAGGTATGCACCTGGCCTGGTGCCATAAAATAGAGCTGTCCCTTTTGTATGCTGAACTGTTCAAAATCTATAACGTGAACTCCACTCCCCTTAGTAAACATCACCATATGATAAAATGAATGCCGGTGTGGTACCAGGAAGTGAGGGTGCGCTGCCAGGTAGGGTGCAAAAGGGGCCGCATACACCTCTCTTTTTAACTTGCTATTATCGTTGTTAAAAGGCCATAAGTCGTAAACTGGTAGTATGGTGTTTCCTTTTTTCATCTGTTGCAAAGCTACATACTATGCCAGGTAAATAGCAGTGGATTATAAGTGAATAATGGTACTTTTTACTGATTGTGCTATTTTCTTTTGCCTGGTGACTAACAACGACCACCAAAAATAAAATCGGTAAATGTCCGTTTGGAGTATGTTACGGTTTGCTATAGCCGTTTGCCAGTGGACGGTGGGATGAGTTTAAAATTCTAAGAGCTAAGGCTAGATAAATTCAGTATAGATTAGTTGGTTGCCAGCTTACTATCCCGCAATCCATTGGGGTTGGTTAAATAAAGCGCTAACAAGTAGCGCTTTATTTAAATTTATAATTATAGTACCCTAAGGAATCTAGTAATTTTATTGGTTTATAAACTTCGGGTTGATCAGATTCTCCAAAGAATAGATCTCATCCCATTTTTCTTGTGTTATTAGCTTGCGCTCTTCTACCACAATACCGTGTATGGATTTACCGGTGGCCAATGCCTCTTTTGCTATACTTGCGCTCACTTCATAGCCTAGTATAGGGTTTAACGCGGTAACAATACCTATGCTGTTCATCACCATGTCGCGACAAACATCTGCATTAGCAGTTATGCCGTCAATGCATTTATCAGCCAGGGTATGCACAGCATTAGTCATGTACTCTAATGATGTGAAGAGGCTAAAGCCAATTACCGGCTCCATTACATTTAGCTGTAGCTGTCCTGCTTCAGCAGCCATGGTGATTGTTACATCTGCACCTATAACATAAAATGCGGTCTGGTTTACTACTTCTGGTATTACAGGGTTTACCTTGCCGGGCATGATGGATGAACCGGGTTGCATTTTGGGCAGGTTTATCTCGTTAAGGCCACAACGGGGGCCTGAGGACAGCAATCTGAGGTCGTTGCAAATTTTGGATATTTTGATAACGCTGCGTTTTAGTGTACCCGATATCTGCACGTAGGCGCCAGTATCGCTGGTAGCTTCAATGAGGTCTTCTGCAAGGGTTATGGGTATTCCGGATACTGCAGCCAGGTGATCTGTGCATATTTCAGGGTAACCGTCGGGGGCATTGATACGAGTGCCTATGGCTGTTGCGCCCATGTTACATTCAGTTACCAGGCTTTGAGCTTCACGCAGGCGCTTTACATCTTCCCCTATAGTTGTTGCAAAGCCTTTAAATTCCTGTCCCAATGTCATGGGTACGGCGTCCTGCAACTGGGTGCGTCCCATCTTCAATACATCTTTAAACTCAACACCCTTTTTTGCAAAAGAGACGATGAGTTTTTCAATTGCCTCTATGTAGGAGTCTATTTTGCGGTATAGTGCAACCCTGAAGGCTGTAGGGTAGGCATCGTTAGTGCTTTGCGAGCAGTTTACATGGTTGTTGGGGTGCAGGTATTGGTATTCGCCCTTTTTATGGCCCATGTATTCCAGGCCTATATTGGCTATTACTTCGTTTGCATTCATGTTTATAGACGTACCCGCACCACCTTGTATCAGGTCGGTTAAAAACTGATCGTGATACTTGCCGGCAATAAGCTGATCGCAGGCATATATAATGGCCTCGGCTATTTTGGGATCCAGCACGCCGCACTCCCTATTGGCCATTGCTGCGGCTTTCTTTACATAACCAAAAGCTTGTATGAAAAGTGGTTCTTTGGCCATCGTGATGCCGGTGATGTTGAAGTTTTCAACCGCTCTTAATGTCTGCACTCCATAGTATGCGGTATCAGGTATTTGTTTTTCTCCAAGAAAATCGTGTTCGGTTCTATATACTGCGCTCATTTAAAAAATTGTTTAAGGGAGTAAATATAAGATTATAGTCAATAAAGGATGAACGGCATTCCTGTATTGATCCTTATGCCGCTACAATTGACTGATGAAGCTGCTATAAGCGATGATTATAGTATATAAAGCTTTATTGTGCGTAAATTTATGTTGATAAGCCAGTATCAATGAAAAGATCAAATTTTATAAAAGCACTGGCTGTTTTGCCCTTTATGACAACAGCTATGAAATTGGATGCGCTGCAAAAGCTAACTGAACCGTTTGGTAGTACGCCCCAAATGCCTGTTCTCTTTTTAGGCCATGGCAGCCCCATGAATGCAATAGAGGATAATGAGTTTGTACATGGCTGGCAGAAAATTGGCAGAACGTTACCCAAGCCCAGTGCCATACTTTGCATATCGGCACACTGGGAAACGAATGGAACTTTTGTAACAGCAATGGAACGGCCCAAAACAATTCACGACTTTGGCGGGTTTCCCCAAGCGCTTTTTGATGTGGAGTATCCGGCTCCTGGTAGCCCTGAACTAGCTGCTGAAACTAAAAAAATAATAACTTCAACCACAGTTGGCCTTGACGATAAATGGGGCCTTGATCATGGGGCGTGGAGTGTGATAAAACATTTATATCCCATTGCTGATGTACCAGTGATACAGATGAGTCTTGATTACCGGAAACCTGCTGCTTACCATTATGAGCTGGCAAAAGAATTGATGACACTAAGGAATAAGGGCGTGTTGATAATAGGTAGTGGTAATATGGTGCACAATTTGGGTACTATAGCCTGGGATAAGATAAAAGAGCCGGAATATGGTTTTGACTGGGCAATTGAGGCTAATGAGCGGCTTAAGCGGCTTATATTGACCGATGATCATAAACAGCTTATCAACTATCAGTCGCTAGGCAGAGAAGTAGCACTTGCAGCTCCTTCCCCAGATCATTTCCTTCCACTTATTTATGCATTGGCGTTAAAAACTGAAAAGGAATCCATTTCACTATTTAATGATAAGCTTGTAATGGGATCTATTTCGATGCTTTCTTTTAAGATCTCATAGGTTTTGCTTTGATTTGCTATCTGCTCAATGTATTATAATGCACTGATATTCTAATGTGATAATAGTTTAATGTTTGCTGTCTGACTCTCCATGTGATTCCCAATTATTTATTACATGTGTAATAAATTATATTATTTATTTATGAAATAAATAATTTTATTGGCACAATATTTTTAGGTAATTAGTACCCGGTATTCCCAACACCAGAGCGATTATAGTAAAATATTGTTGATCCAATAAAAATAAAAAAAATGACACCTCAACAAATCAAGGCCGAACATGTGGCAGAGATGCTAAACGATTTAGTAAAGATAAATACAGACAGGGTAGCACGATACCAGAAGGCCTTAGACCAGGCAAATTTGGACTCGGATCTTGCTTGTGTTTTTAAAAATATTGTTGCGGATAGCATTAAATATAAGAATGAACTTAAGGATAAGATGAACGAGTTGGGCGTTAATCCATATCCTATTCTGGGCAGTATATCGGGTCAGATACACCGTGCATGGAGCGACTTAAGTGTTGCGCTATCTACAAATACGCGCAAAGCTATAATGAGCTCTTGCCAATACAATGAAGATATAGCCCAGCATGCGTATACCGCAGCCCTGAGTGCAGACTTTACACCCTTTGACGACATTCGCCAATTAATAGAAACGCAACAGAAAGCTATGAAGACTACTTCTGAACGCATTAAGAAATGCAACGAAGAATACTATGTAACAAATACTGCAATGAGAAGTTTCCAGTATAGCCCAATGATGTTCTAGTATATTTTATATCAAAATTTGTGGTGGGATTTCTACAGTAGTAGTTTATCCCACCACATTTTTTTGTGTCACACCTGACGTTATTCACATCTTAAATCGCTGTAAACCATGAAACAAGAGAAGGTATCGGTTGCCTGCTGTATAGGTGGGTGGTTCTACTATTAGCGAGTCGCCTTTAAGTTGTTATCATTTAATGACGCTAGAAGCCTCATGGCAATAGAATGCCACCATAAAGACTATTAATTAATACAATTCATTTTGTGAAAATAAATATTTATTCAGCCGCCACAGGTTTTATAATATTTATTACGTCTTATAGCAGTAAAGTCTATACTCTACCTTTAAGCAATGCATTAAGATGAGGTGATAATTTTTTAAAGATGTGAACTAGGGTTTAGAGGAAAATGTTTTTTTAAAAAATTAACATTATTATTCTAATTTTGGGACAATCAGCAGTGTATAATAAAAAAAATAATAAATTCCTGAGAAAATGATAAGAAAATTAATACTTTTTTCTGCCATCCTTGTAAGTTTTTCTATGGCAGTGAAAGCCCAGTATTGCGGTGTGGATCTTGCCACTAAACAGCTTTTATTGGAGCATCCAGAGCTAGCTACAAAGCTAGCTAACAACCAGAAGTTATTTGAGCAACAAGTTGCTGATTTTACAAAGAAGAAATTTACCGGTAGTAGTCTGGCAAAAACCACACAAGCCGATACTCTTGGTATAGATACTTTTGTGATTCCTGTTGTAGTGCATGTGATACATAATTATGGTCAAACCCCACCATATACTGTTCCTAATTTTAATCCTTACCAGGATGACGTTTCTGATGCGCAAATAGCATCAATGATCAACAACCTGAATATTTATTATAATGAAAGGAACGACGTTTCTACTGTAATCCAACCATTTAAGAAGTATATAGGTAAAATGCGTATTGCATTCCATTTAGCTACTTTAGATCCTACCGGTCAACCAACAAGAGGCGTAACACGTGAAGCAACCTACCTTACCTGGGGCGCTGATAACTATGCAAAGCTAGACCTGTGGAACCCATCTAATTATCTGAATATATGGATAGAGCACGTAATTGGGCTTGGTGCTGATATTCAAGGTTCAGTTGTAGCTGCTTATTCCCAGCTTCCAGATGTTGGCGCATCTGATCCTTTAATAGATGGTTTGATAACTGCTGCGCCATACATTGCTGATGGTGGTTCTGCTTTCATCATATCACATGAAGTAGGTCATTATTTAGGTTTATTGCATCCTTTTGGTAATAATAATACAGGTTGTGCTGCTGCAGGTTGCGGTGATGATGGCGTAGATGACACCCCGCCAACAACAGGTGAGTTTTGTGTAAGCTGCCTGGTGGGATTATATGATACTATGTGTGCTACGGGATATTATAAAAAATACCCTGTTGATAGTATAAGCTACTCCCCACTACCCGCTCACTTTACAGGTGTGGTACGCGATTCTCTTGCGGACTATCCGGACACAGCGAATACACAAAATATTATGACTTACTCGCAGTGCTCTCCTGAACTGATGTTTACCAAAGGACAAGTAGCTCGTGTTTGGGGGGTATTGCAATCTTCTCTTGCAAACAGGGATAGTCTTTCCACGCCTCATAATCTGGCTATAACGGGTGCGTTAAATCCATTACCTGTATTGCCACCAGTGGCGGACTTCAATATAAGCAACCACTTTGTTTGTGAAGGTGCAAGTGTTACATTTACCAACTTTACCTGGAATGATTCGGTATCAAGTGTTTTATGGACATTGCCTTCATATGCATCTACACCTACTTCTACAAATACTACATCTTTTACTTCTTCGTTCTCACAGCCAGGTTGGGTAAATATCTCGCTGATAGCTAATGGTAAAAACAGCAGCGGTGCAGATACACTGGTTCAAAATAACTCTTTATATGTAGCTGATCCTACAGCAATTTCGGCAGAAGGGTATGTTGAAGAATTCAACCCTGCGGCTTCTAATAGCGATGTTGCCAAATATCCAATGTTCAACTACTATAATAATGATTTTAAATGGATAATAAATAATAATACCGGCTATTACGATAATTCTTGCTTGGAATATGTAGGTTTTGATAACCGCACTTATCCTACTAACAGTATAGGTATTGCTAAAGGTGACTATGATGATATGTTCACTCCAGCATTTGATCTTACTGGTCTTAACGGTGGTGCAGCTTCTCCAACCCTCAACTTTATGTATTCTGCAGCGAGCATTACCTCTATACCAGGAGATATTAATGATACACTTGAAATAGATTATAACACCACTTGTGGTAGCAGTAGTCCGGGTAATATATGGACACCAATGGCCTACCTTACCAAAGGCCAGTTAGTTAACTATGGTTCTTATCCGCACCCTTACCGTCCGTTATGGCAGGGGGCGTGGAGCCTGCAAAGCGTCCCGCTTGCAAAAAATGCAATAACCAATCATACTATTTTCCGTTTCCGTTACAAACCAGGCGTTAACCTTGCTTACTATACACATAGCGCGAGTGCTCTTGGTTATTATTCTACAGGGAATAACTTCTACATGGATCGTTTGAATTTTAGTAACTATCCTTCAGGTCTCAATACTCTGATGCCTAATGACAAGTCTATAGTAGTGGCTCCAAATCCTACAAACAGCGATGCTTTTGTAATGATCTCTACCAAGAATGATGTAAATGCACAAATACAGGTTACTGATATAGCAGGCAGAGTAGTTTATACTACCGCTCAGCAAACAACCGGTTCGTTAACCCGCATCACAATACCTCGTTCTGCAATTACAGCAACAGGTATGTACCTGGTACATGTAACTGCAGGTGAACAATCGCAGACTGAGAAATTAGTTGTGTATTAGTCCTTAGAATTTATAATATAGAAATGGCTGTTCCCGATGGAGCAGCCATTTTTTTGTTGAAGGGATAAGCACTTAAAGTATAGGCTCTATTGTGACGGCCAACTGGTGTAGTTGGTATGAAAGTATTAGTTATCGTTACTTATCTTTGAACAATCATTAACCTTGGGTTATTACCCACTAAACCATAAAACGATATGAGAATTTTACTTAGGACACTTTTGGTATTCGGTTTCCTTGCTGCAAGTATTACAGCTGTAAATGCACAGGCAAAAAAGACACACAAGATAGTGGGGCAAGAAGTAACCTATACTGAAAATGGTGCTACTTTAAAGGGCTATGTAGCCTATGATGCTAACAAGACAGGAAAGCGCCCTGCAATAATTGTGGTACCCGAATGGTGGGGCGTTACTGAATATACCAAGCGCCGTGCACGTATGCTGGCAGAACTTGGGTATATAGCCATTGCTGCCGATATTTACGGAGATGGTAAGGTTGCCACAGATCCGAAAACAGCGCAAGAGTATGCTACTCCTTTTTATACCGACCCTAATCTGGGCAAGAATCGTATAGTGGCTGCAATGGTTAAGGTGAGGGAATTTCCCGAAGCTGACCAGCATAAGGTAGCGGCAATAGGCTATTGCTTTGGTGGCAGCATGGTGCTGAATGCAGCCAAGATGGGTACTAACCTGGATGGGGTTGTTAGCTTTCATGGTGGTTTAAAGACAGTACCTGCAGTGAAGGGGGCAGTAACTGGTAAAATGTTGGTATTGAATGGTGGCGCTGATAAGTTTGTGCCCGCAGAAGATATTGCTGCATTCAGGAAAAACCTTGATACCAGTGGTGTGTCTTATAAATTTATTAGCTATCCTGGAGCTTTGCATGCATTTACCAATCCGGATGCTACAGCCAACGGTAAGAAATTTAAGATGCCAATAGCGTATAATGCTGCAGCTGATAAGAAGTCATGGGCAGAAATGAAGAGTTTCTTCAAAACTATATTTTAGATAATTACAATATAGCAATGCCTGCCAGGTTTTCCTAACCTGGCGGGCATTGCTGTTTATAATATTTAGTGAGCATGGTTCGCCATCAGCTTAAGTGAGCCCATGCTTCCGAGCTATCTGGGCTTAAACTTTAGCAATATTTTATAGTCAAAGTGCATTAGCTTGCTCTATATACAATACCAGAATAACAATGCGTAAAATAATTATTTCAAGCATTTTCTTGATGCTTGCGTTGGGATGCAGCAGTGAAAAAAAATCACATCAATCTTCAAAAAGATTACCGGGTACATGGCAGGCATCGCCCATAGTAATTGATGGTAAACGTAATGACTGGCCCGTACCTTATCCGTTTGAAAATAGCAAAGCATTGATCACCTATGCTATATCTAACGACAAGAATAATTTATATATAACTGTTGAAACAGGGGATTTGGCAACCGAGTTGAAAATATTACGCAGGGGTATGGTGGTATGGATAGATAAGTCTGCAACCAAAACACAAAGTACTTCAGTTTGTTACCCATCTGATAACGAGCATGGACGTACCAAGGTGGTGGCGGGACATGATATGGCAAAACAGGTAGATGATGCTATGGGCACAACAAACGAATTTTTTCTAAATGGATTTAAAGGCTGCCGTGGCAAATTTAAATTGGATGACGGCGATACTTGCGGTATAAAGGTAGGTGTGGGACTGGACGAGTATGACCAGTTGGTATGGGAAGCTGTAATCCCCTTTAAAACATTTTATCCTAAAGGTGAAATTGACCGCAGAGACCAAGGCAGGCCACTGGATATCTGCTTCGATATTTTGGGAATGGACAGGCCTGAAGGTATGGGTGGTAACGGTGGAGGCGGTGCACCCCGCTTTAGCGTAGGTGTGGGTGGTTTTGGCATGGGCCCAGGTATGGGTGGTGGTATGGGTATGGGGAGGCGAAATGGCGGTGGTGGACAGGGTAACGACCAGTTGTACAAAACTACATCTACATGGCAGGGGGTAGGAATTGCCTTCCAGGAATAATGTTGTTGTCCCGATTGTATATGTTATGTCAAAAAAACATTACAAACGCTGGTAAATTGAGTTGTTTATATAGACAATAACGTTTTAATCTGTAAATTTGACTGCCCCATTTTATTTGGTAAAATAATTAGGCGTTGCGGTGCCTGTAATAAGTTATGTATACTTTGAAGTATTTCCTTCCAGTTTTTTTGTTTACATGCTTTGTTACCATAGCTAAAAGCAATGCCCAAAATACCACCTTAAAGCAGCCTATACAGTATGCAAAAAAGGAAATAATGGTACCTATGAGGGATGGTGTCAAACTCTTCACGCGCATATACATCCCAGTTAATGGTAGCGATACCCTCCCAATACTCATCATGCGCTCGCCATATAGCGACTGGAACATAGGTGTTTTAAGTCCTGAAAAAGATAGTTACGTAAAGAACCTGGCGCAGGACGGATATATTTTTGTTTACCAGAACATAAGAGGAAAACAAAAAAGCGAAGGTGACTTTGTGATGGAAGGGGCATTTGAAAGGAAAAATTGTAAAGCAATTGATGAGGCATCTGATACTTATGACCTGATAGACTGGCTGGTGAAAAACATACCCAGCAATGGTAAAGTGGGCCAATTGGGTATTTCATACCCTGGAGAGCTAGCGCTGATAAGTGCAGCAAAAGGTACCCATCCAGCTCTTAAGACTGTATCGCCGCAGGGGACTGTAGCAGATTTTTTCATGGGAGATGATTACTTTCATAATGGGGCATTCAGATTATCATTTGCCTTTGAATATTCTTATGGCGAGGAAGCAACGAGAGGAGATACTACTTTCCCTTTTATGCAGTATGATCTTTATGACTGGTACCTGAACTTAGGATCACTAGCCAATGTGAACAAGAAGTACTTTCATAACCAAATACCCACCTGGAACGGCTTTGTTGCTCATCCAAATTATGACAAATTTTGGGCAAACAAGGCGCCTGTCAATTATACCGATACCCCCAATATACCTATACTACATGTTGGCGGATTTTGGGACCAGGAAAACATGAACGGGCCAGAAATGCTTTATGCAAAAATGGAAAGGTATGATCGTAACAATTATAACCATATAATATTGGGCCCTTGGTGTCATGGACAATGGTCTGATAACGATGCAACGGTAATAGGAGACTATAACATGGGGCGTAATACCGCCGATGATTTCCGGGCATTACAAACAGAATGGTTTGACTACTATTTGAAAGGTAAAGGCGATGGCGCATTTCCGGAAGCAATATGTTTTCAGACAGGATCTAATACCTGGAAACGTTATGCACATTGGCCGGACCACAGTACAAAAAATACAAAGCTCTATCTAAACGATAACAATAAACTGTCTTTCCAGAAGCCTACAGAAGGTGACAAAGGTTTTGATACCTATATTAGTGACCCGGAGAACCCGATACCTTACAGGAGAAGACCTATAGAGGTGACTTATTCAGATAGTTCAAGCTGGGATACGTGGCTGACCGAAGATCAGCGCCAGGTAGATCACCGGCCAGATATGATCAGCTATAAGACCGAGCCGTTGGATACCGATGTAACTATAACAGGGAATGTGGTTGCAAGCTTATTTGCAAGTACTACCGGAAGTGACGCGGACTGGGTGGTAAAAGTGATTGACCAATACCCTGAATACTACAAGCCCAAACCTGAAATGAGCCAATATGAACTCATTATAGCAGCAGATATTTTCAGGGGGCGGTTCCGGACCAGCTTTACTGCTCCACAGGCTATAGTGCCCGGTAGAGTAGAAGAATATAAAATAAAGCTGCATGAGGTGAACCATGTGTTTAAAAAAGGACACCGCATTATGGTGCAGATACAAAGCTCGTGGTTCCCTTTGTACGATCGTAATCCGCAAAAATATGTGCCGAACATATTTGCAGCTACAGATAAAGATTTCATTAAAACAACCCAAAGCATCTACAGGAGCAGGCGCTTTGCTACCTGCATAGAACTGCCTATAGTGCGCGATAATTCGGTACGGTTAACAGCTAAGTGAGGTAACGATCAGGCTGGAGTTGTCAACGGAGATCCAGGAGGTATTTTACCGATGTCATTTTTATTATTAAGGTCTTCGTGTTTGTCCTCTTCTGCCAATTCCATTATGTATTGATGTTTCAGGTAATCGTAAAACGAATGCTTACTTACCAGTGTAGCTGCAAGGCTGGCTATAGTGCCTGCTAGCATGAGATGAAAAATAACATTGTGCCGATCAGTCATTTCGAGCACCAGTATAGCTGATGTAAATGGAGAACGTGTAACGCCAGTGAGAAAGGCAACCATGCCTGCCAATACCAGCATATTTGTATTAGCGGCAGCAAGGTGCATAAGCCCAGCTATAAAAGAGCCAAGTGTAGCGCCGGCACCCAGTGCAGGTGCAAAAACCCCACCTGCAGCGCCCGTAGTGAATGCAAGTATAGGGCCAATGATGCGGAGTAATGGTAATTGCCAGCTTGCATACTTATCACTTGTAAAAAGTATGTGCGTCATCTGTTCCTTGCCTGAACCTAATATACCTCCATCTAAAAAGTAAGCAGTTAAGCTAACTACTGCCGCACATCCTAGTACAAAAAAAATATCGGCATATTTGCCTTTCAGGCTTTTTTTCCAGGCCATAAGCATCAATATAAGTTTGCTCATGTAAGCACCTGCAAGACCAGCTATTATTGCTACGAAAGCAACGGCAAAGAATATGTAGCCTGAAAGATTATTTACATCAGGATAACCCAGGTAGAGGTAAGGACCCAGTAGGGCCTGGGCAGTGAGACCTGCAATAATTACGGCAGTAAAGATGGCAGTTTTGAAAAAGCTGATGTGTGTTTTAGCGAGTTCCTCTACGGCAAAAACAATCCCACCCAGAGGGGTATTAAAAGCTGCTGCGAGGCCAGCCGCTGCACCTGTCAGTATCATATTCTTTTTAGATACCTTGGGCCAGGAAGCAGGTAACCATTCATTGATCTTCCTGAATACTGTACCTGCTATTTGTATGGTTGGTCCTTCGCGGCCAATTGCACCACCTCCAATGATCATAAGCATACTAGACAATACCTTAATGAAAATGACCCGTAGGTTGAGTAGCTTTTTTACCTTTTCATTTTCTTTTGGATTTGCCAGCTCTATAGCTGCCATGACCTGCGGTATGCCGCTGCCACGTGCGTATGGGCTATAACGTTGTACCAAAAGCCTTGCAATAACAAAGCATGCAGGCGTGATAATAAAAATAAGCCATTTGTGTACATGTAGGATAGATACCCCAAAGGTTTCGGCCCAGGCAAAAAGCCGGGCATAAAATACAGCTATAAGTCCGGTGATAAGGGAGGCGATCCAGTAGGGAAAAGCTTGCAGTACATGCATACGAAGCTTTTCATTTTTAAATCTTCCTGAAAGGTTTTTTAGCGTAGTACTGAATTTTTCCCAATCCATTAAGATGTATCAGTATGCTTGTGACCATACCTGGAATTTTTGCGAAGTTACTACGCTAGGATATTAGTCGATATGGACCCTGCAGATTTAACAGATATTATAAATCACAGACATTAGGGTTGCTACTTAATGGCTTATTTATTTTGCTGTGCCAGATCTACCCGGTGTACTGCTATTACATAGGCTGCAATACGCATAGGAACCTTGTATTTTTCTGATGCATCAAATACTTCTGCAAACGATTTGTCCAGAATCTCTTCAAGCATTCGGTTCACTTTTTCTACGTCCCATGTTTCGTCCAGTTGGTTTTGCAGCCACTCAAAATACGATACTGTAACGCCCCCGGCATTCGCAAGTATATCGGGTACAACCAGTATTCCCTTTTGCTGGATTACCTCATCTGCATCGGCCGATGTTGGACCATTTGCACCTTCAACTATAAGTTTGGCTTTCACATCGTTTACGTTACCTGCAGTTATTACATCCTCTTTGGCAGCAGGTATCAGCACATCTACTTCCAGCGTTATGAGTTGACTGTTTTCTATAGGAGTAGCATCAGGGTAGCCTTTTAAAGAATTATTATTCTTTTTGCTGTATGCTATAAGATGGTGGATGTTGAAGCCGTTACTATTGTACAATGTTTCGTAAATGTCACTCACTGCTATTATTTTTAACCCCTTTTCAAAAAGGAATAAGGCAGAGTGCATGCCTACATTGCCGAAGCCCTGTATAGCAACCGTTGTACCTTCGGGCCTCATTGAAAGCTTTTTGAGTGCCAACAGTATAACAATACTTACGCCCCTGCCAGTAGCCTCGGTGCGGCCCAGGGAGCCCCCTGAATCAAGGTGCTTGCCGGTAACAACTGCATATATTTTTTTACCGTGTACCTGGCTGTATTCATCCATAAGCCAACCCATTTCATCGGCCCCGGTCCCCATGTCTGGCGCAGGTACATCTTTATTGGGTCCAAAGGTATCTATGAGGGCTTTTGTATAGGCCCGTGTTAGTTTTTCTAGCTCTGTTTTAGACATGGTTTTTGGTGAACAGATGATACCTCCTTTAGCACCGCCAAAGGGTAATCCTACCACAGCAGACTTCCAGGTCATCCATGCTGCAAGCGCTTTAACTTCATCCAGGTTTACATCTTTATCAAAACGGATACCCCCCTTTGATGGCCCAAGAACTGTAGAATGTATGACACGATATCCTTCAAAATTTCGCTCCTCGCCGCTATCCATAATAATGGAAAAATTAAGGATGATCTGTTTTGCGGGCCGACTGAGCCTTTTGCGTTTTTCGGGGTCAAGTCCCAATATGTCTGCAGCTATATTAAAGCGCTCCAGCATCGATTCGTAAGGGTTGACAATATCAACGGGTAATTTGGATATGGAAGTCATAATATAGCAAGTGAAGTTAATGCTGGTCAAATTAATATAAAATCATAATGATTTATTGAAAACAGTCAAGTATTAACCAATCTTTAAAAGAGAACGATTGCGTAACCTTATAAAAAAATGGGCGCCCGAAGTGGCGCCCATTTTTATTTGTACTAATTTAAAATTGTTTTGATCCGGTATTATGTTACCATCCGGTCTTTACCAATTTTTCTATTTTAATCATTGTATTATTCTTATCGTAAACCTTTAGCAAATAAATGGCATTAGGTAATGAACTGATATCTATTGTTTTTGCGTCTTCAACATAGATGAGTTGCTTACCGTCCATGCTGCTTAACGATACATTTACTTTTTGAGGTGCGCTTACATTTACAAACTGTGTTGCAGGGTTAGGATATAATTTTACCTGCTCTGCTACCACATTGCTAACACCTGTGTTCAAGTCATAAACGGGGCTTACCGCAGCGCAACCGGCCACATTGGTAACAGCTACAGTGTAGCCGCCGCCTTCAAGCGGATTGATGCATGCGCCGGTAGCGCCTTGTATTGGAACGCCATTTAAAAACCATTGGTAGGTGGTGTAACCTAAAGCACATAACTGGTTACCTGTTGCAATAATAACAGGGGTTGGGGTTGCAGCCGTTGCTACTCCCACTGGCACTGTTGTGATACTACAGCCTGCAGCAGTTGTTATTTTTACATCATAGTAACCACCCACAGTTGCACTGTAGTATGCAGAGGTAGCGCCGCTGATGTTATTACTATCTAATTGCCATTGATATAGGTAGGTTGGATTTAACGCCCCCCGCATCAATACTGAGCCACCTGTGCAGATCACTTTCGGCGCAAATACAACCATTGAATCTACAGGTAATGGGTTTACTGTTACAGGTACGGTTAAAGATGAAATGGCGCAACTACCGTTAGATACCTTTACGCTATAGTTTCCACTGGCGTTTGCTGTATATGTTGCTGCTGTGGCGCCGGTTATTGCGCTTCCGTTTTGCTGCCACTGATAGGTATAGTTATTGCCAGTAGCAGCATTCAATAATACGTTGACTGGTTCACAAACGGTTGTTGGTCCGGCTGCTGTTGCTGTGGCAGTTGGGCCTGGCGTTAATGTTACGACAACTGATGTATCTGTTGTAGAGCAACCATTTAGGGCAGTTACCTTTACTGCATAATTGCCAGCAGTAGTTGCAGTATAGGTTATTGCTGTAGCGCTAGGTATTGGCGTTCCGTTTTGCTGCCACTGGAATGAATATCCGCTGCCTGGATTGGCATTAAAAACAATACTGTCGCCAATACAAATGGCTGGGTTCCCATTATAAGTTACCAGCGCTGAGGGTGCCGGGATGGTACTTACAGGGAAAAGAGATGATGTATTGCTGCAGCCTGCTGCGTTGGTCACCTTTACTGAATAGTTTCCAATAAGAACCGCCGTATATGTTTGAGTGTTGCCAGTAAGTACCGCACCGTTTAATGAGTATTGGTAAGTATAATTTGCGGTGATGCCTGAATCAGCAGTGAGTGTTACACTACTTCCCGGGCAGAAATATGCTGGCCCCCCGCTGCTGATAACGGCAGGTGGATACGGGTTTACAGTGACGTTCAGTACTGGTGTAGTTGCATTGCAAGTGCCATCCGATTCATATACAGTATAGGCACCAGCCAGGCGTGCTGTGTAGGATATAGAATGCGCATTGCTGATGAAAACACCATTTAACTTCCATGTATAAGTGACCCCTTGAGAAATGTTTGCATTAAGTAATACAGAATCGCCAATGCAGAGATTTGTAGATCCCGCCGGGGTAATGAGTGCCGCGGGTGCAGGCAGGTGGGTAACTACTACAGTGTTGGATGTAGTAGGGCAATTGTAAATATTAGTGACCACAGCGTTGTAGTTCCCCGCAGGATTGGCAAAGAATGTATCTACCGTAGCACCTGGGATGTTGCTGTTATTGAACTGCCACTGATAAGTTAGCCCCGCGCCGGTATTAGCAATTATGCGAACCGAATCGGTGGGGCAGAACAATGGATTAGCAGCCGCAGTAATAGATGCAGTAGGGGTTGGCCTTACTGTAATTGTATCTACCTGCGTTGCCCCGGTACAACCGTTTGCAGTTGGTGTTACCGAAATGAAAGCTATAACAGGAGCAGGAGTTGTATTGGTTGCTGTAAAACTGATGTTGTTATTGCCAATGCCGTTAAGACCTATTGTTGAAATGTTGTTGCTCCAAGTGTAAGTGGTGCCGCTTACTGCGCTGTTAAATGTAATAGCTGCTGTAGTTGCATTACATACAGATTGCGATACGGGAGTAGAGCCTACTATAGGAGTAGGGTTTGCTGTTATGGTGGCTATCACCTTTGCCCCCGGACAGCCATTTGCAACAGGTATAATGCTAATCGTATCCAGTATAGGTGCGGTGCCATTGTTGATAGCATTGACTGACGTAATATTGCCTGCACCATTTATTGGAAGGCCTATTGTTCGGTTATTTGTCCATGAAAAGGTTGTATTGTTGACACTGCCAGTAATAGTTATTGCTCCAATTGGTGCGCCATTGCATATAGGCTGGCTGGCTGGTGTTACAATTGCATTAGGGGTAGGGTTAACTGTTATGGTTGCTGTTTTTACAGCGCCACTACATCCATTTGCTATAGGTGTTACTGCAATAGTAGCAACAACGGGTGTACTGCCTGTATTAATGCCGGTGAATGCATTGATGTTGGTTGTACCACTTGCCGCCAACCCTATAGATGGTGCACTGTTTGTCCAACTATAAGAGGTGCCGGATACTAATGAGCCACTGAAGGGTATTGGATTAACCGTGCCCCCATTGCAAAGTATTTGTGGGCTAATCGGGTTTGCGAATGGTGTTGGATTGACAAGAATAGTATCAAGCTTGGGATTCCCGATACAACCATTAGCTGTTGGAATAACTGTGATTATTGCCGTGGCCGGAACATTACTGCTATTGCTGGCGGTAAATGCTGGTATGCTGCTACTGGTGCCACTTGCTGCAATACCTACTGACGGCAGTCCATTGGTCCAGGCGAATGATGCACCACTAACATTGCTGGTAAATAATATAGCTTGGGTTGCAATGTTGTTGCACACTATTTGGTTGCTGGGGGTAGCAGTAACAGTAGGTATTGGGTTAACAGTGATGGTATCAGTTTGTACAGCACCACTGCATCCATTTGCAGTCGGTGTAACAGAGATGAGAGAACTAACCGGAGCGTTGCTTGTATTGGTTCCGGTAAATATATATGTATTCCCTGTTCCTGATGCACCTAAGCCTATAGAGGTTGTATTGTTTGTCCATGCAATGTTGGCATTGCTTACATTGCTTGTAAATACGATAGCGCTTGCAGCTGTGCCATTACATATAGCCTGTTTTGTAGGTGTTGCAGTAACATTTGGTGTGGGGTTAACTGTAATGATAGCAGTTTGTGATAGTCCAGTGCAACCATTAGCAACGGGGAATACTGTAATGGTAGAGATGATGGGAGAATTTGTGGCGTTAATGGCATTAAAGGCAGCGATGGGATTAGTAATGCCGCTATCTGCAAGGCCTATTGAATGCTGGTTATTGTACCATTTAAATACTGTATTTGCTACGTTGCCTGTAAAACCGATAGGTAATGTAGGCATACCATTACATACTGGCTGCGTGGGTTGCGATACAATAACTGCAGGAGTTGGATTGACAGTTATAGTTAACGTGTAGGGTGTGCCCATGCATGAACCCGATATAGGGTTTACAGTAACAATAGATGTAATAGGGCTATTGCCAGTATTGGTTCCCATAAAAGGTTGTATCGTATCGGTCCCTGACGCAGCAAGGTTAGTTGCTGTATTATTGTTTGTCCACAGGAAGGTTGTTACTCCAATAGTGCTGGTAAAAGTAATTTGCTGGCTCATGTCACCATTGCATACTGGTTGAACAGATGGCGATGCTGTTACAGTTGGTGATGGATTTACAGTAATAGTGTCATACTGAGTTGGACCAGTACATCCACCTGCAGTTGGTATCACCGCAATAACAGATGATATAGGTACAATTCCTGTATTTACAGCAGGAAAAGATCCGATG
This sequence comes from Flavipsychrobacter sp., assembly GCA_031292525.1. GTDB lineage: Bacteria > Bacteroidota > Bacteroidia > Chitinophagales > Chitinophagaceae > JABDEZ01. Next base: position 270,494 of record JARLGY010000037.1, on the reverse strand, counting down.
CTGGTAGTTCCTGTTGCTGCAAGTCCTGTGCTTGTATTGTTATTTGTCCAGTTATATGATGTGTTGGTTATGGAGCTTGAGAAATTTACCGGTATTACGGCTGCTGTATTACATACTGTTTGAGAAGAGGGGGTTAACGTGATTATTGGAGCTGGATTTACAGTTATAGTTGTTGACTGGTTTGCACCTGTACATCCATTAGCTAAGGGTGTTACAGTTATAGTTGCGGTTACAGGCGTATTACCAGTATTGACAGTGGTGAACGCGTTTATATTAGTTGAACCGCTTGCGCCAAGGTTTATAGACGTGTTATTGTTTACCCAGTTGTAAACTGTTCCTGCTACCGGGCCTGTAAAGCTAATGGGTTGTGTATTAAACCCAACACATAACAGTTGTGGTGTGGGGCTTATTATAACAGAGGGTGTAGGTTTTACAATTATTTGCGCAGATACTGGTGTGCCTGGGCAGCCATTGGCGGTTGGTGTTACGGTTATAGTTGCAGTGTCTGCAGTAGCCGTTGAATTAACAGCAGTAAAAGTTGGTATAGGTAATGTTCCGTTAGCTGCAAGGCCTATAGCTGGCGTGTTGTTCACCCATGTATAGGTAGTGCCGGTAACGGTAGGGGTAAATGTTATGGCAGCAGCGGGGGTGTTGTTGCAAATAGTTTGGTTTGCAGGGTTTACTGCTACAGTTGGTGTAGGGTTAACTGTAATTGTTGCTACTTGCGGGGTACCGGAGCAGGTATTTGCAATTGGAGTTACAGTTATGGTTGCCGTAATAGCAGTGGTGCCATTATTTATGGCAGTAAAAGCCGCAATGTTAGTTGTGTCTGTGGCTCTAAGTCCTATAGATGATGTATTGTTCGTCCAGTTGTATGTGGTACCGGGTACGCTGGTTGTAAATATAATTGGGTTTGATGCACTGCCGTTACACACCGGTTGGCTTGCAGGTGTAGCAGTAATAGCAGGTGTGGGGCTAACAATTACAATGGCTTGCTGGGTAGTTCCTATACAGCCGTTGGCAGTGGGCGTTACGTTAATGGTGGCAGTCACTGCGGTTGTGCCTGCATTGAGCGCAGTAAAGGTTGGTATAGGTAATGTTCCATTAGCTGCAAGGCCTATAGAAGTTGTGTTGTTTACCCAGGCATAGGTAGTGCCTGTAACAGTAGGGGTAAACGTGATTGCGGCTACGGGGTTGTTATTGCAAATAGTTTGCGTTGCCGGATTTACTGTTACGGTTGGTATAGGGTTTACGGTTATGGTAGCTATTTGTGCTGTGCCAGTGCAACCGTTTGCGGTAGGTACTACTGTAATGGTATCAAGTATAGGTGCATTGGTAGCATTGAGTGCAGTAAATGAACCGATATTGGTAGTGCCTGTTGCGCCGAGGCTAATACTGGTATTGTTATTTGTCCAGGCATAATTGGTATTGGTTACTGTGCTGGTAAAAGTGATGGGTTGTGTTGTTCCGTTAGCACACACAGGTTGGCTGGTAGTAGAAACAGTTACAACGGGTGTAGGGTTAACCACAAAAGATGCAGTAGAAGTAGCTGTGCTGTCTTTAGCTATTACTACTGCAGTATATGTGCCTGCTGCAGATGGAACTAACGTGTTGTTGATGGTGTTTGTAAATTCCAGTATGCGATTATTGTTTTGATCTACAACAAACAAATTGCCAGCAGCATCTATAAACATGCCTGCAGGATGAGTTACCTGGCTAGGGCTCGCTACAGTAACTCCAGTAGTAGAACCCGGTGCAAATTTCTGTATGCGGTTGTTGTATTGGTCGCTCACGTATAGGTTGCCCAGGCCATCTACAAAAACCCCTACAGGGAAGTTGAGTTGTGTTGCCCCCGAACCATTGCCACCAGTGCCAGCCACAGTTACCCCCGTTGTAGAGCCGGGTGTGAATTTCTGTACACGATTATTGCTGGCATCTGCAACAAAAAGATTTCCTGCATTATCTATAAACAGATCAAACGGATTGTACAATTGTGTGGCGCCCGAACCATTGCCACCAGTGCCTGCTACTGTTACGCCTGTAGTTGATCCCCATGCAAATTTTTGTACACGGTTATTATTTTGATCGGCAACGTATAGATTTCCCGCCGCATCCACAACCGCTGTTTGCGGAAAAGACAATTCAGTAGCCCCTGATCCCGCAGTACCTGTACCTGCTACGGTAACTCCGGTCGTAGATCCCGGTGCGAATTTTTGTATGCGATTGTTTGCAGCATCAGCTACATATAGGTTGCCTATACCATCTACGCAAATGCCCGCAGGATTATAAAGCTGCGTGGCGCTGGAACCTGCAACACCTGTACCTGCAATAGTAACTCCACTTGTAGAACCCGGTGCATATTTTAGTATGCGTTGATTAGATTGATCGCTAACGTACAGGTTCCCGCTCACATCAGTAAATGTAAATCTTGGCAGGTATAGCTGTGTAGCGCCCAGTCCGCTTCCTCCGGTTCCGGCAACAGTTACTCCGCTAGTGCTGTAAGAGTTAGTGCTGGTCTGCACCGCAGTGCCGTTAAGGCTCCATATTATTTCTACCGGGTTAAATGTGCTGTTTAGTGTGAGTGTGCTGCCGGAGCATGCTATTCCGGTAATAGTAGGTGTGATGGCAACATGCAAGGTGTTGGGGATAGTCGTTACTGCACTGCATGTGCCGGTAACTACACATTGGTAAGTATATCCGTTCATGGCAGCCGTGGCCCCTGTTATTGATAGCGTATTGCTTGTTGTGCCACTATATGGAGCTGACGCAGGGACGTTTGTATATGCGCCCCCTGTGCTGTATTGCCACTGGTAGGTAAGCGCAAGGCCTATTGCATTGGCAAAGAACGAGACATTATTCCCAACCCATATGTTTTTGTCGTAAGATTGGTTTACGAGAGTGGTTGACGGGTTTACAATTATTGTATCTGTTTTGGCTGTACCACTTACCGACCCGGCAACCGGTGTAACCGTAATGATGGCTGTTATTGGCGCGGTAGTAGTATTGGTAGCTGTGAATGAAATGTTGCCAGAGCCGCTTGCCGCCAAGCCAATTGCTGTGTTATTGTTTGTCCAGTTATAAACTGTACCTGATGCAGGAGAGCCTGAAAACGTTATCTGCGCTATAGAAGCATTATTGCATACGGTTTGGCTGGTGGGTGATACAGTTACTGTTGGGGTGGGTACTGATAGAGCGGTACTTCCATTAAAAACCAGGCTTTTTACATACACATTTCTGCTACTGGAATTTCCCCCTGAGCCTGCATAAATGAACATTCTTATTTTCATGGTATGCCCATTACCACACGAAATAGATGTGAAGCTTGTTGTGGAAACTGTTGTTGTGCCACCGCTATTGATACCTAATGCTGTGCCAAATGGTGTAAAGGTTGTACCACCGTCAAGCGCATATGAGAAGCTGATCATTGATTGATTACTGCTTCCGCTTGTTTTTATTATTGCAGAATAAGACGATAAGGTAAGATCATAGCCAGATGTAGGAGAAACTGGAAAATCCAGGTAATAACCGCCTGCCTGGTTTGCTGCTGTTGGCCACGTCACTGTGCTTTGGCATTCATAGCCACTGGAACTGTAGTTGCCGGATGAAAATTCGGTACCAGGAGTCATCGTTCCCACGGTTATTGTACTTGCACCTGCACCTCCAGCAGCGCCGTTCCCATTACTCGTCAATGCCCACGTAGCTGTTATTGCTCCCTGCCCATTTGCTTGTATACTTAAAAAGAGAATGATAAGCGTGGTAATGAATTGTAATCGCTTTGATAGGATAGATGTTTGTAACTGTTTATTCATGATTTTTTATTTAGATAGATAGTATGCTATTGTATTTGTAATTAACTATATGTATAGTTTGGATTTACCAAAATTGTAGTAGTGAGTGATTACTCACTATCATAACGCAATAATAATTTTTTTTAATATAGAAATCGTTTTCGTGTACCTTATTATTTATGCACACGTTACCGATAACGATTGCAAATATAGCTGTTATGGAGATTTGTAAAGTTGAAGCTAATCATCGTATTGTAATTAGTTTAAGTATATTTTTATTGTATCTTTCATCTGTAGTTCTGGAACAATCATAAATATGCAAAATGAGTGAGAAAATAATGAATGCCCGTAAACGGATTGCGGTAATAGCACATGATAGAAAAAAAGCAGAACTGATTGATTGGGCAACGGATAACAAGGAGATACTAAGTAAGCATATATTGTATGCAACCGGTACCACCGGTAAAATGTTGGAAGAAGCACTGCATATTGAAGTGGTCAAGCTATTAAGTGGTCCATTGGGAGGAGACCAACAGGTAGGCAGCCTTATTGCACAGGGCGAAATGGATATGATGATATTTTTCTGGGATCCTATGGAAAGCCAAGCACATGATACTGATGTAAAAGCACTTTTAAGGGTAGGTGCCGTATGGAATATCCCAATTGCTTGTGACAGGGCAACAGCTGATTTTTTAGTTACTTCGCCATATATGAATACTGAGTATGTAAGCAATTTGCCAGATTATAGCTCTTATTTAAACAGAAAAATAATTTAATGTGAATTTTTTTCGTAAAATGTTTATTTTTTGTTGATGAAAATAAAAAATAAGCAACATTCTTAATTTTAGATATGTATCGTTATATTTGCATCAAATAAGATGAAAATATAATACTATGGCGCCTGAGAGAAAGAAATTGATAGGTAATATTGCTTTTATCCTCCTTATCGGTATCAGCTTGCTGGCTTGCTTTTACCCTGTAGTGCACCCGGAATCTAATGGTAAAGATTTTAATTCAGGAGATATAGCATGGATGCTAACAGCATCGGCCATGGTGCTTATAATGACTCCTGGTCTTTCTTTCTTTTATGGGGGCATGGTGCGTCCAAAGAATATACTCAGTACTATGCTGCAAAGTTTCATGGCTTTGGGTATCATCAGTTTCATATGGTATGTTGTAGGGTTTAGCCTGGCTTTTGGCGATGATATTGGTGGAGTTATAGGCAATCCTGCTACTTATTTCATGATGAACCATGTGGGAACTGCAGTTCATCCAGTAATGAGCCCGACTGTTCCTTTTATCTTGTTCGCGGCGTTTCAGATGAAGTTTGCTATAATTACCCCTGCACTTATTACCGGTTCTTTTGCAGAGCGTGTGCGATTCTGGGGCTATATAGTGTTTATGTGCTTGTTCTCTATATTCATATACTGCCCAATAGCACACTGGACGTGGCATCCCGATGGTTTTCTGCATAAATGGGGGATACTCGATTTTGCCGGTGGTACTGTAGTCCATATTTCAGCAGGTGTTGCGGCGCTTGCAGGCGCCATGTTTATGGGGAAGAGAAAAGACCATCGGGCGCATTTTAACTCACCCAATATACCATATGTGCTGCTGGGTACTGGCTTACTTTGGTTTGGCTGGTTTGGCTTTAATGCAGGCTCTGCACTTTCTGCAAATCCACAAGCTGTGCTTGCTTTTGTAAATACTAACCTGGCATCAGCATCTGCTATGGTGACATGGGTGCTGTTCGAGGTTGTTAAGGGAAACAAGCCATCGGCTATGGGCGCATGTATTGGTGCGGTGGTAGGCCTTGTGGCCATCACCCCGGCAGCAGGCTTTGTAGATTATGGTCCTGCACTGTTTATTGGTGTGCTGGCAAGTATTGTTTCTAACTGGGCAGTGCATTTGAAGACAAAATCAGAAATAGATGACACGCTGGATGTGTTTCCATGTCATGGTGTAGGGGGCATAGTAGGTATGATAGCCACGGGCGCTTTTGCTAAAGGTGTTGGTCTTACAAGTGGCCATACAACCACATTTTTATATCATTTGCTGGGGTTAGTTATTGTTGTTGTATTCACCTTTGCAGGAAGTATGTTTATGTACTGGATCACTAATAAGATCACTCCGCTACGTGTAAGCACTACGGATGAAGAAGCAGGACTTGACCTTTCGCAGCACGGCGAGTCTGTATATGAAGAAGAGGTTGAGCCTGCCTTCCAGCTATAGCCTTATACCATAATGGTATTTTTAAGAAAGGTTCATTTCCAGTACCTTTAAACTTGCTTCGCTATTGTTCAAGGCGTGGTTACAGTGTGTATTCAAAACCTCAGCAAATTATGCAAAACACCGGCGACAATGCCTTAATGCAATTCAACAATTCTGTCGGCATAAAGTTCCAGTTATATAACAGCCTTTTTACTTCGCTCCCTTTTCATAAAATTGAAAAGACAGGAATACTTCTGTCGCTCTTCCAGATGGATTGCGAGGAAAGCTTTGAGCAAAGCAGGAACCCTATAGAAATAGTGGATGGCTTTGTGCAACAGAATACGGCATATACAACGGAACAAGAGAAAATAGAATTGTTGTTTCGTTTTATACAATATGCTGAAAGACAAGTAGTATTGTTTGATGCCCTTGAAGATGCCGCTTTTAGCAAGATACACGATATGAACGGGCAAGGCTCACTGAAGCAATTGGAACTGGAAGTAAATAGCCGGCATAAGGAAGAGGAGCTGAAGCAAAAACTTGAAGATTATGCAATAAGGCTTGTGTTGACTGCACACCCGACACAATTTTATCCTGATGAGGTACTGGGTATTATAACCGATCTATCGAACGCGGTAAAAGACGATAATGTAGGCGATGTGAACATGTACCTGCAACAATTGGGAAAGACACCATTCTTAAAAAAGCAGAAGCCTACACCGTACGATGAAGCAGTAAGCCTGATGTGGTATATGGAGCATGTATTCTACACCGCAGCCGGCAATATTATGAGTACACTTAAAAACAGGTTTCCCAATGCCGTGCACGATGACAATCCCGTTATCAATATGGGCTTCTGGCCCGGGGGCGACCGCGATGGTAATCCATTTGTGACCAGTGAAACTACGCTGCATGTTGCTGCAACGCTGAATAACCGAATTATTAAATGCTACCATAAGGATCTTAAGAAACTGCGCCACAGGCTTACTTTTAAAGGGGTGCTTACATTGGTGACCAACCTGGAAGAGAAACTGTTTAATGCACTATACTACAAACCTGAAGTGCCGATTACAACTCATGAGATCATAGATGCACTGGAGGAAATAAGGCAGACCATTATAAATGACCATGATAGTTTGTTTCTTTCCCAGGTTGATGAGATGCTGATGAAGGTGCGCATTTTCGGGCTGTACTTTGCATCGCTGGATATACGGCAGAATAGCACAGTGCATACAAAGACCCTGAAAGCAATAGATGACCAGAAAAAAATATTGCCTGCAGGTTATTACGACCTGGATGAAAAAGGCAAGATAGATGCCCTCCTCCAGTTGCACCAACAGCCCGATATAGTACTTGAAGACTGGCTGCTGCAAGATACGCTGGATGTAATGAAGGCCATTAAGACCATACAGCGCAATAATGGAGAAAAAGGATGCCATAGGTATATAATAAGCCACAACACTTGTGCGCTTAACGTGATTGAAGTGTACGCTTTGTTGCAATTAGTAAACGATGGTAGCGAACTGACAGTAGATATTGTGCCTCTGTTTGAAATGATAGAAGACCTACAAGAAGCAGGCGCCAGCATGAAAGTGCTTTACGAAAATGAAACGTACCGTGCTCACCTGAAAAAGAGGGGCGACATACAGCATGTGATGCTTGGCTTTAGCGACGGTACCAAAGATGGCGGCTACCTGATGGCCAACTGGAGCATATACAAGGCCAAGGAGAACCTGACAACTGTGGCCCGTGAGCATGGCATAGAGGTAGTGTTCTTTGATGGCCGTGGTGGACCCCCTGCAAGAGGTGGTGGCAAGACCCACCAATTCTACGCATCTCTAGGGAGTAATATTGCCGGGAAGGAGATACAGATAACTATACAGGGGCAGACCATAAGCAGCAGCTTTGGGAATGTAGATGCTGCAGGTTTTAATATGGAAAAACTGCTGCATGCCGGTATATACAATAGTGTACTTGCAGAGCAAAAGCCAACACTTACCCGCGACCAGGAAGCGCTAATGCTGGAACTTTCTGAAGAAGGTTATAAAGCATATGTAGCGTTAAAGAATGAACCTGAATTTGTGCCTTATCTTGAAAATGTAAGTCCCTTGCGTTTTTACGCTGATGCTAATATCGGTAGCAGGCCAGCTAAGCGCAATGAAGGTGAAAAGCTAAACCTGGATGATCTACGCGCCATACCTTTTGTGGGCGCCTGGAGTCAGCTAAAACAAAACCTAACCGGCTACTATGGTGTGGGCAAAGCCTTACAGAAAATAGAAGCCGAGGGCAGATGGCAGGAAGTAAAAGACCTGTACGAAAACTCACTGCTGTTCAAAACCATGATAGATAACTGCGAGATGGCCATGATGAAGAGTTTCTTCCCGCTTACGGCACACCTGGCTACCCACCCGCAATATGGGGCCATATGGAACATGATACATGACGAGTATGAATTGTCTAAAACTATGACCATGAAGCTGGGGGGCACAACCGAGCTGATGGAAAAATATCCTGTTGACCGCCTTTCTGTAAGTATGCGTGAGCGCATAGTACTGCCGCTTACTACTATACAGCAATATGCCCTGAGTCGGGTACGTGAAATGGAAGAAAATAAACAAACCGATGTGGAGCTGCGGAAAACGCTGGAGAAGCTGATCATGCGCTGCTCGTTCGGGATAATTAATGCTGGTAGAAATTCTGCTTAGGTTAAAGTGCTCTGCTCATGGCTTATTTGTTAGTTGGCGCAAGTCACTCTCTTAATAAAAATAGATAATGAATTTTCCAGCCAAGGGTGCTTTTGCTTTTCTATTTGTTATCATCTTTTTTACGTGTTGTTCATCAACAAATAGAAAAGATGATAACAACAAGCCTTTAAAAAGTTACGCCCACTTTATTTTCGGCAAAAAAAGTGTTTATAGTGATCCACTGGAAATTCAATCCGTTGCGTGCTATGGAGGCAATTTAATATGCCTGCTAGGAGATCGTAATTATCAGAAGCAAAAGCTAGTTGTATTAGATTCCTCATATCATCATCTTTATGGTGTAGAGGAAAAGCTAAATGAAATGCCCTTTGAGTACTTGTTCAGTGCAAGGGATACCGTATTTCTTATTAGTGGACATAAATTTTATTATCTGTCTCCCGGTTTCGTTCTGAAACGCTCTCATTCTCTAAATCAAACCAGAGCTACTTTATTGGAAGATAGCAGCTATTCCATATATGGGGGATGTGCGGGAGAATTTGGAGGGTCAATATTTTTTCAGGACAAAAAGAAACTATACTCCTATCCTGCCACTTGCCCGACACAGGTATTAAAAAATAAAAATACTTACCTTATTTGCAACAATCTTAGGCATATGAATGGGACCGTTGGATTTATACAAATAGCTGATCCAACCAAATTATATCTACTTCCTGATATTAAACCAATTTTGCAAAATTGGTGGGTTCGTGTGGATAGTATTTATAAAAATTACAACAACATACATTTGCCAGGAGTCTCTGAATACTTTGATACTTCTGGAATAATATCGTTGCTAACTTTTACAAATAAAGATGAAATTTATTCAATTCTTAATGTGAAATCGAAATATATGATAGCTATTCACGATAATAAGAGACTAATTATTATCGATTCTATCAGCATTAATAATAACAAACGAAGCCATTTGGATAGATTTTTAGTATCCCATATGGGTGATAAGTTTGTGTGTGGTTACAATTACATGTGTTACGATTCATTACCGCCAAAAGGTACGTTGCAACATCCTACTTCTACACAGTCAGGGCTTATAGTAGTTGAAGGAGATAAAATTCTTTTTTTAGATTTTGAGGATCTAAAAAATAAGTGAGTGTAAGAGTATGGTAATCCTATAGTACGGGCATAATAATCGACAGGATAGACGATTAAAGGCTATTTATGATATAGCTTTTTATTCCTTCACTTCCTTTCCAAATAGTTTTTCTCCTGCTTCAATGCTTATAGAAAGGTCGTTTTCTTTGGGTGGTATGGGGCAAGCATAGCCACCTTTAAATGCGCAATAAGGATTGTAACATTTATTGAAATCGATGACCAGTTTGTCCCCATGTATTTCTTTAGTGGAAAGGTCTAAGTAGCGGCCACCACCAAAGGTTTCTTTATAGTTTGTTTCGTCTGTAAAGGGTATGAAGAGATAGTCATTATACTTGCTGTCTTTTTTGATGAGATCTATAGCTTGGTATATATGCAGGGTGCAGGTAGTGCCCTTAACTTTAAATGTTGCATAGCCGTACTCACTATAGTTTTTACGCGTGCCACTATGTGTGAGCATGGTAAATGGTTTGCTATCGGGTGTACGGGTAAAGTGAGTAGTAATGCTGTAGGCCGCATTGGTTGGGTAGAAGCGCAAGTAGGCAGTATCTTCAGCTGTTAGCGGACTGTGTGCATCCGTAAGAAAATCGTTCTTGTACTGTTGCCAGTAACGGGCTATGCTATCGTTATAGTTATAATCTTGTGCGTGGCTGCACAAGGGTAAGATGGCTAATAAAAGATACAGGAATCTGCGCGTGATCATCACAATGTTGTTGAATGGATTAAGACAGCATTTTTTCTAATCTCAGAAATACTTCAGACGGGTTCATGTTTTCCCAAAGCATTTTATAGATCATATCGGCTATGGGTATCTCTATCTCTAGTTTTTGGGATATGGCCTGCATACCGCGGGCAGCATAGTATCCTTCGGCCACCATGTTCATTTCAAGCATGGCTGCCTTTACACTGTAGCCCTTGCCTAGCATAGCGCCAAATGTGCGGTTACGGCTGTGCAACGAGTAGCAGGTAACCAACAGATCGCCCAGGTAGGCGCTGGTATGGAAGTCGGGGTGGTCATTAGACGGATGTACTTTTATGAAATGTGCGTCCAGGTAATGATACATTTCGCGGTAGCAGTTGGTGATATATACACTCAAGAAGTTATCGCCATAATCCAAAGCCCTAGCAGTACCGGCGCCTATGGCATATATATTCTTTAGTACAGCAGCAAACTGTGCACCCCACAGATCGTGGTTGAAGGTGGTGTTGATATAGGTGTTGTTGAATGCCTTGGAAGCACTGCATGTCAATGAATCATTCAGCCCCGAAAAGGTGAGGTATGATAAGCGCTCATCGGCAACTTCTTCAGCATGACATGGGCCGGTTAGTGCAACATAATTTTCAAGATCCAGTTGCATGTATTGCTCCAGGTAATCATTGAGCAGTAGGTTGGTATCGGGTAGTATTCCTTTTATAGCAGAGATGATATTCTTACCCTGCCAAAGACTTTTATCTACACTTTCTATTACACTCTGCGCATAGGCGCTGGGTACACAAACTATTATAGTGTCGCAGGCTTTAAGCACTGCTTCAAGATCGTGTGTGGGTATTATAGTTTCGGGTAAAAACGTTACCGAAGAAAGGTAGTGTGGATTGTGATGGCGTGTGAGCAGGTACTTAATACTGTCTTTATTGCGTACCCACCAATATATTTGCTGGCCATTGTCAGTAAGCATTTTAGCCAGGGCGGTACCCCAGCTACCATTGCCAATGATGCCTATTTTACCTAAAGTATGCTGCAATGCTAGAGATGTTTAAGTTGAAAAATTAGTTACCCGTTTTTACTTCAAAAAGTTTTTCCTTGGGTACTACTGTAACTTTAGTGTTGTTAGACAGGGTGCGTGCTATGGCACCATACGGTGCAGAAACGATCTGTTGGCCGCTGTCCAGACCTTTGGTTACCTGGATATACATATTATCCTGTATGCCTGTCTGTACATCTTTTAATATTACTTTTTTGGTTTTGCTGTCATATACAAACACCACCTGGCGTATATCATTATTATCGGCAGTAGCGTTCTTTTTGTTCTTTATGCTATCTGGCCAGTCGCGCGTTGTAACAGCATTTACAGGTACCGATAATATATTATACTCCCTGTTGGTCTGTATCTCTACAGATGCCGACATGCCAGGCTTGAAAACAAACTTGCCTTTAGGTAATTGTGCAGCCAACTCGGCATAACTAGATGGCAGTATGAGAATGTGTACGGTGTAGTTGGTTACCTGGTCGGTACTGGTAGATTGTGTAGTGCCCGATTTACTGCTTGATACTCCTATCTTGGATACTATACCTATGAACTTCCTGTTCCTGTAAGCGTCGGCATCTATAATGGTGGTATCACCAATTTTCACTTTGGCAATATCAGTTTCGCTTACATCTACCCGCACTTCAATACGGCTCATATCAGCAATGGTCAGCATTTCGGTTCCGGCCATTTGTGCGGTACCCACTACACGTTCTCCCTTCTTCACGCTCAGCAACGATATGATGCCGGCTGTAGGCGCTATAATGGTAGTCTTTTGTAAGTTTTCGTGCGCCTGGCTCAGGTTGGCTTGCGCGCCTTTTATACCGTACTGTCCACCTGTGGTGCTGGCTTTAGCAGCATCATATGCTGCCTTTGCACTTTTGTAAGAAGCTTCACCCTGTTCAAACTCCAGTTGTGATATTACTTTGTCCTGGAAGAGTTTCTGGTTTCTTTTGTAAGTAGCTAAAGCAAGGTTCATCTGCGACTCTGCCTGCGCCATCATTTCTTTGCTGTTGCCTGCACTGGCCCGCGACTGCTCTACCGATGCGCTGGCCTGATCTACCATTGAATTATAGATGGCAGGATTGATCTTTACCAGCACATCACCCTTACGTACACTATCGCCTTCCTGTATATTCAACTCGGTGATTTCACCGCTGACCTCAGGGGCTATTTTTACTTCAGTTTCCGGATATATTTTTCCACTCGCGGTTACCGTTTCGGTAATGGTATGGCTGGCTGCTTTTTCAACAGCTACCTTTATGCCGTCATCGCCTGTAGTTTTTGCTACTACAATGAGCACGATCAGCAATACTATACTACCGCCTACTATCCACCAAAGGGTTCGCTTTTTCATTTCGAAAGCTAAATTAATTCAAATATTACTAGTTCGTTATTTTACTTCACTTCCGGCATCTGTATGCTCCGCAGGTGATACAAATATCAGTTTGCCTTCAGCATTTTCAGCCATGAGTATCATACCTTGGCTTTCTATTCCACGCATTTTGCGGGGTGCCAGGTTTGCTACTACGGTTACCTGCTTGCCTACGACGTCTTCAGGCTTAAAGTGCATAGCTATACCGCTTACTATAGTACGGTGTTCTGTACCCATATCTACGGTCAGCTTCAGCAATTTGTCTGCCTTCTCTACTTTTTCGGCAGTTAATATAGTTCCTGCACGCAGGTCTATCTTCGCAAAATCGTCGAAAGTAATGGTTTCTTTTGCTGGCGCTGCTGGCTTACTTTCTGCCGGTGTCGCCACTTCTTTTTCTGGTGCTGGTTCCACGTCTTGTATTGGTTTTATAGCCCTTCCTTTTAATTTTTCTACTTGCAATGCCATCTCGGCATCTTCTATTTTCCTGAACAGCAGTTCCGGAGCGCGTAACGGATAGCCTGCATTTAAAAGGTCCATCCTGCCAGCGTTTTCCCAGTCGAGCATGCGCTCTACTACCTTCATCATGTAGATCATTTTCTTAGCCGTAAACGGTAAGAACGGATTGATAAGAATGGACAGGTTAGCGGTAAGCTGCAAACACAGGTGTAGGCAATTGTCTATACGCATCTGGTTTTCCACCTGTAGTTCGGGGGTTTTGGCCAGGCTCCAGGGCGCACAGTCCTGCAGGTATTTATTGCCTTTACGGGCCAGGTCCATCACCTCAAAAAGCCCATCGCGAAATTTGTAATTCTCAATATTACTTTCCACCAGCGTTTTGGCATTGCCTATGGCTGTAACCAGTTCCATGTCCCAAGCTGTAAGCAATTCGTTGTGCAGACGGGGCACCTTGCCCTTGCAGAGTTTATGCATGAGCACAAATGCCCTGTTCACAAAATTGCCAAATATAGACACCAGTTCGCCATTCACCCTATCCTGGAAATCCTTCCAGGTAAAGTCGTTGTCCTTGGTTTCCGGCGCGTTGGCGCAGAGCACATAACGCAACAGGTCCTGCTGCTCAGGAAAATCTTCCAGGTATTCGTGCACCCATACCGCCCAGTTGCGGCTAGTGGATACTTTTTCACCTTCTATATTCAGGAACTCGTTTGCAGGTACATTATCGGGTAGCACAAAACCACCATGGGCTTTAAGCATGGCCGGGAATATGATGCAATGGAATACAATATTATCCTTACCTATGAAGTGTACCAGCTTGGTATCTTCTTTACACCAGTAGTCGGCCCACTGGTTGGTTAGTTCTTTGGTAGCGCTGATGTAGCCAATAGGTGCATCGAACCAAACATACAGCACCTTGCCTTTTGCATCGGGCAGGGGTACGGGTACGCCCCAGTTGCTGTCGCGTGTCATGGCGCGGGGTTGCAGGCCGCTATCCAGCCAGCTTTTGCACTGACCATATACGTTAGGTTTCCATTCGTTCTTCTTGCCTTCAACAATCCATTCCTTCAGCCAGTCCTCATACTTATTAAGCGGGAAGTACCAATGTTTGGTTAGCTTTTTTACCAGTTTTGAATGGCTAAGTGCGCTATGCGGGTTGATCAATATTTCGGGTGACAGGGTAGAACCGCAACGCTCGCACTGGTCGCCATAGGCATTAGGGTTACCGCATACGGGGCAGGTACCTATTATATAACGATCAGCCAGGAACACATCGTGCTCCTCATCATAATATTGTTCGCTTTCTTTTTCCTCAAATACACCGTCGTTATATAGCTTGGAGAAGAACGCCTGCGACGTATCGCGATGAGTAACAGATGAGGTGCGGGAATATATATCGAAGGAGATGCCCATTTTGGCAAAGCTGTCCTTCATCATTTCGTGGTACTTATCAACCACCTGCTGCGGGGTTATACCCTCGCGCATGGCGCGTATGGTGATGGGCACACCGTGCTCATCGCTGCCGCTGATAAACTTTACATCTCTTTTCTGCGCGCGCAGGTACCGTACATAAATATCTGCCGGCAGGTAGCCCCCGGCCAGGTGCCCGATGTGTATGGGGCCATTGGCGTAAGGCAGTGCTGACGTAACCAGGTATCTCTTAAAATCCATTCTAAATATTAATAAGGGTGCAAGATAATCATAAGTTAGTTAGAGCGTGGAGATGCCTTGGTTTTTGGGTCTAGTGAATTTTATATGTGTTTTCTTACTTATGCTTCACCTGCTCTAAATAATTCCTCCTGATCACATCCTGTACAGGTGTGCGTTCGATCTTGCTCTCCAGCCAGGATATAATGTCCAGATAGGTAAAAGCGCGTGTTTTTTTGTGGACCTCTTTTTGTTGGCGTAAAGTGGCCAGCAATATACGAAACTCATTTTCGAGTTGACGGGGTGGTATGTGGAAAGCGCGCTTGAGGAAGTTGAATATTTCTTCTTCTACCACACTTAGGTTTTCCATTTTGCCCATGAGGCGGTAAACTGATTTGGAGAGGTATTCTAGCAACTCATCATTACCCAATTCGTAATGGGCTATAAGGTGCAACAGACGGGCATAACACTGAAGGTCTACCCGAAGGTCGGTTTTCCAGTTGATGATCTTTTGCAGGTAGTCGATACAAGTTTCTGAATCGCCGCTGCCAAAGTAGAGGCTGGCTATTTTATAGTAGAATATAAGCACGCGATGGCTATCCATATATTGGCTGTATTCCTGCAACTGGTTGAGGATGCCCGGCACTATTTTGAGACCTTCTGTAAAGGTGCCCTCCATAAAGTGCTTGTTGATGCGTGCTGTTGTGAGATATACAAAGCCCTGTATCAGGTTGTTCTCATTGTTCTTTATGGAGTCTAGTTCGCAGAGGTCTTCCAGCTTCTGCAGTGTTTCGTCGAAACCACGATGGTTGCTGAGGTAAAAGTGTGACTCCAAGAGATTGTGCAGCCCTTTGAGGTAGTGGGTGCTTTCCACTTCTATCATATGCGGAAAGCTATCAAACAGGTTGACCCATTTTTGGGTGTAACGGTAGTACAAGAAGAAATCTTGCAGTATAAAGGCATACCAGCAATAACTCTGGTAGAGATACAGGTTCTCATAAAAATCGTCGTTATGTGCCTTTTTCTGGGCCAACGCTCTTGTGAAAAAGCTTTTCAGGTCTTCCTCGTCTTTCTCGTTACGGGCATGGCCATTTTGTATATACCGGCTATATAGCTGCAAGGACAGGTTGGATAAGTGGCTAATGGTGGAGAGCCGCTCATTCACGTCGTCTGACTCTGCTGCAAGTTGGTCGGCCCGGTTATGTATGCTGCGGGTGATGTGGAGACCTTCTATATTTTTCTCAAAGAACAGCGCTTGTTGCACATAACTAAGCTGGGCATAAGTTTTGGCCTGAGCCTTCACGGCATCCAGTATTTTAAGGCTTTGCAGGTACAGACCCTTATTATATAATATACGGGCATTGTCCATCTGCTCGTGCAGTTGTATATCTATGTTGCCTTCATCCTTTATCAGGCGCAAGCTTTGCAACACCTGGCGGTATAACCGTGTCTTTATATTATATAATTGCTGCCGGGGCAGAGTTAGTTTTTTCAACAATACAGCTTCGTCATATTCATTCATTTTCTCCAATACATCAAATAGAGCTACAGTCCGCAGTTCCGTAGTGTTGGAATTACGGGTAGCATACAGCTTGAAATTCTTCTTTTCAGACTTGGTGAGCGACTTAATAAGTTGAAAAAGGTTGTCTATTGATTTGTTGAGCATGATGTTTTTGAAACAGGTGAAACCTAGTACAGTAAAGCATTTAAAACAATTTCATCGTTTTCAGATGGGTTTGAAAATGGAAATTTTGTTTTGATGCGGTTGCTATTCAGCAATACTTTTCCAAACTGGCTGACATAGTGTAGCGCCTGTATGTACGGTACAGGCCTACTAAGTTAAGAAAATGTTGCGCTAATAGAATACAATACTGTGAGCTATGGATAAAATATTGATTTTTGACACCACCCTGCGCGACGGCGAACAAGTGCCCGGTTGCAAACTGAACACAACAGAAAAAGTAGAAGCGGCGCTGGAACTGGAAGCCCTTGGGGTAGATATAATAGAAGCAGGTTTTCCCATCTCATCTCCCGGCGATTTTGAAAGCGTAAGTGCGATAGCACGAGTGATAAAAGATGCTGTAGTATGCGGTCTTACCCGAGCTGTGCTGAAAGACATAGAAGTAGCTGCGGAAGCGCTGAAAGGCGCAAGAAGACCACGTATCCATACGGGTATAGGCACAAGTGACTACCACATAAAATCTAAATTCCGCAGCACGCAGGATGAGATACTAAAGCAAGCTGTACAGTGCGTGAAATGGGCAAAGAACTTTGCAGATGATGTGGAGTTTTATGCTGAAGATGCGGGCCGTACAGATAATGAATACCTTGCCCGCGTAATAGAGGCGGTTATAAAGGCTGGTGCCACCACGGTGAATATTCCTGATACCACTGGTTATTGCCTGCCACACCAGTATGGCGAGAAAATTGCCTTCCTGATGAACAACGTATCTAATATAGATAAGGCGGTTATTTCTTGCCATTGCCATAACGATCTTGGGTTGGCTACTGCCAATTCTATAGCGGGTATTATAGCTGGTGCAAGGCAAGTGGAATGTACCATAAATGGTATAGGCGAACGCGCAGGTAATACATCTCTTGAAGAAGTAGCAGTTATCATAAGGCAGCATAAATCATTGAATTTTTATACTGATGTGCAGGCTACGAAGCTTACGCCCATCAGTAACTATATATCAGACCTCATGCGTATGCCGGTGCAGCCTAATAAGGCTATTGTAGGCGGTAACGCATTCTCACACTCATCGGGCATACACCAGGATGGGTTTCTGAAAGATGCTGCTACGTATGAGAGTATAGATCCTAAAGACGTGGGGGCGGCTGGCTCCAGCATCAGGCTTACGGCGCGTAGCGGCCGCTCTGCACTGGCCTACAGGCTGCTGAAGCTGGGCTACACTTACAACCGCGATGATATAGATGTTTTATACACCCACTTCTTGCAAGTGGCTGATGAAAAAAGAGAAGTACTGGATGCAGATCTGCAAGAGTTGGCACTGGCGTACGCAAATTCATCAGCAGTTTTAGCATAGTTATTAGTTACCAATCAGTATATAGTATGGGAAAGACACTTTTTGAAAAGATTTGGGAAAAACACATTGTAAAAACTATACCTGATGGTCCTGATGTTTTATATATTGATACGCACTTTATACACGAAGTTACTTCTCCTCAGGCGTTTAAATCGCTTGAAGACAGGGGCGTAAGCGTATTAAGGCCAAAGCAGGTTGTAGCTACGGCAGACCATAATATACCTACCATTAACCAGCACCTGCCAATAACTGATAAATTATCGGCAATGCAGGTGCAGCAGCTTACCGATAATTGTAAAAAGCATAACATAGAACTGTATGGTCTGGGCCATGCATACAATGGCATAGTGCACGTTATAGGACCTGAACTAGGTATAACCCAGCCCGGTATGACCATTGTGTGCGGCGACAGTCATACCAGCACCCATGGCGCCTTTGGTACTATAGCTTTTGGTATAGGTACCAGTGAAGTGGAGATGGTATTGGCTACCCAATGCCTGCTACAAAACAAGCCCAAGCTGATGCGAATATGTGTAGATGGTACGTTGGGAAAGGGTGTTACAGCAAAGGATGTGATACTGCATATTATTTCAAAAATATCGTTCAATGGCGCTACCGGCCACTTTGTGGAGTTTGCGGGCAGTACTATAAGGGCTATGTCTATGGAAGCACGTATGACTGTGTGCAATATGAGCATAGAAATGGGTGCACGCGGAGGTCTTATAGCGCCAGATGAGGTGACCTTTTCTTACATGAAAGGCCGGAAACATACGCCTATACGTGAAGCATGGCCCGAGAAAATTGCCGAATGGCGTAAGTTGAAAAGCGATAAAGATGCAGTTTTTGATAAGGAAATAAACATACTTGCCAAAGACATACAACCCATGATCACCTACGGTACCAACCCGGGCATGGGCATTAGCATAAAAGGCAAAGTACCCAATAGCGACGGCATGGATGAAAATGGCCGTAAGGTCTATCATCAGTCTTTAGCTTACATGGGCTTTGAAGAAGAGGAAACACTGGTGGGTAAGAAGGTAGATTATATATTCATAGGCAGCTGCACTAACAGCCGTATTGAAGACCTGCGCCAGGTGGCTTCTTTTATAAAAGGAAAGAAGAAGGCCGATGATGTGGAAGTTTGGATAGTGCCGGGCAGCAGACAAGTAGAAAAACAAGCTATTGAAGAAGGAATACAGCAAATATTTGAGGATGCGGGTTTTAAGCTGCGCCAGCCTGGATGCAGTGCTTGCCTTGCTATGAATGATGATAAGATACCTGAGGGGAAATATTGCATATCGACCAGTAACAGAAATTTTGAAGGGCGGCAAGGTGCCGGTGCCCGTACGTTGCTGGCTAGCCCGCTGACGGCAGCAGCAAGTGCTATAACCGGTTATATAACTGATGTGAGGGAGTATATAAACTAATAAGAACGAATGAACAGCAGGGCAATAAAAGTAATAACCAGTACAGCAGTGCCGCTGAACGTGCAGAATATAGACACTGACCAAATAATACCAGCACGGTTTTTAAAATCGACCACAAGGGATGGGTTTGGCCAAAACCTGTTTCGCGACTGGCGGTACGAGCACAATGATGAAGCGCAACCCAAGGCTGATTTTACACTGAATAGTCCATTGTATAAAGGGAATATACTGGTAGCAGGGAAGAACTTTGGCTGTGGCAGCAGCAGGGAACATGCCGCCTGGGCTTTGAAGGACTATGGCTTTGACGTTGTGGTAAGCAGTTTTTTTGCAGACATCTTCCAGAATAATGCGCTTAATAATTTTCTGCTGCCTGTAAAGGTGAGCGATGCATTTTTAGAAAAGATATTTACAGTAATAGAGGCAGCCCCTGAAACCACCTTCACCGTGAACTTGCAAGAGGAAACAATAATCCTTGGAGCTACCGGTGAATACGAACATTTTCCTATTCATCCATACAAGAAAACATGCTTGCTCAATGGGTTCGATGATATAGACTACTTGTTGAGCATTCGTGATGAAATAACAGCTTTTGAAGAACGTAAAAAAGAATTGTCAGCACCAGTGTTACAGTTGAATTGATATGAAAAAGAATATTACAGTAATTGCCGGAGATGGTATAGGGCCGGAAGTGACGAGACAGGGGATAGCCGTATTGGAGGCTATAGCTAAGAAGTATGAGCATGACTTTCAATACAAACATTGCCTTATGGGTGGTGTGGCTATTGAAGAGACAGGTAACCCACTACCTGATGATACCATAACTGCATGTCTTGCAGGTGATGCGGTTTTGCTAGGTGCAATAGGGCATCCAAAGTATGATAATGACCCTACAGCTAAAGTACGCCCGGAACAAGGCTTACTGAAATTGAGGAAGGCACTGGAGCTGTTTATTAATATACGCCCGGTAACTATGTACCCCTCCATATCACATCTGTCGCCGCTAAAGGATAGCAGGCTGAAGGATGTGGACTTTATAATATACAGGGAGCTAACAGGTGGTATTTACTTTGGCAAGAAAGAAACGAGCGGCGATGGTAATAGTGCAACCGACGAATGTACTTACTCGGTAGATGAGATACTGCGTATAGCGAGGCCGGCATTTGCAGAGGCCCAGAAGCGCCGGGGTAAATTGACACTGGTAGATAAAGCAAATGTTTTGGAGACTTCAAGGCTTTGGAGAAAGGTAGTGCGCGAATTGTCTGTCATTCATCCTGATGTAACAGTGGATTACATGTACGTGGATAATGCAGCCATGCAGGTGATACTGAACCCAAGCCAGTTTGACGTGATACTTACTGAAAATATGTTTGGAGATATCATTAGCGATGAAGCGAGTGTGCTTTGTGGATCGCTGGGTATGTTGCCATCGGCCTCTATAGGCAGTAAGGTGCCTTTATTTGAGCCTATACATGGTTCTTACCCACAGGCAGCCGGTAAAAATATTGCTAACCCTATGGGTACTATACTGTCTATAGCTATGATGCTGGAACACTTTGGAATGCGTGAAGAAGCCAATGATGTGAAACAAGCTGTGCAAGCAGCTTTGGAACAGGGCGTTACAACGCAGGATATAAACGCAACGCATGGCTATACCACCACTCAGGTTGGCACATTTATTTGCGAACGAATATTGGATGTGGTAGCACAGGAGGCTGATAATTATGAAGAACAAGTGCAGGAGACCTATACCTACAATATAGATCTTGGCCAATCGACAATAATATGATGTGTATTATTTAAGATTGGGGTAATGGAATTAGTGAACAAGCCCATATGTTTATAGGGCATCACAGTGTGTTATTTTATAATATGTATAAGTGTGCCTTTAATCGTTCGCTGAATGATGAGGTTTGTTATACGGTTTTAACAAGATAATCTATGAATCTAAAAATAATCTTTGCTTTTTCAACTAAATTTGCAGTCTAACCTTTTAAAATAAATATTAAGATAAGGAAATGAGTAAACTAAGCCAGCTTGCAGAAACACTGATAGGATCAGAAATTGTACGTTTAGGTAACGACATCAGCAATCGTATCAGTCGTGGGGAGAAGATATATAACTACACGATCGGTGATTTTAATCCTGATATTTTCCCGATCCCCAAAGATCTGGAAGACTGCATAGTTAAGGCATATCGTGATAAGCGCACCAACTATCCTCCCGGAGAAGGCATATTGAAGCTACGCACTGGCGTTGGTGAATTTATAAAGGAATCTGAAAATGTGGATTACGCACCCAATGAAATACTTATAGCTAGTGGTGGCAGACCATTGATATATGCACTGTTCCGTACTATAGTTGATCGTGGTGATAAGGTGATATATGCGGTACCATCTTGGAACAACAACCACTACGTACATATAAATGAAGGACAGCATTGTGTGATCAAAACCAGCGCCGAAAATGATTTTATGCCTACGGCAGCTGATATAGCCCCACACCTTGCCGGTGCGACTTTGCTTTGTCTTTGCACGCCACAGAACCCTACAGGAACTACACTTGGCAAAGAGGAAATGGAAAAGATCTGCGACCTGGTACTTGCAGAGAATGCGACAAGAACACCTGAAGAAAAGAAACTGTATGTAATGTTTGACCAGATGTACTTTAAGCTTACTTATGGTACTACAGAACATCATAACCCGGTAGCGCTGCGCCCTGCTATGAAAGAATATACTATTCTTGTGGATGGCATATCTAAAGTATTTGCAGCCACGGGAGTACGTATAGGCTGGGCTTTGGGGCCAGTGAATGTAATTGCGAAAATGAAGTCCTTATTGACCCATATAGGTGCATGGGCGCCTATGGCAGAGCAGGTTGGTGTTGCAGAGTTCTTCCAGAACAAAGAAAGCATCAAAACTTATCTTACCCACTTTAAGGCAGAGCTTGAAGAACGTTTATGGAGTATATATAACGGCTTTAAAGCACTTAAAGAAAAGGGCTATCTTGTAGATGCAGTAGCACCGCAGGCAGCAATATATCTGACCATTAAATTTGATCTGAAAGGTAATACGGCAGGTGATACGCACCTGGCTACACAAGCTGATGTAACTCAGTACCTCCTGGACAAAGCTAAGCTGGCCGTAATGCCGTTCTATGCCTTTGGTGCTCCGCACGATTCGCCATGGTACCGATTAAGTATTGGTACTTGCCGCAAGGAGGATATCCCTGAAATGCTGGGTAGCCTGGAACATGCGCTGGAACAATTAAACGTATCTGTGACAGTATCATAATTGCACTATTAATAATCTAAAACGGCGTTCCGGGATTTCTCCCGGAACGCCGTTTTGGTTTTAACAGGTATGTATTTGGAGTTTTATTTGAACTTAATGGTACTTCTGAAGTAAGTTGTTATTTTTTCTCTAGTCATTTTATTTGGTGTATCTACTCCCGTGATATCATATAGAAGACGACATACACAATTAGGCATATCATTGTGCGAATGATATTTTATGCAATAAAGCCGCATCGCAAAAAAAAGTAATTAACCTATTGTCTTGATTTTATATTTCAGCTTAATATCTGCATTTCAGGATATTATAGATGTATTGAATAATTATTTTTTAAATAGTGGTTAACAACTTGTTTTAAGGTTGTTAACAAAGTCTTCATTGTCGGTTAATGACATGCAAATTATGAGTTAACCATTTTTTAACCGCTGGTTAAATGTTGCCCAATAGCTCGTTATTAATTTCTAAGCCGATGGTTAATTACTTACAAATAAGTGGTTAACGTATAGTGATATATTCTGTTAAGATAAAAATGAATTGACATTTGTGTTCAAATTAGTCCCTTAAAAGACGCTTATGAACACAGTTAATCTACATTTTCAAAAGTTATTACGGCCGATTTTCATCGCTATTGCGATGATACTTTCAGTCTCGGCCAGCGCATGCTATGTAAATATAGCCGGGCCTAACGGTAGTGCAAGCCGTGATACGGTTTGTGCCAATGGCTCTATAACAATTACGGGCGTCATAATAGATGCATCATATCAAGTTAACTACCAATGGAAAAAGAATGGTGTGGCGATTACAGGAACCGGCAACAGCGGAAGCTTCGGTTCTAACCCTCCTAATGCAGTTGGTGGTAATGGTACGTTTACGTTTACTTTCTCAGGTTTGGTTAACGGCGATAAAATAACCTGTTTCATTTCGGAACCTTACAGCAACGGTTACACTTATACCAGTAATACACTCAATATAACCGTTCCTACCAATGTTACCCCATCGGTTGCCGTTTCGGCCAGCCCAACGGGTACAATTTGTTTTGGTTCATCTGTAACGTTTACAGCAACCCCAACAAATGGAGGTACCTCGCCAACCTACCAATGGAAAAAAAATGGTACCAATGTGGGTACTAACAGTACGCACTATACAGATGCGGCCCTGAACAATGGCGATATAGTGAGTTGTGTACTTACTCCTACTACGATATGTGTTTCTCCTTCAACTGCAACCGGCAGTTATACTGCGGTAGTAAACAGTGTTACACCTTCAGTTGTTATAGCCGGCGCTTCATCCAGCTGTTCAGGTACATCGGTGACCTTTACGGCTACACCAACTAACGGCGGTACTACAACCACCTATCAATGGAAGAAGAATGGCACAGCAATATCTGGAGCTACAAGCAGTACCTACACAACGTCATCTTTGGTCAATAATGATGCTATTACCTGTACCATTACCAGCAATGCATCTTGTGCTACAACAACAACCGCTACCAGCAATACTATTACGGAAACTGTTACCACAACCGTTACGCCATCAGTAAGTATAACAGGTTCAAATGGCTCATCAGGTTCTAATGCCGGTTCATCTATCTGCTCTAATACATCTGTAACCTTTACAGCAATCCCAACTAACGGGGGCACCCCAACTTACCAATGGCAGAAGAATAACAGTCCTATCAGTGGCGCTACTGGCAGTACTTATACCGCTTCAGGTTTTAGTAATAGTGATGTGATAACAGTAGTAATGACAAGTACTGCTACCTGCGCTACTCCTAGCCAGGTTACCAGCAACGGCATTACACTAACTGTTAACCCAACAGTTACACCTACTGTATCTATAGCCGGTAATGCTACTCCATGTGCCAATGCATCAGTGACCTTTACAGCAACCCCAACTAACGGCGGCACGCCAACCTACCAGTGGCAGAAGAATAGCAGCCCTATCAGTGGCGCTACCGGCAGTACTTATACCGGTTCAGGTTTCAGTACTAATGATGTGATCAAAGTAGTAATGACGAGCACTGCTACCTGCGCAACTCCTAACCCCGTAACCAGCAATGGTATTACTATGACAGTAACACCAAATGTTACACCTTCAGTATCCATAGCCGGCAATTCTACTCCATGTGCTAACGCATCAGTGACGTTTGCAGCTACACCAACCAACGGTGGTACGCCGACCTACCAGTGGAAGAAGAACGGCAGTTCCATCAGCGGCGCTACCGGGAGCACGTATAACGGTACGGGTTTCAGTACTAATGATGTGATCACAGTAGCAATGACCAGTACTGCTACCTGCGCTACTCCTAACCCGGTTACCAGCAGTGGTATTACCATGACGGTAACGCCGAATGTTACACCTTCAGTATCTATAACAGGTAATCCCAGTCCGTGTGCTAATGCATCAGTAACCTTTACAGCTACGCCAACCAACGGCGGTACACCAACATACCAGTGGCAGAAGAACGGCAGCGCTATAAGTGGCGCTACTGGGTCCACCTATACGGGTTCAAGTTTTAGTACCAATGATGTGATAACAGTAGTGATGACGAGCACTGCAACATGTGTTACCCCTGGCTCGGCTACCAGCAATGGTATTACTATGACCGTAACCCCAAATGTTACGCCTTCAGTGTCTGTAACTGGCAGTTCTGCAACTTGTTCAGGTTCGCCATTAACTTTTACTGCCAACCCAATAAACGGGGGGGTAACGCCAGCATACCAGTGGCAAAAGAACGGAAGTACAATCAGTGGCGCAACCGGAAATACCTATACTGATGCAGGTCTTAACAACAATGACGTGATCAGCGTTGTAATGACAAGCGCGTCGTCGTGTGCTACAACAAACCCTGTTACCAGCGCCGGTACTACTGTTACAGTAACGCCTACCGGTACACCTTCAGTATCTATAACAGGTAATGCTACCCCATGTGCCGGTTTATCAGTAATCTTTACTGCGACACCTACCAATGGTGGTACGCCAACCTACCAGTGGCAGAAGAACAACAGTAATATCAGCGGAGCTACAAGCAGTACTTATACAACTTCATCTTTAAGTAATGGTGATGTGATCAAGGTTGTGATGACCAGCTCATTAGCTTGTGTAACAACAAATACGGCTACCAGTAATGGTATTACTATTACACCCACATCAAATGTTACGCCTTCGGTATCTATAACAGGCAATGCTACTTCATGCGCTAACGCACCAGTAACCTTTACGGCTACGCAAACAAATGGTGGTACACCAACATACCAGTGGCAAAAGAACGGCAGCTCTATCAGTGGCGCTACCGGCAGTACTTATACCGCTTCTTCTTTGAATAATAATGATGCGATCAGCGTTGTGATGACGAGCACAGCATCTTGCACGACCTCTAACCCAGTTACAAGCAATACCATTATAGAAACTGTTACGCCAAACGTTATACCTACTGTGGTTATAACAGGTAATGCTACAACATGTGCCAATGCACCAGTAACCTTTACAGCTACACCTACTAATGGCGGTACGCCAACATACCAGTGGCAGAAGAATGGCAGTGCTATAAGCGGTGCAACCGGCAACACTTATACATCTTCTTCTTTGAGTAATAATGATGTTATAAGCGTTGTAATGACCAGTACAGCGTCTTGCACAGCAGTTAACCCGGTTACGAGCAATACTATTACAGAAATAGTAACACCAACTGTTACACCTTCAGTTTCTATATCAGGTAATGCTACTACATGTTCAGGTTCATCAGTAACCTTTATTGCCACACCAACTAATGGCGGTACACCTAGCTACCAGTGGTGGAAGAATAATAATCCAATCAGTGGGGCTACAAACAGCACTTATGCTGATGCTTCTTTAAATACCAATGATGCTATAACTGTTGTAATGACCAGCACAGCTGCTTGTACTACTACTAATCCGGTTACCAGCAACATTATTACAGAAACCGTAACTACAAGTGTTACTCCTGTTGTATCTATATCAGGTAACGCTACATCATGTGCTAATACATCAGTAATGTTTACGGCTACGCCAACAAATGGTGGTACGCCAGCTTACCAATGGCAAAAGAATAACAGTCCTATCAGTGGTGCTACCGGTGCTACATATGCAACTAATAACCTGAGCACTAACGATGTGGTCAGCGTTGTAATGACCAGCACAGCTGCTTGCGCAACTGTTAATACTGTTACCAGCAATATGATCACTGAGACAGTAACCGCCAATGTTACTCCATCAGTATCTATAACATCAAACCAGGGAACAACAACATGTTCAGGTTCCAGTGTAACCTTTACTGCTGCACCTACGAACGGTGGTACCCCAACATACCAATGGACAAACAATGGCAGCGCTATAACCGGCGCTACGGGTAGCACATATACAACTACAACACTTAATAATAATGACCAGGTAGCTGTTGTAATGACCAGCACTGCAACTTGTGTTACTACAAATACTGCTAACAGTAATGTCATCACAGAGGCGATAACACCTGTTGTTACTCCGTCTGTATCTATATCTGGTAATTCAAATACCTGCGCAGGTACTCCAATAACCTTTACTGCTACGCCCACTAACGGCGGTTCATCGCCTACTTACCAGTGGACAAAGAACGGCAGTGCGGTAACTGGCGCTACCGGCAGTACTTATACAGACGCTTCCTTAAACAATAACGACGCCATTGCTTGTGTACTCACCAGCAATGTGGCTTGCGCTACTACAAACACTGCTACCAGCAACACTATAACCATGAGTGTGAATGGTACAGCGGCCCAGCCAGGTGCTTTCACGGTATCGTCATCTACAACATACGACGGCCAAACCGGTGTAGTATATACCGTGCCTAATATACCAGGTACTACTTATACATGGTCTTACAGCGGTACAGATGCAACTATAAGCGGCAGCGGTAACAGTGTGACCCTGAATTTCAGTCCTACAGCTACCAGCGGTATATTAAATGTAACGGCTACAACGAATGCTTGTGCAACCCCATCTGCTGCACGCAGCATAACTATAACGGTGAAACCATTTATTACGTGGACATGCGGTACTAACAATGATTGGAATAATGCAGCTAACTGGGACGCGGGGTTTGTACCTACAGGAATGGTGAGTGTGTATATCCCTTCAAATACGCCATGCCAGCCAAGTATTTGTTCGGCTCCAGCTAGTGCTTACAAAATGATGGTAGGTGTAGACGCGACAGTAAACATCTGCTGCTCTAATACCCTTACTGTGAATAACGACCTTACTATTGACGGTTCTATACTGGGTTGCGGTAAAGTAACTATGGTGGATACCACCTGCCATATTATATATGGTAGTGGCCGTATAGACAACTTTGAACTGAACAACAGTTGTGGCGCTATCATCAACCCAGGTGATACATTGCACATTGGTAATACCTACACGCCAACAAACGGTGTGCTTACCATCAATGGTGAATTGGAATTGCTTTCTGATTCAAATACCACTGCATCTATCCTTACTCATCCAGGTGTATGTAATACTTACATAGTGGGTGATGTGATCTGCGATAAATTTATACATGGTGGCCGCAGGGCGTTCCGTTTTCTCGGTCATCCGTTTAGCACGTCAATACCGCTAAGCCAGCTGGAATACACAGTAGATATAACAGGCCAGGGTGGTGCTGCCAATGGGTTTACAACAACAGTTACCGATAATCCTTCAGCGTTTTGGTACAACACACTAACCGGTAATGGATCGACAGTAGATGACAGTACCGGTTGGATACCGTTTACAAATACCAATGGTGTTGGTGCAAATGCGTGGAACGCATTTGAAGGCATCAGGTTGTTTATGCGTGGCAGCAAAGGCCAGGGCCTGGGATGTGGTGTTTGTGTGCCAGATGCAATAACCATAAAAATGCACAGTACTATCAATGAGTGCGACCAGACTGTAACACTTGGTGTAAACAATAATGTTGGTTTCAATTTCATATCTAATCCATATCCATCAGCAATAGACATGAGCCAGGTATCAAGGGGTAATGCAATAGGAGCCAACTTCAATGTATGGGATCCTAACCAAGGCTTGGTAGGTGCGTATGTAGAACAACCATTCAACATATCGTATATCCTGCCTGC
The DNA here is from genome assembly GCA_031292525.1 of Flavipsychrobacter sp. Taxonomy (GTDB): domain Bacteria; phylum Bacteroidota; class Bacteroidia; order Chitinophagales; family Chitinophagaceae; genus JABDEZ01. Next base: position 241,553 of record JARLGY010000037.1, on the reverse strand, counting down.
TTACAGCGCCTTCTTTACTACATGTAATGGCAATGCAGGTAAATCATTAACCTTCCATGAAAATGATAAGACCACAGCAGCACCAACCGGAAACCTGTTCAAGACATCGGGCATGGGCAATGATATAGTTCAGTTGCGTATTTTAAGCAATAACGATTCATTGTCATGGGATAGATTGTTGCTGATGTTCAACGACAATGCATTAGCTGGTACAGACCAGGTTGATGGTGCTAAATTGAGCAACCCAGATCTTAGCTTCTACACTTTCTCTGCAGATAATGATCAACTGGCTATTGACCAACGTCCATATGTTAGTGGCCAGGTTATAAAGCTGGGTATCAACACCGATGTTAATCAAACGTATTCTATACGTGTAGATGATTATTCTGTGCCAACCAGTGGTATTATATACCTGCACGATAAATACCTGAACCAGGTACAACAATTACAACAAGGCATGCATTATAGCTTTACTGTAACCAGTGATGCCGCATCGCAGGGTGATAACAGGTTTGAACTGAATATGAGCGGTACAACAGGGATAGCCAATGTATCTGCTGCAACGGAAATGAAAGTAGATATTTTCCCTAACCCGGTTACTGATAATGCTACCATAGCCTTTGAAGCTCCGCAAAAAGGAATTACTACCGTTACTATTACGAACCTCGTAGGCCAGCAGGTATATATAAACCAACTGGGTGTACAACAGAGTGGCAAAGTGAACCTGTCATTAAATAACCTGACGAGTGGTATCTATATGGTGACACTGAAGTGTGGTGATTTTACTGTAACCAAAAGACTTGCAAAACAATAATCCTATTTAATAGCTAAATAAAATTCCATAAAACAGAAAAGTTTAAACATGAAAAATACAAGCAAATTATTGATGTTCGTAACCATAATGCTGCTTTCTTTTTTGCCCATGATAGCAATGGCAGCAGGTCCTGGTTTTGGTGGTAGTGTTAATGATGGTGGTGGAGCATGTGTACCTATAGATGGTGGTTTGAGCATGCTGGTTGTAGCCGGTGTAGGCTACGGTGCAAAGCTGGTTGCAAAGAACAAAAAGAAGAAAGCAGAGGTAGCCAATAAATAGTATATAAGCATAGAAGGTATTATTCTACTCCCGGAATTAATGCCAATAGCCATCAGCCAGGCATCAATATTAGTATGCCTGGCTGATGGTATTGTGAGGGTGGGTTTTGAATATTTAACCTTGCATATCGATGATGTGAGACGTAAACGATTTGTTAATTAATAGTAAAGCGGTTGTTACTGCCTTTTTAAGGGGTTGTTACCGGCTTTTTAAGGTAGGGTTAATGACTCCATATTATTGTTTCAAAAGCTACATGTAATGGACTTTTGTATCGGTACTCATAAAAAGAGTGTGTATATGAAAACGAAAATTACAATCAAAATTCTAACACTACTTACAGTTGCATTTTGCTCTTTGCAAGCAAATGCACAAAGCCCTACCGCTCCTGCGCTGGGTTTTAATGTGTTTTTAAAGAATGGCGCAACCTTTGCTACCAGCGAATGTGAAGGCCCGGTTGCATTAGGCGGTAATCTTACGTTGGCAGGGAGTTACAACTTTGCTATTCATAACAACTTTGTTTACCAGGTTGGCGGTGTTAATATAGCATTACTTGTAGGCGGCAAAGTAAACTACAATAGTGGTAACCAGGGTGGGTACCAGGTGTTGAATAGTGGTTATGTGAAAATAGGTGACTCTACAGGCTCTAAAGTGTGGTATAACTACCAAGGTAATAATATACACATCACACCTGCCAGCAGCAGCAGTAATAGCAGCAGTCCTGATATAGAATTGAATACTACAGCAGCTAATTTAGGTGGTGTAAGTTCAACTAATAACCCAATTTTTCAGGGCAATCTTATCAATTTTACTTCAGCTTTCTCTACGTTGCAGGCTACATCTACCAGCTTAGCGGCGTGTACCGATAATATGACGATATATAATTCTCCAAACGGAGGATCTGTACCTATATCACACTCTGGTATATCGGGCGGTACACAGATATATACTACACTTACTTCTTCTTCTAAAACAGTTTTAAATATTAATGGCTCAGACCTTAATAATATCTCTCAATTTACTTTTCAGAATCCTAATGGTTCTACCCAATCGCCTGATGCAAGCCATGTATGGATCATCAATGTAAATGCGCCGGGCAGTTTTACCTGGAGCACGCCAAACGGCATGGGGAACTCTATTGCACCATATGTTATCTGGAATTTTTATAACACTACTACTCTAAGCATTTCTGGAAATAATGCTATTGAAGGCGCTGTTTTTGCACCGTATGCGGACATCACAAAAACAAATAACAACTCTAATATAGAAGGACAGGTTATTGGTCTCTCCTATATTCAAACTGCAGGTGGTGAAATTCACTCTTACAACTTCACACAATCAGTAACAGGTTGTGGTGTTTCTGCTACCCCTACAGTTGCTGGTTTCACTATCAATACTGCTACACAGTGTTTGTCTGGCAACTCTTATACTTTTACAAATACCTCTACAGGTACATCACTTACTTACATCTGGAATTTTGGCGATAATACTGCTTTGGTTACCAGTACAAGCCCTACACATACTTATACAGCTGCCGGCACTTATATGGTAAAAGTAGTAGCAACCGGTACAGGTGGCGTAGATTCTACTATCCATACAGTGACAGTTAATCCTACGGTTATATCTTCTGTATCTATTGTAGCTAATCCGGGATCTACTATCTGCTCTGGTACCTCTGTAACATTTACGGCCACGCCAACAAATGGTGGTACTTCACCTGCTTACCAGTGGCAAAAGAATGGTACTAACGTAGGCACTGGCAGTGCTTCATACACAGATGCTTCTTTAAATAACAATGATATTATTACTTGTGTGTTGACTAGTAATGCAGCATGTGCTACCACAGCAAACAGCAATGCTATAACAATGGCGGTAAACAGCAATGTTACTCCTTCAGTAACTATTGCTGCAAACCCGGGTTCATCGATCTGTGCAGGTACATCGGTAACGTTCACAGCGACACCTACAAATGGCGGTACGCCAACTTACCAATGGAAAAAGAATGGTAATAATGTGGGTACAGGTGCTACTTATACAGATGCTTCTTTAAATAATAACGATGCTATCACTTGTGTGTTAACAGGAAATGCATCTTGCGCTACGACAACTACAGCAACCAGCAATACAATAACAATGAATGTAAATGGTGCTGCAACACAGCCAGGTGCGTTCACGACTTCTTCATCAATAACTTACGACGGCCAGACCAATGTTACCTATACAGTACCAGCAGTGGCCGGTACTACATATACATGGAGTTATACAGGCACAGGTGCTACTATTACGGGAAGCGGTAACAGTGTTTCATTAAATTTCAGTACTACGGCAACCGGTGGTACACTGAGTGTAAGGGCTACTACTGCAGCCTGCAGCAGCCCCTCACCTGCACAAAGCATTGTGATAACAGTTAAACCATACCTGACATGGACCTGCGGAACCAATAACGATTGGAATACAGCAAGCAACTGGGATGGTGGTTTTGTACCTTACGGCACTATAAGTGTATTGATACCGTCAACCACTCCTTGCCAGCCAAATGTATGCAGTGGCGCTGCCAGCGTATACAACCTGGTTGTGAACAATGGCGCTACAGTTAAGGTATGCTGCCCTAACAGCCTTACTGTAAATGGCGATCTTACTATTAATGGTTCAATACTTGGTTGTGGACATGTGATAGTACCAGGTACTACATGCCATGTAATATATGGTAATGGAAGGGTTGATAATTTTGAACTGAATAACAGTTGCGGTGGTATCATTAATACAGGAGATACACTGCATATAGGTCTGACATATACGCCAACGCAAGGTACACTGACTGTGAATGGTGAATTGGAACTGTTGTCAGACGATTCTACTACAGCATCTATACTTACACACCCCGGGGTATGCACAAACTACATTGTTGGCGATGTGATATGCGATAAATATATACATGGCGGTCGCAGGGCGTTCCGTTTCTTCGGGCATCCATTCAGCACGGCTATACCACTTAGCCAGATAGAACCATACATTGATATTACTGGTAATGGCGGAGCAACCAATGGTTTCACACCTACAGCTACCAACAATCCATCTGCCTTCTGGTACAATACTATAACCGGTAATGGTTCTACTACAAATGACAGTACAGGATGGACAGCATTTACAAACACAAACGGAGTGGGTGCTAATGCATGGAACAGGTTTGAAGGTCTGCGTATGCTGGTAAGGGGTGGTAAAGGTGATGGTATATGTGCCTGCAATACGGATGACAAGCCTGTTGTGATGAAAATGCACGGGCCAATAAATGAGTGCGACCAGACAGTGACTTTAACAGCGAATAGCAATACTGGTTTCAACTTCATATCCAACCCATATGCTTCTGACATAGACATGAGCCTAACTACCAGGGGCAATGCAATAGGCGCAAACTTCAGTGTATGGGATCCTAACCAGGGATTGGTTGGGGCCTATGTAGATCAACCGTTCAGCCTGTCTTATATTTTGCCTGCATACAGCTCTTTCTTTACTACATGCAACAGCAACGCAGGAAAGACCATTACATTCCACGAAACCGATAAGACAAGTGCATTGCCTACAGGAAACTTGTTCAAGACAACAGGTCTGGGTAACAACATAGTTCAGTTGCGTATACTCAGTAATAACGACTCATTGTCATGGGATAGACTGTTGCTGATGTTTAATGACAATGCACTGGCTGGCACAGATGAACTGGATGGTACCAAGCTGTTGAATCCTGATCTGAGTTTCTATACTTTCTCAGAAAATAATGACCAACTTGCAGTAGATCAGCGTCCGTATGTTAGTGGCCAGGTTATAAAATTGGGTATCAATACAGATGTTAACCAAACATACTCAATAAGAGTTGATGATTATTCTTTGCCAGCGGGTGGTGTTCTTTACCTGCACGATAAATACCTGAACCAGGTACAAGAGCTGCAACAAGGTATGCATTACAGCTTTACAGTAACAGGCGATGCGGCATCGCAAGGTGACAATAGGTTTGAACTGAACGTGAGTAGTACTACTGGAATAGCTAACGTATCTGCTACAACTGAAATGAAAGTTGATATGTTCCCTAACCCGGCAACTGATAATGCTACGGTAAGCTACGAAGCTCCTATAAAGGGCAATGCAACCTTGACAGTTACTAACCTGGTAGGACAACAGGTATTTATTAATCAATTGGGCCAGCAACAAGCAGGGAAAGTAAACCTTCCATTGAACACGCTTACAGGTGGTATATACATGGTTACGCTTAAGTGCGGTGACTTCACTGTAACCAAAAGGCTTGTAAAACAATAAACGATTTTAATAACTAAATAAATATTCATAGACCCGAAAAATGATAAGCATGAAAAAAACAGGTAAATTATTGATGTTAATAACCATAGCCCTACTTTCTTTTTTGCCCATGATAGCAATGGCAGCGGGTCCAGGTTTTGGTGGCAGTGTTAATGATGGGGGCGGAGCGTGCGTACCTATAGATGGTGGGCTGAGTATGCTGGTTGTTGCGGGTGTTAGCTACGGAGCCAAGCTGGTTGCAAAGAACAAAAAGAAGAAGGCAGAAGCAACAGCAACAAAATAGTACTGAAAGGTTATCCAAACTGCTTACAGACCAATAGTATATCATTATAAATGTGGTTGGTCTGTAAGCATACTCCCTGAACTGTTTACTGTATAGCTCATTTGCAGGCAGATAGCTTGTGAAGGGCTTGTTAATGGTTTTGCATATAGGTGGTTAACAAAGTTTCAATGTATTCGTTATCGGCATACAAACACGGCGTTAAAGAGCTCAAAATCCTTCATCAGATGTGTTGCGCGTTCTACTTTTGATTCATGATAACGGACAAACAGTTATCGGTTTCAATAAAAAAATTAAACACTAAAAATACCAAGATGAAAAACGCAACTAAAATTTTGACTTTATTGGCTGTAATAGTGATATCTTCTTTTCCAATGATAGCATTGGCTGGCGGCCCTGGTTTTGGTGGTGGTGTAGATGATGGTGGTGGCGGAGTTTGCGCACCTATTGATGGTGGCCTGAGCATGTTGGTTGTTGCCGGTATAGGTTATGGCGCTAAGCTGGTAGCTTCTAACAAAAAGAAGAAAGCAGCGGCAGCAGAGAACGCATAAGAATAGTAGAAGATTTTAAGTAAGTAGGTATTGATACCAGTCGCTTTTTAAGATTAAAACTTATACTTCGTAACTGAAGTATATAGGGTGAAGATCTCCTGGATACGAATGTGTGAAGAATGGTTAGGAAGAAGTGGGCGCCGAATCTTGTATTCAAGTTAAGAAAGGATATAACAATAGTTAGCAAATAAGGTCTTGGTGCTGAGTTGCATCAAGACCTTATTTATTGTGCGATAAATAAAGTTCCGCCGACATTCTTATTGATGGCATATTGGCTCTTAAAATGCCAAAGACAGTGCGTTGTAATTCGCTTAATTGATATAATTACACTCGAATATTGAGATTGATTAGTCAGGCTCTTTTGCATGGAAACCATTACGAGATTGTTCTGCTCATCTCTCGGATAACTTAAACGAAATACATCCTGTCTTTACAGGTGAGACTTTCTAAAATAAAAGAGGTTGTCCTGTAATGGAACAACCTCTTTCTATATTTTTTGGATATTCAGGAGCTTATTTATTCAGCACAAATTTTATTACTTCAAATGCACTGTTGGTTTTTATTTTTACCTGGTACAGGCCATTAGGTATAGTGCTCGGTAAATTCAGTTGTTGGTTTAAAATGCCATTGCTAACTGTGTGATTAGTAGCATAAACAACCTGTCCCAGCAGATTTGAAACTTCTATCCTCACTTCTTTTTCATCGCCAACATTGCCGTTTACAGTAAAATTGCCACTGTTGGGGTTGGGGTAGATACTTATAGTGAGAGCTCCCTTATGTAAACCTGTCACATTGCTGGATACGTGCATAGTAATAGCATTGCTTGTGACTATAGGATTTGTAATACAAGGCTGTGCAGCAGTTACTATACAAGTTACAACATCGTTATTGGCAAGTGTGTTGGTAGAATAAGTAGGTGAGATAGAGCCTGTAAGTTTAACTCCATTCAAATACCATTGATAAGAAAATACAGTTCCACCATCGGTAATAGACGCTGTAAAGGTAACTACATCCCCTGCTGTTATACTGGCACCGGGATTTGCTGATATAGCCACAGTCATGGTCATGTGCTGATCTACTATAAATCCAATTTTATTACTGGTAGCTGTTGTTGTAGTTGCGCAACGCTCGTTGCTTACAAGTACTACCGAGATACTATCTTGCCAGCTAAGGCCTGCAACTGAAATAGAATCTGCATTGATAGCAGTAGTAAGAGGAGTGCCATTTTTCAGCCACGTGTAGGTGGGTGAAGTTCCGCCAAAAGAGGGCGTAGCTATGAAGGTGGCGGTATCGCCATCGCAGAGCGTAGAGCCATTCCTTGCAATTATTGATACTGCAGGTGTGCCAGCTGAATTTACCGTCATTTTTATAACATTGCTATTAGCCAGTGTATTTGTTGCACAAGTTGCATTGCTTAACAGGGTAGCGTTAATCAAGTCATTGTTTACCAGTGAGCTTGATGTATATGTACTATTGTTTGCCCCGGTGATAGGCGTTCCGTTTTGCAACCATTGGTATTGAGCGCTTGTGCCACCGTTAATACCTGTAGCGGTAAAACTAACAGATGTACCGGCACATATTGTATTGCCTGGGTTTGCATTGATAGTAACAGATGGGGTAACTGAGGTAGATACTGACACGCCAATTTTGTTACTTATTACTGTTTCGACAGTAGGGCAGGGTACACTGGTTACCATTTTGCAATAAACACTATCATTATTGTTTAGTGCGGTAGTGATAAAGCTATCAACGCTGGTGGTCAACGTTAGTGTGCCATTCACATACCACTGATAAGAAGGTGTTGGGCCACCATTTGTTGGCGTTGCTACAAACAACAGAGGTGTGCCGCTGCATATACTTGTACCTGAGTAGCTGACTATAGATACCGAAGGGGTAAGCGGGGGATTTATGGTATAAGTAATATTATTGCTGCTTGCACTTGTGGGTGATGCGCATGCTGCATTACTGATAAGTGTACAATTGATAACATCGCCAGTAGCAAGCGTATTGACAGAATACGTAGGACTATTAGTGCCAACCGGGCTGCCATTTTTCTTCCACAGGTATGTGGGCGCCGTACCCTGGGTGGTTACACTTGCATTTAGATTTACATTGGTACCAGCACATATATTTGTACCCGATGGGATAGCTGAAATAACGATTGAAGGTGTGGTAAGTGCTGATATAACTACTGCTGATGTACTGGCAGAGCCGGTAGCTGTAGTTACTGTAGCTGTATAAGAGCCTGCCGCAGTTGTAGTATAAGTTGCAGATGTAGATGTAGCTACGATATTACCATTAAGTGAAAACGCAATTTGCGTTGGTGTACTATTGCTGGTAACTGTAAGGATGCTACCGACGCACGGCCCACCTGTTAAGCTTACTACAGGGTTTTGGGCCCATGCTCCCGTACAGGTAAATAAGGTAAGGAATAATAAAAAAAATCTGACTCTTGCATTAGTAATAGGATAGTTCATACCGGGTTTTATTTACTTTTTTATAAGTGTATTATGAGCTGAAGGTGTTTATTGAATGGTGTAAAGTTACAATATCCTTTAAGATGACACAATATAGTGCGTTACGTTTATTATAAAATGTTTAGATTCATATCCAGTTGTTAACGAGTTATGAATCAATGGTTAACAGCCAATTAAAGAAACGTTAACCCCATCACAATTGACATAGATTTTCATTTATGAGAATACTTTTATGTCGGATAATCAAAGTTTAGTCTGTTATTAATTTCACGATAACGCGATTTAATCCAACAGGATAAGAGACTAGAGGGAGATATAAAATATAATAATAAAAAATTAAACCAACAATTATGCAACACCTAAAGAATTACCCCAAACATCTACTGGTACTGGCCGTATCGTTTGTAATGGCAACAAGTGCCTACGCGCAAACTTCCAGTGCAGCCCTTACAGTTACCCAGAAAAGCGGTAAGATCTTTGTTTCTGACGGTGTAAGCAAAAAAGTGGTTGCATCTGCAGTAAACAATATTCAACCTATTGCCGCTGCAAATCATGTCTATTATATCAACAACGCTGTGAGCAATAAGATGGTCATTAAAGCTTACAGTGTTGCTGATAATACAACAACAGATGTTGTAGCTGCGGAAACGTTGAACAGCGGTACACCAACTGATAAAAAGATCACTAACATCATATTTGATGGGGTTGCTAACAGGTTGTACTTTTCTACAGTATCTGTAAACGCACAAGGTTATGAAAGCTACCTTACATGGTATCTTGATCCCACCAATAATAATATAAAGCTATTTGCAGACGGCAAGATTGCATCGGTAGATAATATAGGTACTATACAAACCGAATTACATGGCGTTGATGCAACCGGTAAATACACCCAAGTGCATATAAAGGCGGCTGATGGCACACCAGGAGCTTTAGGTATGCGTAAATACACAAATGCATCTCCTGCATCTTCTAACTAATCCCATTACGCAAACATTTAAAGTACCATTACAAAAGATATAGAAATATGAAAAAGCTGCTACTCATTTTATTATCTTGCCTGACTGCCTCAGCCTATGGACAGTCAATTACCTGCGATCCGAATATGGATTTCGAAAATGGCAATACTGGCCACTGGTCATTTTATCATGGGTTATTTTATGGTACCGGTACTACATCATTACCCGGTGACATTAACACTCCGGAAACTGTTGCAGGTTCAAATGGCTTCCTTGCCCTAGAGTCTGGTACAGCTACCGATCAATATGGTCACTTCCCAATTGTTGCTCCCGATGGTGGAAGCTACTCTATGAAAGTAGGTAACAACGTTGTTAATAATAACTCTGATAAAGCTGAGTTTTTTGTGCATGTGCCTGCAGGCGTTGATGATTATTCCTTGATATACCGTTATGCTATTGTAATGGAAGATCCAGGGCATACCGCTGACCAGCAGCCACGTTTTAATGTAAACACATACGATTCTGCTACAGGCAATCAGGTGCCATGTGGTAACTTTTCTTATGTAGCAGGCTCCCTTCCAGGTTTTGCAGTTTCAAATGTAGGTGGTGATGTATATTACAAGCCTTGGGCTACAGCTGCTATCAATCTTTCGGGCTATGCAGGTAAAACTGTACATGTATTGTTTACACGTACCGACTGCGCGCTTGGAGGCCATTTTGGTTATGGCTATATAGACATGACTTGCGGTTTGTTCAAGATCAATATTGCAAAATGCTCTTACAATGCTAATTCATCACTTTATGCACCTCCTGGTTTCCAGACCTATACATGGTATAACTCAAACTACACAACTACAGTAGGCACTGGCGATACTGTTTCTTTTGCTACGCCAACTGTTACCTCTGTTTACCATGTTATCTGTACTCCTTATAATGGTTATGGTTGCCCCGATACGCTTACTACACAAATCACCGTATCTAATCTTGCATTAACACACCAGAGTAATGATACACTTTGCCAGACAACTTCAGTTACGTTAAATGAAAACGCAACTGGTGGCAATGGTGCATTATCTTATAGCTGGTTACCAACTACAGGTTTAAATTGCAGTACTTGCTCTACACCATCAGCTACACCGTCATCAACCACTCAGTACACCGTATCAGTTACCGATAGTTCTGGTTGCGGAAGGGTAGATAGTGTACTAGTATTTGTAAAAACACCTGCATCTGCGGCTACACCTCCCGGTTCGTATACAGTTTGTCCTGGTACCAGTGTTTCTTTCTCTTCTTCTGCAACCGGTTATCCTGCACCAACTGCACAATGGCAGTTGAGTACCGATAGTGGTGCTACGTGGAACAACATAGTTGGCCAGACAACCTCTCCATATACTTTTAACGCAGCTTTATCGCAAGATGGGTATCAATACCGTGTTGTCTATACTAACCAATGTGGTACTTCTATAACGGCTGCTGGTGTATTATCATTGTACCACCCACCAGTTGTTACATCAAACCCTGTTAATGCAGCATCTTGCAGTGGCAGCTCTGTTACCTTCACTGCAGCTTCTACAGGTACACCAACACCTACGGTACAATGGCAGGTAAGTGCCAATAGTGGTTCTACATGGAGCAATATTTCAGGCGCAACTTCAACATCTTATGGCTTTACCGGCGATGTTACTAAGAATGGCTATCAGTACCGCGCTGTATTCACAAATACCTGCAGCTCGCAAACAACAACTGCAGCTACCTACAACTTCTCAAATCCTCCTGCTCAGCCAGCGGCTTTTACTGTAGCTCCTGTTTTGGTTTTACAAGGTCAGACCAACGTAGTTTATACAGTGCCAAGTGTTGCAAATGTTACGTATAACTGGAGCTATACTGGTACAGGTGCTTCCTTTACCGGAACTGGCAACAGTATATCGGTTAATTTCTCAACAACTGCTACTGCTGGTAGTATTAGTGTAACAGAAACTTCAACTTTTGGTTGTGGTACATCTACTGCAAGGTCTATAGCTGTCGCAGTTAATCCTGAAGCTATATGGCAGTGCAACGTGGATACTAACTGGAACAACCCAGCTAACTGGAGTTGTGGTTTTGTACCATATGCTACAATATCTGTACACATACCTGCTACATCACCTTGCAAGCCATCTATAACAGGTCCGCAGGATGCACGCACTGTAAAAGTTGACTCTGGTACCAACATCAATATTAATTGCCCGGGCAGCCTTAATGTATATGGTGATCTTTACCTGAATGGTAATGTAAATGGTTGTGGTCCGCTTAATATAAATGGTACAACATGTGCAACCATATTTGGTAAGGGTATTGTAAACAACTTTGTATTGAACAATAGCTGTGGTGGTATCATTAACGCAGGAGATACCTTGCACATACGCAATACATACACTCCTACCTTGGGCACTATGACTGTAAATGGTGGTCTTGAGTTGTTATCTGATTCAACAGGTACAGCTACTATACTTTCCAATAGCAACTCATGCAACTACATAGTAGGTAATGTAACCTGCGATAAATGGATACATGGTCATACAAGGGCTTTCCGTTTCCTTAGCCATCCATTCAGCACTTCTATAGGTCTTAACCAGCTTATCCCGTATCTTGATATTACAGGTCAGGGTGGTGCGGCTAATGGTTTCACACCAACTGCTACCAACAACCCTTCTGCATTCTCTTACAATACACTTTTGGGCAATGGTTCTGGTGTAGATGATAACACTGGTTGGATACCTTATACAAATACTAATGGTTTAGGTGCTAATGCATGGAATCCACGTACAGGTCTTAGGTTGTTTATGAGGGGCAGCAAAGGTCAGGGTTTAGGTTGTGCTATTTGTGTACCAAACCCTGTTGTACTCAAAATGACAGGACCGGTTAACGAATGCGACCAGGTGGTATCTTGCCAGACCAACAGTAACTATGGTTATAATTTTGTAGGTAATCCTTATGCAAGTAATATAGACCTGAGCACTACATTGAGAGGTAGCTCTGTAGGCCCTAACTTCGCAGTTTGGGATCCCAACCAGGGTACTGAAGGTGCTTATGTAGATCAGCCATTTGCATTCTCTTATATTCTGCCTGCTTATAGTGCGTTCTTTGTAACCAACACTGCAAACACAAACAACACCATTACCTTCCACGAGTCTGATAAAACAAATTCAGCTGCAACAGGCAACCTGTTCAAAACAACTTCTGGTTATGGTAGCAATGTGGTGCAGTTACGTATCCTAAGCAATAACGATTCACTTTCATGGGATAGGTTGCTAATATTCTTCAATGGTCAGTCTTACGATACTTATGATCAATTGGATGGTCAGAAATTAAATAACCCTGATCTGGATTTCTACACTTACTCTTCAGATAACCACCAGTTGTCTATAGATGTACGTCCTTATGAGGCCGGACAAGTTATCAAATTAGGTTTGGCAACAGATACTTTATTGTCTTACTCTATAAGGGTTGATGATTACAATGTACCTGCAAGCGCCCAATTGTACCTGCACGATAAATACCTGAATGTAGTACAGCCATTACAATTAGGTATGCATTACAACTTTAGTGTAACAGCTGATAGTGCTTCGCAGGGTGATAACCGTTTTGAACTGAATACTACAGGAAATCTTAGCGTGTCGAATGTTAACGCAAGCAGCGCTATCAATGTAGAACTGGTTCCAAACCCTGCTACGGACGCCTTTGCTATTAATTTCAATGCTCCTCAGGAAGGCAATACAACCGTACGTATTGTGAATGCTATAGGTCAGGATGTTTATAATGTTGCACTTGGCAATATGAAGAATGGTAAGGTGACTGTTCCGGTTCGCAGTTTTGCTCCTGGTATTTACCTGGTTACACTCAACTGTGGCGGTATATCTGTAACAAAGCGCCTGGTAAAACAATAGTTTGATTTAGTTAATACTGTTTATACAGAGCCACCCTATTAGGGTGGCTCTGTTGCGTTAAATATTAGTAATAAATATGGTGTTATCAGTATTTTGATGTGGTATTTACTGTTAAAGTAGTTATTCGGTAACTAACACTGGCGTTTTGTTAGTGACACTACCACTTACCGATGCCGTTGGCCTATGTATTGCATAGGGATATAGGCTGGATTTATATAAAAATTGTATTCTAAATCCGTGTACATAGCAAGCCCGTACATATATTTGTACAAAACTGCTGCCCCGGGAAATACCTGCCGGGAGAATTTGCGATCTGCCAATAGAGGAGAATTTATGAAGCGACTGTTACTTATTATTTTCACTTTTTTATCGGCTTCTGCCATAGCTCAGTCTGTTACGTGCGATCCAAATATGGATTTTGAAAATGGCAATACTGTTGGTTGGTCTTTTTATCATGGATACTTTTATGGCACAAGTGCCACTTCATTACCCTCTGATATTGATATTCCTGAAACAGTGGCAGCTTCCAACGGTTTTCTATCATTAACCTATGGTGGCGCGTTGGATAAATACGGTTTGTTCCCAATTCTTTCACCTGATGGCGGCGCTTACTCCATGAAGATCGGCGATGACTCCATCAATTACAATGCAGACAGGGCTGATTTTTGGGTGCATGTCCCTGTAACTGTTGATGATTATTCCCTGGTGTATCGTTATGCTATAGTGCTCCAGGACCCAGGGCACTCTCCTGACCTGCAACCCCGCTTTAATGTAAATACATATGACTCTGCTACAGGCAACCCAATACCTTGTGGTACTTTTTCTTACGTTGCAGGTTCATTACCTGGGTTTATATCTTCGGGTGTAGGAAGCGACGTCTTCTATAAACCATGGTCTCTTGCAGCTATTAACCTATCGGGTTATGCAGGCAAAACAGTGCATGTGGTGTTTACGCGCACTGATTGTGGTTTGGGGGGTCACTTTGGTTACGGATATATAGACATGTCTTGTGGCCTGTTTAAAGCTACGATCTATAAGTGTGCCTATAGCGGCAATACTACACTTTATGCTCCGCCTGGGTTTCAAGCTTATACGTGGTACAATTCAGATTATTCAAGTATAGTAGGTTCTGGTGATACTACAACCTTTGCCACCCCCGGTATTACATCTACCTACCATGTTATTTGCACGCCTTACAATGGCTACGGATGCCCCGATACGTTGGCTACCCAAATAATAATATCTAACCTTACTGTTGCCCATGCTGCAAATGATACTATTTGTCAGACGGGTTCTGTAATGCTGCATGCTATAGCAACAGGGGGTAATACGCCATTGTCGTATAGCTGGACTCCCGTATCCACCCTTACCTGCGGCACTTGTGCATCAACAACTGCCTCACCTACGTTAACTACCGAATACAAGTTTACAGTTACTGATAGCACAGGTTGTGGTAGAACAGACAGTGTGTTGGTATTTATAGGTGCGCCGAGATCGTTAACCACGCCACCACTTTCTGTTACTGTTTGCCCGGGTGGTACGGCTTCATTTTCCTCTTCGGCAACTGGTTATCCGGTACCCACAGCACAGTGGCAACAAAGTATAGATCACGGAAGTAGCTGGGCCAATATAGCTGGGCAAACTACTAATGCTTATTCTTTCACCGCAACCACCGCCCAGGATGGCTATGAGTACAGGGTAATATATACTAACACCTGCGGCACAGATACCACTGCTGCAGCTGTGCTGACCATTGGCCATGCACCTGTTGTTACAGTTGATCCGGCAAATGCAGCATCGTGCGGAGGTAGTGCTGTTTCTTTTACCGCGTCAGCCTCAGGCACACCAATGCCAGCCATTCAGTGGCAGGTAAGTACAAACCATGGCGCTACATGGACAAATATTATAGATACTGCTTACACCTATAGTTTTGCGGGCGACGTAAATAAAAATGGTTACCAATACCGGGCTATATTTTCAAATGCATGCGGCAGCCAAACTACAAACGCAGCCACTTATAATTATGCTATCGCTCCAGCATCACCAGGCGCTATCACGACTTCAGCAACCACTGTATTGCAAGGACAAACCAATGTAACATATAGTGTGCCTAATGATACTAGTGTAACATATAGCTGGAGCTATACCGGTACTGGCGCAACGTTTGCGGGGGCGGGCAATAGTATATCAGTAAACTTTAGCACTACAGCAACCTCAGGTAATATTTCGGTAACGGCCTCCAGTGTTTATAGTTGTGGTGCTTCTGCTGCTACATCTGTATATGTAATGGTTAATCCTGAGGCGGTATGGCAATGTAATGCTGATACCAACTGGAACAACCCAGCCAACTGGAGCTGCGGCTTTGTGCCATACGCAACTATATCTGTTCATATACCATTCCCATCTCCTTGTGTGCCTTCTGTTACCGGCCCCCAGTCTGTAAGTACGCTCAAGATAGATTCTGGTAGTAGTGTAACTGTAAATTGTTCTGGCAGCCTGGGGGTTAACGGAGATATGTACCTGGTAGGCAATATAAATGGTTGTGGACCAGTGAGTTTGTTGGGTACTACTTGTGCTGCAATATATGCAAGTGGCAAGATCGATAATTTTGTATTGAACAATAGTTGTGGCGCTAACATTTATACAGGAGATACACTCCATATTGGCAAAACCTATACTCCGGCCTTAGGCACACTTCACATATATGGAGGGCTTGAGTTATTGTCAGACTCTACAGGAACCGCATCTATACTTGCCAGCAATAATTCTTGCAATTATATATCGGGCCAGGTTACTTGCGATAAATGGATACACGGTTCTCGCAGAGCATTCCGTTTTATGGCACATCCTTTCAGCTCGTCCATCGGCCTAAATCAACTTACACCATATGTTGATATCACCGGGCAGGGTGGCGCCGTTAATGGTTTCACGCCTACTACTACAAACAATCCGTCGGCTTTCTGGTACAATACGCTTACCGGTAACGGATCGGGCGTAAATGATAATACTGGTTGGATACCTTATACTAACACCGATGATGCTGGTAATAATGCGTGGGATCCATATGAAGGACTGAGGTTGTTCATAAGGGGAAGTAAAGGGCAGGGGTTAGGTTGTGCCGTATGCGTGCCAGATCCTATTACTTTAAAAATGACGGGCCCTGTTAATGAGTGCGACCAGGTGGTAACCTGCAAGACGAATACAAACTATGGATACAATTTTATTGGTAACCCTTACGCCAGTAACATAGATCTTAGCCGGACATTAAGGGGCAGCTCGATTGGTGCAAATTTCGCAGTGTGGGATCCAAACCAAGGCACCGAAGGTGCATATGTAGACCAGCCTTTCAGTTTCTCCTATATATTGCCGGCATACAGTGCATTTTTCACTACTTGTTCTGCTAATACCAATAACACTATTACGTTTCATGAGTCTGATAAAACGACCGCTGCTGCATCAGGCAATCTCTTCAAAACAACTTCAGGTTTTGGAGATGATGTAGTGCAGTTGCGTATATTAAGCAGCAATGACTCGCTCTCATGGGATAGGCTGCTGATATTCTTTAATGCACAATCTTCAGATGCTTATGACGCTCTGGACGATCAGAAACTGAATAATCCTGACCTGGATTTTAATACGCTTTCTTCCGACAATAAAGCGCTTTCTATAGATGTAAGACCATTTGTATCGGGGCAGGTTATAAAACTTGGATTGGCTACTGATACTGCAATGGCTTACTCAATAAGGGTAGACGATTTTACATTGCCATCAAGTGCACAGCTATACCTGCACGATAAATACCTGAATAAGTTACAGGCTTTACAGTTGGGTACTCAATACGATTTCATCGTAACTTCAGATACGGCATCACAAGGCAACAATCGTTTTGAATTGAACAGCGCTGGTAATGTGAGTGTGCCTAATATAAATTCAAATTCATTAATTAATGTAGAGTTAGTACCTAACCCTGCTACCAATGCATTTACTGTGAGTTTTAGTGCACCACAGGCAGGCAACACTGCTATACGGATTGTGAATATGGTAGGGCAAGAGGTTTACAAAATAGCATTGGGTAATATGAAAAATGGTAAGGTGAATATTCCTGTTAATGATCTTGCTACAGGTGTCTATATAGTTACACTAAAGTGTGGAGAAATATCTGTAACAAAACGCCTTGTAGTGCAGTAGTCGGCCTTCTCTTTTGATGGATTTCTTACACTTGTCCGTATCTTTAAAGGCAAATAAGCTATATTTAATAGCTGCATAGCTTAGGTCTCGTATATCTTAAAGTAAGTACACTTCAGTGGTAAATTCACTACAGGTGTTATTACAATAGGCACTTGCTCTACGCATGTTTCTGTTGGGTCTAGCCCAAGCGCGTTTTCATCCGTTTCTGCAATGCTTTGTATAGCATAGTAGCTCTTAAGTATAAATCCGTTCCGCCCCTTTATTTCATTGTCCTTAGATAAAAAATTCTTTAGCAACACAAACATAAAATCGCCACCTAGTTCCCCTCTGTCTAGTACAGGGTATTTCACATTCACATGTAGTTGATCGTTAGCAATCATCTCATGTATTGCACGTTTAAAGAATAAGTTCAGTCTGGGGTATATTCTAAATCCAAGGCTGAATTCCAGCTTAATGATCTTATCCTTTTTCAATTCATGTACACAATAATCGAGAGTATAGGGCTCATTGGTGCGCTCTATGTGTACAAACCAATATATATCGGCACGTTTAGGTTTGCCATTGAATATGGATACGATGACTTTATCCTCTACTTCATAAACTTCTGAGGCTGTAGTAAGGAATATGGCGTTGCTGGCAAACAATGGTATTTCTTTATCATTGCTCAATTGCTCAAACATGGGGAAATAGTCTTTCAGGTTTTCCATTCTCCGGTAGCGTTGGTTGATCTGCCTGGCGTTATACATAATGTACATAGTGCCTATCAATCCTATTTCAAATACCAGGAAGAATAAGCGCTTCAGTAGCTTCACCACGTTGGCTACAAAAAATGAGCATTCTACACTTAAGAATACTACAAGTATAAGTATCACCAAAACCAGTGGATATTTTTTTACATACCGGAGGAAGTAGTACACCAGTATTGTGGTCATGAGCATGGCTACAGTTATACTAAATCCATAGGCGGCTGTCATGTTTTCAGAGGTGCGGAAGTACAACACTACCAATATGCACCCCACCAACAGTATGAAGTTGATGCTGGGTATGTATATCTGCCCCCTTATGTTGGTAGGGTGCTTCACCCGTACCCGTGGCCAGAAGCCCAGACTTATGGCCTCGCTAATAAGAGTAAAAGAACCACTTATTAGGGCCTGGCTGGCAATTATAGATGCCATTGTAGCCAGTATGATGCTAGGGAGCAGAAAGCCCTTGGGCACTATCTCAAAGAAAGGGTTAATGCCGTCTGCCAGTCTGCCCTGGTGTTGCATCATCATCCATGCTCCCTGGCCCAGGTAGTTGAGTACTAGGGTGGTTTTTACAAATATCCAGCTGATGCGTATGTTTTTCCTGCCACAGTGGCCTAGATCTGAGTATAAAGCCTCGGCACCTGTAGTACACAGAAACACAGCGCCCAGGAGCCAGAAACTTTTTGGGTATGCAGTAAGCAACTCATATGCATAGTAAGGGTTTAGCGCCTTAAGTATCTGCGGGTATTGCGCTACCTGGTTAAAGCCCAGGATGCCCAGCATCAGGAACCACAACAACATTACCGGCCCAAATGCAGCCCCAACTATATTGGTACCAAACCGCTGAAAGATAAATAGCAATACCAGTATGCCTAGTACTATACCCATTACCAGGTGGCTGCCCGGTATTATTATATGCTCCAATCCCTTCACTCCGTTAAGTCCTTCAATGGCCGATGTTACGGTAATGGGTGGGGTAATGATGCCATCGGCCAGCAATGTACCTGCGCCTATTATGGCGGGGTACACCAGGTATTTGCCATATTGCTTTACCAGTGCGTACAGGGAGAATATGCCCCCCTCGCCCTTGTTATCGGCCTGCAGGGTGATGATAATATACTTAAATGTGGTTTGCAAGGTAAGCGTCCAGAACACACAGGATATGGCGCCAAAAATAAGGTGATACGAAGCAGAGCCTCCATCGCGGATAATAGTCTGGAAGGTATAGAGCGGCGATGTGCCTATATCGCCATAAATAATGCCCAACGCAACCAGCAACCCGCCATAAGATAGTTTGGTAAAGTGGTCTGAACCCGATTTTAATTGCATAGTTTGTCCGAATAAATTCTAAAACCAGTCTCACCTGCCATGTTGCAAAACTTCATGACAAAACCATGCCTTACGCACAATCAATAAGAATTACAGCAACTCACTTTCCTGTATTGCATGATGCTCAAGATACAAATCAACCACCATCTATTCATTCCATACTGTGCAATTGTGTTAACTTCCTGCCGAGTTCACATAGTTCTCAATAGGTAGCCGTTTGGCTATACTGCGGGCCAGGGTCATTTCATCTGCGTATTCAAGTTCGCCCCCAAATGCTATGCCGCGGGCTATGGTAGTTATGCGTACAGGCAGGTCTTTTAGTTGCCTGGCTATGTAGTAAACGGTAGTATCTCCTTCTATTGTGGGGCTCAATGCCATTATCAGTTCTTCTACCCCGTTATTCTTCACCCTGTCGTGTAGGGTGTTAATATATAGTTGCCCCGGGCCTATGCCGTCTAGCGGGCTTAAAATGCCGCCAAGCACATGGTATAGCCCATTGTATTGCTGTGTACTTTCTATTGCAATTACATCGCGTATGGTTTCTACCACACATACCTGTGTACTGTTACGTGCACGGTTCACACATATCATGCATACTTCAGTATCGGCTACGTTGTGGCATATTTTGCAAAATTGCACTTCATGCCGCATGCGGCCCACAGCGGTGGTGAAAGCATCCACATCCTGCTCATCCATTTTCAGCAACTGCAGCACCAGCCGCAGTGCGGTTTTCTTGCCTATACCCGGTAGCAGGGCAAACTCCTGCACCGCATCTTCTATCAACTTCGAGGAAAAAACCATTTGATCAAAATTACCCGCAAATTTACTAAAAAGAAAAGGCGGGCACATAGCCCGCCTTTAAATAAAATGGATTTTAAAATTATTTCTGAACGTTGAATTTACCTACAATGCGGGCATCATCAACAACAAGTGTAGCAACATAGATACCTGGCACGAAAGAGTTTACATTTACTGTAATGTTCTTCTTGCCTGATAGATCTGTTATTTCTTCCTGGTAAACAGTACGGCCAACAACATCAGATATGATCAAAGATGCTTTTGATGCACCAGAGAAATCGTAGTTGAAGTTAACATTTGTACTTGCTGGGTTAGGATAGATGCTTAAACCGTTTGGTACATTGTTTGTAAGTTGAGCTACACCAACGTTATATACCTGTACAACAACAGTGTTGCAGATAACATTATTTGTAAGCACTGGATCAGTTCCAACTGCACCACTTACGTGAGTGTAATATATACTATCACACCAGTTGTAAGTTCCTGCTGTTACACCAGTGAATAATGATACTGTATCGCCAAAGCTAAGTGTATCGCCAACAGGGAAA
The DNA here is from genome assembly GCA_031292525.1 of Flavipsychrobacter sp. Taxonomy (GTDB): domain Bacteria; phylum Bacteroidota; class Bacteroidia; order Chitinophagales; family Chitinophagaceae; genus JABDEZ01. The sequence continues at coordinate 220,353 of JARLGY010000037.1, read as the reverse complement.
CCAGTTGAGGGTAAACTCAAGCGAATGTTACCAAATATAAATGAATGAAGGTGGATAGTGTCAGTCGCAAGCAATGCAGATGTACCATGATTCACAAATTCATAACCATAATAATAAGGCGTCGCTACAGTTGGATTTACAATAACTGTATCCTTATTGTTCATGTAGTGTAGGGTTGCAGTTGAAGTGTACCTAGCAATTGTGTGTAACAATTGAAGATCTGCAGATTGTGCAAAGGTTTTAGTTGAAAATAATGCGGCTAAAAGTAGAAAGATGTACAGTTTTTTCATAAAAAGTTTTTTTTCAGACCACAAGATAATACATAGGGTTCACCTGCCAAAAAAAAATCTCCACTGTATTATTTTATAATCGACTTTATGAGTTTGAAGTTTCTTTAAAGGCAACTTTGAAATAATCTTAAATTTTAAATGAAATCACAAATGACTGTGTAAAAAATATTGTTTGTATCAATTATGTGTATTTATTTTTTTTAATGTATTAGTCAATATCGATTGGTTGCCTTTTTTTAGTGTACCCATTACTTATATTTAATTTTCCCATTACTGTAATACACCAAAAAATAGGCGGGCATTGCCCGCCTATATATACAAATAGCACTGAATTAGTTACTTCTGAACATTGAATTTTCCTACTACTCTTGTATCATCAACAACAAGTATAGCAAGGTAGACACCAGGTGTATAACTGTTAATATTTACAGTAACAGTCTTTTTATTCCCGAGGTCTGTTAACTCTTCCTGGTAAACCGTCCTACCTACAACATCTGTGATCATTAATGTGGCTTTAGAAGCACCTGTAAAATCATAGTTGAAATTAATATTGCTTGTAGCAGGGTTAGGGTAGATGCTTAGGCCATTAGGAACGTTGTTTGTAAGTTGTTCTACACCTGTCTTGAACACCTTGATATAATTGGTAGTACAAAAATCGTTATTGCTTGGAACGGGATCGGTAATAACCGCACCATTTTGATGGGTTGCCCAGACACTATCGCAAAAGAGATACGACCCACTAGCTGTAGCAACGGAATTGAAAGTCTTAATTGGTGCTCCTTGCAACCAAATTGTATCGTGAACTGCAAAGCTGGTTAGACCGCCCAGGCTTATTGAAAAGGTACTTCCATAAACCCATGGAGATTTAAGATGCAAGGTGTCAGAAGGTGTCAAGGCATTGGGGCCATTATTTATAAAGAAATACCGAAACGCGTAGTTAACCGGAGTTGTTGGGTTTACGACGAAACTATCAGTATTTTTCTCGAAGTGCAATAATGAGTCAGAGTGTGGCACAAGGGCTTTAGTCACCCAACGGTTTAAAGCAATGTCTGTTTGTGCAAAAGATGTAGTTGAAGCCACACAAAGAAGTAGATAGATGTACAGTTTTTTCATAAAGTTGATTTTTTCATACACAATATAGTATATAGAAAATAATTACGCAACCTTTTGAGTATTTTTCTTTAACATAATTTCAAAATATCTTTTTAAAGGACCATGTACTTCTTTGGTTGTTATGCGGAAAGACATTCTGATCTGCGGGATGTGTTAATTGTGGCCCAGATATGAGACGGTATTTGTATTCTTTTATGAATGCATGTCAAAATAAAATATGGAGCATTTCGCAAGAAATACTCCATATTAATTATAGATTATGTTCTGATTTTACATCCTTTCTGGTAGCTTAATGCCCATCAGGTTCATGGCATGGCGCAGGGTTTGTGCAGTCATAATGATCATCATCAATCGCAGTTGTTTTTTCTCTTCGTTCTCTGCCTTGCTGATGCTGTGTTCGTCATAAAAAGTATTAAATAACTGCGCTAATTGGAATGAGTAGTTACACAGTGTAGACGGGTCGTACTCCTCAGCGGCAGATGCTAATACGTCGGGGTATTGCTCCAGGGCAACCACAATATTCTTTTCCGCTAGTGTTATAGCCTGTTTAAAGTCGGTTGACTGAAACTTGGTATTGCCCGGCAGTAAAGGCACATTTTCTTTTCGCAATATGCTGCATATACGCGCGTGGGCATATTGTATAAATGTAGCCGTATAACCGTGCAGGTCTATACTTTCTTTGGGGTCAAAGATCATTTTCTTCTTAGGGTCCACACGCAGCAGGTAAAACTTAAGTGCACCCAGGCCTATCATTTCATAGAGTGCAGCTAGTTCTGCATGGGTAAATCCATCGCTTTTGCCCGCCTGTTCAGTTTGCGTTTGGGCCAGGCTTATCATCTCCGCTATCATATCATCAGCATCCACTACGGTACCCTCACGGCTCTTCATACGCCCGGTAGGCAGTTCTACCATCCCGTAAGACAAGTGGTATATACCATCTGCGCATGGCTCACCCAGTTTTTTAAGTATCAGCTTCAGTACCTGCATGTGGTAGTTCTGCTCGTCAGCTATCACATATACACTCTGGCTTAGTTTGTAGTCATCATACTTCAGCCGGGCAGTACCTAGGTCTTGTGTCATATATACACTTGTCCCATCGCCACGCAGTAGTAGCTTTTGGTCCAGGCCGTCTTCCGTCAGGTCTATCCATACGCTGCCATCCTCCTTGGTAAACAGCACCTTTTTTTCAAGGCCTTCAGCAACAATATTCTTACCCAGCAGGTAAGTGTTGCTTTCGTAATAGGTTTTGTCAAAGGTGATGCCCATTTTACGGTAGGTGTCGTCAAAGCCTTTATATACCCATCCGTTCATGGTTTGCCACAGTTCACGTACTTCCATCTCTCCGGCTTCCCAGTCGCGCAGCATGGCTTGGGCTTCCTTCATTATGGGTGCTTCTTTCTCGGCTTTATCCTTATCTGTACCTTCAGCTACCAGTTGTGCTATCTCTTCCTTATAAACATCATTAAATTTTACATAATAGTCGCCCACCAAATGGTCTCCCTTTAGGCCAGTCGATTCCGGTGTTGCATTATTTCCATACTCTTGCCAGGCCACCATTGACTTGCAGATGTGTATGCCCCGATCGTTGATCAGGTTGGCTTTTACCACCTGCTTGCCATTTGCTTTGCATATTTGAGCCATAGCTGCGCCCAAAAAAATATTGCGCATATGCCCAAAATGCAGTGGCTTATTGGTGTTGGGCGATGAGTATTCTATCATCACTCGGCAGTCTGTCCCTGGCTTTTCGCCAAAGTGTATATTATTAAAGTTGTTCAGCAGGAAGTTGACCCAATAGTTATCGTTAACCGTAAGGTTTAAAAAACCGCTTACTACCTGGTAAGATGTAAAAATCCCGGTTTTCTCTACCAGGTAAGTGCCCAATTGTGCGCCTAGTGCATCGGGTTTCATTCTCAGCACTTTTACAAAAGGGAATAGCACAACGGTATAGTCGCCTTCAAATTCAGGCTTGGTCTGGTTAATAGTAATGGTAACCCCTTTCACATCGGCATCAGCAAAAAGATGCTTTACGGCATCTGCAACAATCAGTTTTATCTGGGCGGCAAGCGTCATTTATAATTATTTACAGCAAAAATACTTTTTAAACATGGCAATTGTACCAAAGCTATAGCACTTGTACTACGTCTTGTTAGTGTCTGTTCCATATAATTTAAGATTTTATGTACACTATTATTAGAAGGCATTCCATTATCTTTGCCTGCTTTTATAACAAATTAGCGGCAATGAAACACCTTCCATTCTTTTCTTTTTGCGTTTTTGTACTGGCTGCTATGGCAGGGTGCTCTACTAAGTTCGATACTGCGGCCCCTTATCAAAATATAACTATAGTATATGGTTTGCTCGATGAGGGCGATACCGCACATTATATACGTATCCAAAAAGCTTTCCTTTCCCAGAGCCTTAGTGCTTATAATATGGAAAAGGTATCAGATTCCAGCTTCTATCCGCAGTTGAATGTCGTGCTCGAAGCTTTTAACAGCGGCAATATGGTAGGCGCGCCTATCACACTTACCCGGGTCGACCTAAACCAGGAAGGGTATCAAAAAGACAGCGGTGCTTTTTTTACTACCCCCAATTATGCATATAAGTTTAAAAATGCTTTAGATCCCAACAATACTTACAGGTTGCTCATCACTAACCCTACTTCAGGCGAGGTTGATTCTGCTGAAACCACAATTATAGATGAATCTTCTGCAAACTTTTCATGTCCATACCTGGATAATTTGGGTACTTCGCTTAATTTCTCGCGTTCTGCAAACCAGTTTTTGGTACGCGGCAGCGTGCCGCCTACTGTAGGTTATCTGGTGGGTACATTAAGAGTAAGATGGGTAGAGAAAAATTCGCAGACAAATACCACGGTGAAAAAATATGTCGATTGGGATTTTGCAACAGCCACGCCATCGGGCAATGCCGGGGCTCCGTCTTTTGGGTTTACTTTGAGTACTGATAATGTACAGTTTTATAATTTCCTGTCAGGTGCCATGAAAACGCCACCTCAATTTGTAACCAGGCTCATGGATAGTGCTCAGCTCATTCTTTCAGCGGCTAATAAAGATTTTTATAACTATATGCTCATTACCCAATCCCTGGGTACCGGGCTTACCGGTATGGATATAGAGCCTAATTATACCAATATGATGTCTTCTAAAGGTACAAATCGTGTACTGGGGTTGTATGGAGGCCGTGGTTTTCGTAGTGGTTATGTAACATATGATGTTACTACGCTCGACTCCATAATGGCGAACGCCGTTACCAAGAATTTGGGTATAGTTGGTTCAACATATTAAGGCATACATTTGTTGTGCCGCTTAGTTGCATAGGCTGGCTTCATAAAAAGTGGATATCTTCATTTACAGGCTATCTGCTGGTATTGTAACTTGCATTGGTTACATTTAGCTATTAAATAGCCAATATCAGTTAGTCGGTTACTGGTGTTCAACATCCAGTCAAAATTTCAAAATGTCTGTCAACGGACATTTACCGACATTTTTAATTTGTTGCTTTAAGTTAATATGTCCTGCTGGAAAGGCGCTCAGCGCATCCTCCGCTGATAAAATGTCCTTTTTGATGCTTTTTATCACAACAGACATTTCTCCTTGCAACGAAATTTTTCCGGGCTTTATTTTCTACAACTATGTTGTTTCACAGCCTTACTTATCAGTTATTTTGCCTTCTATGGCATTATTAACATCATAATGTCTTATCCAGGTGGTATTTTTTCTTTCACAATGGCAGAAATACTGACATTATTTCTGATGTTGCCATGCTGGTATATTTATTGTCTAAGATTGAGGAGAGAATAAAATTTAATTACAATACTTAAAAATCAATTATGGCAAAAATTATTGGCATTGACTTAGGAACTACCAACTCATGTGTTTCTGTGATGGAAGGGAATGAGCCCGTGGTAATTGCGAACGATGAAGGTCGCCGTACCACCCCATCGGTAGTAGCTTTTTTAAAGAACGGAGAACGTAAGGTAGGTGACCCTGCAAAACGTCAGGCCATTACCAACCCTACAAACACTGTTATGTCCATAAAACGTTTTATGGGTCGTCGTTTTGACGAAGTGACAGGCGAAATAGCTCATAACTCTTATAAAATTGTAAAGGGCGAGAACAATACTCCCCGTGTGGATATAGATGGCCGCATGTACACTCCACAGGAAATTTCTGCAATGATCCTTCAGAAAATGAAGAAAACTGCTGAAGAATTCCTGGGTACAGAAGTGAACGAAGCAGTTATTACAGTACCGGCATACTTTAACGATGCGCAGCGCCAGGCTACTAAAGAAGCTGGCGAAATTGCTGGTCTTAACGTACGTCGTATCATTAACGAACCTACCGCAGCTGCTTTAGCTTATGGTATGGACAAACAGCACGTGGATAGCAAAATAGCTGTGTTCGACTTAGGTGGTGGTACATTCGACGTATCTATCCTGGAGCTGGGCGATGGTGTATTTGAAGTAAAATCAACAAACGGTGATACTCACCTTGGTGGTGATGACTTTGATAAAGTGATCATGGACTGGTTGGCTGACGAATTTAAGAAAGACGAAGCTATAGACCTGCGTAAAGATCCAATGTCTTGGCAGCGTTTAAAGGAAGCTGCTGAAAAAGCTAAGATCGAGTTGTCTTCTTCTCAGGAAACTGAAATAAACCTTCCTTATATAACTGCGGTTGACGGTGTGCCTAAGCACCTCGTGCGCAAAATGAGCCGTGCTAAGTTCGAACAACTGTCTGATAGCCTGGTTGAGCGTACACTGGAGCCTTGCCGTAAAGCATTGAAAGATGCTTCTATGAGCACAAGCCAGATTGACGAAATCATCCTGGTTGGTGGTTCTACACGTATCCCACGCATACAGGAAGTAGTTGAAAAATTCTTCGGTAAAAAACCTAACAAGAGTGTAAACCCGGATGAAGTTGTTGCTGTAGGTGCTGCCATACAAGGCGGTGTATTAAGCGGCGATGTAAAGGATGTGTTGTTGCTTGACGTAACTCCGCTTTCTTTGGGTATTGAAACTTATGGTGGTGTAATGACACGCCTGATAGAATCAAATACTACCATCCCTACCAAAAAGAGTGAGGTATTCTCTACTGCCAGCGATAGCCAGCCAAGTGTTGAAATAAACGTATTGCAAGGCGAACGCCCAATGGCTAAGGACAATAAGAACTTGGGTCGTTTCATACTCGATGGTATTCCACCGGCACCACGTGGTGTTCCACAGGTTGAAGTAATATTCGACATCGATGCGAATGGTATCTTACATGTAACTGCTAAAGACAAGGGTACTGGCAAACAACAGAACATCCGTATTGAAGCTGGTAGCGGCTTAAGCAAAGAAGAAATAGAACGCATGAAGGATGACGCTAAGGCTAACGAAGCGGCTGATAAAGAAGTGCGTGAAAGGGTTGAAAAGCTGAACAAGGCTGATAGCCTGATCTTCACTACCGAAAAACAACTGAAAGAATACGGCGACAAAATACCTGCTGACAAAAAAGCACCTATTGAAGCCGCAGTTGCTAAACTTAAGGAAGCACACAGAAGCGAAGACCTGAATGGCATTGATACTGCTGAAGCAGAATTGAATGCTGCTTGGAATGCTGCAAGTGCAGACATGTACAGCGCAGGTCAGCAAGGCGGAGGCCAGGAGCAGCACCAGGAACATGCTGGCGCGGCTAACGATGGCAGCGTAGCTGATGCTGAATATGAAGAAGTAAAATAAAAATAGATAGATAGTTTGGAAAAAGCATCTCACAATCGTGGGATGCTTTTTACTTTTAAGACGCTAGCTAAACTGTATTATATTTCAATGAATTGTTATGTAGTTGTTTGCCCATTTTGTACTTTTATGTTCCATTAAACTTTTATTTATGAAAAAGCTGTTTGTTGTATTATGTAGTATTGCACTTTATTTTTCTGCAAGTGCGCAAGATGGCGCAGCCGAGCAAAAAGCCTACATGGACTATGCTACACCAGGGCCTATGCATGCTATGCTGGCTAAAAGTACTGGCAATTGGAGCCAGGCAATAACTTTCTGGATGAAGCCCGGTGCAGAACCTATGAAGTGGACCTCAACATCTGTAAGCGAAATGATGATGGATGGCCGCTACCAGCGCTCCACAGCCACAGGGTCGTTTATGGGTATGCCCTTTACTGGTATGAGCATAACAGGCTACGACAATGCTAAGAAGATCTTCTTTACCACATGGATAGACAATATGGGCACCGGTATGATGTATGGTGAAGGCAAGTGGGATGACGCTAAAAAAAGCATCGATTTTAAAACCAAGATGGTTGACCCAATAACTAAAAAAGAAATACCTTGCCGCCAGGTGATCACCTTTATAGATGATACCCATCAAAAAAATGAAATGTACATGACCTCCAAGGGCAAGGAGTACAAGTCGATGGAAATACTACTGACAAAGATTTAGGTACGAGATCGTCTTAAATATAAATGGCCGGGCATCACCCGGCCATTTTACATTGTATATTGTTCTTATTGTCGAAAGGCATCCTCACTATTTCCAGTGAACCTACTTACGACTTATTCTACTACACTTATCTTTATCATATTGGTAGGCAAGTGGGCTTGTACTGGTAAGCTGCCTGTACTCACTACAACATCCGCCTGTTTCAGCAAGTCTTTTTCTTTCAGAATGTTTATCTGGTCGTTAATTATTTCATCTACACTTTCTTCTCTATCGTAGAAAAAGGCCTGCACGCCCCAGCTAAGGCTTAGTTGGTTTACCAGTTGCTTTAGTTTGGTAAATACATACAGAGGCGAGTGTGGCCTGAAGCTGGATAGCATAAAGCCAGTATATCCCGACTGTGTCATACCTATAAGTGCATTGGCCTGCACATCTTTAGCTATTACACAAGCATTGTAGCACAGTGCATCGCTAAGGAACGATGGAGAATGTGGCTGTGGTACCAGGTTGCGGTTATACACCACAGCTTCTTTTTCTACTTCTTCTATTATACTCACCATGGTCTTAATAACCAGTTCAGGATATTGGCCCATAGCGGTTTCTCCGCTGAGCATTACAGCATCAGCGCCTTCAAGTACAGCGTTGGCCACGTCAGTTATCTCACTGCGGTTGGGGCGGCTGCGGTCTATCATGCTTTCCATCATCTGGGTGGCTATGATCACCGGTTTGGCCCTGTGTATGCATTTGCGTACTATGTTTTTCTGTATCATAGGTATCTGCTGCAGCGGCAGTTCTACACCCAGGTCGCCACGGGCCACCATCACAGCGTCCGATGCTAGTATGATTTCCCTCAGGTGCACCAGTGCTTCCGGCTTCTCTATCTTGGCAATGATCTTTGCATTGCTGTTGCGCGCCTCTATACGGCTACGCAGGTCCAGTATATCTTCGGGCTTGCGTACAAAAGAAAGGCCTATCCAGTCAATATTCTCTGTAATAATGAACTCCAGGTCATTCAGGTCCTTTTCAGATAAAGAGGGGAGTGATATAGCAGTATCTGGCAGGTTTACACCCTTACGCGATGATAGCAGGCCGGGAGCTGTAACGGTTACTTTTACGCGATTGTCCGCAGTTATTTCAGTTACCAGTACTTCTATCTTTCCGTCATCAAGCAATATCTTTTCCCCAATTTTCACATCCTTATGGAAATCAGGGTAAGAGATGTAGATGTTCTCCAACGTACCTATTGTTTTCTCGTTGCTAAAATAAAAGGTGTCGCCCATTTTCAGGTCCAGGGCATTGTCTTTTATCTCCCCTACACGCAGTTTGGGGCCCTGCAGATCGGCAAGTATGGCTATGGTGTAGCCGAAAGTTTCATTGATCTTGTGTATGTGATCTATTACCAGCTTGTGCTGCTCGTGTGTACCATGCGAGAAATTGAGCCTGAATACATTTACACCAGCCTGTATGAGCGTTAATAATTTTTCGTAAGTGTTTGATGCCGGTCCTACGGTAGCAACGATCTTTGTTTTACGTGACATGATACTTTAATTCGATTTAGTGGCTAGATATGTTTGACTTTGGATTGTAAAAATATATACCACATATACTTGCAGATAAGCAGGGAAACCTGTTATGCCCCTAAATTAATCAATTAATAAATGCTTTTTGAAATCTTCATCATTAAATTTTAACTTTGCGCCCGTTATAACATTTTACAATTTAGTATGTCAGGACAGTTAAAAGAAGTTCGTAACCGCATAAAATCAGTTACATCTACTCAGCAGATAACAAAGGCAATGAAGATGGTGAGCGCTGCTAAACTTCGCCGTGCGCAAGACGCGATAGTACAAATGCGCCCATATGCCGTGAAGCTGCAGGAAATGCTGAGTAATATTGTAAGCAGTGCATCGGCAGATGTAAATATGCCACTGGCTGACGAACGCGCTCCTGAACGCATATTGATGATACCTATAACCAGTGATCGCGGACTTTGTGGCGCTTATAATGCCAATATTATAAAACTTACCCGCCAGGTAATTAAAGATAAATTTCCTGCACAGGAAGCTAAAGGTAATGTTACCATTATGCCAATAGGTAAGAAAGGTTACGAAGCCTTTTTGCGCGCTGGTGTAAGCATGGTAGATACTTACTGGCAGCTATTTTCAGACCTGCGTTTTGAAAATGTGAAGCACGCCGCGGTGTATGCCCAGGAGTCTTTTCTAAAAGGGGAATACGATAGGGTAGAGATCGTTTACAGCCAGTTTAGAAATGCTGCTACCCAGGTGTTTATCAGCGAGCCATACCTGCCTATACCTAAAGTGGTAAAGGAGGAAGGAGCCAAGAAGACCAATGCCGATTTTATATACGAACCGGACATGGAAACCTTGCTGCAGGAACTGATGCCTAAAATACTGAACACACAAGTGTACAAGGCTATACTAGATGCTAATGCATCTGAACACGGTGCACGTATGACCGCTATGGATAAGGCGAGTGAGAATGCCAATGAAATGTTGCGTAGCCTGAAGATCAGCTACAACCGTGCACGCCAGGCAGCCATTACTACAGAACTTACAGAAATTGTGAGTGGGGCAGCAGCATTGCAAGGTTAATGTCATTATTGTTAAACATTATATTTACAAGCCGCAGCACCTACAGAAGTGCTGCGGTTTTCTTATATTTAAACAAATTTGCAGTATGAAGACACGCGTATTTTTATTGGGTATTTTATTTGTGCTGGCAAATAGTAGCTATGCACAAAATGCAAGGGTGAAGCGCTATACAACGCCGCTTGCAGGCCAGGCAGTGCTTAGAGATGTAGATGATAAATACAACGCACAAATACTCAACAGCGAAATGCCCGACCCTGATAAAAACGAACAGACGGGTGAGCTGGATTCTGTAAAAAAGCTAATACAAAAGGCCTTCCCGCGGAAAGTATCGAACGTGGGATATAATAAGACCACTACGGCCGCAGCGCCTATAGTGGCTATAGGTTTTATTGCAGATAGCTTGGGTGGCATACCGTCTGATAACTACATGGCTATTAATAACAATAACCAGGCAGTATCTGTTATTAACCAAAATATTTCTGTACACGATGCCACTACAGGGCAAATGACTAATCGTAAGTCTCTGTACAATTTTTCGCTATCTGTAGGTTTGAATAGCAGTATTACCAACCAGAATAACTACCGTTACGACCCTAAGGTGATCTACGACCCCGAAGCTGATAAGTTCATCTGCATTATGCTGAACGGGGTGAACCAATATAACTACATAGTGGTAGGGTTCTCTAAAACAAACGACCCGACAGGTGCATGGAGCTTTTATAAATTTTATGGCAACTTTGCCAATGACAGTACAGCTTTCGACTACCCGGCTATAGCCATTACGCACGATGAATTTTTCTTTACCGGTAACCAGGTAATGGATGGTATAAGCTGGCAGATAGGTTTTAAAGAAAGTGTGATATACCAGATACGCAAGCAGGATGGTTATAATGGCGATTCTACACTTAACTACCAGCTCTGGGATAGTATAAAAAGCAATGGCCTGTATATACGCAATCTTTACCCGGTAAAGGGCGGCGGCAGCATAAAGGGGCCAAGCCAGTACCTGCTGGGCAAGAAAATACTGCAAGTGCAGAACGACAGCTTCTTTTTGGTGAAGATACCCGACACAATAGGGAGTGCCAATAATAACCTGGTGGTGACACCATTGGTAAGCAATCTTGCTTACGGGGTGCCACCCGATGGTCGCCAGCCCGATACCAGTGTAGTGCTGATGACCAATGATGACCGCATACTGGGTGCATATACAGAAGGCAGCGAGATACAATTTGTGCACGCTTGTGTGAACCCGGCTAACGGGGGATCGGCAGTGTACCACGGCATTATCAGCAACTATGCTACTGCGCCTACAGTGCAGGGGCATTTGTTTAGTATAGATACTCTTGACTTTGGGTATCCTAACATATCTTTTGCGGGTAACAAGTACACAATAGGGCAGCCGGGCAGCAATCCGTCTATTATCTCGTTCAACTTTACGGGGCCCAATACCTTTCCGGGAATGGGAACCATATACTTTGATGGCAGCAGCTACTCTAACATGGTGGTAGTGAAAACCGGTGACAAGAGCATTAAGCAACTGGCAGGTAAGGAGCAGCGCTGGGGCGACTACAGTGGCAGCCAACCGCAGTGGAATGATCTGGAAAGCGTGTGGATAGAAGGCATATTTGGCCATCACGATGGTAATTATGGCAACTACATGGCGCGCATATTATCGCCTAACTACACGGCAGTGCCACAGGTGAGCGCAGCTAAACAGACTTCTGTATTATACCCGAATCCTTCGTGGCATTTTATACAGTTGAAGTTTGATATAGAGCATGAGCAACTGGTAAACTTTGTGATATACAATACCCAGGGCCGCGTGGTAGATAAGCTGATGAGCCACTACTGCGATGACGGTGCGAATGTGGTACAGTTTAACGTTGCACCCCTGCCAACAGGTACTTATTTTTTAAAGGCTGTAGATGCAAGTGGTAAGGTATTATCTACTCACAGTTTCATACGGCAGTAAGCTATTTATATTAATTTTTAAGACCGCTGTGCCGTATGGTGCAGCGGTTTTTTTGTGATAAACAAGCACCTGTCCGGGTAAGTAAAATAACTTTATTGGTGACTATATATCAAAAGACACCTAACTAAAAAAAAGTAAAGTAGCCAGGGCGCATAAAAGCTGCAAGTATTTTTTTGTACAGTTTAGTAAATAAAAATCAAACTTTGTTTGTTTATAATTAAAGTAAACTGGTGATTATATATCAAAAGACACGAAAATATTTTGTTATATGGATTACCTTTTGTAGCTTTGAGTATCAATAGCAACAAAATGGACTTCAAATTCAAAAGCTTAATCGAATTAATCAGATACTTTAAGGATGAGAAAACATGCTATGATTTCTTAGAACAGCAGATTTGGGGCGGCACTCCTGCATGTCCTCATTGTGGTTCTATCCACGTTTACACGCGCAGCAATAGAAGCAAATCCCCTGCCAAAGTTGGTGTGAATGAATACAAGTGTGCTGAAAAGGGTTGCAATAAAAACTTTACCGCTACTGTAGGGACAATATTTGAAGCCACTAAATTACCTCTGCAAACATGGTTCGCGGCTATATGGTTGTGCACCACTTCCAGTAAAGGCATAAGCTCACGTAACCTTGCATTGCAGCTAAATATCACGCAAAAGTCTGCTTGGTTCGTCCTGTCACGCATCCGTGAAATGTTTGCAAGTACACAACCCGATATGCTGTTAACAGGTGTTGTTGAGGTTGACGAAACATACATAGGCGGCAAAGAAAAGAACAAGAGTAAGAAAGTACGCGCTGCAAATAAAGCGGCTGCGCAAGAACTATCAGGCAAAACAAGACATATACAAGCTATAGATACTAAAGTGCCAGTGTTGGGCATTCTACAACGTGATGGAGTTATCAGGGTGCAACCTATGGTAGCTGCCAACAGGGAAGTGCTTATTCCTCTGTTGGATGCTAATATTAGCAAAGATGCAACCGTTGTAACTGATGGCTTACATGCTTATCGTGCTTTGAAACATACTTACAAACTGCATGTAGTTGTGAACCATGCGCAAGACGAATGGACAAAGGGTGAATTTAGCACCAACACAATAGAGGGCTTTTGGAGCATCTTTAAGCGTGGTATCATTGGCGTGTATCACCAAACAAGTCCTAAGCATTTACATCGCTATTGCAATGAGTATGCATACCGCTACAACGTGCGCAATGAGAATAGCAATCAGAAGTTTGCAGACGCAATAGGTAGTGTTATAAAGGCAAGGATTACTTATCAAACGTTGATAGGAAAATAAAAAGACCGCACTTGCGGTCTTTTTATTTTAAGAGTTAAGATAATTTAGTTTTTGCTTTTCCGTTACCGCCAATTTGGTTGATTCTCATACTGTTTGGTTTTACTTGTTTTATATTTATATAGTATCCTTGCTCTGGGTATATAATTCCATTGTACATAAACTGTGCCGTACTAGAAGTGGGATCATCTTTAATGTACGGGAGTAGTGTTCCACACTTCTTAAATTCTATGTTAAGGTAATTCTTTGGATAATGAATATCAACCCGCAAGTTATTGTATATTTTATTAGCTTGGAAAAAAAGAATATTATCGTAGTATAAATTATAGTTAATTTCTTCAGTTCTAATTATTTTGTATCTAGTTCGACCAGTTAACTCAACTGAGAATTGCTTTACAAGGGCGCCATCCTGTATAGTAAAATCCGGTATATCCTTAAAGTCGATGCGAATATCTCCATCAACCTTAACTTCCGTTTTGTATTTTAAATCGAGAGCGTTGGTCTTGTATGGTATTGAAATTCCAAACGTATAAGCATGTAATTCTTTAGGATTTTCTGCAACAGCGTTAAATGTAAACTTCCTTTTTAGCGTGGCTTCACCAGTTGTCTTGTTATTTAAAATTATTTCTATTACGTGCTCTGAGTCCTCATAGTACATAATAGAATTTGTCGGTAAATATTTGTCCCGTATATCAGTAAGTAACTTGTGGCTAATTCCTTTAAATTTATCTTCAAACAACACGCGGGAAAGTTTATCCCAATATATTGGCAAATCTTTTTTAGTCTCCAGGTATTGTGGTTCAAATATTATCTTAGTGAGTTCCGCTTTAAAAACACCACTATACTGAAATGATTTAATCATAAAAGTGAATAAAGCTGTGCCTAAAAACACTTTACCAATACTTGCTATTGTCTCGTTGGCTAAACTAATCTTAAATGTGCCTGCCATACCCAAAACAGTCATAACTAATCCCAAGGCTAACACAATGTATGGAAACCCAACTCTTATGACTTCGATTAAATCATTCCATCTATTCTTCCACCAGTCTAGTTTTGAGGACATAATAATGTTTAATGGTTTATAATATCACAAACATAAAATAATATTCTGATAACATATAGTATTTCACCTTTGTTTTAAAAAATATATTAACTCAACATCATTTTATTAAAATATTCGTCCAAATCTGTATTACTAAGTAAAAATGTTTCGGAATCTTTCATGATTATTTTGTAAAAAATATTCCTAGCTAACTCATCTACTTTGTAAGAAAGTTCTTTTAGATATTCGGTGGAAGTGTGTCTATTTGATATCTCATCACCATGCAGATATCGCGACCTCAAATTGTAGGCATCCTTTACAATCTTAAATATAGCGTATCTATCAGCTGCGTTTTTGCCTATATATTTTGCAACCCTTTCGGATACCCTTTGTGTAACCTCGTTTGCAATCCCGCAGGAAAAAAGTGTTTCAAAAACGGGCATATACAAAGACACCTTTTGCGGCAAATATTTTACCTTCCTCGCTGATATTAAGAAGTTTATTGCCCTTTCTGTTTTGTATAGATTGTTATAGTAGGTTGAAACTTTTAAATTAGGATCATAGGGGATTTCTTGAGCACCCTTTTTATTCTGCTTGCTTTTTTGTTTTATAATTTCACTTTCTGGGGTGTAAACCTTTTCAAGATTTATAAAAATTCTATGAGCAAGATTAATCTCTTTATTGGTAAAGTAAACATCATTAAATTCTCCCCTTGCATTTGTAAAAATAGATAGGTTGGTTACCGTATAATACATATTAGGAGATAAAGTTAAGGTGTGTGCATCCGTCATATTTATGCTGTTATCTTTCACAAACCAAAGAGTGAAAACAAACAGGTTCAAATAGCTATAAAAACTCTCTATTTCGCTTATTAATTCCTGCTGGGTTTTTCCAATATCCTTAGAGTGATTAACAATGTTGTAGGCAAAGGTTTTGGGCTGAAAGAATTTTTCAGCCTCATACTTTCCGATATGTGTTAATAGGAGTTCATTATTAAAATGCTTGTCTTTAAATGATTCATTTTTAGTTACTGCTATAAAATCTGCAAGAGTATATTTGTGTACTCCTTCAAAAAATAGATTATCTAAATTGGCAATCATTTTAATAACCATGGTGCATCTCTTTGGGTATCAAAATAAAAATAATTATGACGCCTCCTCGATAAATTTCACAACAAACAATTGCTTGCCATATTTTATAAAACTATCCTGGTCAATAACGCCATCTGTTTTTATTATTTCTTGATTAGCCAATTTGCATAGTTCCACCCATGCTTCATTTATTTTTTGTTGCTCTATTTCTTTAATTTCCGTTGTCATAATATTTAGTTTAAATTTGTGTAATGGCAAAAGCCGAGAAGAAAGAACCAAAAAAGCGTCCGAACCACTACGAACCACCTTTAAAGATTAAGGGTGACTTTCTCGAAGTGTTTAAGGTCGTGAAGAAGGATAAAGAATCGAAGACCAAGAAGAAGCCGTAAAAATTCACATCTACACGGCTTCGTTCATATTGTTATTGTTGTGGTGTCTTTTGGTATATAAGTCCCAGTAAACTTTACTTTTGGTCTATCAAACTATTCCTAACAAACAAATAAGAACCAAAATGAAAAGTCTTTCTGTTTTCCCGATGTCGTGTTACAAAAACAAGGTGTATGGCTTGGTGATCACCTTTGTTGCATTGGTCGCGTTACTGGCAGTAAGTCATGGTCCGCTGCCTTTTATACAGGCAAGTGCTGATGAGCAGTTTAACCTGTTTTTTGCAGTGGTTACGTTTGGGCTGTATATGATAGCATGGAGCAAAGAAAAAAATGATGATGAACGGGTGCAGAAGATACGGGCCAAAGCTATGCAGGTGGGCTTGGGGGTGATGGTAACCAGCATACTGGCACTTATATTTTGCATAGATGTATTGGCAATAAAGAAACATGAAGTGACGACATTGAGCGGGATAGAGCTGGCGCTGATGCTGGATTTTGGACTGGGCGCTTATTTGACCGTGTTTTATATAGGTTTATTTTTTGACCCTGCGTGGATGTACAATGATGACACGGTAATGGTGAACCTTAAAAAGAATAAGCTGTTCTTTGTGATTTACTTTCTGGCAGTGTTGGTGCTTTTTGTGCTCATCTTCTTATTACGCAAAAAATGAAAAATACAATAAGGGTAGAACGCGCAAAGCTGGATATTACCCAGAGCGACCTGGCAGAGCAAATAAACGTATCCAAGCAGACAATATTATCTATAGAGAAAGGAAAATTCACCCCATCTACCATACTTGCCCTTAAAATAGCACGCTACTTTAAAGTGAGGGTGGAGGACATATTTGAGCTGGAGCCGGAAGACTAATAACACTTTAACATCAGAATTGGGCGTAATGCAAGTTGCCCCGGACTTTAGGTCGGGGTTTGGGGTAAGATATTAATTCGGCTTTAGCCAAAATGTATTATGCATAATGTTGACGTTTAATTGGTATAAAAATTGGTACTATTGGACTAGCGGCGTTTTGAATTTATGCTTAATTTGTTGACATATACCTGTAACAAGCAGGTAATGGCTAACAACATATAGTATGTATCCTTTCCAGATAACAACTGCAGAACAATACCACGAAGCTTATCATAAAAGTGTATCAGCGCCCGAGGATTTTTGGGCGGAGGTTGCCGGTAATTTTAAATGGCGGAAGCCTTGGGATAAAACGCTGGAGTGGAACTTTGAAGAGCCTGACATAAAATGGTTTGCCGGTGGTAAGCTGAACATAACAGAAAACTGCCTGGACCGGCACCTGCCCGAACACGCTAATGTGCCGGCCATAATATGGGAGCCTAATGATCCTGCTGAGCCCACCCGCACTATTACCTACCACGACCTGCACCAGCAGGTGATGCAGTTTGCGCATGTACTGAAAAATAATGGCGTAAAAAAAGGCGACCGTGTATGCATATACATGGGTATGGTGCCAGAGCTGGTAATAGCCTTGCTGGCTTGTGCCCGCATAGGCG
The DNA here is from genome assembly GCA_031292525.1 of Flavipsychrobacter sp. Classification (GTDB taxonomy): domain Bacteria; phylum Bacteroidota; class Bacteroidia; order Chitinophagales; family Chitinophagaceae; genus JABDEZ01. The sequence continues at coordinate 202,575 of JARLGY010000037.1, read as the reverse complement.
CAATACACTCGGTAATATTTGGTGGCTTTAGCGCTAAAAGTATTGTGGACCGCCTGCAGGATGCACAGGCTCATTTTGTGGTTGCCTGCGATGGCGCATACCGTGGCAGCAAGGATATACCACTGAAAAGTGTGGTGGACGAAGCCCTGCAACAATGTTCCTTTGTAGAAAAGGTAATAGTATATGCCCGCACCGGCACGCCCGTAAGCATGGTAGCAGGCCGTGATGTGTGGTGGGCAGATGAAATGGAAAAGATAGCCGCCACGGGCAATGTATTTTTTGAAGCGGAGGAAATGGATGCTGAAGATCCGCTGTTTATTTTGTACACTTCAGGCTCTACAGGTAAGCCCAAGGGGGTAGTGCATACCTGCGGCGGATATATGGTGTATGCTACATACACTTTTGTAAATGTATTTCAGTACATGCCGGGCGATGTGCACTTTTGCACTGCCGATGTGGGATGGATAACAGGGCACAGCTACATCACCTACGGGCCACTATGTGCCGGGGCTACCAGCCTGATGTTTGAAGGGATACCAACATGGCCCGATGCAGGGCGATTCTGGGATATTGTAGATAAGCACAAAGTAAATATTCTCTACACCGCGCCTACGGCTATACGTAGCCTTATGGTGTACGGGCTGGATTATATAAACAGCCATAAGCTGGACAGTTTAAAAGTATTAGGATCGGTAGGGGAGCCAATAAATGAAGAGGCCTGGGAATGGCTGCACCATAATATAGGCAAGGGCCATTGCCCGATTGTAGATACCTGGTGGCAGACGGAAACTGGAGGTATCATGATATCCAACCTGGCAGGAGTGACGATGGGTAAGCCCAGCTATGCCACGCTGCCACTGCCGGGCATACAGCCTATGCTGGTAGATGATAAAGGCAATGAACTTACTGGCAATGATATAAGTGGCAACCTGTGTATTCGCTTTCCGTGGCCGGGTATATTGCGCACCACTTATAACGATCACGAACGGTGCCGCACCAACTACTTTGCTACTTACCCACATTTATATTTTACAGGGGATGGCTGCCACCGCGATGAGCATGGTAACTACCGCATAACCGGTCGAGTAGATGATGTGCTGAATGTGAGCGGGCATCGTATAGGTACTGCCGAGGTGGAGAACGCAATAGATGCACACCACTGTGTGGTGGAAAGCGCCGTGGTAGGCTATCCACACGATATAAAAGGACAAGGAATTTACGCATACGTAATATGCAGCGACCACGGTGATGAAGACATACTGCGTAAGGAGATACTGCAATCGGTAAACAATATTATAGGCCCTATAGCGCGGCCTGATAAAATACAGTTTGTAACTGGATTACCTAAAACGCGCAGCGGGAAAATAATGCGCCGCATACTGAGAAAGATAGCAGAAAAAGACTTTGCCAATTTGGGGGATACATCCACCCTGCTGGACCCAGGCGTAGTGGAGGAAATAAAGAACAAAAGCTTGTGATGAATTAATATATTTTTAAAACAATACCTACTGGTATGGTTTTTAGTTGCTTCCTGCTAAACAATACCAAGAATGGTTGTTAGCAGAATAAAAGAGTTTAATAAAGACAGGGTGCCGGAAATGCTGGCGATAAAGTACAAGCTGATGGCAGATAATGCTTATCGCTTTTTCAGAGGTACATGCCACTTGTTTTATGAAGATCTTGCGGCGGCAGAAGCCTTACCTGCCTCGCCACAGGTTTGGATATGCGGCGACTTGCATATAGAGAATTATGGCAGTTTTACAGGCAATAACCGCCTGGTATATTTTGACCTGAATGATTTTGATGAAGCTGCCCTTGCCCCGGCCAGTTGGGAGCTGGTACGCATGGTGACCAGTATTTTCATAGCCTTTGAAACTTTAAAAATAGAGGAGAAAAAAGCCATCAACATGGCCGTACTGTTCCTTAAAAGTTATCGTGCAGCCTTGCAGGTGGGTAAGGCCAATTATATAGAACCACGCATAGCCAAAGGCATAGTGAGTGACTTCCTTAAAAGCGCCAGTAAGCGCAATGAAGACAGGGTAATAAAAAAACGCACGGTAAAGAAAAAGGATAAGTTGCTACTGATGATGGATGATCCGCGCCATTTTGAGATAGATAATTTCCTGAAACGCGAACTGGAGCATCACGTTACCGAATGGATCATGACGAGCCCCGATGGCCCATATAACTATGAAGTGGCAGATGCTGTTTTCAGGCTGGCGGGTACGGGTAGCGTAGGGTTGAAACGCTATGTGTTCCTGCTGCGCAGTATAAAGGAAGAAGAACAATACCTGCTCATGGAAATGAAGCAGGCCACACCATCATCACTTACACCATACCTCACCACAAAGCAACCTAACTGGGAAACCGAGGCTGAGCGTATTGTTGCGGTACAAACACGCATGCAAAATGTGCCACCAGCTATGCTGAGCCGAACGGTTTTTAAGAATGAAGCCTATATTATACAAGAGCTGCAGCACACCAAGGACAGCATAGACTTCAACCTTATAAAAGATCAGTACCGGGATATGTACCAGGTGATAGATGACATGGGGATGCTCACCGCATCGGCACAGCTTAGAAGCAGTGGCAGGCAAGGGTCTGACATTGCGGATAAACTGATAGCCTTTGGCAAGAATGAAGACTGGCAGCAAGCCGTTATAGACTACGCGCTTAACTACTCTAAAAAAGTAAAGAGCGATTATAAGCAATATATGAAAGAGTATAAAAAAACAAAATTGGAATAGCTGGTATCTATTTTATCTATAGTCAATTTCATTATAATTTTATGAAGATAATACCAATTGGTATATTTTTGTACAGCGAAAAAGAAATAACGTGACCAAGGCAGAAAAGACAAGACAGTTTATTATTGAGAAAACGGCACCTATTTTTAATACGAAAGGGTATGCCGGAACATCTCTAAGTGATATAACAGAGGCCACGGGACTAACCAAAGGCAGTATATATGGCAATTTTGCAAACAAAGATGAGGTAGCACTTGCTGCCTTCGATCATAATTTGCAAACTGTACAGGGTATCATCAGGAATGAGATGAGCCAGCATGAAAGTGTAAAAGAAAAACTGCTGGTGTATGTAAATGTGTATAACGATTTTACAAGGCACTCGTTCCCTGTAGGTGGGTGCCCCATACTAAATACCGCAATAGAAGCTGACGATACCCACCCCGTGCTGAAGAAAAAAGTTATTGATGCCATAGCAGCCTGGAAAAAAAATATGGCTGGCCTTGTGAGGCAAGGGATAGAAAACAAAGAGTTTAGGAAAGATGTAGATGCCGAACAAGTGGCGCTTACTATAATAGCGCTTATAGAAGGCGGTATTATGATACGAAAAATCACCGGCAGCCCCGTGTACAAAAAATCTATAAACGAAGCTATAGAGGCAATTGTGCACGGACTGGCTTAGTTTTTTTGTTTATTAAAATACCGATTGGTATATTTTATTTAAAACATTAGAGAATGGAAAGAACGCGAACGTTTACATGGCAAGACCCAATGCCGGGAGCTGCAAAGGCTATGCATATGAGCGGGCTTGAATACCTGAACGCAATGAGCGAGGGGAAAATAGGCCTGCCCCCACTGCTATATACTATGGATTTTACGGTAGAGCATGAGGAGCGTGGACAAGCAATATTTTCTTTCAGGCCGCAAGAGTTTCATTATAACCCTATAGGTACGGTGCATGGTGGTGTTATAACCGCTATACTTGACTCTGCAATGGGTTGCAGCCTGCATTCCACATTACCTGCCGGTACCGGTTATACCACACTTGAGCTGAAAGTAAACTTTTTGAAGGCGGTGACGATCAAAACAGGGGAATTGAAAGCTATAGGTAAAATCATACATGCAGGCAGTCGCACTTCGTTGATCGAAGCACAGCTTATAGATAAGGCAGGTACTGTTTATGCGCATGCGGTAAGTACGTGCATGATATTGAACTATAGTAAATGATTTTTTGACAATTGATATATACTTAAAACAACAATAAAATGAATACTACAAACAATACAATACTCATCATTGGCAGCAGTGCCGGCATTGGTCTTTCGATGGCTAAACAATTGAGTGCATCGGGCAATCATGTCATCATGACTGGGCGCAATGAGGCTAATCTTTTGAAAGCTGCTGCTCCATTAAAAAATGTAACCGCAATAGTATGCGATGTGACCAGCGAAGCTGATGTGGACCAGCTTATATCTCGTGTAGAAAAAGAATTTCCTAACCTGAATGTGATTATAAACAATGCAGGTCACGCAGTTGTGTACAGCCTGGCATCTGGCGCTGATACCTATCAGAATGCCAAAGACGAAATGGAGACCAACTTCTTTTCTATAGCCAGGATCAACGATAAGATATTGCCACTATTATCGAAGCAAAAGGAAGCAGCGATAGTGAATGTATCTTCAGTTGTAGCACTGGTACCCGGCAACTTGCCTACATATAGCGCCAGCAAAGCCGCTCTACACTCTTATACGCTATCGTTACGCCATACTCTTGCAGATACTAACATTAAGGTATTTGAACTGATGCCACCATTAGTGAATACTGAGTTTTCGGCACCAATAGGTGGGGCCAATGGTATCTCTCCAGATGAGGTTGCCGAACACTTTATTAAAGGGTTTGCAGAAGATACTTATGAGATACATTCTGGTAAGACAGCTTTTATATATGACCTGTTCCGTAAGTCGCCTGAAGAAGCTTTTGCAGCTTTGAATGCCGGTCGTGCACCAATTCAATAAATACAAAGCGGTGATATCAGCATCACCGCTTATTTTTCTCCTATAATATACCGATTGGTATATTATAGGATTTATTTGAGTTTACAAAATGAATGCGTTAAGATGAAAAGGATCATATTGCTGATCACCGTTATTGGTGCTGCCGTTATGGAGCTGATAGATATATCTATTGTAAACGTAGCTACATCGCACATGAGCGGTAATCTGGGTGCTACGCTGGAGGATACATCATGGGTAATAACAGCCTATGCCATTGCTAATGTAATTGTGATACCCATCACCAGCTTCCTGGCAGTAAAGTTTGGCCGCCGGAATTATTATATCAGTTCTATAATATGGTTTACCACCTGTTCGTTTTTGTGTGGCCAGGCCACTAATATATGGATGCTGGTAGCATTCCGGTTTTTGCAGGGTATGGGTGGCGGGGCATTGCTGTCGGTATCGCAGGCTATAGTCTTTGAGCAGTTTGCAAAAGAGAAACAAGGGATAGCCAGCGCACTGTTTGGTATTGGTGTATTTATTGGCCCTACAATTGGTCCAACACTTGGCGGGTTTATCACAGAGTACTATTCGTGGCCATGGATATTTTTTATAAACGTGCCTATAGGTATAACTGTTGCTGCATTAAGCTTTCTGCTGGTGCCGGAGCCCAAAATAAAACAAGTGGCAGGGGCTGTGGACTGGATGGGTATTTTTTTACTGGCAGTAAGTATAGGGTCGTTACAAACGGTACTGGAAAGGGGGGAAGTAGATGACTGGTTCGATGCACGATATATAGTGTGGCTAACAGTAACGGCAGTGGTAGGTCTCGGTCTTTTTATATGGTGGGAGCTAAGAGTGAAAGATCCTGTAGTGAATCTGCGGGTGCTAAAGACGCGTAACCTGAGTATAGCAGCATTGCTCACTTTTATTTCGGGCATAGGGCTGTTTACTTCGGTATTTATAACGCCAGTATTTGCCCAGCGATTGCTGAACTTTACACCATCGCAAACGGGTATGCTGCTGCTACCGGGGGCCATATTGGCTATTGGCGCGCTGATGATAAGCGGCAAGCTGCTGCAGCGCGGAGTATCACCTATTGTGCTCATTACTATAGGTATGGGGCTGTTCATGTTGTTTAGCTGGCAGATGTCGCGGCTGAACCTGGCGGCGGGTTATGCTGATATTTATGTTCCACTAATTTGGCGTGGAGTAGGGCTGGCCCTTATCACCGTGCCCTTGACGGCGCTTGCCGTATCATCGCTGGAGCCAAAGGACATACCACAGGGCGCAGCGCTCAATAATATGATGCGGCAATTGGGTGGCTCGTTCGGTATATCGCTGGTAAACACTTACCTGGCCAATCGCCTGGCTACACACCGCAGCGATATATTGAGCCACGTAACAACAGACAATCCGCTGGCTGTACAACGGCTGACCACTTATACCCGGTACTTTATGGCCAAGGGGGCGACATTGTTTGATGCCAAAGCCCGCGCCCTAAAGCTGCTCGACTTGAATATAACCCGCCAGGCCGGCCACATGAGCTATAGCGATGCGTACTTGTTGATAGGCATGGTGTTCCTGCTGGCGATACCCGTATTATTTTTTGCTGGTAAAAGAAAGGGACCGGTGGTAATTGTGTCAGATCATTAAATCTGAAATCAATTATTTCCCATAGCGTCCCATCAAACTGCCCTGTCCAATAATGTGTCCTTCCATCGCGGCTTGCAGGTCCGTTTTACCGGCGCCTGCCTCAAGATCAATGTCCGTATCCAGTGCAAAAACATAAAAGTAGTAGCGGTGAGTGTCATCAGGTGGGCACGGCCCATGATATCCGGTTTTTCCTTTGCCATTCTTTCCGCTAATGCCAGGGTTGCTGCCTTCCTTAATTTCATGTATAGGGTCAATATTCCATACTATCCAGTGGTCAAAAATACCCTTTGGTGCGTCCGGGTCTTCTACCATAAGCGATAGTGTTACTGTACCATCCGGTAGGTCGCCTATATGAAGTGGTGGATTGATCTCCTCGCCAGTACAACTGTATTTAGCAGGTATGGTACCTTCGTTTTCAAAGGCTGTACTTGTAATGGTTATCTGTTTTGTTTCCATACCGTGAAGGCAATAACATTATGCCATAAAGGCTACCTGGTAAGATCAAATTTCCTCAGCTACTTCAGCCAATCGCCCTTCGGTCACAGCCTCCAACCCAAACTTCTTTTTAAACAACTTCTCGCGTAGTTTGTGCATAATAGCGATGGTTGGGCCTATGATTATATAAATAAAACCGGCCCAGGGCAAATATGCCACGCCAAAAGAACTAATGATCACAGACAAAAACCCTACAACGGCAATGAGCATATTCTGGTATAGGCTGGTCTTAGTTTCAAACATTTCGATAGCGGTAAGCTCCAGATCCTCCTTTATGCGCAGCACATGCAGGTACAGCAGGGCAAAGATGAGATAGATGCATGCAAAACCGCCACTGTACATATAAAATACATGTATCGGTTCGCTGGGTCTTGTATCATCGTAAGCGAGGCCACCACCTATCATCCATGCTGAAAACAGGAATTTAAGCGGGTACACATACATCAGCACAAAGAATATCAATATGGCATTCAGCACTACGGTGTATATATCATGCACGCCAAACCGTCTGAAAAAAATGTTTTGTGCATACCATATCATAAACAGGAAAGTGAAGCAAATACCAAAAGGGATGAACCCCCGCATGCTGTTCAGCAGTTCGGTCAGGTTTTTGGGTACTTCCAGCGATACAATGAGTAATGTAACAGCAAAGGCAAACACCGCATCGCTAAATGCCTCTATACGCACTATCTCGTGGCCACGCCACTTTATACGGTCCTTCTTTTCCCTTTTAGATCCTTGTTTGGGTTTAATTGACATCAGGAAGAATTTGCTACAAATTAATCAAATTTAGTTTTAGCAAGATTTAATTCAACACATCCAACATTTTCCTTCTTACCTTGTTAGTGTCATATGAAAACAACAATCCTTGTAGCAGGCGCTACCGGTCATTTGGGAGGTCTTATAGTACATGCGCTGCTCGAAAGGGGGGCTGTAGTACGGGCAATAGTGCGCGAGGGCAGCGACTACGAAAAGGTACAACAGCTTGAACACCTGGGTGTGCAGGTAATAACCGCAAACTTGATGCATGTGGGCCAGGTAACTAAAGCTTGCGAGGGAGTAGCGTGTGTGGTATCGGCATTGCAGGGGCTGCACGATGTTATCCTGGATATACAATCGGTATTGCTCGATGCAGCGGTGGCTGCAGGGGTGTCTCATTTCATACCATCCGACTATGCAAGCGATTTTACAAAGTTACCCTTTGGTGAAAACCGCAATTTTGACCTGAGGCGTGAGTTTCATATACGGCTGGATGCAGCACCTATTGCAGCTACTTCTATTTTAAACGGCGCATTTGCAGAGTTGTTAAGTTACAATATGCCTTTCTTTAACACTAAGGATAAAACTGTAGGGTACCTTAATGATGCCAACTGGCGCGTGGACTTTACTACTATGGCAAATACAGCAGCCTTTACTGCAGCAGCTGCAATGGATGCATCGGCACCCAGGGTGTTGCGTATTGCAGGTTTCCAGATCAGTGCCAACGAAATGGCATCCCTTGCCGGCGACGTGCTGCACGAGCAGTTTCAACTGGTGCGCATGGGCACAACTACAGAGCTGGCAGCACAAAATGTGCGCGATAGGGCTGCTCATCCTGAAGGGGAAGCTGAAGTATATTCTGGCTGGCAAAGGACACAATACCTGCACAGCATGTTTAGTGTGCAATTGCAACCGCTCGACAACGATCGTTACCCAGGAATAAAATGGACAAGCGCCAGGGAGGTGATTGCCAAACATTAAGCTAAAAGATATTAAACAAACATAGCTGGTTGCCGGGAATGCACGGGGACCACCTATTCTATTTTCCCTGTATCTTAGCACCCAATATGACGGATGACAACATTCATTATACACTGGATACCATACAGGAAGCTGCAGCCCAGCTGTGGCAACAGGTGCAAGGTTATAGAATAATAGCATTTAATGGCGATATGGGGGCAGGTAAAACCACCTTTATACATGCCTTATGCGAGCATATGGGAGTTACAGATAATGTAAGCAGCCCTACCTACGCATTGATTAACGAGTATCATTTTCCACAAAAAGCAGGGGGTACAGGCATTATTTACCATATGGACTGGTATCGGCTTAAAGATGCCGAAGAGGCTGTAAATGCGGGTGTTGAAGATTGCCTGTTGCAGCAAAACGCCATTTGTTTTGTAGAGTGGCCTGATATTGCTGTACAGTTACTGCCGCACCCGTATGCTTGGGCAGACATCAACATACTGTCGCCTACAGAAAGGGAAATGAGCATAAAATTTATATAAACACAATAAGCCCAAACGATCGTATATAGAATACGGTAGTTTACCCAAGTAGAAAAATATGCAGATACATATTGTTGCGGCTATAGTACAGGGTTTGTTGCTGGGGCTTTTTTTGGCCATATCGGTAGGGCCCACACTGTTTGCCGTTATTAAATACAGTCTTACCAGCAGCTATAAGGCGGGTATAGCTTTTGTGCTAGGGGTATCATTTAGCGATATTTCGTATGTGATTATCGCGAACATTGCTGCGGTATGGTTGGTTTACCTGGAAGAGTATAAAAAAGTTATTTCGTACGGTGGGGCCGCAGCCTTATGCATAGTAGGTCTTGTAGGTTTGCTCAGCAAGAAGAAATCCCAGTCGCCCACTAAAGAACCTACCGTCATTACCGGTGGCCATTATTTTAAAATTTGGCTCAGTGGTTTTCTCATAAATACATTAAATCCTGGGGTGTTCATTACCTGGCTTGGAGCGGTAACTGCTATTGCAGATAAAACAGTATTGTACAGGATCATATTCTTTGCATGCTGCCTGGGGCTGGTACTTTCTATAGATTTCCTGAAGGTTTTTCTTGCAGATAGGATACGGCGGCAGCTGAATGCCCACAGAGTAATGATATTGCAGAAAATATCATCTTTATGTATTTTAGGTATTGGGTTGGCCTTAGCCTTTACAACATATTTTAATATAGGCTCTAAGAAAACTGTTAATAAAGAGTCGTTATATCAACATACCCCGCTAAAAGATCAAAACATTCTTAAAGGTTAGTATCTTTGCCGCCTCATGTCTGACGCGATACGCCACGAATGCGGGTTAGCTTTTGTACGCCTGTTAAAAGCACCCTCACATTACCTCAGCACTTACGGTACAGCCTTTTACGGCCTTAACAAGTTATACCTGCTTATGGAAAAGCAGCACAACCGCGGGCAGGATGGCGCGGGTATAGCTACAGTGAAGCTGAATATAGAACCCGGACACCAGTATATGCAGCGATTGCGTATATCGGGGCCACAAGCCATAGCCCAGATATTCCAGAACATACAGCAGGAAGTAGCCGAGGTAGAAAAACAATACCCTGATATATTACAACACCCTAATATGCTGAAGGGCTACCTGAGGTTTATGGGCGAAGTATTGCTTGGGCACCTGCGTTATGGCACCCAGGGGCGCAATAATGTAGAGTTTTGCCACCCATTCATCAAATCTAACATTAACCCTACTCGCAACCTCACCATGGCAGGTAACTTTAACCTGGTGAATACGGATGAGCTGTTTGCCATGTTAGCGCAAAGGCCAACCACCACTATAAGGGAAAGCGACCTGGGGGCTATGATAGAAACCGTACACTACTACTTGTGTATGGCAGACGATCTGAATCCGAAAGATCCCGACCTGGAAGGTGTATTGAAACAATCTACCCTGCATTTTGATGGTGGTTATGTGTTTTGTGGGCTTGTGGGTAACGGAGATAGTTTTGTAATGCGTGACCCAAATGGCATACGACCTGCCTTTTACTATAAAAATGATGAAGTGGTGGTAGCCGCATCTGAAAGGGCAGCCATTATGACAGCATTTAATGTGCCTCAGGAAGAAGTGCTGGCAATAGAACCTGGACAGGCTATAATAGTGAAGAAGGATGGTACATTCAGCACACCGCAAATACTGCCCAGAAGAACATTAACTGCATGTAGTTTTGAGCGTATCTACTTCAGCCGTGGCAGCGATCCGGATATATATAAGGAACGTATGCAACTGGGCCGCAACCTCAGTGGTAAAGTACTGGAAGCGCTGGATAATGACCTGAAAAATACAATAGTATCGTTTATACCTAACACAGCAGAGATCGCCTTCTATGGCCTGATAAAGGGACTTGAGGACTACCTTACGAATGTGAAGCTGGAACGGATAGTGAACCGTAGGCACAGCATGACCGAAGAGGAACTGCACGAGATGATAAGCCGGCGAGTGCGTATAGAAAAAATAGCGATTAAAGATGTGAAGATGCGCACGTTCATTACCGAAGACTCTTCGCGCAATGAGATGGTGCAGCATGTGTATGATATAACCTATGGTACGGTAAAGAAGAATGTGGATACTGTTGTTGTAATAGACGACTCTATAGTACGCGGTACCACACTTAAGGAGAGTATTATTAAGATGCTGTCACGACTGGAACCAAAGCGCATTGTAATAGTTTCTTCCGCCCCACAGATCAGGTTTCCCGATTGCTATGGTATAGATATGAGCCGCATGAGCGATTTTATAGCCTTCAGAGCAGCCGTACAGTTACTTAAAGACCGTGGAGAAGAAGACTTACTGAAGGATGTGCATTTGCGGTGCAAAGAAGCTGACGCTAGCGGCAAGCTGCATGAGCAGAATTTTGTAAAAGCCATTTATGCATCATTTAGCGATGAAGAAGTAAGCAAGAAGATAGGCGTAATGCTAACGCCTGCAGAGATAAAGATACCAGTAGAGATTATCTACCAGACATTAGATGGCCTGCACAACGCCTGCCCAGACCATACCGGCGACTGGTACTTTACCGGTAACTACCCAACCCCAGGTGGCAACCGCGTAAGTAACAGGGCATTCATGAATTATATGGAGAATAAAGAAGGCAGGGGATATTAGGTTTAACTCTTTGTCATAAATACAAAGTCGTTAACAGGTAATTGAATGCCAGTTAACGACTTTTCCATTTGAGGAATGTTGAGCACTATGACTTATTAACTCCCCAAGCGAGATATGATCTCTTGCAATTGTTTTGACTGCATAACCCCACTCTGGCGCCATTTTACCTCGCCATTGCGGAAGAGGATAAGAGTGGGTACACCCTGCACCTGGTAGTGTGAGGCTACTTCGGTATTCTTGTCCACATCCACTTTTATTATCGTCACTTTGTCGCCCATGGCGGTTTTTACATCGTGGAGTATTGGAGTCATCATTTTACATGGGCCACACCAGGTAGCAAAAAAATCGACGAGCACCGGTTTATCAGATTTTATAACATCATTAAATGAATCCATAGAAAATACATTTAAATAAGATGCATCGAAAACCGTTCCAAAGGAAAATGGCTCCAGAAAAGGAGCCATTTTGTCTTAGTTAGTTGTTTTTTGTGGTAGTGGTTGTTGTTTTTTTGTTCGATTTGTAGCGCATATCAGGGGTGCCATCCTTTTTCAAATGCTGATTCTCTTTATAGCGCTTGTCTGGCGTACCATCCTTTTTTAGTTTGGTTGCCTGTGTAGCTTTGGTTTCAGTTTGGGTAGTAGTCGTATTTGCTTTTAGTACTGGCTTCCCAGATGTTTTGGTGCTTTTAGTTTCAGTTTTAGTTTTAGTTTGCCTTGTTGTTGTCGCAGTTTGGCCGAAGGCTATGGAACCCATTAATAATAACCCCGCAAGTGTAGAGAAGATCTTTTTCATTGTTTTTTTTCGAAAGGTATAAAATGAGTGTAACACATACTATTCCTGCTGCGGAATATTACTGTTAATGTTTTTTATTGTACTTGGGGATCTGGACTATATTTATAGGTCTTCAGAAATTCTACATTTTGCAGCTCGGTAGTAGATAATTTGTTGGTTACGTTGTAAGATGTGCCATGGTACCAGCGTTGTGCATTGAAATGATTGCTGAGCTTAATATTGTTGAATATCATACCATGGCGTGCATAGATCTCATTGAGCATTAATTGATGTCCCCAGTCAGACAGATAAACTACATCCTTTATAAATAACAGTCTGTCGCTGCCTTCAGGGAAAAGTCCGGGAGTATTGCTGGTTGACTGGCTTACATGGGCGTGGTGAAAGACAATATTCTTGTAAAGGTTAGGTTCAGATGGATCGCCATTACCATTACCTCGGTCTTGTATGCTCCGGTTTTTAGAAGTTGTGCCATGTACAACAGTCCCCGTATCTGCTGAGCTCGTATATACTGATAAGCTATCTTGTAATACCTTAATGCGCTGTTGCAGCCGGGTTATTTGCATTTCAAACGCCCGTTCTTTAGCCAGGTGTATATCAATACCATTATTGCAGGCTGCAAACAGCAGGAATATTGGCATTAAAAAGGCAACAACAGCTTTCATGATTGATAAAAATTAGCTCTTTTCTTCTTTTTTATTGAGGTTTTCAGCACGAAGAATGGGAGCAAGACTGCAATATAAATGCTATAGCCGGATAAGTTCTTTATCAACATTCAATTAACAATAGCTTATAACTTGGCATAGCCTAGCACGATTTTTAAAGATTAATATTAGAAAATATACTTTAGAATGGAACATGTTACACTTACACAAGAAATATTGAAATGGTTTGGAGTGCTTTGTCTTACGATGATGGCTGCCGTTGTTACTTATGGTTGGCTGAGAGGATTGGCTTTTGAGCGAAACCTTAAGATAAAAAGAAGATAAATACTTGATACAAATGGCGCTGGTTGGTTAATTTTATAACACAACGCAGTGGTCCTTATGTATAAAATTCCCCAGTTTACCGAACCCGATGCCTCAGTTGTTGAGACGTTTATGGAGGAGCATCCGTTCGTGACGCTTATCGGATGCCATAATAATACAAGTGTTGCTACCCAAGTGCCCGTATTACTACATAAGGCAGATGGGAAAATGGTTGTTACTTGTCATATCATGCGGCATACCGATCATTATGCAGCTATTGAGCATAATCCGGATGTATTATTGTTGTTTCAGGGCTCAAATTGCTATGTGAGTCCCAGCTGGTACACCGAAAAGATGGGTGGTACCTGGAACTACCAGACGGTGCATGTGCGTGGCAAGTGCCGTATAATGAGCAATGAAGAGACGATGGAATTACTCGCCCGGCTTACTGCACGTTTTGAAGCAGAGCAGCAAAATCCGTTATTGACTAGCGATCTGCCCAAAGATTATATGCCCTCTCTTGTAGGCGCCATAGCAGGCCTGGAAATTGAGGCCACAAGCATTTACCCCATATTCAAACTCAGCCAAAACCGGGATGATGAGAGCTACAAGAACATAGTACACCACCTGCAATCCTCCGCCGATACAGAAGCACATAAAATAAGTACGGAAATGAGAAAGAGACGCCCTAACCTGTTTGACTAGATAGTGTTTAAACAACAGCCCCAAACTGCCTCAAATGGTGTTGTGCATGTTTGTACAACAAGTGCAATTGCATATCATAATCCAGATCGCCAAAGAAAGGATTACGTACGGTAGTGCCTGCATTATTTTGGTAATGCGCAAAAAAATAGTCTATCTCCTGTTGTAGTTCTTCCAATGCATCTTCAATAGAGGTATGTTTTGTCGGTATAGGTTCATCGGGCAATAGCGCATTGGGTGTATTTTCCCTGAATGGTTTGTCGCTTTGTATAAAAGCCTGCATGCGGGGTATATTTTCGGCAGGTGTTAATACTTCGGTTGCTGGTATTTTACCACTTGCCTGCCGCATGGCCCCACTCATGTGCTCTATCATCTGTTGCACATTCATCTTGCCCCATAAGGGTGCAGTGGCCGGGTCTATGGCTGCCAGGCGTTTTGCAAATTCAGTTTTAAGAAAATTGGCTTTTTCTGCTACTGTTAACATTATAAAAGCTGTTTTATCAATGATTCCTGGGTAATGCCTTCAGCTTCGGCCTTGTAGTTGCGCAGCACCCTGTGGCGGAGGACAGGCAATGCCATTTCGCGTACATCTTCGATATCGGGTGAGTACTTGCCCTGCAGCAGTGCATGGCATTTGGCCCCCAGCACCAGGTATTGTGAAGCACGTGGTCCGGCACCATACGATATATATTGCGTAGCGGCAGCATGTGCCTTGGCAGACCCAGGTCTTGTTTTATGCACAAGCCCTACAGCATATTCCAGCACATTATCGGGCACTGGTACTCTACGTACAAGATCCTGGAAAGCAAGTATAGCCTCAGCGTTGAGTACCTTAGTTAGCGATACATTATTTGCGCCTGTAGTATTTCGCACAATGGTCACTTCCTCAGCAAAAGATGGATAGTCGAGCATGATCTGGAACATAAAACGATCCAACTGAGCTTCCGGTAATGGGTATGTACCTTCTTGCTCTATAGGGTTCTGTGTTGCCAGTACAAAGAACGGTGCAGGCAGTTTATATATAGTACCAGCCGCGGTTACATTGCGCTCCTGCATGGCTTCCAGCAGGGCAGCCTGTGTTTTAGGCGGCGTACGGTTTATTTCATCGGCCAGGATAATATTTGCAAATATGGGGCCTTTCAGGAAACGGAAAGCCCTTTGCTCGTCCAGTATTTCTGCACCGGTTATATCGCTCGGCATCAAGTCTGGTGTGAACTGTATGCGCTTGAAAGATAGGTCAAGCACATCGGCCACGGTTTTTACCAGCAATGTTTTTGCAAGGCCGGGAACACCAACCAGCAAACTATGCCCATTACATAATATGCTTATGATGAGCTTACTCACAACATCGTCCTGACCTACTATTACCTTCCCTATCGACGTGCGAATGGTATCATAGGTATTCTTTAATGCACCAGCCGCTTCTATATCCGTTTTGTAAGCCTCCATCGGGTTTCTTTCTATAATTTAATTGTGGAAGTTCCATTATTTTGTGTAAACAAACAAATACAACTTACAAGGTGGATGTAACCATACGCGAAGCGCAACAACAGGTAGATGAATGGATAAAAACCATAGGTGTACGCTACTATAGCGAGCTTACCAACTTGGGCATATTGATGGAAGAAACGGGTGAGCTGGCCCGCATTATGGTACGAAAGTACGGGGAGCAATCGTTTAAAGAAAGCGACAAAAAAGCTGATCTGGCTGATGAAATGGCCGATGTGCTTTGGGTGTTGCTGTGCCTTGCCAACCAAACAGGTGTGGACCTGACTGAGGCGTTGAGGAAGAATGTAGAAAAAAAGACAAACCGTGATGCGGAACGACACAAAGCCAACGAAAAATTGAAATAAAATAAAGTAGTGCGACAACGTAGAGAGGAATGTGATGGAATGAAGAGTTGCCTCAATCACAGACCAGTATAAAGCCACATCGATCATTTTTTGTAAATTTGTGTTATGAAGAAGGTATCAAAGACGGAACAACGTGTAGCACATACTTTGGAACAGATGCGTAAGGCTATGCCGGAGATAAAACGCCAGGTTGAAGTTTATGAAAAAAGTGTCAAATCTGGTACTCAGATCAAATCGCCAAAAGTAGCTCCACAATTCAGAAATGTCTGAGCCTGTCCTTTTGATTATCGCGGGCTGCAACGGCTCTGGTAAGTCCTCTTATTCCAGATCCCTAGTGCCAAGTTCTCTTGCGCCATTTGATTACGACTTCTATTTTCTGAAATTTTATACATCGCTATTCGATTCGGATATCAGAGAGACTATGGCTCATAACATGGCGTTCTCCGAACTAGAATGTCAAGTTAGTATGGCAATACAAAACAGAAATGATTTTTGTTATGAGACAAATTTTAATTCTACTCCGTTGTTCTGGCCACAACGTTTTAAAGAAAAAGGGTATAAACTTCACCTCATTTACTTTTGTCTTGATTCTATTGAAGAGGCAAAACGGAGGGTAAATATCCGGGTACAAAATGGTGGCCATTTTGTACCTGAAAACGAGATAACAAAAAGATATTTTGAAGGGTTTACAAACTTGAACGCTCATTTTCATTATTTTGATTTTGTGGATGTGTATGACACGTCAACCTATATTGGTGATCCTAAATACCTCCTTTCAATTGAAGATGGTGTAGTTGTCACAAAAGGTGAATTACCTCAATATCTAATTCCGTTAATACCTGTAATCGCAAAGATGACTCCTTAGATGTTAATTGTACTTGGTTAGTTAGTGAGGGAAATTATCGGTTAATCGCGTAATTTAGTATCTGACAAACAATCATCATGATAGACCACAACCTGGTTACTACAGCTAATTCTTTAGAAGGATACCGCATAACTAAACACCTGGGTGTTATACGTGGGGTAACAGTACGCTCGCGGAGTGTATTTGGAAATATACTGGGTGGCTTGCAAAGCCTTGTAGGCGGACAGCTGAGCGCCTATGTAGAGCTTTGCGAGAAAACGCGGCACGAAGCCTACGAACTTATGATAGACCATGCCAGCCAGGCAGGTGCTAATGCCATTATAGCTATGCGCTACGACGCTAACGAGGTAATGGAAGGCATTACAGAAGTATTGGCATATGGTACTGCTGTGACTGTAGAAAAAATAGCGCAGTAAATATTTTAGGAACAAATTAAGACACCACACTCCACCAAAAAGGGGGGTGGTACTGGTGCAGTGAGCGCTGCCCATCAAACCAACTGCAACAAATACCCCAGGATAGCACCGCCAAACACAATGAAAGCTGTGTTTAGTTTCTTGAAAAATACGGCGACAACAAAACCCGCAATTGCAATAGTTATTCCCCGCCAGTCCCGGATGGAATCTTTACCCAGCTCAATACATACGGCCAATATAATGGCTACTGATGCCACATTCACGGTATCCAGAAAGGCCGACATTATTGCTGATCTTCTGAGTTTGGGAATGTAAGGGTTGAGCAAAGCAACGAATAAAAATGAAGGCAGGAAGATGCCAACCGTTGCTGCTATGGCGCCGGGTAGCCCTGCTACTTGCCAGCCAATAAATGTTGCGGCAGAAAAGACGGGGCCGGGGGTAAACTGACCCACAGCAATAGCATCAATTAATTCTTTGTGCGAAATAATACCTGTTTTAACCAGTTCGCTATCCAGGAAGGCAAACAGGACATAGCCGCTGCCGTACAGGATGGAGCCCACCTTCAGGAATATCCAGAATATTTTTAAATGCTCGGGCTGTAGTATTGCCAGCGGTAAAATACTGTTTAGTTTATTGGTGCGTGAAGTTTTAAGCAGGTGGTATAATATACCGAGTCCGCCAGCGCCAAATAGAACGATGATCTCATTCATACCAGCAAGGCTTGCGACGGCACAGGTAACGCCAATAATGGTCAGCTCAATAGTTTTGAAGGCTTTCTTGCCCAGCGTTATCATTGCGGAAACGATGACCGCTAAAATTGCGGGTTTGATACCATAGAGGAACGGGGCAACAGCAGGCAGGCTGCCATATTGCTTATAGGCCCATGCAAATATAGCTGTGATGATAACTGCAGGGACAATAAAACAAACCCCGGCAACAACCAGCCCTTTCCAGCCTGCTCTTTCGTGGCCGCAATGCATGGTCATTTCGGTAGAATTGGGGCCTGGTATGAGGTTAGTGGCACCTATAAGATCGAGAAAGTGATCGTGAGAAAGCCATTTACGTTTTGTGACCACCTCGTCCTGCATCATGGCGATATGGACGGCGGGGCCACCAAAGCCTATGCAACCCAATTTTAAAAAGACCTCTGCTACTTCCCTTAAATTATTGTTCTGTTTTGCCATAGAGCTTTAAGTCGAAAGACCATCTGCCACCGCCATAAATGAGCAGGTAGAACAGGAGCATGGTCAATGCAAAATCGGTCCTGTATTCATGCATCATTGGCCAGAAACCTTTTTCAATGAGCAAGGGCCACTTGGTAGTGACAAATGCTGTACCCATTATTATGAGCAAAGGTATTGATGCTATTCTTGTGAGTAAACCGGGCAATATGAACAAACTGCAAATTATTTCGGAACTGGCAGTGAAGTTTGCCCAGAACGCGGGATCGTGAAAACCTATTTTGGCAAAACGACCTGCCCCCAGTAATTCAGGGAATAAAAATTTCTGTATCCCTTCTGATAGAAAAATAATCGCTACTATCAACCTAAGGCCAAGTGTAGGAATGGCGGTTGTGCGTAATAGATTTTTCATGTCATTGCATTTTAAAAACCTGGTTTGAAAATGGTGGGGTGTCAGGGATCTTTATGACATTAAACTCATGTTTGGTTGCATGATGGCAATTATTGCAGGTGTTGGTTAACAACACAAAACTGCTTTTGAATAGCTGTGGATTTTTCTGCGCTATTGCACTATTCAGGCTATCGATAGCGGGATCGATCATAGGCAGTGACACTGCTTCTGGTCGGTCTGTGTTATACTCTTTGATGTCATCGAGCGCTTCTTTTATTTCGCCCATTTCAAAATCGGCCAGCTTCCAGTTTTGTGCCTGCCCGGCAAACCATAATTTTTCGTGATGTACCTGGATGCTGGACATAAACTCACCAAATCCAGGTTTGTATGTTTTGGTGAGCTTATTTTGCAAGCTATCAATTTGCGTTTGTAAGTGCTGGGTGTTATTCTGCTGCCCGCAGGAAATAACTATTACGAGCAAGACAAATAAAATAGTCCATTTCATGTGGGGTAACTATATAAGATCAGGAAGTTGTTTTAAAGCTACAAAAAAGAATGACCTGTTTAGTGTTGGCAGCATTAGAAATGTCTGTTGTATTAATGGAAATGGGAAAGGACATTTTGATTGACTTAGTGGCTGAAACGCTTTGTGGTGGCTGCTTTTCAGACGGCGTGGAACAATGGGTGACAACATCAGTTGCTACTGAGCTGACGTTTCTAGTTTTTGGGACCATGCAGACACTTGAACCAGTGGGAATAACATATTGACTGCAATCTGAGATTGCCTGCCGCTTTCGACTTAGTCTGAAGACTAAGCCGAGCATGGGATGTGATACTGGTGCGATGAGCGGTTGAGTATTAAACCAATTGCAATATATACTCTAGGATAGCCCCCTTACTATTCAGCCTTTTATTAATACCTGGCTATCTTTTCTGTTTGCAGCAGTTGCCCGTTATTGTACAGTTTGGCTATGTAAATGCCCGGCGCATACTGGCGCATATCCACCGCATTCACACCCGGCTGCAATAGTATCGTAATGAGTGCCCTGCCGCTGATGTCTGTGAGCTGCATACTGATATCTGTATTGTTGTAGGTATTAATATACACATCATCCGTAACAGGGTTAGGATAGATAGCTATGTGTTTTGCAGGCGATGGTACAGAGGCTGCCGATACAAAGGGCACTATCAGTGTATCGCCGGGGTATCTCATACCCAGGCTGTCGCTGAGTACTATCCAGCTTAGTGCACCTACAGTATCACAATACGGCTCTGGGGAAGGGTTCGAAAAAATACCGGCCGTAAGTATCCTGCCATCGGGTGTAGTAGCTAATGTATATAATTGCTGTGTGGGTGAAAATTGGTTCACATAAAAATGCTCCCGGTACCAGATCACATTACCCACGCTGTCTGTTTTAAGCAATACAGGGTCATATATCTGATAGCCTTCAAATCCTTGCAGCAATAGGTTGCCATCCTTATCTAAGGCAATGTTGGTTCCCTCATATGCAGCCCGTGGTGGAGGGCGATAAGCATAATTTTTTGACCATTCTATCACACCATTCTCATCAAACCGCCCAAAATAAATATATGCCTGGTACGTGCTGTCAACAAATATCTCATTATTCCCAACAAAATAGTATCCACTGGAATATGCAGGTACTATATCAACATTATAGCCCTGACTACCATCCCCCATATAGGTAACATGGGGTAATATTTTAGACCAGATCACATTGCCTGCGGTATCTGTCTTAATATAGAAACTCTGGGTTGTATTGGTTGTTAAATCGTTTTTCATACCAGCCAGCACATAATATAGTCCGTCGTTTGAAACAACTATTTTGTTTACATTAACATAGGCGCTAATGCCTGCATTCTGCTGGTTAAAGTACTTTTTTTGCCAAAGCAGATGGCCGTTGTAGTCGTACTTGAACAATCCTACTGCTATTGAATCAAAATAATAATTACTGTCTGTACTTAAAAACACACTGCCCGATGTAATATTTCCCGCCCCTATAATATTATCACCCTTATCCACTGCTAGCGCATTTATGGTACGGGATATGTTGGAATCCAGATAGGTAACAAAACGTCGGTTACTGTCTTGTCCGTCAAAAAAATATAAGAACGGCTCATTAATAATGATCTTGTTATTGATACCACTGTCCCAGCCCTCCCCGGCCATTACGTAGCCGCCATTGCCCATGCGCGCCATGCATTCATAGCCTCCTGCATTGCTGTATTGGTAGTTTTTAATACTGTCTTCCCACTCCAGCCGGCCCGAATAATTAAACCGCGCTACATAGCAGTAATTCAATGCAAAGGAGTCAGACGTGGCACCTGTTACCAGGAAGTAATTGGTGTCTGTGACGGCCGAAGTTATATCGCTGTTGAACCAGTTGGGCGTATTAGAAAAATTATACAGCATATTCAATCCCTGCCCGTAAGACATGGTACCTATAAATAGAAACACGGTCACAAACAGTCGCTTCATCATTACAAATTTATGCTGAAAGAACTTATGCGGGGCTTAGAGTAACTGCCTCGCATAAATTCTATTCAATGATTAATACCTGGCTATCTTTTCTGTTTGCAGCAGTTGCCCGTTATTGTACAGTTTGGCTATGTAAATGCCCGGCGCATACTGGCGCATATCCACTGTATTTACACCTGCCTGCAATGTTACTACAGCCAGTGTCCTGCCGCTGATGTCTGTGAGCTGCATACCGATACCTGTATTGTTGTAGGTATTAATATACACATCATCCGTAACAGGGTTAGGATAGATAGCTATCTTCATTTGCTGTATATTGCTCACGGTAGATGGGGCTGGCCTTTCTCCTGTAGTTATAGGCACTGCCAAAGAAGGGTAAAACACATCGGCAACATATTGGTGCAGCAACCGGTGTGTAACTGCCTGTGCATAGCTGAAGTCGGTACTGTCTATATTATATACGATATTAATGTCAGTAGTGCTCAGAGAGTCCCAATGGTTGTTAACCTTGTACAAGTCATAACATACACCATAAGCACGCACTAAATTGTTTACTTTTACCGTTGCCATGCTGTCCAGGGTGTCGGCAGTGGGTAGTGCAGTCAGCAAATGTAAAGCGTCATCAAACCTGTATTCTTGCACCATCAGACCTGCCAGTTGTACCTTGTAGTCATAGAGATAAGAATAGTTAAGCGTATCCAGTATAGTTTCAACGGTGTCTAAGTGAACATACATGGTATCAGCATACAATTGCTGGTACATGGCAGAATCTATTAAATTGCCTACTGTAGTCATCATTGGCTCTGCACCCGGCAGGGCGCCGCCGCCACCAAGTAGGGGGAAGATCCTTGGTTCCGCAATATTCCATACAAGCGTGCCTATGTTTGATGGGCAAGTTCTGTTTAAAGCTGCGTGAGCTATTGAAGCCCCCGTAACACTTACAGGGTGCTGGTAAATGCCTGTACCATAGTAGTAGGATAACGGACTTGATGAGAGTGTGTTATCTATACTCCATGTACTTGTGCTGGCAAACGTATTGCCCGCTGCAATATTTGAGCTGCCTTGCGATATGGCTATGCCCGACGTAGTGGTTGCAGATGTGCCGCTTGCCAAAACAATGCTCATATCAATTGCGGTGCTCAGGGTATTGCTTGAAAGGAGGTTACAATTCAAGTTAAGTCCGGTAGCACGATAATCGGAATATGTATTCTTATTGTCCCCAATGGCTTGCAAAGAGTAATTAAGGCTGGAGCAGGTATTGTTATTTACCAGGTTATAACTTGGGCCTGAATTGGCTATTGTAATACCAAACAATGGATGAGTGCTGGTACTGCCGGTTACAGTGTTACTCTGCACTGTGTAACCGGAACAATGGTTGAGACCTAAAGCGACACAATTAGGATAACCACTACTGTGAATTGGATTTAGATTGAAAGTATTACTAGCGATCAAAGGGCTACGACAACCATCAAGTGTTATATAATAGCCGTTGAGTTGACTGAAAGTGCTGTTCTGAATGCTTACGGGGTTATAGGTGCCGCTATTCTCCACATTAATAGCTGCCTTTGCATAACCGCCTGTAAAAGCTGTATGAGTTGGAGTGCCAGAGCATGTATTAAAGAGATTATATACTGTTGAAGTAGGACAAAACTGATCTACAGTGAAGCCCGCGCTATTGGCATTAATAGCATATTTAGCCAGTGAATTAAGAACATCATAATTAAACGTACACCCGAGAAATTTTGGACCTATTATATTTTGCAAATATACTGGAGAATAAAATCCTGGACCGGGATTAGTAAAACCAGCCGCTTGGTATAGGCTTAGAGAGTAATTATTAAAGGTACATAGGGTAAAAGTGCTATTGTCTCGCAGGTAGGTAGGATAAGATTCATAATTCATCATTGTAACGGCCGTAACGTTATCCAGGAATGTTACATTCGTGGCAACTATTGTACCCCCATTAGAGTTTTTAGAATTAGTAAAAGATCCGTTGAGCCCTGTTTCGTTTTGGTAATTAAAATTTGCCACACCGAAGGTTGAACATTTTATAGTCGAATTTTGTAAAGTTGCAACAGCTTTGTGAAAACTTGAGGACATTGCCTGGCCCCAGATACTGGGAGGCAACCCCTCAACAAAAATACCTAACCACCCTGGAAATCCATCATAAGTAGCAGCAGTAGTAAAATTACCGGTAATCGTAGAGTTATTTTTCACATACAACCTTCCTCCGGGGCTATAGGTTTCAGGATTGTGGTCTGCCTCTACCACTATGGCCCCATCAGGATAATGTCCATGTGAATCGAGAGGGCCTGACTGGTTCAGCATTTCTATATTTGCATTATTAACTATCAATGTTGCCCCTGGTTGTACAATAACATTTGAATAGATATTTTGTGTGTAGCCTTGAATAGTTAATGTAGCGCCAGTCGCAATAATTAGGTCATCTGTAAATGATTGAGTTGAAGTCAGGTAGTAGTAGAGGAAATAGTAGTAGCCATACTGTTTTTAGCAGCTAAACTGAATAGTGCTGCTACTACCAGGCTAACTGATCTGGATTTTGGGGGTAATTTAAATCGGTGCTTCATTTTTTTTGTGTTTTTAGGTTATATAATGTGATTATTGTTTTTAAAATTATTCATTTTAAAAACAATAATCAGAAAATTAATATTTTAGGGATATTAAGGTCTTTGAATAAATTTTATTAAATGTTTTATAAATTGATAATCACATCTGGCGCAAGTGTTTTCCACTTGTGCTACTTAGGCAGCAAGTCTTTTTGACTTATATCACAAACCCAGTGGAACATATCGTAACGTGGAACAGTGCATAACTTCTTCACAGAAATACCGCCCACCAATACTACCTTGCACTCGCATATATAACCTGTAAACCCTCTTGTTACAAGGGCGCAGTATAAAATATGAGTTGAGTTCTTAAAAATCGCTAACCCATTAAATGTCCTCCAACGGACATTTTAAGACATTTTGAGGTGTGCAACTAAAATATTATATAAGCCACCACAGCATATCTCAGGTTCAAAATAACCCAAAATGTCCGTTTGGCAATTGTTTTTTACGACAGACATTTTATAAGTTTCCCTCCTTTTTTTCAAGGAGGGGTGGCCGCAGGCCGGGGTGGTTACACTCGTAAAATCTTGAAAATGAAGGGAGCTATATTTCCTAATTCAAACCGGACAGCACCGGACAGGACAAGACAGTTGTAATAAAATGCATATCAGCTCCCACAAGGCGTTATAGACGAAAAGTACACTCCGCCTGTCCGATTTGCAATTAAAAACCGGACCGGACAGCTCACAAAAACACGTGTCATTGCGAAGGATGAAGCAACCTTTCGCAACACATTTTTACACAATGAGTTTTGAAACATCCACATATCGTGTACCCGAATAACGAAAGGTTGCTTCGTGCCTCGCAAAGACACAGGGAAGAGGGCATGCGAAATACAAATCGTAATTACTCGTACATCGTGTCTATCCTGCAATCCAGTAATCGTGTTCAAGACAAAACAAAAATGTCCGTCATCTTATGTAAGACAACGGACATTCCTGAAAACTTCAATATTTTCTTACCCTTCAATGATCCCCATAAATATCAACCCGAAAATAGCCAGGCCAGCTATGATGCGGTAGATACCGAAAGCTACAAAGGTGTGTTTTTGTACGTATTGTATAAAGGTGCGGATGGCGATAAGCGCAACTATAAATGCGATAACATTGCCTACCAGCAGCATGTTTAACTGGCCGGGTTGGAACATCGGCGTGCCGGCGAGTTTATGTTCTTTATAAGCATCGAGCAGTTTTTTTGCTGTGGCTGCAAACATGGTGGGCACAGCCAGGTAAAAGGAGAACTCGGCTGCCAGCTTGCGGGTAAGTTTCTGTTGCAGACCGCCCAGTATAGTTGCCGCACTACGAGATGTGCCGGGTATCATTGCCAGCACCTGGAAACAACCTATGATGAAGGCTTTGGGGTAGCCGACCTGCTCTACTTTATCTATAGTGTTGTTTTTAAACACCCTGTCGATAAACAAGAGTACAATACCGCCTATAAACAGGGTGGTTCCTACAACCATACTACTTTCGAGGAGGGCATCTATCTTTTTGGCAAACAACAGGCCCATAATGGCGGCAGGGATAAAGGCTACAATAAGCTTTACATAAAACTGCCACTTGCTGAAATCGAGAAACTTACGCCAGTACAGCACTACAACTGATAATATGGCGCCGAGCTGCACGCAGACTTCAAACAACTTGGTAAAATCATCTTTGGCAATGCCCATAAGAGAGCTAGCAATGATCATGTGGCCGGTAGAAGAAATAGGTAGAAACTCTGTGATGCCTTCTACAATGCTCAATACTATTGTTTGTAACCAAGTCATGCGTTATGGGATGTTGATGTATTTGTGTGTTTGTAAAGATAATTGCCACTTTGGGTTTTGCTGTATATAATTTATTATCAGTGGATTAATTTGTTGGTGTTTGCTCCACTCGGGTTGCAGGTACAATTTGCAATCTCGGCCAACTAATGCAGCATGATGTTCGGCCCACTCAAAGTCGGACTTATTAAAAATCACCACCTTAAGCTCGTGTGCCTGCTCGAGACTTTCCATGAGCGGATTTTTGAATTTCTTGGGGCTTAGGGTTATCCAATCGAGGCTGCCAGTAAGGGGATGGGCTCCTGATGTTTCGATATGGGTTTTAAAGCCAGCTGCGTGCAGGGCGTCAGTAAGATAGGTAAGATCGTGCATGGCTGGTTCGCCGCCTGTGATTACGGCTATCCTGCCTGGATGTGCTGATGCTACCGCAACAATATCAGTAACGGACATGAGCGGGTGTTTTGAGGCATCCCAACTGTCCTTAACATCGCACCATACGCAGCCTACATCGCAACCACCGAGGCGGATGAAGTAGGCAGCCTGGCCCGTGTACAGGCCCTCGCCCTGCAGGGTATAGAAATGCTCCATGACCGGGTAGGCATGGGCGGTAATTGTAGTTTCTGTAATTGGTTCAGTCATCGTCAAAATCTGGTATTGTTACACGGTATACCAGTCCGTTTTAAGTAGCAGAGCCTGTTTCTTACTCAAAACCTGCTCATGTGGTCCTACTTTCTTTTGCATGCCCAAAAGAAAGTAGCAAAGAAAAAGGCAGCCGAAAAAAATCACTACGTTTTTTCGGCGGTAGCCTTGATAGGGCTGAGATGCTACTGTAGTGCCAAGCTACGGAATGCTACCTCTTATTAACCTGATCAACAAATGTGCTCAAGTTTTAAACATTTTAATCACTTATAGTGCCAGAAGCTTAGTTCTTACTCAAAACCTGCTCATGTGGTTCTACTTTCTTTTGCATGCCCAAAAGAAAGTAGCAAAGAAAAAGGCAGCCGAAAAAAATCACTGCGTTTTTTCGGCGGTAGCCTTGATAGGGCTGAGGTGCTACTGTAGTGCCAAGCTAACGAATTCTACCTCCTATTAACCTGTCCAGCAAAACGGGCTCAAATTTTAAACATTTTAATCACTTAATAGTGCCAGGAGCTTAGTTCTTACTCAAAACCTGCTCCCGTGGTTCTACTTTCTTTTGCATGCCCAAAAGAAAGTAGCAAAGAAAAAGGCAGCCGAAAAAAATCACTACGTTTTTTCGGCGGTAGCCTTGATCGGGCTGAGGTGCTACTATAGTGCCAAGCTACGGAATGCTACCTCTTATTAACCTGATCAGCAAATGTGCTCAAGTTTTAAACATTTTAATCAACCATACCGGCCTGCAGCTTCGATGCGGCAAGGGTGTTTTTCATGAGGCCGCAAATGGTCATGGGGCCCACACCTTTAGGTACCGGTGTTATATAACTACATAATGGTGCAACGTTATCAAAATCGACATCGCCTACGAGGCGGCTGCCGCTTTTGCGCGTGGCATCATCGATGCGATTAATACCCACATCTATTATTACCGCGCCGGGGCGCACCATATCGGCTGTTACAAACCGCGGACGGCCTATGGCAGCTACAATAATATCGGCATTGAGGGTGAAATCTTTAAGGTTTTTGGTGCGGGAGTGGCAAAGGGTAACCGTGGCATTGCCGGGGTTGCCATTGCGGCTAAGGAGTACTGACATTGGGGTGCCTACAATATTGCTGCGGCCGATGACCACGCAATGCATACCGGCGATGTCTATCTTATAGTGCTCCAGCATCATGAGTATGCCGTAGGGTGTAGCGGGCAGAAATGTTTGCTGGCCCAGCAACATCTTACCCTGTGATGTAGGATGGAAGCCATCTACATCTTTATTGGGACTAATGCTATTGATAATAGCATCGGGCGAAATATGCGGCGGAAGGGGTAGCTGAACCAATATGCCGTTCACCGCACTATCGTCGTTGAGTTGCTGAATGTGGTGTATGAGTTCTTTTTCTGAGATGCTGACATCGAACCGGAGCAGGGTGCTGTCGAACCCCAGTTCTGCGCAGGTGCGCACTTTGCTGCCTACGTAGGCTTCGCTTGCAGGGTTGTTGCCCACTAGTATAGCTGCGAGATGCGGGGCATTTAAGCCCCTTGCTTTCAAGGATTCAGCTTCATGCTTTAGTTGCTCTTTTATATGTGCTGCAACTGCTGTGCCGTCTAAAATTTGCATGTGCAAAGATAATACTTGTATGGTGGAAAAATGCGGCTGCCATCACTAATTAGTCGCTCAGAAGAGGTCTGCCCTTCATTTCCTTTCTTTTTTTGATGCCAAAAAAAGAAACAAAAAAAGGCAGTCGGCAGCGATTACCGCTGCTGCCAACGCAGCTTTGTGCAGGCAGCAGTACTACTGTTGTACCAGGCTGAAGGAAATCTACCTCCGAGGACCTGCCGATGAAATGATATGTGTTCGGTGCTTGTAGAACACTGGTTTTTGTCCGATGAGGGGCGCTGCAAAAAGGTGGCTGAATATGGGCTGGGCTTTTCTTGTAACATCTATTTGTGGTTTTCGTGTTGACTACACGTTTTTATCAATAAGCGGATAAATAATAAGTTGGGGGTGGAGAGTGGGGGTATGGGTAATTTTGCGGCGGAACAGGTGATATATAGGCCTGGTGATACATGTCGAAAATGAAATTAAGTATATTAGATCAGTCGATAGTGGGGCGCAGTATTACCCCGACTCAGGCTATACAGAATACAGCAACCATGGTGAAACTTGCCGATGAACTGGGCTATACCCGGTTCTGGATATCTGAACACCATAACATGCGGGTAGTGGCGGGATCTACCCCGGAAGTGCTGCTGGCTCACTTGGGTGGTGAATCGAAAAGGATACGGATAGGGTCGGGCGGGATCATGCTACCCAACCATAGTGCCCTGAAAGTGGCGGAGAATTTTAAAATGCTGGAGGCTTTGTTCCCGGGGAGAATTGACCTGGGAATAGGCCGTGCGCCGGGTGGGGACAGGCTGGCGGCATATTTGCTGAATCCATCGAACCAGTTTAGCGAGCAGGATTTTTTGATGCAGCTGGCAGAGCTGGAAGGCTATTTTACAAATAGTAAAGAACTTGGTACAGTGCATGAAAAGGTATTGGCATCGCCGGTGGTGGAAACCATGCCAGAGCAATGGATGCTGACATCGAGCGGGGGAAGCGGGCGAATAGCGGCGAAGCTGGGGATGGCATTCTCTTTTGCCCATTTTATTAACCCCAATGGTGGGCCAGATGCGGCTGATGATTACCGGAGGTTATTTAAACCATCGCAAAGCCTGGCTGCACCTAAGGTGAACTTTAGCATATTTGGTTTCTGCTCTGAAGATGAGGAAGCTGTGGAACGGTGGAAAACAGAATTTAGCTACCGCATGTTGCGGATAGAAATGGGGATGGATGGCAGTTTGCCATCGTATGAAGAAATACGAGCCACCAAATTTACCCCCGAACAGCAAATGCGTATTAAATATAACCTGGGCCGCATGGTGGCAGGAACACCTGCTGAAATGAAACAGAAATTGACGTTGTTAGCCGATGCCTATAAAACAGATGAGGTAATGCTGGCAACGTTTTCGGAGGATTTTAACGAAACTAAAAAGTCGTTTGAGTTGCTTGCAGCGGTATTTGGATTAAAATAGATATCCACATAGTTGTTAACAAAGAAGCAATGGTTTTGTAATATTTATGTAATAATAAAGTTTGGGATTTTGTATTTCAGATTTCGTTAGTATCTTTAACATGTTTTCATGGTGATAGGGTTTATAGGGGCTGGCGTGTTCTCACGCTGGCTTTTTTATTTTTAGCAACTGAGGTGAGCCTCCAAAGCCAGTTACAGCTTCTCGTCTTTCTTTAATCTTCTGAGTACACTGCTTTTTACCCGTTGGTGAAATAAGGTTTGTAGCCATTTGCAGCGCGCTACGGGCACCTTTTTTGTTTTATTTTTTTAATTTACACCCAAATGCCTTCCCCATGATAAGAATATTGGCTTATTCCCTTTTGCTTATAATAGCGTGCAGCGCCGATGTGTTGTCTCAGCCCTTGTCAGCTTTTACCGATATTCAGAATGAAGTGATGGTCTGGGACAGGGGATTTATACGCAAAATAGATTACCTACCGCCAGTGGACATGAAGATAGGGCGGATAGCTATACCGTACCTGGACAACTCGCGCTCATTTAAAATATACTATGGAGGTGGCGTGAAGACAATAAATGCCGGCTTTACCAATTCTTTTTTTGCAACAGATAACCTTGTAGTTTACCTGAACCAAAAATCGCTGAATGTATTTGATAAAGGTGTAACCAAGAACCTGACAGGGATCTGTAATTCTTATAATATAGGTGACAGCGTAGTTTTGTATGTAGATGGTCTTAAAAACTCTTACAATGCTTATTACGGGGGGCAGATATATACTCTGGAAAGTTTTTTGCCGGATAGTATTTTATCGGCGGTTAAGGTTTCTGATAACATAATTGCATATGATAACTTCGCCAACCAATTCCGTATATTTTATCGCGGACAGATCATTGCACAGGAGGATTTTACTGTATCCTCATTTGATGCAGGCCGTAATACTGTAGCCTATGTAGATGCCAATAGGCAGTTTAAAATATTTCATAACGGGCAAACATTCGTGATAGATGACTATCCGCCCATTTCATACTCCGCTGGAGATAATATGGTAGCCTATGTATCGAACGATGGGTATTTTAAGGTCTTTTATGAAGATAGTGTACATGCCATTGGCTATTTTAATCCTACATACAAGGTTGCCGATAACATTATAGCTTATAAAGATCCTTCTGGTTTCTTTAATGTATTCTATAAGGGGCAGATCGTAAATATTGATAACTATTATCCTACCAGCTTCACTGTACAGTACAATTCACTGGCATATGTAAGCACCAATAGCACCCTGCGTTTGTTTAGCGAGGGAGAGGTGTACGATGTAACCAATGCCGACCTGCAAAGCTGGCAACTGAACTATGATGTACTGCAGTACCAGATAGGGCAGAGTGTGTTTAAGGTTTTTTATAAGGGGATGGAGTACTGATCTTTACTAGAAATATCTTTTTACCAATCTTAAGTTGTGGGTACGGCGTTTTAACGTTGTACTGATTATACCCCCTTGATCTATACGATCTATAACTACATGGCCACTGGTTTCGGTGGCGTGAATGATGGACTGTTCGTCGAGGAGGATGCCCACATGCACTATTTTACCATCAGCATTGTCGAAAAAAGCGAGGTCGCCACATTGGGCATGCTGCAGGAAATCGACCAGTTTACCCTCGTTTGCTTGCTGCGATGCATCGCGGGGAATGGGAAAACCACAAAGTTTGTACGCCATTTGGGTAAGACCTGAACAATCTATGCCGGCAACACTGCGACCGCCCCACATATATGGGGAATGCAGGTAATGCATGGCTGCTTTTCTCAAGTTTTCTGCGTTGACAGCTAATTTAGTAACACTTGTTCTTTTGCCTTTATAGACTGCATTTTTGCCATCTATTTGGGTTTTGATGCCTTTGCACCGCATCAGGTCGCTACCCAATGGGAGCCATATGCCGGCATCGGGAAGTATAAACTTATCGTTGGGGCCAGAGGTGATATATTTGGGACCCTTCCTGTATTCTTTACGTTGTATAAAGTTGAGCTGGGAGGCCTTGCACCAGCCCTCGTAGCTATCCCACTCGCTCCTTATTTTAGCCCATTCTTTGTGGTTGATCTCCAGCACTTCGCAACGCTCGCCATACAGGAGCTGGTTTACCTGCTCTGCAGTATGGGAGGGTTCTCTTCTTACCGGTAGTACGGAAACGTTACAAAAGGAAAATGCTAAGACCATTGGGAGCGTGCTGGAATACAAGAACAATATTACGCTTTGATGGAAAAACCTGCAACTAATGATGCTCAGATATGGACATTTATATATTCCAGTCAAATAAGAGTCTAGAAATCTTTTACTAACTTAGCATGCTAAATTCTGCAAAACCCATGCTTTATATATGGTTAAATGCGGATATTATTAATCATCAAAATAAGATAAAAGTTATAGACAACATTTATGGAATCGACCATCATTTCCGCGATAATAGCGGTAGTGGCAGTATTAATAGGTATATTTTTAGGAAAATTAATATTTGCCAGGAACACTAAGCAGCAGGTTGACGAAGCGGAGCAGCAGGCCAAAAAAATAATTGACGATGCGAAAGCACACGTAGAAGCACTGAAATCTGGTGCGGAAACATTA
The DNA here is from genome assembly GCA_031292525.1 of Flavipsychrobacter sp. Classification (GTDB taxonomy): domain Bacteria; phylum Bacteroidota; class Bacteroidia; order Chitinophagales; family Chitinophagaceae; genus JABDEZ01. Next base: position 170,419 of record JARLGY010000037.1, on the reverse strand, counting down.
AAAGAAAAGAAAATACTGGAAGCGAAGGAGCACTTTTTACAGCTGAAGAGCGAACATGAAAAAGATGTACTGAACAGGAACCAGAAACTAGTAGAAAATGAAGCACGTATAAAGGAAAGTGAAGCACGCATAAAGCAACAGCAACAGAGTACCCTTGATAAGAATAATGCCCTACAAAAACAGATAAGTGAGTATGACCAGCTAAAAGAAAGCCTGGACAAACAGATAGAAGTAGTAAACATAAAACGTACTGAACTTGAAAAACACCAGGAAGAGCATATAAAGAGACTTGAAAAAGTATCTGGTCTTTCTGCTGAGCAAGCTAAGAGCGAACTGATAGAGCTGGTAAAAGAAGAAGCCCGCACACGTGCTATGGCACATGTGAAGGAAATAATGGAGGAAGCGAAGATCAACGCATCCAAAGAAGCTAAGAAAATAATCATTCAATCTATACAGCGCCTGGGTTCTGAGCAGGCTATTGAGAATGCGATCACGGTGTTTAACCTGGAGAGCGATGAAATAAAGGGCCAGATAATAGGACGTGAAGGGCGTAACATACGTGCGCTGGAAGCAGCGACCGGTGTGGACCTGATCATTGACGATACCCCTGAAGCAATAGTATTAAGTTGTTTTGACCCACTACGCCGCGAAATAGCACGCCTGTCTTTGCAGCGCCTGGTACAGGATGGCCGCATACACCCGGCACGTATTGAAGAAGTGGTGGAAAAGACCAAGAAGCAACTGGAAGAGCAAATAATGGAAATTGGTGAGCGCACCATAATAGAGCTGGGTGTACACGGGTTGCATAAAGACCTGGTACGTTTGGTGGGTAAAATGCGCTTCCGCTCGTCTTATGGACAGAACCTGCTGATGCACAGTAAAGAAACTGCAAACCTTTGCGGTATAATGGCTGCTGAACTGGGATTGGGACAGAAGGTGATAAAATTGGCAAAACGTGCCGGTTTGCTACACGATATAGGTAAGGTACCTGATGAAGAAACAGAACTGAGCCACGCATTGCTTGGCGCAAAAGTTGCGGAAAGGTGCGGAGAACATGCCTCAATTGTGAACGCGATAGGTGCGCACCATGATGAAATGGAAATGACCTACATCATATCGCCAATTGTACAGGCTTGTGACGCTATTAGCGGTGCAAGGCCGGGCGCACGTCGCGAAATGATGCAGAGCTACCTGCAACGCATTAAGGATCTGGAAGGGTTAGCAATGGCCTATCCGGGTGTTGAAAAAGCGTATGCTATACAGGCGGGACGTGAGCTGCGCGTGATAGTAGAAGCTGATAAAGTAAGCGATGCTGATAGCGACCGTTTGTCTTTTGAAATAGCAGATAAGATACAGAAGGAAATGCAATACCCCGGGCAGATAAAAGTAACTGTGATCAGGGAGCTGAGAGCGGTGAATATTGCCCGATAGTATATACATCAGAATACATAAAAGATGCATGAGACGGCTACCAGACACAAACTGGTAGCCGTTTTTGTATATAATGGCATAGCTTTTTAATATGGATGTAAGAATACCCGTGTGGTAACTTTATAAAAAAATATCATGGCTGTGAAACAGATCGTTATTTTGGGTGCAGGATTTGCAGGTTTGCAACTTGCACGAAGAATGAAAAGTGATGATTACGAGATCACAGTCATTGACCAGTATAATTTTCACCAGTTCCAGCCATTATTTTACCAGGTAGCTACAGCCAGGCTAGAGCCGAGTGCTATCTCCTTCCCGTTAAGAAAGGTTTTCCAAAACAGGGAGAACATACATGTGCGTATAGCCAAAGTAGAAAATGTAGATACCCAATACCAAAATGTGGTTACCGATAAAGGGGTATACAGGTATGACTACCTGGTGATAGCCACCGGATGTATTACGAATTACTTTGGGAATAAGAACATAGAGAAGTATGCCTTTTCGATGAAATCGACCCCTGATGCGGTGACTATCAGGAACAGGATATTGCTGAATTTTGAAGATGCACTGGTTGCTACGCCGGAGGAAAAGGAAGGTATTATGAATATAGTAGTTACTGGCGGCGGGCCTACCGGGGTGGAGATGGCAGGTGCGCTTGCTGAGATGAAAAAGAACGTATTACCGAAGGATTATCCTGATATGGACTTCACGGGGCTTAATATATATCTTGTTGAGGGATCTGCGGGCACGTTAATGAATATGAGCCAGGCCTCGCAACAAAAATCGCGTGAGTATTTGGAGGCACTGGGTGTAAGGTTGCTGTTCAATACAATTGTAGAGGACTATGACGGGCAAATAGTAAAGTTTAAGGACGGTACAACCATTAAGACACATACGATGATATGGACCGCCGGGGTAATGGGTAATGTGCCGGAGGGAATACCTAAAGAAATGCTGGTTCGCGGTAACAGGATAAAAGTAGATGCCTTTAACAAGATACAGGGACTGACAAATGCATTTGCAATAGGCGATATTGCCTATATGGAAACGCCTGACTGGCCCAAAGGGCATCCACAATTGGCCAATGTAGCTATCAACCAGGCTAAAAACCTGGCAGATAACTTCAAGCGGATGGCACGGAACGAGAAATTGTTGGAATTTAAGTATAAGAACCCGGGTACCATGGCTACCGTGGGTAAACGTAAGGCTGTGGTAGATCTCCCTTTTATTAGCTTCCAGGGTAGGCTGGCATGGCTTGCCTGGATGTTTCTGCACCTGATGCTGATATTGAGTGTGAAGAACAAACTCACGATATTTATCAACTGGGCCATTAGCTATTTTACAAATGATACTACTCTGAGATTGATGCTTTTACCGACCCCTAAAGAGACTGTAATGGCTGAGGACCATTATGAGGCTGAGAAGGCGGGTACGCGTGAGCATATAGCCTGATGCTCATTGGTTCTACATATATAAGAGTAAGTTTTTAATACTCTTAACTAATAAATGTGCGTGTTATCCAGTACATTCGCATTCTAATACGTTACATGTTACAAACAGACTATATCCACGTACCCTATGGGAGAACGGTGCATGGCGAAGAAGAAGTAGAGGCGGTGGTGAATGTATTGCGTACAAGCACCCAGATGGGCCAGAATGTGCGCGAAATGGAGGAAAAAGTAGCTGTGCTGTATGATAAGAAATATGGTATTGGTGTGAATAGCGGATCGTCTGCGCTATACCTTGCTGCAGACCTGATGGACTATGCGCCTGGCAGTGAGATCATAACACCTGCCCTTACATTTTCTACAACTGTAGCACCACAATTAAAAAAAGGCTGGGTACCAGCCTTTGTGGACGTGGAGGAAGCGACCTACAATATTGACGTAAATAAGGTAGAAGAAATGATAACGCCTAAAACAAAGGCGATGATCATACCTAACCTGATGGGTAACTTGCCAGACTGGAAGATACTACGTGAAATAGCGGATAAGCACAACCTGTTTGTGCTTGAAGACAGCGCTGACACAATTGGTGCTGAAATAAAGGGAAAATCATCGGGCCGTTACACAGATATGAGTACTACCAGCTTTTATGGTTCGCACATTATTAACTGCGGCGGTAATGGTGGGATGCTTTGTGTAAACAGTGAAGCACATTATAACCGTGGCCGTTTGTTGCGCAGCTGGGGCCGTAGCTCATCATTGTTTGTAGAGTCTGAAAAGATTGAGAACAGGTTTAACGTAGAGATAGAGGGGATACCGTACGATGCCAAGTTTGTATTTGAAGAGCCGGGTTATAATATAGAGCCAAGTGAAATGGGCGCTGCATTTGGCCTGGTACAGTTGGGAAAATTGGCTAAGAACATAGATACCCGCACTGCGAACTACAATCGTATGCTGAAATTCTTCAGCCATTACGAAGACCTATTTATATTGCCTAAGCAATTGGCTGATTCACGTACTGGCTGGTTAGCTTTCCCGGTAACTATACGTGCAACAGCACCGTTTATACGCCGCGATCTGCAGATATTCCTTGAAAAGAGGAACATACAGACCCGTACCGTATTCACAGGCAATATATTGAGGCAGCCAGGGTTTAAAAACCAGCCGCATCGTGCATCAGCAAACGGATACCCGGAAGCTGATAAAGTAATGAGAGGCGGCATGTTGCTGGCCTGTCATCACGGCTTGAATGATGCGCAGATCAATCACATAATAGAGAGTGTCACAGAATTTATAAAAACACGATAAAAATGGAGGGTTCACTCCTTATATTTTTTCTTATCATTTACCTGGGATACAGGAATGGGCTGATTGCAAAGCTTAAAGGGAAAAGCCCGATCGTTTGGGTTCTTATTACCATTGCTTCTTACTTATTCTTCTATATATTGGGTGTTTTAGCTGTGCTCATTATTTTGATGAATACCGGCCAGATAGACCTGACCTCCATTCAAAATGCGCAGGATATAGCAGCACGTAATGCACTAAGTGAAAGGCTGATGCAAGTGATGGGTGCAAACCCGATACACTATATAACTGTGCAAGCCTTTGGCCTGGGTGGTTACTTACTGGTAAGATATATTTTGGAAAGAATGCCTACTATAAATATTCCAAAAGATAATGAGGGGGTAGTCTAAACCCCTCATGGTTTTACCAACCCAGGAGTGCTTTTAGCTTAGCCATTCCGGTCTTGCTTACTGCTATTTTAGAACCATTTTGAAGTAAGGCTATGTGGCCATCTTTCTCGTAAGGTTCTATACGCGCTAGCTGTGCAACGGGTAATACATATGACCGGTGTACCCGGACAAACTTCTGTGGATCGAGCATTTGCTCTAAATGTGATAATGTGCTTTTCTTAAGGTAGGTGCCTGAAGCTGTTACTATTTTTATATAGTCATCGCTTGCTTCTACGTATTGTATATCGTGCTCGGGTATGATGCGAATCATGCCGTTGTCTTTTACAACTATTCGGTTTTGGTAACCCTCAACAACGGGCGTTGCAAACAGCTTTTCATTGTCGGGCTGTTTTTGTGCAGTAGCCGTAATGCTGAGCCATTTTTGCATGGCTTTATCGAACCGTTCGCGTGTTATGGGTTTCAGCAAATAGTCGGCGGCATTGAGTTCAAAGGCCTTCATTGCATATTCATCAAAGGCTGTAGTGAATATAACAGACGGCGGAGTTTCTATCAATTCAAGCATTTCCATGCCATTGAGTCTTGGCATCTGCACATCAAGAAATATAAGGTCGGGTTCTAGTTCCTGTATCGCTTTAAAGCCTTCAAAACCGTCGCTACATTCTGCAATAACCTCGACTTGTGTATAAGGTTTTAAAAATGCCCTGATCAGCTGGCGTGCCAGAGGCTCATCATCTATTAATATCACTTTGTACATAATGGCGGGGTATTTTTATAAGTGTCGTAAATATTTCGTCTGTTTTTTGAATATCTAAGAGATCGAGGCGCGCATAGAGCAGAAATAGTCGTCGCCTGATGCCTGCGAGGCCAAAGCCCGTGCCACGTGATGGGTTGTCTGAACTATTGTACGGGTTGGAAACGGATATCTCCAGGAAATCGGGCGACAGCCATATATGGATAGAGATGGTTACAATGCCTACAGTACCGTACAACCCAAATTTAATGGCATTCTCAATAATGGGTTGCAGCAGGAAGGGGGGTATAGTAGCATCGTCGGTATATTCTTTTTGATAAACGACGCTAAGCCGATCGCCAAAACGAATAGCCTCTATATCGAGGTATGTTTGAATATAAGCGAGTTCCTCTTCAATCGGTATCTTGTCTTGTGCCTCTCGTTTTACTGAGTTGCGCAAGAAGTCGGATAGTTTGCCCACCATTTCCTGAGCCATATCGGGCTCAATTAAGATAAGTGCATTGATAGAGTTGAGGCTATTGTATAAGAAATGGGGTTGCAATTGCTGCCTCAGTTTGAATAATTCTGCCTCGCGGAGGAGAATGGAAGCATCAGCCTGCTGCTGAAATTTATCCTCAAGGGTATCGGTTTTCTTGCTTAGTCCGGTATAGGTAGCTACCCAACCCAATACCAGGAAATTGATAATGATACGCAATGGTAGGGTATTGGTGAGCCAGAGGCAATAGGGCCTGTTGGTATGGCCCACCCAATTTTTTAATATTTGCCAGTTTGTGATGCTGCCAGCGAAGCAGAAAAAAGCAGTAGTGATGATGGCATAAAAAAAGATGGCAACAGTGGTGGGGTATGAGCGCATGACCAGATATATACCCCATACGCACAGCGATAGAATACTGATGCTTATGATGCTATCTTTTATGGCAACAGCATTATCGAGCTGGCACACATTGGTGAGTACTAACGCGTATATAGCCAATGCAAATAAGATGTGCACGGGCCATATCCAACTTATGTTTTTAGAAATAATAGACAAAGGCAATTGTATGTTTTTATATGCTCCAAACAGGAGCAGCTATTGGTTCTGCTTCCTTTACTACTGAGAACAGAAGACTGCCATTTGTGAGCGTTACTTCCTGTATATCCTTTACTGCTACCAGCTGCCAGCGTATATCGCGGCCATGCCTATCTATGATGGTCTGTTCTTCATTTTTAGCAATAGCGCGCGCTTCATCTAGAGCCAAGCGTTCATCTTCGGCAAAGACCAGTCTCCATTGTTCCTCATACTGATCAGTAGGTCTTCCTTCGCATTCAATACAATATACAATCTGTGCAGTGTATGTTTTCATAAAAACAATTTGTGGAGTTATTGAATATGGGTTTAGAAAGATTTTATTTCTATACTGCCGAATGAGCAGCTGCCTTTAAGGAGTAAGATTTTCTGATCGCCTGTAGTTTGCGAAGGCTGTATCATGCGTTCGTCTTCTACACTACCAAAGGATGGGCTTATTTCATTTTGAATCTGCCAGTTTGATGGGACTATGAGTTCTACACCGCCAAAGGAAATCTTGACATCTATGACCATTACCTTTTCGGTAGTGTCGGCCTGCATAAGATTGACCTCGCAACCGCCAAATGTGGCAAAAATAGAACCACCCTTAAAATCTTTTGAGGTAACGAACTCTTTGCGACCACCAAATGTGACATCAATATTTATTGTGTTCTCTGCAGTGGTGACCGTATCCATAACTACTCCGTCTTTATTTGGCATGCAATATGGCGGCACACGGCGTGAGCGAACTGCGATGAAGATGCCGGCACCAATAAACAATGCAGGCCATACCAGCGCTGAGGACGGATGTCCGAATATGTAGAACTGAGGGGTTAGATTTGCTGCGCCTATAACAAGCAATATCCAACCAAAAGGCGAACGGAACGAGCTTTTAAAGCCTATGAGCACCCCAATAACTATGAGAATAATAGGCCAGGTAGTAATATAGCTAAAGTATAATAGTCCAAATGTTTTGCACAGAAGAGCCACGCCGATGAGGGCAAGCAGGATACCGAATATGGACTTATCCCTTGGATTGTGATGACGATGCCCAAATTTTTTTCCGCGATAATATTCGTGACGAGACATTTTATTTTGTTTTATGATGTAAAAGTAAATAGCAGAATGCATATCACTTATTGCTTTTAGGCAATGGATAGAGTAATGTCGGTAAAAGTGGCAATATAGTCGGTGAAAAAGTTGCGTTGGTTAGTGCGGTAGCTGAGATATGTATAAGAACTGATGCAATCTTATGATTATTAGGAAAATAACGCTTACGCTACTCAGCGAAAAACAGAGGAAAAAGTGTTATTTATTATATTGATAACAGTGGCAATAACTGTATCGATAATGTGCCACTATTGGGTGTGCAAAAAATGATCGGATGTGATATCGGGGTTAATGAAAATGTACAGATCGATCTGTGGTAGGCCTTCCATTAAAATACATAAATAAATACAATTTTTCTTCAGGATTAACGCTAAACTTTGCGCTACAAACAACTACTCATGAAAAAACTATTGGCAGCAGCTTTATTATTAGGAGGATCGACCGCATTTGGACAAGGTGCAGACAGCTACCGAATACTGAAAACATTTCCGGTAGCAGGCGAAGGCAGGTGGGACTACCTTGCGGTAAGCCCTGTTAATGATTACCTATATGTATCGCACGGTACACAGGTAAATGTGATAGATAAACTGAGTGGGGCTGCGGTGGCAGTAATACCCAATACCACCGGTGTGCATGGAATAGCATTTGCGCCGGGTGTACAGAAAGGTTTCATCAGTAATGGAAAGCTGAATACTGTAACTGTATTTGATATAAATACTAACGAAGTAAAGGGCGAGATTAAAACCGGAGATAACCCAGACGCAATTATGTATGATGAGTACTCTAAGAAAGTATTTGTCTGCAATGGCAAGAGTAAAGACCTAACCGTAATAGATCCTACGAATAATATGGTTGTAACTACCATAGCGCTTGGGGGAAAGCCAGAGACGGCTGTTAGCGATGACAATGGAAACATCTATATAAACATTGAGGACAGGAACGAAATTGTACGACTGAATACAAACAAGCTGACAGTGACTGCACGCTGGCCACTAGGTAAGGGCGCAACTGGCCCGTCTGGACTGGCAATGGATAAGATAACAAAGAGGCTATATGCTGGATGTGATAACATACTTGTAGTAATGAATGCAGAGAATGGTAAGGTGGTAGCGACAGTGCCTATAGGTGATGGTTGCGATGGTGTGGAATTTGATGCTTCTGAAAGAATTGTGTTCTCATCTAATGGTGATGGTACCTTGGATATAATAAAAGAACTAACCCCGGATAAATACAAAAGCCTGCAAAAACTGACCACACAAAAAGGCGCCAGAACAATGACACTTGATAAGGAAGCGCATGTAGTGTATCTTTCAACTGCAGACCTGGCGCCTGCTGAGGTTGGAACAGGACGGCCAAATGCAAAACCGGGTACTTTTAGGGTGCTGGAGATAGGTCGGCAATAAAATAATGAAGCAACGTATTTCACCATAACTTACATGACTTATAAGTGAAAATACTAATAATAGAAGATGAGCCTGGACTGAACAGGAGTATGGTAGATTACCTATCATCACAGCAATACCTTTGCGAGTGCGTAACTAATTATAGCAGTGCGCTTGAAAAGATAGAGCTGTACCAGTATGATTGTATAGTACTAGACTTGATGCTACCAGGCGGTAATGGATTGGATCTGCTTAAAGCTCTGAAAAAGGCAAACCGTATGGATGGTGTGATCATTATATCGGCCAGAAATGAACTGGAAGACAGGATAACCGGTTTGCAGATAGGCGCAGACGACTACCTTGCAAAGCCCTTTCACTTGCCAGAATTGAGCGTACGTATTGCCGCCATTATAAGACGGAAAAATATGCAGGGAAGTAATACTCTTGCTTTTGAAGAAATAACTCTAGATATATCTGCTAAAACAGTGCATGTGCAACAGGCAGAAGTAATATTGACGCGTAAGGAATATGACCTATTAGTTTACTTTATTGTGAACCGCAATAGGGTAGTATCTAAGAATGCAATAGCCGGACACTTATGGGGCGACGATATGGATGTGGCGGATAACTATGATTTTATATACGCGCATATTAAAAACCTTAGAAAGAAATTGCTGGCAGCAGGCGCCGGAGATTATATACGCAGTGTATATGGCATGGGGTATAAACTGGCTGTAAAATGAAGTTGTTTGCCCGCTATAACCGCCTTAACATAATGGCTACTGTAATAGTCTTTATGGTAGGCGGTTTCACCTTTTATCTGTTGCTGCATTATATATTGGTGCAACAGGTAGATAGTACTCTGCAATCGGAACAGCAGGAGATATATCAATATGTGAAGATACACGGAGTTCTCCCGGAGATACTCAATACAAAAGATCAGCATGAAGTGTTTAGCAAGGGCGTACCTGTGCAGCAAGGCTATGCGACAGTGAACTACCAAGGCGACGGACGCGACGAATTGTATAGGGACGTCAGGTTTAATATTGCCGTGGAGGGTGAAAAATATGGAGTAATAGTAAGTAAACCACTACGGAGCACACAGCTTTTACTGAACCTGATCATACTTGTGACACTGGCGATGATAGCATTGATATTGGTGACCGGATTATTGATAAACAGACGAATACTGAACAATATATGGCGACCCTTTTATGATACAGTAGGACAAGTGAAACAGTATAACCTTTCGGCACCAGATGCAGTAACGCTGCAAAAAACAGATATAGAGGAATTTGCATTGCTGAATGACAGCATAGCTGCTATGATGGATAGTGTGCAGCAGGATTACCAGGCGCTTAAAAAGTTTACCGGTCATGCAGCCCATGAAATGCAGACACCCCTTGCGGTGATACGTACACGGATGGATATGCTGATGCAGCAGGAAAACCTGCTAAACGAATATGGACCTGGTATTGCGGAAATAGAACAGGCAGTGCAGCGGCTTTCGAGGCTCAATCAATCGCTGCTGTTACTTACTAAGGTTGAGAACAGGCAGTTTGCATTAAATGAGGAAGTGCAGATAGAAGAGGTAGTGGAAAACAAGTGTGCTGAATTTACTGAAATGATGCTGGAAAGAAAGATTAGCCTATCCTTATCCGTAACCCCCTTTTCGGTGCGTTTCCATAGGCAGCTTGCAGAAATTTTGACCGGCAACCTGGTAAACAATGCAATGAGGTATAATAAACAAGGTGGCGCAATTGTAATAACTCTTGATAATGGTTTGTTGACCATAGCCAATACGTCAAACCTGCCGGCGTTAGAGCAAGAACAGGTTTTTCAAAGATTTTACAGGCATAGCGATGTGAAAGCTGAAGGAAATGGATTGGGCTTGTCGATAGTGAAGCAAATATGCGATTTTGCCGGGTTTACAGTCAACTATACTTATGTAAATGACATGCATATATTCTGCGTAAATTTTAACGCATCTACTACAATTGGCGGATAGCAAGTGCAAAATTTCTACAGGTTTTGTTTATTCCTTTGTGCAAGCATATAACAAATGGTGAGCATTAAGCGCTATATGAGGATTTTTATGTTGATCGCGTTGTTTGCGGCAATTGATTGTGCTGCGCAGACACGGGATATGGAGTATTACCTGCAACAAGGGTTAGATAATAGCCCCCTGCTGAGAGACCATACTAACCAGGCACGTGCTGCACTGATAGACAGCCAAAGGGTGCGTGCCGTTTATAAACCCCAGGTAACAGCAACCAGCAATAACTTTTACGCGCCTGTGGTAAATGGCTATGGGTATGACCAAATAGTAACCAACACAGCAACTGTGAATGCACTGGTGAACGTAAATCAGAACTTTGTAAGTAAAAAAAGCCTGGATATACAAGTGGGCGCCGCACTGCTAGTGCGCGACTCACTGCTGAATGCGCGCGACATAACCGGGCAGGAGCTGAGACGTGCCATTGTAGCGCAGTACATAACCGCCTATGGCGACCTGCAACAATATAACTTTAGCATAGAGATCAATGCATTACTGGATAGGGAAGATAGCCTGTTGCGAAAACTGGTGCAGAGCAATATATACAGGCAGACTGATTACCTTACCTTCCTAGTGACACACAGGCAACAAAAGCTGCAGTTGAAGCAGTTTGCCATACAGTATAGAACAGATATAGCGGGGCTTAATTACCTATGCGGCATCTATGATACTGCTGCCGTGGTACTGGACCAACCCAAAATAGAGTTACAACATCTGCCTGACGCAAGAGCTTCGGTGTTTTTTCAGAAATATGTGATAGACAGCATGCTTTTGAAGAACGGCGTAGCATTGCTGAACTTTAGTTACCGGCCTAAAGTGTCTGCATATGTGAATGGCGGATACTACTCATCGCTTACCTATGACGCTTATAAGAACTTTGGTGGCAGTGCAGGGCTAAACCTGACTTTGCCCATATACGATGGCCACCAAAAGAAATTGCAATACCAGAAAATACAGTTGCAGGAAGACACCCGGCAGGGATATCGTGACTTCTTTTTTAAGCAATACAACCAGCAGGTAGCACAACAAATGCAACAGCTTAGCGCTACAGAAAGCCTGCTTGCCGAGATAAACGACCAGGTACACTACACGGAAACCCTTATAGATGTGGATGTGAGGCAAATGGAAACAGGAGATACTAAAATTGCAGATTACGTTATAGCTATCAATAATTATTTAACAGCAAAAAACCTGCTGGTACAGAACAGTGTAAGCAGGTTGCAGATCATTAACCAGATCAACTATTGGAACAAGTAAATTATTTATGATGCAGCATTCCAAAATATTCATATTATTCTGCGCCATAGCGATGCTCTGCTCTTGCAGCAGCAAGGTTGAAAAAGGGAAAGGCGAAGAAGCAGCACCAGAAGCAGCGCAAACACCTGTTACTGTGACTAGCATTGATAATAATCCGCTTACGGAATACCTGGAGTTGAATGCAACATCGGCATACATGCAAAAGAGCTATGCTAAGGCAAATGCGGGTGGATATATTAAATCCATGAATGCTACGCCCGGTAAATATGTTAACGCAGGGCAGGTATTGTTTACTCTAAAAACCAAAGAGGCAGAAAGCATTGGCAATACCATAAACAAACTGGATCCTGCTTTTAAGTTTACCGGGGTAAATAATATACGTGCCGGCAGTAACGGTTTCATCACTCAACTGAACCACCAGGTGGGTGACTATGTACAAGATGGAGAGCAACTAGCCGTAATAAGCGATGAGAACAGTTTTGCTTTTGTATTGGAACTGCCTTATGAACTTAAGAAGTATGTACCGCTCAATAAGCACGTGGAAGTGATATTGCCTGACAGCACACATCTTGATGGTTGGGTAGCAGCGGCAATGCCAACGGTGGATCCGACATCACAAACGCAGAGTATGGTTATTAAAGTACCACAAGCCAATCACCTGCCTGAAAACCTGATCGCTAAAGTAAGGATAGTAAAAAATCAAACCCATACAGCTTCTTTACCTAAGACCTCAATACTAAGCAATGATATACAAAGCGAATTTTGGGTAATGAAAATGATGGATTCTGTTACTGCTGTAAAAGTACCTGTACAGAAAGGAATAGAAACCAAGGATAGAGTAGAAATATTATCGCCAGTATTTAGAGCAAGTGATAGAATATTGACAGGTGGGAATTACGGATTGGGAGATACGGCAAAGGTTAAAATAGTACAATAACGGCTCATGAAGAACTTCTTTGTCTCATACAAGAATCCACTAACTGTTTTATTGGCTGTATTGCTTTTAGGTGGTGTGCTGGCATATAGCAAGCTGCAAACCTCATTGTTTCCTGAAATTACATTCCCTAAGATAAAAGTTATAGCAGATGCAGGGGAACAGCCAGTAAACAAAATGATGGTTACTGTTACCAAACCCCTTGAAGCTGCTATAAAACAAGTACCCGGATTGCAGGATGTGAGGAGTACAACGAGCAGGGGTAGTTGCGAAATATCAACATTTATGGATTGGGATGCTAATATAGACCTGAGCCAACAGAGAATAGAATCGCGCATCAATGAAATAAAAAATGTGCTGCCGCCGGATGTGCACATAACGGTAGAAAAGATGAATCCATCTATACTGCCCGTGATGGGTTATACCCTTGAAAGCAACAGTAAATCGCCCATAGAGTTAAAGCAACTAGCTAACTATACCATTAAGCCCTATCTATCGCAAGTAGCGGGAGTGGCTGAAGTAAGAGTGATAGGAGGAAGGCAGAAAGAATACTGGCTGACATTGAAGCAACAGGTAATGAGTACGTTGGGTATAACTCCCGACTCTATTAATAATGCATTGTCGCAAACAGGATTTATCAGGTCGAATGGTTACTTGTCAGACTACCGGTACTTGTACCTTACCATAACTGATGCAACGGTACATAGTGTAGATGATATACAGCACATAGTAGTACGTAATGACGGGAAGCGTATTGTATTGCTGAGTGATATTGCAGACGTAGGAGTTAAGGAAGCTGTGGAATATACCCGCATCAATGCCAACGGGCGCGATGCTATATTGCTTGCTGTGATCAAGCAACCCAATGCTAACCTTGTTCCGCTATCGGAAGAGGTAAAAAGGCGCATAGAAAAGCTGAAGGATATACTGCCTAAGGATGTGAGCTTAAAGCCTTATTATATACAATCTGATTTTGTAAATGATTCGGTTAAAAGTGTTACAGATAGTTTGTGGGTGGGACTCGCCCTAGCTATAATCGTAGCTATTATATTTCTACGTTCACTGCGTGCAAGTCTTACTATTCTTATAACCATCCCGATAACACTGTGCCTTACACTGATCATCATATACGGGGTTGGCTATACATTCAATATTATGACCCTGGGGGCCATAGCTGCTTCTATAGGCTTGATTATAGATGATGCGATAGTAGTTGTAGAACAGATACACCGTACCCGCGAAGAACATCCTGATGAACCTGCAACCGCATTGATCCAGAAGTCTATCAACTACCTGTTTCCTGCAATGGTGGGTTCGTCTATAAGTACAATTGTGATATTTGTACCGTTTGTGCTGATGACGGGAGTAGCCGGCGCTTACTTTAAAGTGCTGACCAATACGATGATCATTACATTGGCGTGTTCTTTCTTTGTTACATGGATAGGATTGCCTGTGGTGTACTTGCTATTGGGCAATAACAAGAGTAATGAAACTATAAAAGCGCACCCGGTAAAGAACAGGAAATGGGTAGGATATTTTATAGCACGCCCTTACTTGAGCTTTGTATTCATTGCGTTTTTGATAGCATCTATAGTGTTTGTTGTGCCGCACCTGGAAACAGGTTTTTTGCCAGAGATGGATGAGGGTAGTATTGTACTGGATTATAGTTCTCCACCCGGTACATCGCTAGACGAAACAGACCGTATGCTGCGTGAGGTAGAAAAGATTGTGACTGCTACGCCTGAAGTGCAGGCCTATAGCAGACGGACAGGTACGCAGATGGGTTTTTTCATTACAGAGCCTAATAGGGGGGATTACCTGATACAGCTGAAAAAAGATAGAAGCAGAACTACCGAAGATGTAATAAAAGAACTGCGACATAAAATAGAACAGTCGCAGCCTGCGTTGCGTATAGATTTTGGACAAGTTATAACAGATATGCTGGGCGACCTGATGACCAGTGTGCAGCCTATAGAGATTAAAATATTTGGAGATAACCAGCAGACCCTACAACAACTTGCGACAAACGTAGCAGATGTGATCAGTAAGGTGGAAGGAGCAGCTGATATATTTAATGGTATAGTTGTAGCCGGACCTTCTGTAAGTGTGATGCCTGATTTTACAAAGCTGGCCCAATATGGACTTACACCTGCCAACCTGCAATACCAATTACAAACAGCACTTGAAGGGAATATAGTGGGCACAGTACTGGAAAAAGAGCAAGTAGCTAATATACGCATTGTGTATCCTGGAGGCCGTAAGCTAAGTGTGGAACAGGTGCGCAACATGCAGATATTTTTACCCAATGGAAAGTTGAAGCCAATAGGCGAATTAGCCACTATTGTAGTGAACAGCGGTGATGCAGAAATACAGCGTGAGAATCTGCAAAGCATGAGTGTAGTAACTGCACGACTGGAAAAACGCAGCCTGGGTGGGGTGATGGGTGATATACAAAATCAGATCAAAAAGAATGTTAACCTGCCGCAAGGATACCATATAGAATATGGAGGATCTTATGCTGAACAGCAACGCTCTTTCAGCGAACTGCTGATGATATTGGTGGCCAGTAGTTTACTGGTGTTTGGAGTGATCTTATTTTTGTTTAAAGAGTTTAGAGTAGCTCTTCTGATAGTTGGGGTTGCTATATGTGGAATAGCAGGCAGCTATCTTGCGCTATACATAACCCGCACGCCACTGAATGTGGGTAGCTATACCGGCCTTATTATGATAGTGGGGATAATAGGTGAGAATGCCATCTTTACTTTCCTGCAATTCAAGGATGCGATACGGGATAAAACGGTTAAGGATGCGATAGTATTTGCAATATCTACCAGACTGCGCCCCAAATTGATGACAGCGTTGGGAGCAATAATAGCATTGTTACCATTAGCATTAGGTATTGGTACCGGTGCGCAACTGCACCAGCCATTGGCAATTGCCGTAATTGGGGGATTCGTTATAGCCCTGCCTTTATTGTTAGTGGTACTTCCAAGTTTGCTTGGGGTATTGTATAAGGATGAGAAAGATTAATAAAGGCACTATTTTTACAATGCTGATCATTAAACAATAGCTTATGTGGTGGATTTATGCATTGCTCTCTGCTTTCTTTGCTTCGCTGGTAGCCATACTGGCAAAGGTGGGTATGAAAGGTGTGGATTCAGACCTGGCTACAGCGATACGCACCATCGTTATACTTTTTGTAGCGTGGGGTATAGCATTTAGCAGGGGCAAGGTGCCTGGCATTCATAGTCTTACACAGCAGAACTGGCTCTTTCTTGTGTTAAGCGGAGTGGCTACAGGATTGTCGTGGGTGTTTTATTTTCACGCCCTGAAAATTGGTGATGTATCGAAAGTTGCGCCTATTGATAAGCTGAGCGTGGCACTGGCTATAGGTATGGCCGTACTCTTCCTGGGTGAAACACTTACAATAAAGACCGCTATAGGAGCGGCCCTTATTATAGGTGGTACGTTTGTGTTGATATTGTAATTACATGTATTGGCCCGTATAACTTTCTTTCACTTTCTTCAATCCTTCGGGTTTACCTTCGTATAGCAGGTAGCCACCGCCCATACCACCTTCAGGGCCAAGATCTATTACATAGTCGGCGCACTTAATAACATCAGTATTATGCTCTATCACTATTATGGAATGGCCCTGTTCTATAAGTGCATTAAATGAGCCGAGGAGCTTTTTTATATCGTGCATATGCAGCCCTGTTGTGGGCTCATCAAATATGAACAGTATTTTATCCTTTGAACTATTTTTACCCAGGAACGATGCCAGCTTTACCCTTTGAGCTTCGCCACCACTGAGTGTGTCACTGCTTTGGCCCAGCTTTATATATCCTAATCCTACATCGCTAAGCGGCTGCAGTGCTGCAGCCAGTTTTTTCTCATCTGCAAAGAAAGCTATAGCTTCATCTACACTCATCTCCAGTATGTCGAAAATGTTTTTTGTCCTGTAGGTTACTTCAAGCACCTCTTCCTTAAAACGTTTGCCTTTACACACCTCGCACAGCAAATGTATATCTGCAAGGAATTGCATTTCTACCACAACTTCACCTTCCCCTTTACAGGTATCGCAACGGCCACCATCGGTATTGAAAGAAAAGTGTTTTTCTGCAAAGCCACGCATTTTTGCCAGCGGCTGCTTAGTGTATAGTTTGCGTATCTCATCGTACGCCTTTATGTAAGTGACCGGGTTGCTCCTTGACGACTTGCCAATAGGATTCTGATCGACCATTTCCACATGATTTATATTGGCAAGGTCGCCGGTCAGTGATTTATATAAGCCAGGTTTTTCTGTGCCCTCGCCATAGTGTTTCTGTAACGCAGGATATAAAGTTTGTTTTACCAAAGTTGTTTTGCCCGAGCCACTTACCCCGGTTACTACACAGAGCAAGTTGAGGGGGAAGCTGACATCAACATTCTTCAGATTGTGCTGCCGGCAGCCCTCTATGCGTATATTGCCATTGGGTTTGCGTTTTACAGGTGGCACATCTATGTGCATTTTACCGGAAAGATATTGGCCGGTAAGGCTTTTAGGGTTCTTTATGATTTGGCTGTAGTTGCCGGCTGCTATAACCTCGCCACCCAAGTGACTGGCAAGCGGCCCCATATCTATAATATAGTCGGCCTCGCGCATCATCATTTCATCGTGCTCTACAACCACAACGGTATTACCCAGGTCGCGCAGGTTTTTAAGTACATCTATAAGTCGTGCAGTATCGCGTGCGTGCAGGCCTATACTTGGCTCATCCAAAATATATAATGAGTCTGTAAGATTACTGCCGAGGAATTTGGTAAGCTGTATCCTTTGGCTTTCTCCACCAGAGAGGGTATTAGCTAACCGTCCTAGCGACAAATATCCCAACCCGACGTCCAGCAAAGTTTTTATACGCTGATCAATTTCCAGTAAAATTCGCTTGGCAACAGATTGGTCATATTCACTGAGTTCCAGATTCCTGAACCATTCGTATAGTTCAGTAGTAGGAATGAACATGAGGTTTGCAATGGTGGCGCTGCCCACTTTTACATATAGAGCATCGGGCCTAAGCCTGGAACCTTTGCATGTGGGGCAAACCGTGCGACCGCGATAACGTGCCTGCATTACCCTGTACTGTACCTTGTACAGGTTCTGCTCTACCATTGTGAAAAAGTCGCGGATGCCGCTTACTTTATCGTTACCCTCCCACAGCAAATCAAATTCCTTTTCGGTAAGATCTGCTACAGGTTTGTGTATAGGGAAATTATACTTTGATGCGCTTCTTATAAATCCATCTTTCCATTCGCTCATTTTCTCTCCACGCCAGCAAGCTACCGCGCTTTCGTAAACACTTAGTCGCTTGTCGGGTATTACCAGGTCTTCATCTATACCCAGGGTTTGCCCAAAGCCTTCGCAAGTAGGGCAGGCACCATAGGGATTGTTGAACGAGAATAAGTTAGGTGTAGGTTCTTCAAACTTCATTCCATCGGCTTCGAACCGGTTATTGAAGTTGACCATTTTATCCCCGTCTATTTCCAGTAAGCAGTCGCCTTCGCTTTCGTAAAAAGCAGTTTGTATGCTATCTGCCATGCGGTGCAAATCATCCTCGTCAAAATCCTTGACTACAATACGATCTATGAGCAAGTATATCTGTGTGGTTGGCAGCTGTATTGTACCATCCTGCAGGTCTTCAATGCGTATAGGTTTGCTATCGCCTTCTTTTGCATACACGCGAGAAAAGCCCTTTTGCATCAGTATGTTGAGCTCTTCCTGAATGGAGCGTCCATAACGGGTGATGAGCGGCACAATGAACTGAATTCGTACTCCTTTATCGAGTGTCTTTATATACTCAACAACATCAGTTACAGTATCCTTCTTTACTTCATTGCCGCTAATTGGTGAATAGGTATGGCCTGCCCTTGCAAACAATAACCGCAGGTAGTCATATATTTCTGTCATGCTACCCACTGTGCTACGTGGTGTGCGTGTGGTTACTTTTTGTTCTATTGCTATTGCAGGGCATATGCCATGTATGTAATCTACATCGGGCTTATCCATACGCATGAGGAACTGTCGTGCATACGCACTGAGGCTTTCTGCGTAGCGGCGCTGACCTTCTGCAAAAAGGGTGTCCATTGTAAGGGAAGACTTTCCGGAACCACTTACTCCTGTTACTACAACCAGTTTGTTGCGGGGTATTGCTACATCTACATTCTTCAGGTTGTGCATGCGCGCTCCTTTTATGAAGATGTGGTCATCGTCCATACCTTGTATATGTTCTGCTACTACTATTGATTCCTCGGGGTTGGTGTCTGCGTCCTTTTTCCTAACTGCTTTCGTGTCTGTTACTTTCGTTACTCTCTCTTTTGCCATAGATATCTCTGCTACTGATCTGTTATTCAATCATATGTAAAACGAATGGAAAGTTCGGCAAAAAAATACATTCTGCCATTTATTCGCCTATAATTATATTGAAGTAAAGGTTAATTTCTAAGCAGATGGAAATGACGTATAGTGGATAGTATAAAGTATATATTAACTCTTTCTGTCTATGGCGTAGTCGACCAATTCTTCCATAGCATTACGTGCAGGTGATTGTGGGAATGTCATTAAAATTTCTTTTGCGTCAGCCAGATACTCCTTCATTTTTTTTGCAGCGTATTCTATGCCACCTGACGCTTTCACAAACTCTATTACTTCATTTACCTTTTTACGGTCAGTATTTTGATTTTTTACAATGTATATAATTTTCCTTTTTACCTCTTTATCGGCATTTTGGAGGGTATATATTAAAGGTAGGGTCATCTTCTTTTCCTTAATATCAATACCGGTTGGTTTACCAATGTTATCTTGCCCATAATCGAAGAGATCATCTTTGATCTGAAATGCGATTCCCACTTTTTCGCCAAATAGCCGGAATTTATCTGAGATTTCTATATTATTTGTTGCGGAATATGCCCCTGCTGCACAAGCTGCAGATAAGAGGGATGCGGTTTTAGCACGTATGATCTCGAAGTAGATGTCTTCCTGGATATCAAGTTTGCGGGCCTTCTCCATTTGAAGTAGTTCACCCTCGCTCATCTCTTTTACTGCCCTGGATGTGATCTGTAATATCTTATAGTCGCCATTATCAATAGATAGCAACAACCCTTTTGAGAGCAGGTAATCGCCCACTAAAACGGCTATTTTATTTTTCCATAATGCGTTTATTGAGAAAAAATTTCTACGAATCATTGAGTTGTCAACAACGTCATCATGTACAAGTGTAGCAGTATGCAATAATTCAATAAGGGCTGCAGCACGGTAGGTAGCATCATTGATCTCTGCGGCTATAAGAGCTGACAAAAAAACAAACATAGGTCGCATTTGCTTGCCTTTGCGCTTTATAATAAACCGCATAATGCGGTCTAATAAAGGATTAGAGCTTTTAACGCTGTCTGAAAATTTTTTTTCAAATAATGACAGTTCCCTGCCTATCACTTTATTTACTTGTTCCATTTGCGAACTAAAAGTACAAAACAATGAAAATGTAAATGCAGATAATGCTGATTTACTTTCGAGAAAGTATTTTTGGCATAATAGTTGAATAAGCTTGTCGAGAAGTAGTGTTTGTCGTAGTTTTGTAAATTAATAGAAAATACTGTTTTTGCTTTTAAACCTTTGTGTTTTAACTTTGCAACACTTTGAATAATATTTAATATTGAGAAAATTTTTAAAACCGTTAAACTAAAAATCACATAAACAAACTGTTATGGTCAACAAGAAACACCTACTATTGGTAGGTTTGTGTTCGGCACTGGGCGCTCAACCGGTGTTTGCACAGGAAAGCCAATCATCAACTACCACACCCGCTACCAGCGCACAGTGGTCTGCAAGAGATATGACCTACAGAGGTCAAAACTACGATGTGCTGGATACAGCATATGTTCCGAAGAGGAGCATGGCTCAGCACAAGAAATTTTTAAACCATCAATATGCGTATCCTGCTCGTCCACGCAATATGTGGGAAGTAGGTTTTGGTATTGGACAACCAGATGTTATTGGTTCTATCCCAGGGTTGTTGTTTTACAATGCGAAAGGCGGCGATGGTGGCTTTAACCTGAATGTACGCAAAGCATGGGGATATATGTTCTCTACAAGGATACAGTATATTTATATGATTGCTAAGGGATTGGATTATCGTGGTACTCCTATCACACAGGGTGATGGCGGTCCATGGCAGGCATATGGTGTGTATCCTACATCACCAACACCTGCAACTATCTATAATAACTATAGGATGGAAGCACACCAGCTGAATATAGATTTCATGTTGAATACCAACAACATTAAATTTAATAAGGCTCGTACTTCAGTTTCATTCTTCGGTTATCTCGGTTTAGGTGCTGTAGCTTACAAAACACGTATCAACACTACTAACAATGGTGCGGCGTACGATTTTGCAAGTATAATTGGTACTACAACTATCGAGTCATCTAATAAAAATAAGATCCGTAAAGCACTTCAAAGTGGTATGGATAATTCTTATGATGAACCAGCAAACACTCGTGGTACATCTAGAACAACCATTTTTGATAATAAAACGTTGGATTTCGCTCCAAGTATAGGTGCCGGTGCTCAGTTCCGTTTAAGCAAACGTGTAAACCTGCAATTGGAAGAGCGCTTAACTTATCCTAATGGTGATGGTTACATGAGCGGTATCAACTACCTGCCTCAGCAACCCGTTGCAGGTACTGGTAATTCTGCTGTACCAACACGTGCTTCTGACCTGTTGAGTTATACTTCAGTTGGTCTGAACTTTAACCTGGGTAACAACAAGAAGAGGGTAGAACCATTGTACTGGCTTAACCCACTTGACTTTAGCTACAACGAACTTAACTACCCACGCCATATGTTGCTGCCAGATCCGGTATTGCCAGATGCTGACGGTGATGGTATCACAGATCAATTTGACAAATGCCCAGGTACTCCTGCAGGTGTTTCTGTTGACTCTCATGGTTGCCCTATGGATACAGATGGTGACGGTGTTCCTGACTTCCGTGACAAGCAATTGATCACTCCAACAGAATGCCAACCAGTTGATGCTGATGGTGTTGGTAAATGCCCTTGTCCAGAAGGTTGCGGTACAGGTAATAAAGGCAGCCAGTGCGGTAATATAGGTGCAGGTAGCATCATATTCCCAACTACATCTGCTAAGATCAGTTCTGCAATGCAGTCTCAACTTGCTACCCTTGCTGCACAAATGCAGGCTAATCCTGATTGCCATGTTGTAATAACTGGTGCTGGAAACGGTAACAAACTGCAGCAGCAACGCTCATGGGATCGTGTAAACTCAGTGATCCAGTACATGAGTGAAAAGAATGGTATCAACCGCAACCGCTTCATATTCCAGTACGGACAGTCTGGTGATGCGAATGTAGTTATGTATCGCTCAGCAAATGTTGGTGAAGAAGGTCCTACTAACGTACCACCTCCATTCCCTAACCTGAAGACAAGCGACAAATAATAATAACTAAGTCTTTATATCAAAAGCCTCGGATATTCCGGGGCTTTTGTTTTTCTGATAGGTTTCCATGCCTATGGTTAATCACTTTTGAATATTACTTTCGAAATAAGTATTTTTGAAAGCACTTAACAATAACCTATTTATATTTATGTCGAAGGCTGCTGCTGTAAAAGCAAAACCTGCACCTGTTATACCCCAAACTGAAAGTAAAGGAGCTGGTCATTCTAAGTACTATGAATGGTTGATCAACTCCTGGATATTTATCCCCGTGCTTGTTTATTTTAAAATGGTGAACCAGTATGCGCTCAACTTGCCTATAGGTGATGACTACAATGCTGTATTGCAATTCTTGAATAATTTTAAAACGGCTTCTTTCCAAGATAAGTTCGGTTTGCTTTTGCAACAGCATAATGAGCATAGAATATTATCCTCAAGGCTTATTTTTTTATTGTATGACACTATTGCAGGTGATATTAATTTTATCAACCTGATTTTTATTGCCAACTTACAGCTAGTGATTATTTTTATTACTGCCATCTTATTCATTAAAAAGGCGATGCCTAAATACTGGAATATTACAGCACTTATTGTTGGATTTTGTCTCTTTGATATGAATAACTATGATAACGCTGACTTTGCAATGTGTGGCATGCAGAATTATGGGGTTATCATGCTGTTTATGCTCAGTTTGCTTTTCTATTCATACGATAACAAAAAGTACATTATTCCTGCGATACTATGCCAGATTATATGCATTTACTCTAGTGGCAATGGTATGATAGCAGCTTTTATTTTGGTATTATTTACTGTATTTACCAGAGATAAAAAGAGAATAATAAGCAGTGTTGTGACCTTCCTTATATTTACACCTTTGTATTTTGTACACTATACCAGAGCTGCAGACCAGAGTACGTATTCTAACGACCTGTCTAAAATAGTTCCTTTTTATTTGCACCTGGCAGGCGGGCATTTTGGTTATGAGATAGGTGTAGTTGCGGGAGCACTTATACTTATTGTGCTGGCGTTAACATTGCCCGTAAGCAAAAAATTACGGGTTAAGGAAAATGCACTTCCCTTTTTAAGCATCCTAGCATTTATTTTAATTTCTAACGGCGTAGTCTCAGTTTTCCGTAGTAACGTAAAAATGCTAGATTCTTATTCTAGTCGTTATCTTATTTATCCAAATATGCTAGCGGCGATTGCTTGTGTGCTAATTATGATAAAGATTGATGGTAATAAATTTAAATGGCCAGTGACAATAGGTGTATCGCTATTGTTCCTGTATGCTTACTCCCAGAATTATACATATGGTGAAGCTGGTTTTGCAAGGTATCAGTATAGGACACAGAACCAGGAATACTATTTCCCGGCAGAAAGAGTGGGTGAGGCAAGGGATATTGCCAATAAATCATGTCAATTGGGTATATATTGCATCCAAAATGAAAGATAGTTTGCTGCATACGGGATAACCAGCCCAATGCAGTTTTATATAATAGTAATAAGAACGTGTCGCCGCGTATGAAATTGAGTGTTGTAATACCTGCTTATAATGAAGCCTTAAATCTGCCAGACACCTTAAATGCATTTTATGATGAACTAATAAGTGTTGGAATTGATCATGAATTGTTAGTAGTAAATGATAATAGTAAGGATAATACAGTAGCAGTGATAGCGCAACTACAGCAACGTATGCCTACTTTGAGAACTATTTTCAATGAACCGCCTAAGAATGGTTTCGGATATGCTGTGCGTCGTGGTCTGGAAGATTTTAAAGGCGACTGTGTGGCCGTAGTAATGGCTGACCTAAGCGATGACCCGAAAGACCTGGTTAAGTTTTACAATGCAATGGTTACCCAAAAAGTAGATTGTGTATTTGGTAACCGATTTATGAAAGGGGGGCAGGTATTCGACTATCCCAAGGAGAAGCTATACCTGAACCGTATGGTGAATAATATGATCAGCTTTGCATTTAAGTTGAGATATACGGATTGTACAAATGCCTTCAAATTGTATTCGCGAGCAACTATAGAAGGTATTAAGCCTTTTCTTGCGCCACACTTTAACCTGACAGTAGAGCTTCCTTTAAAAGCTGTTGTAAGAGGTTATTCGTTTACCGTGATACCTAATAGCTGGCGCAACCGTAAACATGGTAAATCTAACCTAAAGATAAGGGAGATGGGCAGTCGGTATTTTTTCATTGTTATGTATTGCCTTATTGAAAAATATTTTAGTAGGGGGGATTTTAATAAAAAGTGGGAGTAATGGTTATGTGATATCCAGTAAAGAATCTTGGAAAAGGTTAATAGGACTCTTTTCCACGCAGGTCTTTCAGCCTCATCATGGACAGATAATATTATCGACGGATAAATATGCAGTGACACAGTGGGGGCTGTTCTTCATTTTTGCAATGGGGCCGAGCGAGCCCATGCTACCGCTACTGTCTTATCATGCAGCTAAAAATTCATTATTAGGTATTGTTGCTTAATAATTGTATACATTTTGTGCACGGTAGCTACTATGATAACCAATGGTAGTATTCGACCTGCACGGTATATCCTATTGTAAAGCCGGCTGGGTAGAGCGATATATGCATTTAATAGGTGGTATAACGTTACTGGTATGTGGAGGTGGAATGGTGTTTTTAGGATGGTAGGCAGTCTGGACATATTGTTTCAAGAAATTTATCAAATACCAAACCTTGAGCTGAAAATTTCGTTATGGTATAATACAGTTCCTCTCAATGAACTGATCCATACATCTGAACTATCTCTAACAACAAAATATCAAAAAGAAAATGAGCTATACCTACTTGCTGGCGGGAGCATCCAGCCTGATGGCCAAGCGCACAGCAGCTTTGCTAAAGCAACAGGGACATCGTGTATTGGGATTAACCACAAAGGAGACTGTGGAAGGGTATGATCATTATTATACTATACCGAAATATGAACCTGGACAATATCCTGTTATAGAGGAGTCACTTGATGGGCTGGTATATTTTCCCGGTACTATAAACCTAAAGCCCTTTGCCCGGTATAATGTGCAGGAATTTATAGCTGATTATGAAGTGAATGTATTAGGTGCGGCAACTTTTGCACAAAATTATCTACCTAAGCTAAAACAAAGCGCTGTAGCGTCTATAGTTTTTATTAGCTCGGTTGCTGCGCAAACCGGCATGCCATTCCATAGTTCTATATCTATGGCGAAAGCGGCATTAGAAGGGTTGACAAGGACATTGGCGGCAGAGCTTGTACCGGGTATACGGGTGAATGCAGTGGCCCCGTCTCTTACCCACACCCCACTTGGTGAGCGGTTTGTAAATACAACAGATAAGTTGGATGCTGCACAAAAGCGCCATCCGTTGAAAAAGATTGGCACGGCAGAAGATGTAGCAGAAGCTATATGCTTTTTGCTATCAGATAAATCGGCCTGGATAACCGGTCAAATATTAGGAGTTGATGGAGGAATAGGGGCTATAAGATTGTAATCATGATGAATAAAGAATTTAACACAGCCATGATCATAGGTCTATGCTTGCTGCGTTAGCCCCTGATCAATCATCTTCGACTTCTTTCAATTCATCTTCTTGTTTTCCTTTACCCAATTTTACTATCGGTTTGTCTTCGGTTCCGGTAATAGTCATAGGTATTCCTATAAGTCCTAAGGGGGGTAACCCTAATCTGAATTTAAGGTCTATAGCCTGATCCAGGCTTACCTGGCCTTGTATCTTAGCCCTGAAGCCAGCCATGCGCATTTTGGTTCGCTCTATTGTAATAATGTTATGTGCAATAGTGGTTTTTATTTCTACTTTCGATACGTCTGGATTGCCACCTACACTATCGCGGCCTGTTGTTTTTCCCACGGCATTAAACAGTTTAAACTGGTGCATTTTTAATGCCTTTGCAGATAGTACACCCCCGCCAACCAGGGATGGATACACTGGGTACATATTACTGTTCAGCTTGCCGCTAAGATGGTAGTCCAGAGAAATGAGCCCTTCAGTATTCTTTGCGCTGGTAACCATATCGTGGAACAATTTTATTTTTTTATAGGCTTTATTGATATCAAAGTCTTTAGCGCTAATGCGGTAATCAAAGAATGCAGAAAGAGGGCTGATGCTGGTATATGTGGCATTCATAGTGATGGGGGCACCTATAAGGCTAAAGCCAGTTTCTTTGAGTATAATACTGTCCTTACTTAAAGTCATATGCCCCTTAGCGTCTTTAATGACCAATCCGCTATATTTTACTTTTTTTACATCGGCATCGAAAGTAAGGTCGAGACATTTAGGCACCATAACCACCCCGCTTGGCGTGCTGGAAGTTTTTGTAGTTGCAGTAGTTGGCTTATTTCCTGAATATACCATGAAGTCATCTACAACTAGTAGATCACTTTTCATTGTGAATTCACCTTTTAAGGTAGCACCTGGATGCAGGGCATAGTCAAGTACATTAGATAATGCACCATTTAAAACAATAGTGGAGTTGCCATATGTAGCGGTGAATGAATCAAAATGCATTTTGTCTTGATTAAAGCTGAAAACGCCTTTGCTAATTGTAAAAGGTTTGGGAAACAGATCGCTTGTGAGCACAATATTGTTCACTTTTAGTGTGCCGCTGTTTTGCAATTTGTCGTAACGTTTTGCGGTTATATCACTCTGTTTTCCCTTAAGTGATAGATTAGCCGCAATGGTGCCATTTACATTATAACCTTTTTGAGCAAACACCTGGTATATCTTGCCCACATCAATAGTTCCTATTGATGATATAGCATACTTCAAGTTAGTAAAATCGTGCAGCTCGGCTTTAATTATAAATGGCTTTCCCTCAAACTCAAAAGATATAGGCTTTATAGAAATGTTCATTCCTTTTAAAGTGCCGGTGTGATTTGCAATGCTAGTGCTCACCTGTATCTTACTTATGGGGTGGGGATAATATTTAGTAAGTATAGACCCATCTTTCAGGTTGATATTAGCTGTTGTCACAGGGTATTTTTTTTGTGCAGGCAGGTAGTTCCCTTTAGCTTGTATGTCAGCATCCAGGTCGCCTTTTATATCTATACTGTCGGCAGGATAAAATTGTTTAAGATCGGCCATATAGAATTTAGCCTGTAGCCTGGCATCAACCGGAAAATTGGTAGTGTTGCCCAGCCTGAAGTAGCCTTTTATGTAATTGCCCAATGCAGTAGCATTCAGGCTATCTAAAGCTACGTTTATATGCTTGACATTATTGTCCGGACAATCTGCGCGCAAGTTGAAGCGAATATCTTTTACTGCTTCAGGAAGTGAAGCGTATTTGAAATATCCCTCTCTAAAAGATGACCGCAATGTGAACTTTGGAATGCTGGTAATTACAGTGTCAGCATGTTTCCTAAGACCAGTGTACACAACGCCTTTGGCATATCGACCTTCGGCTAATAAAGACAACGAATAGAGGCCTTTAATGTCAACAGGTTTTACGCCTAGCGCCTTGTTCCATTTTTCAAGATCTATCTCTGTATTTACCTTCGCGTAAATATCAGGTTCGTTTACGCCCTTTATCCGCAATACAGAGCTGAAATATCCCTTGCCTACATTGAAGTATAGGGTGTCCATATTTACATATAAGCTGTCGGGATCGAGGCCGGGGAGAGTTGCCTCCATATTCATGTATAAGTTGCTTACTGGATACGGCGATTTCTGATTGTCTATATAGCCATTCCGTATTTTAACGCTCATACTAAGATCGGGCATGGTACTGTCTTTTGCAATGTATTGCCCGGTAAGTGCTATGTGTATGTTTGCTGTCCCATCCATCTCTGTTTGGTCTAACGGTTTTTGATAGGCTGCGGGTAGCGCACTGATGATATCACCCAAATCTTTTTCGTGTGAATCTATCTGAAAATCCATATCATAGCCATCCTTAATGAAAGCAAATCGGCCATTGAACTGCACAGGCAGCTGGTTAATGTTCAAATCATTCTTTGAAAAAATAAATGCCAGTGATTTGGTATTGATGCTGGTAACGAGATCTGCGTTTATCTTTTTAGAAATGATGTATTGCTGATTATTATAAGAGAAATCAAGCGACTGTATATCGGTATGTGTATATAGATCAAAGACATCCTGGCTCAGATCGCCACTACCCGAATAATTGAATCCACGGGCAACAATCTGCATAGGTAACGACCGGTCGTAATAAACTAACCTGCTGTTCTCAACCAGTATCTGCCGTATGCCTAAAGATGCACTACTTGTATCAGCAGGTGCACTGGTTTTTTGTTGTGCAGATTTATAAATATTGTAATTGGCATGCCCCAGAGTATCGACCTGTATGTTGATGAATGCATTGCTCAAGCTGATCTTATCAATGTTCAGACGGCTTTTGAACATGGAAGATAAGTCGATACCCAGCGATAGCTCTTTAGCTGCAATTAGCGTGTCGTTTTCAAAAGGAGCGCTTCCTTTAAGCGTTACATTTTGCAGGGTGAGCGTTAATGATGGGAATTTTTTGAAGAAGGACAGATTAGTGCCAGTGAAAGAAATGTTGCCATTAATATTGCTATTTGCCCAGCCTTTTATTTTTTGTGTTACTGTGTTTGGGAACAAGTAAGGTACCAGGATCATTATTAGCAATATACAACCCAGTATTATGCTGCCGATCTTTAGTGTCTTGAAAATTATCTTTTTAAACGATAATGCCATATTGTGAAATTGTTGACTGCAACAGGTAGAGGAAGCATTCGGCATCAAAATTAATAAAACATGGCTTATATATGTATTGGTTGGCTTGTTAACATTAAGTGATGAGGTAGATTAAGATCATTAAAACGGCTTGTTGATATAAGTAAGTATAAAAGAAAACCGGCTACCTGGTATGAGGCAGCCGGTTACTTATGAATATAATGGTAATTAAAGTTTGACTACAGGTAATACCCGTTGTGCACCATTTTGAGCGATCTGCACACCATAGTAACCTTTGGGCCAGTTACTGCAATTGATAACAGTTTCGACAGTTGTTCCGTTAGTACGTATATTTTGTGTAGCAATGATACGACCACTAATGTCATATATATTTACGTTGTAGATGCCTGTACCGGCATTGTCCATTTTGATAGTAAACTGGCTTGTAGCAGGATTAGGATAAACCTTTGTAGCAATATCTTGTGTTAGTTCTGCGACTCCTGTTGTTAATTCGCTAAGCGTTGTGGAAGTGAAGTTGGATACATCTGTACTGTTTTGATTGCCTGTGCCATCTACTGCATTTAACGTGCAATACATGGTTACAGTACCGGTGCCAGTTGCAGGTGCAGTCCAAGGAATGGACACTGTATATAGACCAGATACTGCAGCGATCTGGGTGCTTTGCTCTACAAAATTAATACCGCTTAATAGCGATATGCGGCAATGAACAGGGGCTGTGCTTGTACCTGCCTGTACCTGTGCCGCACCAGTACCAGATACTGATGCAAATTGAAAACCAAATTTTGGCAGGCTGGATGTATTACTGCCTTGTATGACCACCGTATAGGTAATCCCGGGTTTATAATTGGTTACTGCAACACCACCAGCGCTATCTACAATAATGCTGACTGTTGTATTAGCCGAAGTGCCGCCATGGCACCCGCCGCCGCCACAACTAGTATTGGTATTGCCCTTGCAGCCTGTTCGGTTCAGTCCATTACGGGCAGGCCCGCTGGTATAGCTACTCAAGGCAAAGTATCCAATAACTGAAGTAAAGGAAAAAAGTAAAATTTTTTTGATCATAGATTTTGTTTTTAACTGATTGTTCCGAAAAATTAAAGTGAGTTTTTAAATCGATAATTGATTTCACGACGATCGGGTTGCAGTTAGCATTCTGATGATTTGTTATCTACTTATCTACTTAAATTCTTTAGGCTTTATGATCGTGAATACCCTTGAAATGTTGAACCCAAAGTGTAGGGCTCCTTTACTCCAGCTATCGGTTGTCTGGCCGATAAATGTACGTTCTGTTAGCCCTTGAGAGTTGGTGAGTACCAGTTGGAATACATGCCCCCCGGTTTCAATGTCTATTCCTACAGACAATGCATTGTAAGTTTGCTGACCATTGTACAGCAGGTTGGCATCTGTAAGTCTGCAATAGTATTCACCAGTAATAGCAATACGTTTACTCACTTTTATTCTTCCGCCTATGCCCAGTGCTATAGTGTTGTTTGAAAATTTAGTGCTATCGACCAGGTTATAATGTACTATAGTAGGCATCAGTTGTAACGATATCCTGTCGCTGAATTTGCGTGCTATTAAGACCTGGTTGGTAAAATAAAGCCTGTTGCTAGCATTCCACTTATCGCCAGCGGGTACGGTAGGTGCAGGCGTGGTTTGCACAGACATAGCACCTACATAACTGATAGTAACAGGCATGCCAATTGTTTTTTGGCTCCATAATTTTATTTTGGCAAAGCCATCGTCTTCTTTGTTTAAAACACTGTGGCCTATACCCACCATCAACCATTTTGTAATCCCATAATCTAAAGCAAGTTTGGTTGTAGCATCGTCTATGCCAAAAAAGTTTTGCGAACCCTGATTTAGTTGTCCAAACCTATGATCGATCCGGAAATCAAGTATGCCGTATCCTAAGTTCTCAACACTGCTGCCATCTATGATGCGTGTTGCCTTAAAGGTTGCAATAACGGATTCTTTTTTGATTGGTGCTCCGTTATTTAGCATGTCCATTAAGCTATCGGTTTGCGCGAAAGAGGTTGCAGACACCCCACAAAACAGGATGAGTGCTAATAGATTTTTATACATGCTTTAATGCTGTTGATATAGATGTAAATTATTTTTGAGCTAGATCACTTTCAATAGTAATGATGGCTTCTTTGGTCACCTTATCAGCAACCAGGTTAGGGACCTTTACTTTGTAGTCTAGTAATATAACTGCAAATTTTGCTTTTAACTTTACTGTCTTCCCATTAACTGCAATAGTACCGGGAACTGTGACCTCATTAGTTACCCCATGGATAGTTAGCTTGCCTGCAACTTTGACATCGTAAGTGCCGTCTTTTGTAACATTTATTTCGCCAATATTTTTTATTGCACCCCTAAATTCGGCCTTAGGAAATTTATCACTCTCCATGTAGTTCTCATTGAAGTGCTCCTGCATCAGTTCTCTTTCAAATTTGAAACTTTTGACAGGGACCTGGAAAATCACGTCCCCGGTTTTGATGTCCAGAATGCTTGCCACTTCATTGTTTACACCTTCTATTTTTTCTGGTGAACTTTTGGTGGTTGCGTTAAAATATATTTTGCCTGTGCGGGTTAAATATTTTTGCGCAAAGGATGCAGTGGGGCAGAGTAATAGGATCAAAAATGCAATTAGTGTGTTTTTCATTTTGCTGTTTTATTAATTGTTGAGTGCACCTTGGTTTACCCAGGCTGTAATTTTATTTATATCGCAGGCGGAAAGCTGGGGCAAATTTTTAGGCATGGCATGTAGCTGTGAAGGGTTACCATTTATGTCGTACACCAAAACAGCAGTTGTTGCTATAGGCTGGATGCCGCTATAAGTGGTGAAATTATAGCCGCTTGTTGATTGACCGGCGGCGTCGTGACAGCCACCTGATATGTTGCAACTGGTGGCGAATATTGGTGCAATGACTTTTGCATAGGATACATTTGTGGTATCGCAAGTAACAGTAAGAGGTGGAACATATAGCTGATCACCTTTATCGTTATAACAACCTAGCGTACTTAGTAAAAGAAGTGCACTTAGTGCCAGCAATTTATTTTTCATGTTTTTAAATATTCTTCGGTTAATTTTTTTCTATTACACAATCAGTTAAGGATACACCTGTTATACCTGTACCCGAACAAAAGCCTTTAATAACAGTATTCTGTCCTTTACTTACAACTATTCCTTTATCGCGCATAGTACATTGAATACCTGCAACAGGATCTGCAGTTTGGAGTATCAGCATTATTCCGCCATCCTGATTTTTATCAGATTCTTCAACGATGCCAGAAACTTCTACTGCTTTATTTAAATACTTAGCATCTGCTTTCTTCTCGTCTTCAGTATATTCTTTAGAAAGGTTTGCTGCCGTCACCACAATGCCTTTTGCATTTTCAACTTTGTGATGTGGCTTGTACCATTGATAAGTAGCAACAGCAAGCCCCGCTACTACCAGGATGACTACTATAATTATTATCCGTTTGATCACTGTACTTTGTTATTGTAGATTGAAAAATTGTTTATTGAGTATTAATTATTTGGAGCACCTGCAGCTACCCATTTTTTTACCTGAGTTATCTGACAATCTTCCAGCATATTACCACCTAGTGGCATAGCATTATATCCCGGCAGATGTTCTATATCGCCGAGCAACCTTCCATTAACTGCGGCATCTTTTACACTTGTATAATCTGCAAGACTACCCCCAGCGACAGAAGGGGAATTATGGCAGCCGATGCAGTATTTTTGCATCAACGGCGCTATTGTGCCGCTGTAGGTGAAGCTTGTAGTATCGCAATTGTTGGTGCTGCACGCGCCGCTATCAATAGCCCCGGTTGCTATCCAGCGCTTTATAAGGTCAAGATCTGTAGCAGATAAAGAAGGGCCGTCTTGAGGCATAACCTCCACATTGAAGATCTTCATGCTTATGGATTGCCATATTTTACTTGCAGCCGGGTTACCGGGAACTATACCTTTCTTTATGACATCTTTGTAGTTATCTAGTACATAGCCACTGCGTCCACTACTTGCATCGTGACATCCACCTTTTGCACAATTAGATTGGAAAATGGGCAGTATATCCCTTTCGAAACAAATTGTTGGATCGCCGGTGCGTAGATTTACAGGCAAGACGTAGGGGGCATGAGTACAGGAGTTAATTAAAATAACACTTAGCATTATGGTTATTAAACAGACAGATATTTTAGATCGTTTTGAAATTCTCATTATATAAGAAACTTATTTATTGTAATTGTGTATTATATTGATATTGAATTAGTTTTATGGCCGAATATCAAATTTAGAGTGCAATTTTGAAGATATTTTGAGTCGGCATTTCCGTTATTTTAATATTATAAATGTGAACGTCAGTTTCGTCATTTTATTACCTTGTAGTAAATAAAGTATTGTGAAAATCCTGATAGTAGAAGATGAGCAGAACCTGCGTGAGAATATTACTACTTACCTAAATAGTGATGGCAATGTTTGTGAAAGTTCTGCAGATCTGGGAAATGCAATTGAAAAACTGGAGGATTACGCTTATGACTGCGTTCTATTAGATCTGGGTCTGCCCGATGGAGAGGGATTTAAGGTTTTGAATTTCTTGAAAGAACAGAGGAGAGATGAAGCGGTGCTTATCATTTCTGCGAAAAATGGTCTTGAAGATAAAATTAAAGGATTAAATACAGGCGCTGATGACTACCTGATAAAGCCATTCCATTTAGCAGAGCTGAAGGCCCGTATAGAGGCGGTGTTCAGACGCAAGGCAGCTAATAGCAATAATAACCTTGTTTTTAATGAGATAACCATTAACCTACAAGGCAGAACAGTAGAGATCAATGGGAACCCCATAATACTAACAAGAAAGGAGTATGATATGTTGTTATACTTTATTGCTAATAAGGGTAAGGTTATATCGAAGAATGCTATTGCAACGCATTTATGGGGTGATGAAATGGATATGAACGATAATTTTTACTTCCTCTACACACATATAAAAAACTTAAGAAAAAAAATGCTCGATGCTGACTGCACCGATTATTTGAAATCTATTTATGGAATAGGGTATAAATTTCTTTCTGAATGAAACTATCTGCCCACTACAATAGATCAAACATCATAATAACTGTATCGGTACTCCTTGTTGGGGCTGTGATATATTATTTTGCTATCAATTACATTATCCAAAGGCAACTAGACAGAGATTTGACTGAAGAGATGGAAGAGATTGTTTCTTATATAGGATCGCGTCACAAATTTCCGGTACAACTTGATATTGATCAAGAAGATGTGTCATTTAATGAAACCAACCAGAGTAATTTTAAGACGGTATATTTTAATGCACCGTTTAGGAAAAGCATAAAAAAAGATAGTGATGATGATAATAACGGCAGAGCTGTAGAAACATTGGTGCATGTAAATGGAAAAAGCTACTTGATGACAATAGTTATATCCCGGGAGAGTACTGAATACCTGGTACAGGTGATTGCAACGATAACATTGATACTAATGGTAGGATTGTTCCTTGTACTTTTACTAACCAATAGATATGTATCTCATGATCTCTGGAAGCCCTTTTTTTATTTATTACAGCAATTGAAAGCCTTCAGTGTTTCAGACCATACCAACTTCTCGTATAGCAAGACCAATGTAGATGAGTTTAATGAACTGGAAGCTGCGGTACTCCTTATGTCATCTAGAGTGAGGAAAGATTACAGGACTTTAAAACAATTTACTGAGAATGCTTCTCATGAAATGATGACACCATTGTCGGTCATCACTTCTAAGCTAGACATACTGATACAAGATGATTCACTGAACCCTGAACATTATAAACAACTTCAGGATATTTACGGGGCAACAAATAAACTTTCAAGACTTAACCAATCTCTCCTTTTATTAGTTAAAATAGAAAATAACCTGATTGGGGAAACTGAGCTTCTGGAATTAGATCAGCTTGTTCTTGAAAAGAGTGAACAATTTCAGGAACTGATCACTTCAAAACATATCACCGTAACTACAGCGATAGCGCAGAAAACTGTAACAGCAAGTGGACAATTACTGGATATTCTTTTCAACAACCTATTCAGTAATGCCATCAGGCACAATATTGATAGCGGAGTAATAAACATTAGCCTGACTGATGAAGGTTTTTTGATTCAAAATACCGGGAGCTTACATCCTTTAAATGAGGAGGAACTATTTGAACGTTTCCTGAAAGGAAAAAACTCAGAAGGCGCAGGCTTAGGTTTAGCTATTGTTAAGAGCATTTGTAACGTTTATAATTGGGAGGTATCGTATTCTTTTATAAGTTCGCTGCATACTTTTCAAATATTATTTGCCCCCGGCAAAGTATAAGTGCTTTAATGAATTTGTTTACCTTAACACAATATAAAAGATCATGAAAATTAGTCCGCTTGCGGGAAAACCTGCACCACCAGAAGTATTGACAAATATACCCAGGCTGGTTGCTGCATACTATAGCGAGGTTCCCGATGCAAAGATCGCTGCGCAAAGAGTTTCTTTCGGCACATCGGGCCATAGAGGATCATCATTCAACCTGTCTTTTAATGAATGGCATATACTGGCTATTACCCAAAGTATTTGCTTATACAGAAAACAGAATAAGATAGATGGGCCGTTGTTTATTGGTATGGATACCCATGCGCTGTCTGTACCTGCACTTGCCAGTGCACTTGAGATATTGGCAGCCAATGATGTGGAAGTAATGACAGCCGGTATGGAAGAATATACGCCTACTCCGGTTATTTCTCATGCTATACTTACTTATAACAAAGGCCGTACAACAGGCCTGGCAGATGGTATTGTAATAACCCCGTCTCATAACCCACCTACAGATGGAGGATTTAAATACAACCCGCCTAATGGAGGGCCAGCCGGTACTGCCGTTACCAGCTGGATAGAAGCAAAAGCGAATGAACTGCTGGAAGAAGGGCTGCGTAGTATAAAAAGAACTACCCTGGCAAAGGCACTAAAAGCATCTACAACCCACCAGCACGACTACCTTAATACCTACATTGCAGACCTGGGCAATGTGATCGACATGGATGTGATACGCAATGAGAACATACGCATTGGTGTAGATCCACTAGGTGGTGCAGGTGTTCATTACTGGCAGCCTATTGCAGACCACTATAAGCTGGATATGACGGTGCTCAATAAATATGTTGACCCTACTTTCCGCTTTATGACGGTTGACTGGGATGGCCAGATACGAATGGATCCTTCCTCATCGTACGCTATGCAGAGCCTTATTGGGTTAAAAGATAAGTACGATATTTCTTTTGCCTGCGATACAGATCATGACCGGCACGGCATTGTTACTAAAAGTGTAGGTCTGCTGCCACCCAATCATTACCTGGCAGTATGTATTTCTTATCTTTTTCAACACCGGCCGGGATGGAGTAAGAGTGCGGCGGTAGGGAAGACGGTAGTAAGCAGCCAGATCATAGACCGGATTACCGCGAAACGGGGACGCAAGCTATACGAAGTACCAGTTGGGTTTAAATGGTTTGTAGATGGCCTGATGGACGGTTCGCTTGCGTTTGTTGGCGAAGAAAGTGCGGGTGCTGCTTTTAATCGGCTGGATGGGAGTGTTTGGACAACAGATAAAGATGCATTCATACCTTCTTTACTTTCGGCAGAGATAACGGCTGCAATGGGCAAAGATCCCGGGGAAATTTATAAAGACATTACCAGTGAGTTTGGGGCGCCTGTTTATGATCGTATTGAAGCGTCAGCAACCACTGCCCAGAAGAAACTGTTAAGTGCGCTATCGCCACAGCAGGTGCATATAACAGAAATGGCAGGGGAGAAGATAGAAAATATTCTTACCACAGCGCCAGGAAATAATGCTGCTATCGGCGGCCTGAAAGTAGCCACAAAAAATGGTTGGTTTGCAGCCCGCCCTTCGGGTACAGAGGAGATATACAAGATCTATGGTGAGAGCTTCCTGGGCAGAGACCACCTGGATAAGATATTGAAAGAGGCCCAGGAAATAGTTAACACTGCACTTGCAGCCCCACAAGCAGTAAAGTAAGCTTAATAAAGACTTTGGTAAAGCTTAACCTAAAAGGACAGCCTCACAATTGTGAGGCTGTCCTTTTAGGAAATCCATTTAAAATAAATAGCATTTTGAACTATACGCTAACGTTTACAGTTGGAATAACATTATTTTTTAATTGTTTTCCTGATGATCGTATTGATCAATAACAATATGATGAATGGTACAGGACTAGCTACCATTGTAAAAATAGCCATCATAGTATTATAGGTGGAGGCATCCCAGTGTGTTTGTACTTTTAGGTACAAGGATATACCGGCTATAAACAAAAAGGAAAGTAAATAAATACCGACCCAGATAAAGCGGATGAAAAAGACAGATATCTTGCGGAAAATATAATAGCCAAGCGAGAAGATAGTGATAATGGTAAGCGCGTCTGTTAAATATTTAATACTGGCTGGTACTGTTGTACTACCATAACCATTTGGATAAATGAAGACAAATGGAACAGCTGAAACAACAATAATCAGTATGATAAGTATAGCTAATCTACTTATTGGCATTCAGATAACGGATAAAACTAATTGTGTATTTGTACCAGATAGAGAATATGATAAGGTAAATTATGAAAATAAACAGGTAGTGATGTGCGAAAAAGAAAAAGTCGGGTTTGGATATGTATATCAAAGCCAACAAGCTACACCTGATAATATTAGCCAGGTAGATGAGCACTAGTCCTAAAACTGAGTAAAGAAGCTGTTTCTTAAATGTATATGGAAGTGAAAATAAAAAACCAACAAACAAGACCGCCAACTCCAGCGCATTGCATTCGTCTGCTATTCTTATAGACCTAATGCGTTTGTTGTTTACTTCAACCGTAATATTCTCATACCCATCATAGTAAACCGATGGTGCCAATTTATGGTCTATTATCCCTAATACAAAACTTGTACTGTGCGCAGTAGCTTTGGTTATATACTTATCAGGTACTCTGGTGGGAGCAAGAACAAGTAGATATAGTGCTTTCCAGATAATAAATATCAGGAGGCTTCTTATAAAGAATATTCTTAGAAATACTGGCAGATGCAAGTATGCAGCCTTCAGCCGTTCTACTGGTGAGCTCATATCTTTATAAAGATATGCTCTTTGTTGAATTGTTTTTCTTGTATAAAAATCCTGCAGTAGTAACAAGCGTACCACCAGCCAAAGCCAGAATTACCAAATTGGTATTTACAGGAGTTGAAGGGCTGTCTCCTTCGTTTCCTTTTCCATTCCCGTTATTACCACCATCGGCGTGATTACCATTATTGCCATTAGGATTGGTATCATCAGCTCTGCCGGCGAATGGCATTGCTAAGAATAGGCTTAATGCAACTACTTTTAATTTTGTTAGATTTAATGTCTTACTTGTTTGCATTTTAATGCTATTATGATTGATGATACAAAAGTACTTCATTAGAATGTAATATTCGTAATGTGGGGCTATGGTTAACATCTTGTTTAAGTGGCGTTAACTTACAATTATCAATTCTTTTTATACCATCAAGATCTGTTTTAAGTTGTCTTTTTGTCTCATGAAATATACTATGACTTGTGAAAACGTGTGCGATTACGGGATCAAAAATAAATGAATCAGCAGCCCCCGAATTGTAATTATATATTCATACTGAAAATTTTCATAAAATAAATTCAAAAACACTTGCATAGGTGAAAATACCTTATTAATTTGGCATGAATTATAATTTTGATTTGTAATTTTTTATAGAAAATACCCTTAAACATCAAGAAGCTCTTAAGTTAATGTATAAGGTTTCTGTGTTCATTTTGCTTTTAATATTCTGATTATTTGGATGGTTATTGGTCTGAAATAAAAAATATCTTTTCGATAAGTGGCTGCAATGAAGACGCGCATCACACATAAAGGGAAAACGACAAGGAGGCTAAAGGTTATTAGCAAAAGGTAAAGTGACAATGATCCAATTGCCGTTGGAAATTTCAATTCTCAAGCACTTTTGAACGATAACAATAAGCCTGGCCGAAACAGGAATTAAAATACGGGGGCGTCTCCGAAAAGCCCGAAAAGAGTAGGGATAAAATATTTAAAACAATAGAAACATGGAACAAAATGGAATTTGCTTAGACCCTACATGGGCCTGCATCAGCAAGTATTTTACGCCAAAAGATATTAGTTGTATGGCGAGATATGGACTTGCCCTTGACCAATGTACCAGCGTATTAGAAAATGCAAGTGACATTTACGACCGGGTTATAAGCGGCAACATGCCTAAAGGTGGTACCAGATGGACACCAGAAATGTGTGCAAATTTTAAAGCATGGATGGAAACGCCTAATCCCTGCGCTTAGGTAATTGAACAAAAAATTGATGTGCTCATCAATACTATGCGGTAGGTAAACTGCTCAAAATTACCGGTCTTGGAAATGATGATAACGTTATTTTTTAGATCGGTATTTTTTATCTCAACAATATTTCAATTCATCACACACACTAAATAATATGTCAAAAAGTAATTTAATATTGGTCGCTGGCCTTTTTGGCGCTTCCGTCTTAGGCGGTTGCGGGTCAGAAACGACCCAGAAGACCAGCACAACCACAACTGAAACTAAAACGGAAACGCAGGTGGATAACCGCCTGCCGCAGGACGCAGCTAGAACTTGTACTGTTTCGCCGGAAATATTCAATTCCTGGTTCACGGGCGGGAAAGCAATAGAAAATGGTAAAGTAATGGCAGCCAACAGTGTTACTTTTCCTGATAAGACCAATTGCGATTTTTACCTTTGGTCAGAACAGATGTTCCTTTGGCTGCTGTCTCCTGCTAAGGGTACAAGCTATGCGCCTGGTAATACAGTTATGGAGGATACAGTATTCTATGATGTATC
The DNA here is from genome assembly GCA_031292525.1 of Flavipsychrobacter sp. Classification (GTDB taxonomy): domain Bacteria; phylum Bacteroidota; class Bacteroidia; order Chitinophagales; family Chitinophagaceae; genus JABDEZ01. The sequence goes on along the minus strand of JARLGY010000037.1, from coordinate 130,219 downwards.
GGAAGAGGTAGACGGAAATCGTACCATGACACGTCATAATCCAGGCACCCTGATCAGTGTATCTAGTGCAATTAAGCAAACAGGTCCTAATGGATTGCCTATAGTAGTAGATGATAAAGGTGAATTGCTTGAAGTAGAAGTACATAATGAAAAAGCAGCAGGATCTGTTTTGTCAAAGACAGCGAATGGCATCAAGCAAAATAAAAAAGTTGCCAAAATAGAAGAAGGTGCTGACCCGCTACACCATATTTTTAGAGATGAACATAATGCAATTATTGAACACCCAAGGGCCATTCTACAGCATACTACGAACCAGGATGCGATAGTGGAAGAATTGGAGATAGGTGGCAAAAAAGTATTTATAGATACTGCCGGCGATGAGCATACTATTGCAGTGGGCCAGGCTACAGGAGATGTGCTGATAGCTGCACAGAACAACTCCATTGTGTATTATGCAATGATGGTGAACGACGTATATGCTTACTACCTCACTGCTTACAAAGAAAATGTGCCCTTTGCCCGTAATTCTTTTTTCCCGACTACCGATACAGCAAGAAATAACATTTGTGCTTATGCCCGGAAAAAAGGCATAGTTCTGCCCGATTCAAATGCACTGGCAATGGAGTTAAAACTTGCATTGGTGGAGACAGCTGGTCTTAAGGATCCTGATAGCTATGTTACGATCGATGCTATGGTGCCAAACTATGATACTTCTGATAAACACAAATGGGTGGCAAAGGGCACAAGGAAAACTAAACTTGCACTTATAGGAATACATGTTGTGGGCAGTGTTGCCGGCAACCCGGAGATGATATGGGCTACGTTTGAACATAAAAACAACGCACCAAACGGAGCCTATGACTACATTGATACAGCAGGGAAAACGGTTTCTGTTGCTGCTGATTCAGGCACAGGCTGGGTACTGTGCAATTCAACTTCAGGTGTCAATTTCAACGTTCCTTATATGATAAACGATGGCCTGAACATAGAGAGTACTGAAGGCCATGTAATCTCTGCCAGCCCTACTCAACTTATTAACCCGTTTGGCACTGCAAAGGGATCGGTGCCGAACCCAGAAAATAAAAGTGCAGCAGAGTCTAACAGCCAAGTCATCAGCATAAATAACTCAGTAATTAGCCAGCTAGTAGGGAAAGACGTGCGCAAGCATTACCGGCTAATTGGCGCAACATGGACCCAGGCGGGAGCTAACCCTACCGGGAAGCCGTACTCAGCCACCAATACAAAGCCAGGCGCTTCTGTGGGTACAAACTTATTAGTAAACAGTGCTATGGAAACATACGACCAAACTTCAACCGGTAACTGTTTCCGCTGTCATAAAGGCAAAACACTATCTCCAGGTACATTTGGTTTGAGCCATATTTTCAGTACGATAATACCGTTGCCGAAAGTACCGGCAAGTATGAAAAAATAGATGCCTTATTATTTGTTTTTTGTGGGCAAGTTTGCAGATCACGCAAACTTGCCCATTTTTATTTGAAAGGATGTTTAGCCATTTTGGGTGACTAACTGTCTATCATCATAACACAACAGATCCCCTGAAATAATTTCCAGGGGATCTGTTGCATTGCATCAAAATAACATTAATAATCCGCGAAGTAGTACCTATTACACAGCTTGACCTTTGTTTTTAATCATTCCTCCTGCTATCCAATTATCCCACTTTTTTAAATTTTGTGGAGCAAGTGCATTTGCGGGCGGCATGGGATGGCTTGATCTGGGAACACCATTTTCGTCTGTTTCCCGGCCATGAAGTACGCTGCTTATGTGCTCGTTCTGGCTTTTAACTAATTCGTAGTCCCACAGGTCCAGTGGAACCAGCCCAGTGGGGGTAGCTATTTTAACTTCCAGCATGGAATCTCTGTAATCTTCAAATACCAGCTTTATATCATCGAATGTAATAACAGTATCTGCCGGCATTGCTGCAACAGGTTCACCTTCAACCATACCGTCTGCTATCCACTTTGCCCAGAGGTCTAATTTCCTTTGAGGGAAGGGATGGGTGGTTGGCATGCGACGGGGTGAAATGTATTCTCCGTCTTCGTTACGTTCGTGCCCATGCATTAAAACTGTCATGCGCTCATGCCGACTTGTAACGGTAGCATAGTCCAGCAGATCGATGTTATGTTTCAACATTACTGCCTGGTAATCTGCAAACATGGGTTTTATGTGTTCTTCAAATGTTATTGTTGGGTCTGCCATACTATCGCTTTTTATAGTTTAGTTATATTGGTGGTTACAGTCCAGTCGTTAAGGTTGGAGTTATTGCTTATGTCTTCAAGTTCGCGATCTACATAAATATTTACATGGGTGGTAGCATCTGCCATGGAGGCATCGCCCATTATCCAATAATTTGCCGAATTTGCCAGGTATTTATCTCTGAATTTCTGGTCTGTAATAGTAGCGTTAACGATTTTAGGGTGAATATAAACATCAACTCTATACGAAGTGGTAATGTTAGATTCCACGTCTAAAAAGCCATTGTGAAGGCGTGTGTTTCCTTTTAATGTACCCTGCGTTTGTTTTATTCCCTCCTTATTTTTAGCTACTAAAGATGTGCCCTTTGTCAATGTGGTTTTAAGACTCATTGCGTTTTTTCCAAAAATGGGTTGCACTTCTTTTACACGGTCGCGAGGTGCATAATGATCCTCTGGTGTGACTTCGTATGTATATCCAAGAGGTATATGGTTGGGGTACAATGAGCCACTGCCCATGCCCATATCTACACCTGGTTTCCTGTGATAATCTGGCAGATCATATTTCGCTGGTACGGTGCCCCTTAAGGGAAAATCTAACGACGTGATCGTGTCGTTTGAATTATACCCATGTTCCATATGGTTAAGTCTCAGCCATTCATCAAGATAAAAATCGACATAGGAGTGAAAAGAATAGAAAATAGGATCGTATGCTGCAGTCTTGGGGCTGCTCATGTCTCCTCCACAATATGTGTCATGCATGTCGTCATGAATTTCAGCCTCAAACCGGCCATAGCCACCACTTATCTGGCCCCTTGTAGCATTAGGGAAACCACCAAAAACAAGCCACTTTCCATCAATAATATCTTGTAACAATGCTTTCTTGGTAAAAGGGTAATCTGGTTTACCAACGCGTCTATTGCCACGATACAACACTGAAGCAGGATCTTCAAATGCTTTTGGAAAGCGTTTGCCACTAGCTGGGTTTGTAAAGTTCCAATATGGAACCGTCACTTTTGCAGTTGATGGCCCAGTATTCCCTTTTGAATCTTTAATGGTGCCTGCAGGGTCGGCGTTTTGTAATACCTTTTCGAAGTAATAAAATTCTGCCCGGTGCCACAGCATGAATAGGTCTTTCCGGTGTTCGCACATGCCGGGATAAACGCCTTTGCCATCTCTAAACCGGAGGCCTGCAATATAATTGTAGTAGTCGGCATAAGACTCGCCAGGCTTTTTAGACCTTGGTGGTGTTTGTGGTATTGAAATATAAGTGGCATTATGTATCCAAGCCTGCCATGCATAACCCTCTTCATCGTAAGGGTTTACCATGCTTCTGTCATGAAGTATCTGGATGGCGTGCTTGTATGCAGCCAGTTCCTGGCTGGTTAGTGAATCAATGTTTTTCCGTTTTAGCAGTTCCTGGCTATTTGCAGTGCCAGCAACCAGCAGTATAAGAAAAAGAGATAAAACTCCTTTGGTGAACCTATTTGTAATAAGCATACTATAGTTGTTTAATGAGGTTGATATTTGATGTTTTTGGAATGCATAAATATAATATTATTTCTGTGAGATAAAATAGTTTTATCTATTATAAAGTTATTTTTACGCGAGAATTAATGTAAAAATGACTATGAGGGGAATTCTCTGCTTATTGTGCTTTCTTGTACCTGGGTTTTGTGCTCACGGCCAAATAAAACGACCCATGATCGTTGGCAGAAACAGCAGCAGCCTGACCCTAAGTGATGGTAGCCAAGTGCGGACTTTTGGCTTTGCCGCAAAGCTTAATGAACTGCCTGGTTTGCCCGGCACCACGATAGAAGCGCGGGAAGGAGATAGCCTTGAAATAGATTTTTGGAATGTATCGCAAGGCAACCCGCATGATATATGGATACAGGGCATTCAGCTTCAAAAACGAAATGAACCACACGAAATATATACGGATGATAACATACACCACATGGAGCATGGCTACTACAGTTTTACGGCCAACCATGCGGGGACTTATATTTACTACTGCCCTGTTAATTATCCACTGGATGTACAAGCCGGGATGTTTGGGATATTGATAGTAAGGCCCAAACTGGAATATGAAATTTACCATAAGCACATTTCGAAGGAACTGCTGTGGTGCGGGTTTGAAATGGATACCGCCTGGCATACAGATTCGATACTGGATGCCGAACAAGAACAAATATCCAAAATGGTAGAACAACTGAAATACCACCCCCAATATTTTTTTATAAATGACAAGAGGAATGGTCAACTGACAAGTCCCGCAAGGTTTAGCGCTAAAGTTGGCGAAACGGTGCTCATTCGTCTGGGAAATACGGGGTTGATGCAGCATGTTGTAACGTTCCCCAAAGAGATGAAGCTCACCGTTCTTACAAAGAATGCAGTGCCACTTTCTGCACATGATGCGGTGAATACACTAATTTTAAAGCCCCTGGATGCTTATGAAATACTTGTTTCGTCAGATAATGTGCTGAACGGTTTTGTGAGTTACGCTTTTAAAAATGAAGGCCAGGATACCCCAATACAGATTCAAAAAATACCGGTTTTAATAACTCAATAATGACACGCACGATGACCAGGTATTTTATTTTAATCCTTTCTTTTATGTGCACTGCGGCCCATGCGCAAAGCCGGGGCACCTTTATGGTACAAGGGGATTCCGTAAAAAAAGAACTCGTAGAGCATACCGGCTACCTTGAAAATTCGAAGATGACCGTTGTTAATACATCTGATAAACCCATTTACCTGGAATGGCAAACGATCTCCAATACCTTTCCACAAGCCTGGGATTGCTCTATGTGCCAGCACGGAAAATGCCAGATAGGAATCCCCAAAGGTTCTGTTTTTAAGAGGCTGAACCCAGGACAGGAAGGCTTTATTGCCATTCATGTGTTGCCAGAACAGCATCCTGGTGCCGGTACAGTGAAATTTAAGCTATATGATAAAGAGCATCCTGAATATTATAAAATACTGACGTTTAGTGTAAAGGTGCTGTAATTGGCCTCTTAACACTGATGTGCGATGTACCCAAAAACAACCTTTTGGGTGTTATGCCCGACGGACATAAAAAAATGAAACCGGGCATTTTATATAGTATAAATGACTGAAATGCCCTATGGTAGCGGATATTGCATTTCATTACATTTTAGGAATGCCTGAGGAATGCCCGATTATGCCCGATGCCGGGCATTTTCTGAACCGTTGGAAATTCTGTTTTTTTTTTGTTGAACACGATTACGGTATTCCAGGACCGGGAGGATTAGCAGCGTACTGATCGGTGTATTTTTGTGCATGGGGAAGGGCAGGTTACTGGTTTATAATACGGCTGCAATTTACCGTGGGCCGGAATTGTGACCAAAAGAAGATACCCACCGTTCCACGGTTTAGGGTGTTCCACGGGCGTTACAAACGCCGCGCCTGTGCATACTCGTTATAAACGAGTACGAGAAGGGGAATAAGGCTTATCAATACTTTCAGATTGTCTAATCAACGCTAAAAAATAAATATTGGTAGATTTGCTCGTCTACTATGCCAGCAAAAAATCTCATAATTGAAGATGACCAACGTCTTTCTGAACTCATTAAAAGGGGCTTGGAGGAACAGGGATATGCGACCGACGTGGCTAACTTTATCTGGGCACATAAGCATTTGAAGCGAAACGCTCGGCTTCGAATTCAAAAAAATTGCTATAATAGCTCTGGCCATAGTTCAACTGGGAGTTTATATTATATGCAAGCAGAAAATAGCTAAAATCTGCATACACATATTTGTCCAGCAATTTGTAAATGCGGGTTTTAGTGCGGTTGTGCCACAAAGGCTCGAAAAATGTATTACATACTTGTAAATCATGAAACTGAAATTCGTGCGTTAGCTCGTGCGCGATGTAATGATATTTGTTGTAGTCGTCCGTGTAGACAAAGGCATGGCCATAGTTTTCGCCTGCATAAACCTCACCGCCTATATAAAAGAAACCATGCGATTTAAAAGCTAGGTCGCCCGTAAGCAGTGTGCCATTCAGATCGAAGGTTGCTGAGCTTATCTGCTTGCAAAATGCATATCCGTAAATAGTCCATGGCAGCAACCTGGCTTTAAAGCTGTTTTCCGGCACAGAATAGTCAAACCGTATGAAGTTGTAATAAAAACACCAGTGAGAGAATATGGGGCGGCCGAGAGCGCCGTTTTCCACCATTGAATAACCGGCATTATTTACCAGTCTGGCAGGGAGGGCATATGCCAGGTTGTTGTTGGCATTGATCAGGTAGTTAGCCTTTTTACCTGCGTACTCAAGGCTGCCACCCAGCAGGCCAGCCATGCAACTTTTCAGCAGCCGTTTCTTAAACGATGTATGCGGCTGTTTGCTGATAATGGAGCCTATACCCGCCGAAAAGCAGCCGAAACCTGCATTGTATAGAAACAACTGGGTGTCCTGCCCAACAACAATGCGTGCATGTGCAGGCAACGTAGTTAGCAGGGAGGAGAACTGGAACCATAACAGTAAAAGCACCCTCTTCGAAATCACTTTCTCACATTTCGTAATGGGAAAATGCCCGCCACTAAATTGGATCATCGGCAAGGGCGGAAGTCCAGTCATTATTATTACATAATTTGAAAAATGAAGATAAAAATTGTTCGCGACTTTCACTCTTAAAAATTCACAATAGATTTCAAATCTTCTCAATTTCCATCTAAATACTACTCGACCATAAAACTGACCATCGTCCTGAGCCGATGAAATCAGCTCATCCGCGCCCAACCTTAATAGATTTTGCAGTGATTGAGGGTTCCTGCCAGACACCGTGCATCAATAGCAAGCCCCTTCGCCTTTAGTGTTTACCTTCAGATTTACGCCGTTAATTTCTAATAATTCGATATTATATATCTCGTCCTTTTATTCTTTGCTCCACTTCCGTACCAGTAACCCGCCGCTTTTTCCGTAACACGATACGATGTACAGCCCCGGCGCAAAAGTACTTGTATTAACATCGGCAGTATGGTTTATGTTTCCCTGCCATATTATGCGGCCGCTCATATCTGCAATGTTCACCTGCTCAATATTGCGGGTTACTATAATGTGCAGTTGTTCATTTCCGGGATTAGGATATAGCTGCACATTAGCACTATTAACGTGCAGTTGCTCAACGTCATTAGCAGCCCAGCGTATATCTGCCGATTGGCATCCGCCCGTGAGGCAACCAAAGCTATCTGCCTGTATTACCCAGCCATAGCCGGCTGCAGTGTCCCATACTCCAGGTAAGGTATCATAATAAGCAGCTATCCCTGCCAGTATTATATTTTTCTGTGGGGTTTCGCATATGGTGTTGAGCGCTTGTGTAATATCTGGATTATCTACTGTTATGTATTCCCTGTAAGATTTTACCTTACCATTGCTGTCTGCTATAACCAGCAAAGGATGCTCGTAAGAGTTATAATACACGTTGCCTGTAAGGAGCAGATCGCCATTGCTACGTTGCCTTATAGCCATTGCCTGTGTATATTTATATCCGTCCAAAGCTACATCGCCGGTATCGGCAAACTGTTTGGTCCATATGGTGTCTCCCAGGTCATTTATCTTACCATAATACAGCAAGGAATTGCCCGGCCCTGCCGGTCCTGCATCCAGTGTAGCTATTTCTGCAAGAAAATAATATCCCCCACCCGCAGCCTTGCAAATATCATCAAACGAGTTTATAGATGTTTCAGGGTAATTCTTTTTCCTGTAGTTCTTTTGCCATACTGTATTCCCAGCACTGTCGATGCGTAAGAAAATATGAGAGGTACCCAGCACCCCGGGCCTGTTTATGGCAAAGCCTGATAGTACAGCGCCGCCATCGTCAGTAGCCAGCACCTGGGTAGCAAAAGTGGTAAACAAATAAATATTAGGTACAGTAAACAATTGCTTCTCCCATATTATTGTACCCAGTGAATCGAACTTTACAAAATAGAAACTAGCAGAATCAGGAGCATAGTGAGCCGGGGAACTTGAACCATTGGCAGGTACAAATTGCATTGATTTTGAATAACCGATACCGGCAGCTATTATACATCCGTCTGATGTACGGGTGAGCGCATTGAAATACCTTATTCTAAAACTATCTACATATTTGTGGAACCTTATACTGTCGCCATTATTAGTAAAAAAGTACAGGTACGGTTGAAAAATAGCAGCAGTGTCGTGTATGGCAGTATCCAGTTCATAACCTGTCATCAGTATTGTATTATCATCCCACTTTATCATAGAATGATTACCTGACACAGCGTTATAATGGCCGGGGAAGAACAGGTTTTTGTGCCACAACGTTTTCCCAGCATAGTCTATAGCTGCCAGGTAGCTGTTATAAGAACTCAGACTATCACTATTGGTAATACCATTTGCAAGGAAATAGCTACTATCTATTATTACAGCATTATATATATCGGTAGATGGGGGAACTGAAATAGAGTAATTATAAAATTTGCTGAAACGCGGCTGCGCCACACAGTATATGCACAGTGATATCGCAACCAATAGGAAAAGGATTCTTTTCATAGATACAACCTAATATGTGAGGTTGCATCAAATTTAAAATAAAAAGGTAAGAAACAATAAGCCCGATCTATTTGCTTTTACACCCTGTTCTTCCGGATGTTAGCTTCGCGCATCTGGAAGAACCCACAGAAACCGGTCTCGGACCGGCACTTGCGATAGACCACTCGTTGCAGATTTGTTTCAATTTGAGAGAGATAGGCGATGAGATGTTTGACCTATGTTTGACCCGAAATAAAAAAGCCTTTCAGATTTTGGTCTGAAAGGCTTGCTGGTGTTGGTGGTGCGAGAGGGATTTGAACCCCCGACACAAGGATTTTCAGTCCTTTGCTCTACCAACTGAGCTATCGCACCAGTTGCTTTTGGGATTGCAAAAATAAGCGTTATCCTGAATCTACCAAATAGATTCTCATTCTTTGTGGTATTTATTTTTGTTGGTTGTGATATTGAGCCTTTATATTTGCGCATGCAGTGGCATTATTGGCTTTCCATTTTTATAGAACAGGTACGCGAAACAACAGTGTGGGAGTGGGTTGCAGTAATAATGGGGGTAGCAGAAGTGCTGCTGGCAAAAGCAAATAATGTACTTCTGTACCCCGCAGGCATTATTGGTACGGCCATTGGTATATATATTATGGCTAATGCAAGGTTGTACGGTGAGTCAATACTCAGCCTTTACTACCTGGTGATGAGTATTTATGGCTGGGTACACTGGCTGCGCAAGAAAAATGAACCGCCGTTGCCCATTACATATGCTACCCGGCGCGAATGGGGTATAGTAGCAGGCATTATAGTGGTGGGCTGGGCCATTTTTTATGTTGTACTTACCAAAGCGCAGTCGAGCCAGCCACTTTGGGATGGGTGGGTATCTGCTACCGCCTGGGCCGGTATGTGGTTGCTGGCACGTCGCAAAATAGAAAACTGGATAGTGCTGAATGTGTCTAATCTTTTTGCAATACCATTGCTTGTTTATAAAAAACTACCCCTTATGGGTGGGCTCACATTATTCCTATTTATAGTGGCTATATTTGGATATTTAGAATGGAGAAAAATATATCGGTCAGAGCATCCCTCCTTATCCTAATGTTGCTTTTGATGAGACCTGCAACAAGTGAGGCCCAAAATGCAGACATAACCACACTGCGACAAATACAGGTATTTCGCATTCACAATAGCCAGTACCAGGGTTTTATGAATGATGTTACCAATTCGGTATATCCCATTACATTGGCGTTGCCAATAGGGCAACTGATCTACGAGTTTTCGACCCACGATACTGCAATGATAGTAGATGGATTTAAAACAATTGGTGCACTGGCTATAAACACTATTATTACTTCGGGCCTTAAATACGCAATTGACAGGCGCAGGCCCTTTAAAACGTATCCGGACATCCATCCTTATAAATACGATAGTGATCCATCGTTCCCATCAGGACATACGTCTTATGCATTTTCTGTAGCAACCATACTTACGCTGGAATATAAGAAGTGGTATATAGCCGCACCAGCTTATGTGTGGGCGGCAACAGCAGGCTATTCACGTTTATACCTGGGGGAGCATTATCCCAGTGACGTGGCAGCAGGGGCTATTATTGGTGCCGGTTCTGCCTGGCTCAGTTACAAAGGTTCTGCATGGTTATTGCATCATCGTAAGAAACAAGTTCACACCCCGCACGTTGGCAACTAAAAAAATAGTGGTCATAGGGCCGGAATCTACCGGTAAGAGCACACTAAGCAAGGCTATTGCGCAAAAATGCCAAACGCTTTGGGTGCCGGAGTATGCACGGGACTATATAGCCTCACTAGACAGGCAATATACTGAAGCGGACCTTACAACTATTGCCAGTGGACAGATAGCTACTGAAGATATATTGCTACCTCAATGCCCTCGGTTATTGGTGTGCGACACCGATCTGTATGTGCTGAAGGTGTGGAGTGAACACGCATTTGGACGTTGCAATAGCCAAATATTGCATGAAATAGCCACCCGGCAATATGATATGTACCTGCTAACATATATAGATGTTGCCTGGGAATATGACGAACAGAGGGAGCATGCCGACCCCGGGATGCGGGAGTATTTTTATAAGCAGTACCGGGATATTGTAATAAACAGCGGCGTACCATGGTACGATATAAGAGGCAATGAAGAAGAGAGATTGCAAACAGCGCTTACCGCAATAAACAAATTACCATGATAATCTGGCAAGTACGACCTTTGTATGAGCTACTGATAAATTGAATATGCTATGCTGATACATATACATCCCGATGACCCACAGGCAAGGAATATACAAACCGTTGTAAAATGCCTGAAACAGGGTGGTATCATCATCTATCCCACAGACACTATTTACGGTATAGGTTGCGATATATACAATGTAGAAGCCATAACCCGCATATGCCGCATTAAGGGTATTGACCCTAAGAAGGCTCAGTTCTCTTTTATCTGTTCAGATCTTAGCCATTTAAGCGATTACACAAAAAGTGTAGATACTCCCGTGTTCAGATTATTGAAGAAGGCATTGCCGGGACCATATACTTTTATACTGGATGCGAGCAAGGAGGTGCCCAAAATGCTAAAAGCTAAAAAGGATACAGTAGGTATTCGTGTACCTAATAACAACATCTGCAGTGCTATTGTTGCAGAACTGGGCCATCCGTTAATGAGTGCTTCACTGCCAATGGATGGCGAGGTGGAATACTTTACAGACCCTGAAATGATGCATGACCGTTTTGAGAAATTGGTGGATATGGTAATTGACGGCGGCATCGGCGGCATAGTACCATCAACTGTGATCAATTGCAGCGGGGGGGCTATTGAGTTGGTAAGGCAAGGGGCTGGTGACTGGGAAGGGCTGATAGGATAAGTAATCAGCCATTACAGCATTCAAAATAGGGTAAGACTGCTGACTCTATGCAGAGCAGCATCTATATCTAATTGGCTGCATCCCTGAAGTCTCTCCGTCGGGTTATTTTCAAGTCCTGAAGTACTGCAGCTTTCACATTAAGCGTAAAGTTGTAGCTCTTGCGATCGCCAAATGGAATGGCCTGGAAGTGGAACTGCCAGCAATGCAGATCGCGATAAACGTCTATTGATGTAAATGTGATCTGGTGCATGGTAACGTTGAAACCGGTATTTACGGTTACTTTCCAACGCTCTGTAAGGTTAAAATCGCCTTGCAGGGTGATGTTTTGAGAAAGCAGTACCGTATCCTTCTTGCTATAAGGACTATAATTGCTGTTGGCTGTAAGCACATAGTTGAAGTTGAAGCTCCATGGTATGTTAAAGTCAACATAGTCTTTTGCACCATTGTTCCGCATTACCCTTGTATATTCTTCGCTTGTAGTGGGGCTTGGGCCGCTTGTTTTGAGTGGTGCAGAATGGAAATTAGACCCCAGTGAAAACGATGCATTGGTAAAACGGGCTATCCCAGAACCATTCTCAAGCATAATCTGGTTGACACGCTGACCTGTGTTGTAATTGAATGCGTAGGGGTCATAGTTTGCAGAGGAACTTATATTGATCTTGTCAAGGATGTTAGTTCTGAAATTAATGGCAAAGGGACTTAGATTGAACGAGTCGGCCGCAATATTGTAGGCAGTTGTAATACCCAAACCATCGATAAGGGTGACATTTTTAAAGCCTGTCACGGTATCCTTGCTCGATCGTACTTTGATTTGAAGGTTATTGTTCAAGCCGAAGTTCACAGATCCCGCTTTGCCGATGGGAGGGGTGCCCACCTGTGAATTAAAGAAAGGAGTTATCACCTGGTAGTTAGAGTCGTTTATACGGCTACGGTAGGCATAGTTATATGGTGATGACGCAAAATCAGGATGATATACAAAGCCTATATTGGGTGTAAGTACATGCCTGATACCTTTTATTTTGCCCGATTTAAACATCTTCATACCGTAAATACGCGTAGTGAACTGTACGCCGGTATTAAAGTCGCGCGCTGTATAAAAGCCACGTTTGTAATTAGAATCTATTGCTAATGACGCGGGATCATAGTTTTGATAAAGGCGTTCTGTAAACCAATATTCATTATAGTTAACGCTAAAAGACATATTTATGAAACGGAGTATGGTATATGATGCGCTTACAGGGATGGTATGATGTATTGCATTATGGAAGTCGCCCAGCCCTAAAGTGTTTAAGTGAAAGGCACTGTCATAAAATGTTGTGGTATTATAACCATCTAATGAGTAGCTGGTAGTTATCTTATCGTACCAGTGTATTTTGGAGCTTCTTTTATTTTGGAAAGGATTGAGCTGTGTAACGTGGAAGTTAATAGAAGGCAATGTAACATTAACCTGGCGGGTTCTTGTATCCTGGCTGTGCAAGGCACTTAACGTTAAGCTGTACGGTGTGCCTATCCAGTTTTTTGAATAGGTAATATTTGAAGAGTACTGGTTTTGGAGTATCTGGTTGGGATCGTAACTATTATTGGAATAGAAGGTAGATGTACCTGCTTGTACCGATGCGTTGAAGGTTTGGCCCGGTTCAGCTTTGGCGTCGGTCTGGTGGCGCCAGTTGATCATGAAGTCTTTTTCGGTGGTTGAGCCTGGTTCATAATCCTGGCCGGTTTTGTTCAGGGCATAAGAAAACGACACCCCCCCGCTGTATTGGTATATACTGCGGTAAGTACTTACTCCCGACAGTGCATAACTACCCTTAGTGTATATATTGGCCTCGGTAAGCAAGTCCGCATGATCACTCAGGTAGAAATAATATCCACCGTTTGTGAGGCCAAGTCCGCGAGCCTGCTCTATGGTGTATGTGGGTAACATAAACCCAGAGCGTTGTGTCTGCGAGATTGGGAAGAGCCCAAATGGAAGGAAAATTGGGGTTGGTACCCCCTCGATTACAATGTTGGCAGAACCGGTAGCAATTATTTTGCCCGGTATTACTTTTATCTTTTTAGCAATAATGCCAAAGTGGGGGGTATCCAGTGCGCAGGTAGTATAAACGTTGCGCCAGCCAAATATAGATTGGTCAGGATTTCGTTTTATCTGCTGGCTAAAAACATAGCCCTCACCATATTGACTACGCACATTACGAACTATGGCCCTTTTGCTTTTGAAATTATATTGAAGTGAGTCGTAAGTGAACTTTTCACTCCCTTGTGAGAAGGATGGGCGGTCTGCAGCTATTCCAAGGCTGTCGAAGGTGGGCTGGGCTGTTACAATATCAGTACTTTGCTGATAGGATATTTTGCCTGCATTCAGTTGCAGATCCTGGTAGTTTACCTGCGCCTGCCCATACAGGAAAAAAAGATTGGTCTGCATGTCGAGTACGGCAGAGTCAACAGCCTCTGACTTTACGACTCCGGGGAGGGCATCGTGCGATATGGTTATACCCAAAGAATCCTCTAAGCGCCTGTTTTTAGAGGTATCACTGACTGCTTTTGATGAATCATTATTTAAAATATTCTTGGATGCATTGGTGTCAATAATTGAATGGGTACTATCGCTTATAGACGCTGTAGTATCGGTTGTGGCAGGTATAATTGTATTCTGTGCATGCAGGGGCGCCAGGCAGTACAACAGGAAAAATACCACCATAAGTAAAACCTGGTGGTGGAAGGATGCGAATTTTGAAATAAATTTACCGCTCATGCTCTGGAGGCGCAAATTTAATCATTTGCGCTGTACGTAGTAAATTTTGTATGTTTAATATAATTGTATCAAAATAGTATGCATTACAGATCAATAGCATTGGCACTTGTGATGATCCTCTTTTCATCGGCAATATCGGCTAACGGCAAAAAGATAACCAAAATTGTTTTAGACGCAGGTCATGGTGGTAAAGATATTGGTGCGCGGGGACAATTCAGCCAAGAAAAAGATATTACACTGGCTGTTGTGCTTAAATTGGGCAAAATAATGGCAGATAGTATGCGGGATGTACAGGTAATATATACACGTACAGACGATAGTTATCCTACTCTTGTTGACAGACACGAGATAGCCAACAAGTCGAACGCGGATCTATTTATAGCAGTACACGTAAATTCCACTGCCTATACTTACACCAGGGTGCAGGAAGGAACCCGTACTGTGAAGAAAGGACATAAGCGGGTTCGTGTGCCTGTGTATAAATCTATACGGCACCACGAAACGGCTGCCAATGGCGTTGAAACTTATGTTTTGGGGCTAAAGCGCAATTCGCAAAAAGAAAATGCGATTGGTGAATACAGTGATAATGTTACTGATGAGCCTGGTTTATTGGATGAAAAAGATCCTGAAACGTCTATTATTATAGCGCAGTATTCACAGGCTTTTCTTAAGAGAAGTATTACTCTAGGAACTAAAATACAACAGCAATTTGGTAATGAAGGGCGCGCAGATCTTGGTGTAAAGCAAATGAGTCTTGAGGTGTTGGCAGGGAGTGCTATGCCGGGTGTTCTTGTAGAAATAGGGTTTATTAATAATCCAACAGAAGAAACGTATTTAAATTCTGAAGCTGGACAATGGCAGGTGGCGCATGATATATATAGGGGGATAAGGGCATATAAGGCTGATGTAGAAAAATAAAAAAATATTATTTTCTTGTTTTGCTATGTAAAGTCGAACTAAAATAATAAATTGACCTCTGGAAATGAGATGTAGTGTAAGTGATTAGTGGTAGACGATAGAAATTTCCTGGCGTATTGCATTTTAAAATTGTTTCTTTTATCTTTAAGCTCCGTTAAAACACTAAGTGCTAATGAAATCCCGTTTTATTAAAACTATTTTTCTCTCAGCTCTAAGCACAATAGTTGCTTTTTCTGCAGTTACCTATACTTCCTGTACTCCGGATAAATGCAAATCGGTAGTGTGCGCATATGGTGGTGTTTGTTCTGGCGGTTCCTGTATTTGCCAATCTGGCTATGAGGGGACGCAATGTGAATATATAAGCCGCGCCAAGTTTCTGGGCGTGTGGCAGGTTGTAGAGACTGGTACTATTACCAACGTATCTCACTACGCTGTTACAATAGATGCAGATACTGATCCTTCCAGCAGTGTTACCAATGTTACCATATCTAATTTTTATAATTCAATTACTACAAAGGTGAATGCCTATGTAAAAGGAGATACGCTGATCATACCTCAAATAACATATAACGGCAACGTTATACAGGGATATGGTGTTATACAGCAGGAAGGAACTATTTATGCCCAGCATGCACAAATGAGTGTATATTACTCAGTAACCAATGCCCAGGGACTTGTAAATGATTTTGGTACTGAAAAAGGATCTGCATCAATCTGGAGTAAATAAAAGATAAATTTCATTTTATTGAAGCCTGTTGCCGCAAAGCAACAGGCTTTTTTATTTTACTTTTTAACATGCACTGGCACAGTTTTGGGGCATTTATAATGACTAAACATCTTAATTATGAAAACGCTAGTAATGGATGAAAAGACAAAAAATAATATGGGTATTCTAAGCTTCCTGCCCATCATTTCATTTGCAGGATGCTTTGTTTACTACTTGGTAATACTGATGCCAGTGCTTAGTGCGGGAGGCTTTAATGATCATTTTGCCCTTAATATGCATACTATTACCCACTATTCTACTATGTTCATACTTTTAGCAATATCGGCTGTGATTGGTGCCATTGTTTTCATTTACTTCCTGGTGCATATAGCACGTATTAAAAATATGAATAGCGCTACCAAGCTGGAGTGGATACTTTTTATGTCTGTGATGGTACCGGTGGCTTTGCCCTTATTCTGGTATTTTGAGATAAGGCAAGAGCCCATAATACTCGATGTTTATCCTACAATGGATTAGCACAATATTCCGATAGCAAAAGAACACCCATTCGGGTGTTTTTTTATGATTATAATGTCTTTAAACAAATTATTTAATCGTTTGATTAAATAATTTGTTTAAAGACAAAACTTAGTAATAGATTTGTAGCGATTTCATGAAGGAGATAAAACAAATAGAAAAAAATGACTCTACAGAAGAGAAAATAAAACAAGCTGCCCGGGAGGTGTTTACGCAAAAAGGATATGCTGCTACCCGTACACGCGACATTGCTGAGGCATCGGGGTATAATCTTGCATTGATCAACTACTATTTCAGAAGCAAGGAAAAGCTGTTTGATATAGTGATGCTGGAACATTTGCAAACTTTTGTTCACAGTATATTAGGTATTGTTGATGATCCTGCAACGACGTTGCAAGCCAAAATAGAGGTATTGGTAACGCACTATATAGATATGCTAATAAAGAATCCTGACCTTCCGCTCTTTATATTAAGTGAGATCAAACAAGATCCTTCAATGCTTATATCAAAAGTGGGTATGGATAAAATGCAACATAAAGAGCTTTATATAGTGCAGCAATGGAATGAAATGGTTGCGACTAGAAATAAACCTTCCATTAATCCTGCGCACATGATCATGAACCTTGTTGGGATGACGATATTCCCATTTATCGGGAGCCCATTGATCAGAAACCGTACCGGCATGAGCATAGAGCAATTTAATGTTTTGATGGAAGAAAGGAAAAAATTAATCCCGAAGTGGATCAACGCCATCATGAACATGGAATAGTTATTTATTTCCTGGCAATGATTGGTATCATATGGTGCTACCATTTAGCAAGGTAGTTTTGCAAAAAATAAAAACAAGACAGTAGTTTTTATGTTTAAGAGATTGTATTGCATATTCATCCTACTTACCTGCTGGTTGGGCTCATATAGCCAAGTAGTTTTTCGGTCGTTGGAAGATGTGTGGAAGTATGCTGACCACAATAACATCACTATTAAGACCATGAAATATGAACTTGATAAGTCTGTATATGCCAAAAAACAAGCGTATAGCGCACTGCTACCACAGGCCACGGCTACTGGATCTTATACAGACAATATTGCCTTACAGACTACACTTTTACCAGCCAGTTTGCTAGGTGGCCCGCCCGGCACTTATAAAACGCTGCAATTTGGTGAACAGTTTGTTTATACTGGGGGCATTAATGCGCAGATGAATATTCTAAACCTGCAGAATATATACAACGTGCGCATTGCACAACAGACGCAGGAAATGAATAAGGATTCGCTGGCTAGTACCCGTCGATTGGTGTACCAGCAGTTGGCGACTCAATTTTATTCCTATCTCTTAATGCAAGAAGCATCTATTCTTGCTGATCAAACAGCCCTTATAGCAGATAGTACTTATCAATCTGCCAACAATAAATTTAAAGAAGGAACTGCTAATGAAGCAAGCGTTGATCTTGCAAAACTGAACCTGGAACGTGCCCAACAGTCGCAGATCACAGCTCGTTACCAGATGATCACATCGAGAAATTCATTAAAAGGTTTGTTGGGATTTTCAGTTAATGATTCTCTTTCCATAAATGCATCATTAAATACAAGTCTCCATATTGATGCTGCGGAAGCATTTACAGAAGACCTGTCCCTAAAGCTTTCTTTATGGCGGGCAAAGATCAGCCTTAGTCAATATAGGCTCTCTAACAGTGCATTCCTGCCTACTATTAACATACTTTACAATTACGCTACGCAGCGCTATGATAAAACTTTTGAACCGTTTAGCGGTGCTACAGGAGTGGCAGGCTGGTTTCCGTCGCAATATTGGTCGTTGCAAGCCTCGTTTCCAATTTTTACAAGTGGGTCCAGGTATTTTCAATCAAAAAGAAGCAAGATCAATTACGAGGAAAGCATGGCTCAGTATGAGAATGCCCAAAAACAATCTGCCATCAATGATGAGAATATCCGGCTCAACTATCAGAGGGCAATATCTATACTCAGTAAAACTCAAGATGTAATGAATCTATCACTGGATAATTACCGGCATATCTCGTATCGTTACGAGGCTGGTCTTTCTCCGCTTGATGATAGATTAAATGCTTTCCAAAATTATATTGACTATCAAAACCAATATCTAAATAGCCTGTCTGATATGCTAGTGCAATTATATCAGGTAAAGATCCGCCAACAATCTTTTTAAAATGAAACGACTACTTACGTGCATTATACTGCCTTGGGTGCTTGTCACCACATCCTGCAAGCCAAAATTTGAAGAGACTTCACCAAAGATAGCGCCGATTACGGAGGCTGTTTTTGCATCAGGGGTTATAGAACCTAAAGATGCTTATACAGTTACTTCATTGTCTGATGGCTTTATTGTACATAGCTACGTAGTGGAGAATGATCTTGTACATGATGGGCAGTTATTATTCCAACTAGATAACAGGCAGCAACGTACACAAGTGGCGATAGCGCAGACAAATGTGAGCTTCGCCAAGATAAGTGCTGACAATAATTCTCCTACAATGCTGCAGCAAAAGGCCCAAGTGGAAGTAGCCCGGGTGAAGCAGCAAAATGATTCAGTAACCTTGGCTCGTTATCGGCATTTATATACTACCAATTCCGTATCCAGGCAAGATCTTGACAATGCACAAATGACTTACCAATCTTCTTTGAGCTCTTATCATGCCGCAATAGAAAACTACAGAGCCACACAAGATAAAGTAAGGCAGGACCTCATCAACAACCAATCGTTATTACAGAACGCTGAGGCAGGTAACCAGTATTATAATCTTGCAGCCGTGGGCCCCAGCAAGGTTTACCAAGTATTTAAAAAGCAAGGCGACCTAGTGCGAAAGGGCGACCAGGTAGCACAATTGGGCAATCCTGATTCTATAGTTATTAACCTGGACCTGGATGAGGGTAGCATCAGCAAAGTGCAATTGGGGCAACAGGTACTAGTAGAGTTGAATACTGAAAAGAACAAAACTTACGAAGCGCGTGTCACCAAGATATATCCTCACTTTAACGAGACATCGCAATCTTATAAAGTTGAAGCACGGTTCTTGGTAGAGATGCCTTCGCTGATATCTGGAACACAACTGCAGGCCAACATTATTACCCATAAAAAAGAAAAGGCTTTATTGATACCTCATATATACCTGATGCCCGGCAATAAGGTATTGGTGAAACACGGTAACAAACGCGACACTGCCAATATTACAACCGGTATTGTATCTGATGAATGGATTGAAGTGCTCAGCGGATTATCTGTTGATGATAAGATAGAAAAAAAGAAATAACATCAGCCTTATGAAAGTAAGTGTAAACACAGAGATCGCGGTAACCTATCTGTCTTCCAGGAAGAAACAAACACTTGTAGCTGCCATGGGGGTAATGTTTGGAGTATCTATGTTCATATTCATGCAGTCGTTAATGAAGGGTACAAACGATTATTTTGAAAAAATGTCTTTTAATACCACTCCGCACATACGTTTGTACAGCGAAAACAAGGTTGCAGATACCCACATGATGAACAATTATCTCCGCGACTCTTCTATAAAAATACTGGATAACCCAAAACAACTGATACAACGGCAAGGCATTATTAATCCGTATGGGGTAATCAACCAGATACAAAGAGATACAAGAGTAGCTGCAATAACGCCCCAAGTAACAGCAAACGTCATCTATACAAGCGGTAGTGTGCAGCTCAACGGTACTGTGGCAGGTGTTAATATTACGCAGGAGGATAAAATGTTTGATGTAAAAGGTAATATGGTTACCGGCAACCTGGAAGACCTGAATCATGTGAATAATAGTGTGCTGATAGGGAAGGGTATTGCAGACAAACTAAGCCTGCATACAGGCGATAATATTACTGTGGGCACAGGGACCGGTACACCTATAGTGATGCGCGTGATAGGTATCTATTCATCGGGAGTGAAGCAGGTGGACGAAACAAAGTCTTACACTAATATAACAGAGGCACAAAACCTTTTGGGTAAAGACCGTAGCTATGTAACTGATATAAAGATAAATCTGAAAGACTATAATGCGGCTCCAGATGTTGCGCCAGAACTGGAAACAATTACAGGTTACAAAGCTGAAGACTGGGTGCAGGCCAATAGCACTTTAAAAACTGCATTTAAAATAAGGGCTATGATACTTAACTCTGTAGTAGGGGTTATACTACTTGTGGCAGGCTTCGGCATTTACAACATACTAAACATGACCATTTATGAGAAAATAAAGGAGATAGCAATCTTAAAGGCCATAGGCTTTTCGGGCGCCTCTGTGATCAGCATTTTTCTACAGCAGGCTATTTATATAGGCATTATGGGTGGCATCATTGGTGTGTTTTTCGGATTTCTTACTTCTTACGGTTTTTCCAAACTTTATATTGGAGGTTCCGCTCCTGTAGGTGGCACACTCAATTACATTCCAATGTCATTTTATATGCCACACTATGTTGAGGCTATAGTTTTTGGAATACTTACAACTATTGCAGCAGGCTACTTCCCTGCACGAAAGGCATCGAGAGTTGACCCGGTAACTATAATAAGAGGATAATGGCAGACATAGCATTAATGGCCACAGGTATTACAAAATATTTTCACGACCCAGTGACTACACCAGTGTTGAAAAATATAGCAATAGACGTGGCGAAAGGAGAGTTTGTTTCTATTGTGGGCAAGTCTGGTTGCGGTAAATCTACATTGTTATATGTGCTCTCTACTATGGATAGAGACTATGAGGGTAACCTGGAGATAAATGGTGTAAAGGCAACCGGCCGGTCATTGAACGACCTGGCACAACTCCGTAATGAATCGATAGGGTTTGTATTTCAGTTTCACTACCTGCTGCCCGATTTTAATTGTCTTAA
This sequence comes from Flavipsychrobacter sp., assembly GCA_031292525.1. Taxonomy (GTDB): domain Bacteria; phylum Bacteroidota; class Bacteroidia; order Chitinophagales; family Chitinophagaceae; genus JABDEZ01. The sequence goes on along the minus strand of JARLGY010000037.1, from coordinate 108,819 downwards.
AAATGTGATGATACCGGCGTTACGCTTGGGTAAGCTTTCTTATAAAGAGGTAGAAAGCAAAGCCTATGAAAAATTGAAAATGTTTGGTGTAGAAGATCAGGCCTTGAAGCGGGCCGACAAACTATCTGGTGGGCAACAACAGCGTGTGGCAATAGCCCGTGCCCTCATAAATGACCCCGCAATAATAATGGGTGATGAGCCTACAGGCAACCTGGATTCTAAAAACACAGGTATTGTATTTGATCTTTTCCAGAAATTAACTCAAGAATTTCACCAAACTATTATTACCGTAACTCACGATGAGGATTTTGCCCGCCGCTCGGACCGGATAATAGAAATGGCTGACGGAGAGATCAAAAGTCACGGGCGTAATAAATAAGACACAATTTTTAGGGGGCTTTGTTTTAATGAAATCTAATGAGTCAATAACTATATGTATTTATCATAAACAATATATGTTATTGAAGTAGGTTAATAGTACAAACAGATAATATGCAATGTAATATAATTGGAGTGCTTGGTTTAATGGGAAAAATATAGGCCTGATTATTATGTATTGTAATTATAGATGTTGCATTTATTATTAATAAACAATGAATTGGAATAATAGGAAATAAGTTTCCGAATGCTAATTGAAATGGTGTGAATAAATATAGTTGTATAATAAATAATGTATATTATATTAATATAATTTCACCATGTGAGATATTTGTTATTTAGAATAATTTTGATGTTAATTCCGAACCTATCCTTATATCATCATCATGTTCAAATTAAGGTTGCCCTCCTATTACTTAGTAATTGCCACATTAATAACAGCTGTAGTGGTTTGCTATGCTACGCATAAAATAACTAAGGATCTAACTTTAAAATCAGCTACGGCATCATATATACCAACTACACAAGACTGTAAAGTAGATCGCAGAAGGCTAAGTGGCTATACTTTTGTAAGTCCTTTATTATATGTAGATAGGGAATGTGAATCGCCGGAATTGGTGCCGCTAAAAGAAAGTGTGATCAATGCTATCAACCGGGCAAAAAATGAAGGGCTTGTTTCGTCAGCGTCTGTGTATGTACGGTCTTTAAACAAACCTTTGTGGACAGCTGTGGATGCAGAAAACAAATATCATCCTGCATCCCTGGCCAAGGTGCCTGTACTTATAACCTATATGCGTATGGTGGAAGGTAACAACCAGGTATTAAACCAGAAGATAGCTTTTGCAAAGCAAGATACCGCTTTGCCCCATGAACACTATACCTCCAAGAACATTCAGCCTGGTAATAGTTATACGGTAAAGGATCTGTTGCACTACATGATTGCCTACTCTGATAACAATGCGACTTTATTGCTGATGCAGCATATGAATATTGACGTTTACAACAAACTATTTACAGACCTTGGGTTAGCTGTCCCTTCTAATGATTATAATCAATTTCAACTATCAGTAAAGGAGTATTCACTGTTCCTTAGAGTATTATACAACGCAACATACCTATCCGTACCAGCATCAGAATATGCACTTGAACTGTTGGCTGAGTGTGACTTTAAGGAGGGCATGCTAAAGCTGTTACCTTCAACCGTAAAAGTTGCGCACAAATTTGGAGAATCGGGCTATGGTACTACTTACGAATTACACGAATCTGGTATTGTATATGCAGGGGTAACTCCATATCTCATCACCATAATGACAACAGGAAGCGATCTTAGCAAGCAAGCAACAGTGATCAGCAATATATCGGCACAGGTATATAATGCTATGACGGGTTCTGCGTTATAATTTTATTTTACAAGTTCCAGGAATTCATCTTCGGTGAGGATAGTAACAGTGCCTAGTTTCTTTGCTTTTTCAAGCTTGCTTCCAGCATCTTCACCTACTACAAGGTAGTTGAGTTTACTACTTACACCGCCTAGTATTGTTCCTCCCTTCTCCTCGGCGATGGCTTCAGCATCACCTCTTTTAAAACGCGATAACGTGCCTGTGAAAAGAAATGTTTTACCCGATAGCTCACCGCCCGTTTCTTTTTGACCATGATGGTGGTTGTGCATGTTAACACCTTCCTGCTCCAGTAATTGCAGCATGTGGCGGTTTTCGGGAATGCTGAAAAAATCTGCGACTGATGAAGCTACTTTAGGGCCTACATCCTCAAGCGTACATAGCCACTCTACATCTTTCTCATAAAGATCGCTAATGTGGTTTACAGCGCTGGCAAGCGTCTTGGCTGTTGTTTCACCTACGTAGCGTATTCCCAGGCCGTAGATAAGCCTGTTCAGCGATTGGGTTTTACTGTTTTCTATAGCCTGTTTCAGGTTGGTGACAGATTTCTCCCCAAAGCCTTCAAGGGTTCTGATCTTGTCCCAGTCCAAATGATATATGCCAGGTATATCTTTTAACAGACCAAGATCGAAGAATTTGCGCACGTTGGCATCGCCAAAACTTCTGATATCCATAGCATCTTTGCTGGCATAGTGTATCATGCGTTCAGCTACCTGTACCGGGCAGCTGATGTTGATGCATCGCCAAGCTGCTTCATCAGGTACACGTTCCAATGGCTGGTTGCATGCGGGGCAATGGGTAGGGAATTTGATAGGTTCCTCCTCTCCCGTGCGTAACTCGGTCAGTGGTTTTACAATGTACGGTATTACATCGCCTGCACGTTCAACCAACACCGTGTCGCCAATGCGCAGGTCCTTTTCGCGTACTACGTCTTCATTAAACAGAGATACAGAAGTTACTGTAACCCCACCAATAGGCACTGGGTCTATCTTAGCTACTGGTGTTACCGCACCTGTGCGCCCTACCTGGAACTCTACCCGGCGCAACTTGCTGGTGGCTTGCCTTGCTTTAAATTTATAGGCAACAGCCCAACGTGGATGGTGAGATGTCATACCCAACTTATCCTGCAACTCAAAACTATTCACCTTTATCACCAGCCCATCTACCTCAAATGGTAAATTATCGCGCTGCGCCTCAAAAGAGTGGCAGTAAGCAATCACCTCATCGATAGATTTGAATACCTTCATTTCCTTGACAGGTGTAGGGAACCCTAATTGAGCCAGCCATTGTAGTGAATTGAAATGACTGCTTAATTCCTTGGGCATATTTGCTCCATCTTTCAGGGTGTAGTGGCTGATATTATAGAGTATTGCAGTAAGACCTCTTTTACGCACCTCAGCCGGATCGAGCATGCGCAATGTGCCGGATGCCGCGTTGCGGGGATTGGCTAATGGGGCAAGACCTTCAGCCACTCGTTGTTTATTGAACTCTTCAAAAACATTTTTATGTATTACCGATTCCCCGCGTATTTCTATTTGGGCAACGCCATACTTCGTAAATGCAGCTGAAAGAGGTATAGATTTCATCTGGCGTACATTTATGGTTATTTCTTCACCCATAATACCATCGCCGCGGGTGGCTCCTCGCACCAACTTATCATTCTCATAAACCAGGCTTATGCTTGCTCCATCATATTTAGGCTCTGCGCAGTACTCAATTGTGCCCTCACTTAGCGCATCGTGGCACCGCTTGTCCCAGTCGCGCAGGTCTTCTGCGTTGTATGTATTATCCAGGCTCAGCATGGGCACCAGGTGGCTTACCGGGGCAAACTTTTCGCTTATGCCTTTGGCTACACGTTGTGTAGGCGAATCAATAGTAACCAGTGCAGGGTTTTTTTCTTCAAGAGCTTTTAGCTGCTTAAAGAGTGTATCATATTCAAAGTCAGAAAAAGTAGGATCGCTCTCTACATAGTACCGCCAGTCTGCAAAATTGATGACTTCTTTTAGTGCATCTATAGCTTCGCCTGCATCTGCTGCACTATTTTTTCCATCAATAAGGTCTTTGGCTTTTTTATATAAGCGTTGTTCGTCATTTTTGGCATGCATAGTGGAAGCAGATACTTTTTTACAAATCTACCATAGAAAGTGAACAAAATAAATCAGGCGAATTGTTATAACACCTCCATGTATAACAATCTTTAGTTAAGTCTTGTGTTTTATGCTTACTGCGACAGGGGGCATTAATTATATTGTATAATATTATACGCCGGGTAAAGATTGCATGTTAGGCATTTACTTGCCATTTAATTACTTTTGTGTTCTTCTGGAATTAATCATTGTAAAAAGTATATATGGCAACTGTCGATTTAGTAATGCCTAAAATGGGCGAAAGTATAACTGAAGCTACTATATTGAAATGGCTGAAACGCCCCGGAGATACAGTGAAGATGGATGAAACCATACTGGAGATAGCCACTGATAAAGTGGATAGCGAAGTACCATCGACAGCTGCAGGTGTTATTTCTGAGATTCTTTTCAAGGAAAATGATGTGGTGCCTGTAGGTACAGTCATTGTCCGTATCAATACTGCTGCTGGTGCAACTGCCCCAGTACAGCATGCCGCATCTGCTGCTCCTGTAGCAGCGCCGCAACCACAATACCAGCCTGTAGCTGAACCTGTTGCCACTTATAGTAACAATAGCTCAGTAACATCTAATATCGCCGCAAGTGATGGCAACCGTTTTTATTCTCCACTGGTGCTGAACATAGCCAGTAAGGAAGGAATTAATATGTCTGAACTGGAAAATATTCCAGGAACAGGCAATGAAGGCCGCGTAACAAAGCGTGACATCATCAACTATGTTGACCAGCGCAAAAACGGTGCACCAGCTCCAAACCATGTTGCTGCCGCGCCTCAATATACGGAAGCAGCTGTTGCGCAACCTAGTGTTGAATCGCCTGCGCCGCAAGCCCAACCTGTAGCAGCGCCACAACCTGCAACTACCCAGGCAACCCCTCCAAAGGTGGGCGGCAATGTAGAGATCATAGAAATGGACCGTATGCGCAAGCTGATAGCTGACCATATGGTGCGCAGTGTGGCAACCTCTCCGCATGTTACCAGCTTTACAGAGGCAGATGTTACCAACATAGTACGCTGGAGAGAAAAGAATAAAATTCCGTTTGAGAAAAAGTATGGTGAAAAGATCACTTACACTCCAATATTCATAGAAGCTATTGTGAATTGCATCCGCAAGTTCCCGCTGGTGAATTGCAGTATTGACGGTAACAACATCATTATAAAGAAAGACATCAATATTGGCATGGCTACAGCCCTACCAAGCGGTAACCTTATTGTTCCGGTAATTAAGAATGCCGACACGAAGAACCTTTTAGGTTTAAGTAAAGATGTGAATGGGTTGGCCAACGCTGCAAGGAACAATAAGCTGAAAGCTGATGATACACAAGGCGGTACGTTTACTGTAACCAACGTGGGTACTTTCGGAAGCCTCATGGGTACACCTATCATCAATCAGCCACAGGTAGCTATACTGGCCTTAGGCAGCATAAAGAAACGTGCAATGGTTATGGAAACAGCTGATGGTGATGTGATAGCTATCCGCCACATGATGTACCTGTCGCTTAGTTACGATCACCGTATAGTTGATGGTTCTATAGGTGCCAGCTTCCTTACAGCCGTAGCTAATGAACTGGAAGCTTTTGATGTGAACAGAGCTTTGTAGAAATAGAAATTGTAATAGTGAAGGGATGTTCCATTAGGAACATCCCTTTTTTATGTATTATCGGCTAATATCATTGTTCCACCAGCACCTTTTCGTTATATACTCTACCCATTTCGGTAACTATACGGGCAAAGTAAATACCCGGGGTAAGTCCTTTGCAGTCTATTGTCGTTTTTTCTGTGTTGCTAGTAGAGATTATAATGTTGCGTCCAGTCATATCGGTAAGCGTAATACTGAATTTTTGACCAGTAAAAGTGATATATAAAGTTTGTTGCACCGGATTGGGGTAGAGGACTGGCTTTGCATTGAATCTCTGTATGTTTGACGCAGAAGTATTGCAAAAAGCAGCATTAAGCTTTATCCATAAGGTATCATTGAATAGAGTGGACACCTCTTGCGACGAACTGGCAGCATCACCCATCCGAATCAGTACGATGCCCATAGAAGGTACAACGTTTATTAACTGGTCATTCTTACCCAATGCCGTCACCATGTCTGCCGGTGCATCGGGCTCCAGCATTCCTGGAAACAGTACTTGTGTTTGTGGTAGGTGGAAGGAGGATTTTCCATTGAGCCACCATAAATATCCATAGGAGTAGTTAATGGGTTGTGAGGTATTTAGCATGTTGTGCAGATAGGTAGTGTCATGTAACACGGTTGTAGTGCCCCACATGCCTTTGCCCAATATCAATAAACCAAACCGGGCCATACTGCGGGCTTTGCTGAAAAATATCTCATCATATGGCGATGATGGAGGAGATATCCAGGCACCGGTAATGCCGCATGATGCGATCAGGTTGGCAGATGTATATGCATTGATAGACTGATGGGTAGCAGAGTCGATAATATGGTGAATAAGTGTGTACGGGGCATTGTGATAAGCCCAGCGTATACCTGATGCAGCTATACATACCAGGCAGCTGTCCGCATAACAGGGATTGTTTGGTATACTGCCGTACATGTCATCAAACCCGGTGGTCATCGTTAACTGGTGATAAATACGAATAGAATCTTCATTATTAGCAGTACAACTGCTGAACCCGTGACCCAGATACTTTGGCAGAGAGTCGTGGATGTTTATATAGCCTTGTTCCTGGGCCAATCCTGTAAGAAATGCGGTGAGCGATTTGCCGGCGGAGTTCCATTGCCATGCACTGTCGGTTGTGAACGTGCCATAGTAATGTTCCACAACCATTTTCCCATCCTTTAACAGCAATAATGCCTTGGTGTTGTGCTGCCCAGCATAGCTTATAAGGCTATCTATCTTATCCTGGCACCAACCCAGGGTAGCAGGTGAAGTGGTATCCCAGGTACTGCCGGTTACAGGTGGAAAATAAAGTGATTGCGCTGATAAACGTACAGAAAGCGAGACAATAAAGACGATTGTCACAAAAAGCTTGGTAGAGTTGTGCATGTCCTGATGTTTTAGAAGGTAAACTTATTCCGCTACACAATAGACCGTACAAACGCCTAAAAGCTTAATATAATTAATAAAGAGCAGTGGTAAAATCGTTGCCGTTTAAAGTTAAGGTCACACCATTTTTATCAAAAGTGAGCAAACCACTGTTTTGATATGCTACTCCTGTATTACTGAAGCCTGTGATCCCTACCGTTGCAACACCCCCAGTTATTTTTTTGGTTGTTTTATCTAATGTTATGTTACTGAGTGTATAAGTAATAACACTGCTGAAAGTAGGCTTCGTGCCTATTTTTGAGCTGTCAGTACCGGTGCGTGTATAAGTTCCGTTTATGATCACGCTGGTATAACCAGGCTGTAGCTGCTTTATTACAAGTTGGGCAGTTGAACCGTCGGTACCGGATATTTGCGATAATGCATACGCTCCATGCATCTCTTGTGTAACGTTTAAGCTGTCTGGTGCCCCGGCAATACATGCTAACGTGAAATTCAAATCATCACCATAGGTATAAGATCCGGCAGTTGAATTGCTAGTACGCGTGAATGAAGTGTCGAATGAAACGCCGCACTGAAGGCCTGGCGTTGTTGTATATAAACCTTTGGCCACACTATAGTTAGAGATAGCTGTTATTTCCTCTGCGAACCCATTGGAGTTAAAAGAGACTCCGGCAGATATAGCATTGGCTAAGTCCACATCGCTAATGGGAGGGGTATATGTGTTGGTAGCCTTGTCGGGCTTGTTACAAGCTGCAAATATGCAGGTTGTCGTTACTGCCGCTGCTATGAATATTAGTGCTATTTTTTTCTTTATGGTCATGATCTGTGTATAAATAATTGATCTGTAATTAGGCTATTATTTAGAGATTTGTGAATGCTGAAGTAGTCTTAAATGTATAAAAACTCCTCCCAAGGAATATTTATTATAACATAGGGCGGCTATTAATACAGCATTCTCACTTTTATAGTTTCTTTTACATTGCGCAACAGGTCGGCAGCGTCTTTAGAGCCTTCGCGTTTTATATCCAGCACAACGTACCCAATATCTTCATTGGTCTTCAGATATTGTGCCAGGATGTTTATACCACTCGCCGACAATGCTGCGTTGATCTCTGACAATACTCCAGGTACATTGCGGTGTATGTGCAATATCCTGTTAGTATCTTCCTGCACGGGTAACGTAAGTTCCGGTACTGTGTGAGAGCCACTTGTGGTGCCGGTTTCTATGAACTGCACCAGACGTGTGCTTACATCGGTGCCGATATTTGCCTGTGCTTCCTCAGTGCTGCCGGCAATATGTGGCGTTAATAATACATTGGGTATGTGCTGCAAAGGCGTAATAAATGGGTCGCTGTTTTTTACCGGCTCTTCCGGATATACATCTACAGCCGCTCCCGAAAGTTTCCCCTCTGTCAGCGCATCTTTTAGTGCTTCAATATCTACTACTTCACCACGCGCATAGTTTATAAATATGGCGCCTCCTTTACATTCTTTCAAGGCTACAGCATTTATCAGATTTCGGGTTGCCGCATTGGCTGGGGTGTGTATGGATACGATATCAGATTGCTGCAATAGATCCGCAAGTCCAGCCGCTGCATGTGCGTTGCCCAACGGCAGTTTTTTCTGGGTGTCAAAGTAGATAACCTTCATACCCATGGCTTCAGCCATCACACTTACCTGGCTGCCTATATTTCCGTAGCCTATTATGCCCAGCGTTTTGCCACGCAGCTCATGGCTGTTGCTGGCATCCTTAGCCCACACACCATCATGTGCCAGCCTGTTTTTCTCAGGTATCCTCCTTATCAGCATTATTGCAGCGCCTATCACAAGTTCAGCTACAGACCGCGTATTGCTATATGGTGCGTTAAACACCACAATTCCTTTTCTTCTTGCATCAGCAATATCAACCTGGTTGGTACCTATGCAAAAGCAACCAATGGCCAACAATCTGGGAGCGGAGTCCAGTATTCTTTTTGTGAGTTGGGTTTTAGAACGTATGCCAATTATGTGGGCATCAGCTATTTGTTTTATCAGCTCATCTTCACTTAAAGATGATTTAAGATGGGTGATATTGGTGTATCCGCTTTCTTTAAAAATATGAAGAGCTTCTGTATTTATATTTTCAAGCAGCAGTATATTTATCTTATCTTTTGGGTAGCTGGTCATGTGGTTACTGGGCAACGGTTGATGCCCCTAAAAGTAAGAAAATAGCACACTATAAGGATTAAAGTAAATTATTTCTTTTGTGGCAGTGAAATAATGCTGCCCAACATCAGCAACATGCCATAAAAGTTATCTTCGAACGGGATAGTATAAATTCGGAGCCCGAGGTTTTCATTGTCATTGTAAATGACAACAGGTAATGCTGTAAGTATTCCGTTTACCAATAAAAAAGGGATAGTGCTTATTAAAAAGGTATATAAAAATACGTCTGCATGGAATGAAGGAAAATGATTCTTAACGATATAAAGGATTATTATGGCAATGCCGCAGAAAAAGAACGAATAAAAAGTATATTCAAATGAGGTGAATATAAGTGCAGCTATTACAAGCAAAATGCCCAAGGGCAAAAGCACTTGCCAGCCCCGATTCTTATGATTTCGTTTAGGTAAATAAATGGTCAGGCAGGAATAGATAAAAGTGCATGCATAGGGTACAACAAGAAAGAACAGCCATTCTTCAATAGGTAATCCTGCTATGCGCCAGCCAACTATATATTTGTCGTTAAAAGACCAGACATTATTCCTGGTAAATAAAATATCCCAAACAATAAAAAAGGTCCCGGTAACTAAAATGCCACGCCATATATACGGCCATGTTTTATAAAACGCAACTTTTTTATCAAAACTGAGTATGAAAGGAAATAGAATGGTAGTTATGTCAATGATAAGGTAGGTATAGTGCGTGCTCATGCATCTTGGTGTTGAGGTGTGTTCCTGCTTCCATTTATCGCCTCTTCATCCTTTTCTATTTTTCTCCAATACTTGGCAGGTACTATAAGTAATCCGAAGGATTCCCCATTTTCTTTATCCAGGTGTTTATGATGCATCTTGTGCGCCCACCGTATCACCTTTATGTACTTGTTATTGCTGCGTGTAAACCATTTAAAACGTTGGTGTATCACCACATCGTGTACTAAAAAGTAGCAACAGCCATAAAGAAATATCCCTCCGCCAATGGCTACTACCCAGTTTACATGATATATCATACCCAACATAATGCACAACCAGCAGGGTATGGCAAATATGAGAAAAAAGCTGTCGTTTTTTTGAAAAGGAGTGTACCCACCTCCGTGGTGATCACTGTGTAAACCCCATAGAGCCCCATGCATCAGGTACTTATGAGATGCCCATGCCACAAACTCCATAAACAAAAAGGTTACTGCAACAATGAGTGTATAAAAAATGATGGTCATATCATAGTACGTAACAGTGCAAAAAATAGAACTTGTACTATAAACAAATTTACAGCAAATTGGTTGGGGCGAACTTTTAAATATTGCCACAGAACAGTTAATAAAAAGGATGTTCCCCACCAGCATATATAATTATACATAGGTATCATTCCTTGCCAGTGCCAATAGCCTAGTTTTATGGCAGCAGGCTCTAGTATCCAGTCATATGCTGTTGCTATCGTGGCTGCCAATACTGCAACTAAATACTTGTTTTCTGTGGCTAAAAACGCTAAGGATATTGCACCACACATTACAATTGCCCAATTCCCGGCTATAATAAGTGGTATTTGCTGCCACATAGGCCCTAGTGCAGGGCCATAGCCGTATGACCCAAACAGCCATCCGGTATGTACTCCTATCCATTCAGACCCAAAACCAATAAGAAGGGCTAAGGGCAACCATTTTATGAAATTTCTGAAATCGTAACTAAAGGAGATCAATAGCAAAATAAACATCAGCAACAAATGCCATGGTGCAGTGGCTGCTATCATACTGTTGTGCAATACACCAATACCTACAAAACCTACCAGGTGAAATAGTACGGTAATAAGTGTGAGGTTCTTTACAGACGTGATCGCTCGCAAAACAAATATTTAATGTTGCGTAAAGTATAAAATCTTATTGAGATCTGCCCGTACACAGTTCATACGTCTTCTTAAGCTTTCCAAACTACCATGTCCACGTTACCATACCGTGCGTATAGGGAACAATACTGCCATTAGGTAGCTGCACATGCAGTGTACCATCTTGTGCTGCAGCTATTATGATAGCTTCCCAACTTTCCTTAGCATCAGCAAAGCCCTGCACATTCCCCTTGCGGTAAAGAAGTCCATTATATTGTTTTAAAAGGTCCTGGTTCACCGCGCATTTTGCTGTTTGTTCCAGTATTTCAAGTCGTAATTTATCTCGTAGTGTTTTTAAGTCGAAGTCGATACCACTTGCTATTTTTAGAGATGTGGCATGTGGGAGTTCTATAGGAAAGCTTTCCTGCTTTACGTTTAATCCAAGTCCAATTATGCTGTAAAGCCAGTTATTACCGCGTATTACGTTCTCAATGAGTATTCCCCCTGCCTTTTTGTCATTGACGATAATGTCATTGGGCCATTTAATTCTCACATCCCATTGTTCATAAAGGTCCTGCAGGGTTACAGCCACCGCAACAGCAGTAGCCATTATTAGCTGAAACTGGTGGTTGAGGAGTAACGGATGGGTAGTAATAATGCTCATAAGCAGGCTGCTACCCGGTGTGTCATTCCAGGTGCGTCCACGTTGGCCCTTGCCATGTGTTTGTTGCAACGCTGTTATTGTCAGCCCCGGCTGTGCCGTATCGGCATCTATTAACTGCATGGCATAGTTATTGGTGCTATCAATACTATCGAGTTCAATTATAGGCGCTTCTGACAAAGCAGTGAAGTTTAATGACAAAAGATTTTATAATTTTGTTTAAGTCGTAAAGATATTACCAATTAAAATAGACAAAGCAGATTTGGAGAAAATAATCACCGAAGTTTCCGGACGGAAGAAAACCTTAACCCGCCTCAGCAGGAATAGCAAGCTGTTCAAGAGCATTATAAATGCCATTAAAGATAAAAAAGGAGAAAACATATATTCACTTGATCTTCGAAAGATAGACGAAGCGGTAGCTGATTTTTTCATAGTTTGTGAAGCTAATTCGCACATCCAGCTAAAGGCCATAGCTGACAATATAGCTTATGTGGTGGAAGAAGAATGTGATGAAAAACCTTTTCATACAGAGCTTGGTCTTCAATGGACATTAGTAGATTACGTAAATGTTGTAGTGCACATATTCCAAAAAGAGCATCGTAAGTTTTACAACCTGGAAAGTTTGTGGGCAGATGCCGGTGGAATGGAACATAATGATTAATAAAATTGTTGTAGAGTAATAACGTTTAACAGAACAATGGAAGATAACAATAAAAGGCCCGGCTTGAAACCCGGTGGTGAAAACCCTAATCCGCGTAAAGGGCCAAAGTTTAATATTTACTGGATATATGGCATTATTTTGCTTGCCATATTTGGAGTACAGATATTTGGTAGCAACCTGAATAATACTGCGAAGGAATACAGCTTCCAGGAGTTCAGGCAGAATTACCTGGACAGGGGTATTGTTGACCACATGATAGTGGTGAATAAAGATTACGTAGAAGTATATCTTAAGCCTGGGGCTGCCGTTGCTACCCCAGCAAGTAAAGTACCAACTACTGCTGCTGCCAATGATAAAAATCCTGCATTCACTTTCAAAATAGGTTCTGTTGAGCAGTTTGAAAGTGATATGAACCTTGCGGAAGCAAAGGTACCTGCCGATCAGCAGGTACGTATTGTTTTCCAGGACAGGGGAGATATTATGCATTCTGTCCTTACTTCATATTTGCTGCCGGTATTATTCCTGGTAGCTATGTGGTTCTTCATTTTCCGCAAGATGGGTGGTGCCGCATCTGGTGGTGGTGCAGGCGGTATCTTTAACATCGGTAAGTCTAAAGCCCAGCTGTTTGAGAAAGGTACCCGTGTTAACATCACATTTAACGATGTTGCAGGCCTCGATGAAGCTAAGGTGGAAGTAATGGAAATAGTGGATTTCCTTAAAAATCCTAAGAAATATACAGCCCTCGGTGGTAAGATACCTAAAGGCGCATTGCTGGTAGGGCCTCCGGGTACCGGTAAAACCTTGCTTGCAAAAGCTGTAGCAGGAGAAGCCCAGGTGCCATTCTTTTCTATGTCAGGTTCTGATTTTGTTGAACTGTTTGTAGGGGTGGGTGCCAGCCGCGTTCGTGATTTGTTTAAACAAGCTCGTGAAAAAGCACCGTGCATAGTGTTTATCGATGAGATAGACGCAATTGGCCGTGCTCGTGGTAAGAATGTGGTAATGAGTAATGACGAGCGCGAAAACACATTGAACCAATTGCTGGTTGAAATGGATGGTTTCAGTGGTGATAGTGGTATCATTGTACTTGCAGCTACCAACAGGCCCGATGTATTGGATACGGCATTGCTTCGCCCGGGTCGTTTCGATCGCCAGATATCTATTGATATACCAGATGTTAAGGGACGTGAAAAGATATTTGATGTACATCTGAAACCCATCAAAAAATCTAAAGACCTTGACATTCGCAAACTAGCCATACAGACACCAGGTTTTGCTGGTGCCGATATAGCTAATATATGCAACGAAGCTGCACTTATAGCCGCTCGTAAAAATAAGAACGAGGTGGATATGAGCGACTTTAACGACGCTATTGACCGTGTGGTTGGTGGTCTTGAAAAAAGGAATAAGTATATAGCTCCTGACGAGAAAAAAGTAATTGCATATCATGAAGCCGGTCATGCTGTTTCGGGCTGGTTCCTGGAGCATGCACATCCATTGGTTAAGGTTACCATAGTACCACGTGGTGTTGCCGCGCTTGGTTATGCTCAGTACCTGCCTAAAGAAGTGTATATCCGTACTACAGACCACCTGCTGGATGATATGTGTATGTCGCTTGGTGGCCGTGCGGTAGAAGAAATTGTATTCCACAAAATATCTACTGGCGCATTGAGCGACCTGCAGCATGTAACCCGTATGGCATATGCTATGGTGAGCATGTATGGTATGAACGATGTGATAGGTAATATCTCTTTCTACGATCCTAATAGCGAATCGAGTCTTACTAAACCTTATTCTGAAGAAACGGGTAAGATGATAGATGACGAAGTACGTAAGCTTGTTGAGAAAGCATATCAAAGAGTACGCGCCTTGTTGGTTGAGAAAGTAGATGAAGTGAAAATGATAGCTGAGGAATTGCTGAAGAAAGAAGTATTGTTTAAGGATGACCTGGAAAGAATGATAGGTAAACGTCCTTATGAAGATAGCACCGCTGCTGAAGATGCCCTGAATGATGGTATCATTAGCCCAGGAAGCCTCACAGCATAAAAAGAACATTTGACAATTTTATTCGATCCCTGTAGCAACTGGCTACAGGGATTTTTGTTTACAGGTATATTTTGAAACAAATCAATGGAACTGACGAAATCTATGGCCAGGAAGAATTATTTTTACTTGTATAATTAACGGTAATGCAAACATTGAAAACGTCGGTAAGTAAGGAGAATATTCTAAGTAGAATAAGAAAAGGGCTAAGCGAAGATAAATTGCCAATGCCTTTTCCCGAAGTGGACAAAGATGCTATAAAAGATGTTTTTGCCAAGGATGAAGATTCTTCTTTGGAAGAGACCTTTGCCACAGCATTCATAAACCTGGGCGGGAAGTTTATATTTTGCGATAATGAAGATGACCTGGCTGAAGGTATAGTTACGTTATATGACAACCGGGGATGGAAACAATTGCTTTGTGCCGAAAAAAGTGTACAGGAGTTACTACTTGATCATAATGTAAATTTTATTGAAGATGCAGATCCTCAGCTTAGTGCTGCAGATGCATGCATTACCGGTTGCGAAATGTTGATTGCCCGTACAGGCTCTGTAATGCTTAGCAGCAGGCAAAATCTGGGGCGCATAGTATCTGTTTTTTATCCTGTGCATATAGTTGTTGCAACGGCTAGCCAGTTGGTTTATGATACCGATAACGGTATTACTATGCTGAAAAAGAAATACGATAAACTGCCTTCTATGATAAATATCAATAGCGGCCCCAGCCGTACTGCCGATATTGAAAAAACACTTGTAGTAGGAGTGCACGGCCCCGCCGAAGTATTTTGTTTTTTGCTGAATGCATAGTTCCTCTTAACCGAAAGTCTTACTTATGAACTCATTTACAATATCCGGCCAGGTTGTCGATATTTTCCGCAAACGGATATTCCCTGGTGTTGTAGTGGTTGACAATGGAATCATTACTTCTATAACAGAAGTTGCTGATGCTCCCGGGCAGTTTATTATGCCAGGCTTTATTGATGCCCATGTGCATATAGAAAGCTCTATGCTGGTGCCTACCGCATTTGCCCGGCTGGCTACAGTGCATGGTACCGTTGCAACAGTATCAGATCCGCACGAGATAGCCAATGTAAATGGACTGGCGGGTGTTCAATACATGATAGATAATAGTAAGCAGACGCCATTTAAAATATTTTTTGGAGCGCCGTCATGCGTGCCAGCTACTTTTTTTGAGACAGCAGGTGCAGTTATTAATGCTGCTGATGTGGCTAAACTATTGCAAAACCGGGATATATGGTACCTCACAGAAATGATGAATTACCCCGGAGTGTTACACCAGGATCCAGAAGTAATGGCTAAAATAAGAGCCGCAAAAAATGCAGGTAAGGCCGTTGATGGTCATGCGCCTGGATTGCGGGGCGAAGAAGCAGAACAATATGCAGCGGCAGGTATCACTACAGATCATGAATGTTTTACATTGACAGAAGCCCTGGATAAAATAGGAGCTGGCATGAGCATCATAATACGAGAGGGGAGTGCCGCCAAGAACTATGAAGCCCTTTCAAGTCTTTTGCATACTCATCCAGATAAAGTGATGTTTTGCAGCGATGATAAACATCCTGATGACCTGGTATTGAGTCATATTAACGATCTTGTAAAACGATCGTTACGTAAGGGCTATGATCTGTTTAATGTGCTTAGGGCAGCATCTTTAAATCCTGTAGAGCACTATAAGATACCTGTTGGATTACTCAGGCAAAATGACCCTGCAGATTTTATAGTGGTAAATAATCTGCAGCAGTTCGACGTTTTGCAGACCTACATTAATGGTAAACTTGTAGCAGAGCAAGGCCGGCCATTGTTACCGCATGTAGAGGCGCTTGCTATTAATAATTTTAACTGCGACAAGAAAACTGCAGCTGATTTTGCATTGCAGGCAATATCTACACAACCTATTATAAGGGTTATTGAAGCTATAGAAGGGCAACTGGTAACCAATGAGATGGAATATAAGGGGAAGGTACAAGGTGGTAATATCGTAAGCGACACCGATAACGATGTGTTGAAAATAGCTGTAGTGAACAGATACAACAATCAGCCGATTGCAATAGGATTTATTAAAAACTTTGGGCTAAAGACGGGTGCATTGGCCTCAACTGTAACTCATGATTGCCACAATATAATTGCTGTTGGTGCAACTGACGATCATATTTGCAACGCTGTAAATATGCTAATAGACTGTAAAGGAGGTATTGCGGTAAGTGCAGATACAGAAAAAGGCACAGCAGTAATGCCTCTACCCATTGCGGGGCTTATGACCAGTGATGATGGTTACGAAGTAGCTGCTCGATACGCGGGGATAAATGAAATGGCAAAACAGTTGGGTACCACCTTACATGCACCTTTTATGACGCTCTCTTTTATGGCCTTGCTGGTGATTCCTGCTCTAAAGCTAAGTGATAAGGGGTTATTTGATGGTAAGGAGTTCAAGTTTGTATATGTAGAGAAAAGATCGGATAATATAACCCCATCACTTCAATCCTATAATCCTGTTCAATCAAAATGATATAATGATCTCAAATTGATATGGCAAATAGTCCCCCATATTTTAATCCTGCATTGTTAAGTTAAATATAAAATGTAATACACGGTATTTCTATATTGCATATCGTATTTTTAATACTCACTCAATGAAATCAGAGCTTTTAGAAAAGGTGATGATATTACTTCGAAGTTTATTATACCCTTTCGCCACATTTTATTCATAGTCATGTCTTAAAATTCTCCTCCAAATTTGTTATTTTTCGCCAAAATGGTCGAAAATCAAAAATCTGACACGATTTTTGATATAGTAAACACAAAATGACAAAGGCAATTGCCAAAGAGATAAATTAATGATAGACGTTACCTTAGAGAGATCCCCACAACAAACAGTCATTGATTCTGATATTGCAAAAATCAGATCAATGTTTCATGAGATAAACCAACGTTACATGGTTCATGCACCTGCTTCAAAATATTTTGAAATGAAGCGGGCTATGGATGTTACTTTTTCTTTGTTTTTTTTGGTGTTTTTTATGTCTTGGGTATATCCTGTTGTTGCTTTGCTTATAAAGCTAACTTCAAAAGGACCAGTATTGTTCGTCCAAAAACGCACTGGTTATCAAGGTGTTGAGTTTGATTGTTATAAATTCCGTACGATGTATGTGAATGACGATGCACATACAAAGCAAGTTTCCATAAACGATATACGAATAACTTTGGTCGGCAGATTTCTAAGGATCACACATATTGATGAAATACCCCAATTTTTTAATGTGCTAAAGGGCGAAATGAGCATAGTGGGGCCGCGTCCGCATATGCTTTATCACACTAAGTTCTATTCACAACGCATTCCTTATTACAATTTAAGGCATCAAACCAAGCCTGGGATGACAGGTATGGCGCAAATAAAGAATTATATAGGAGAGATAAATGGCGATCGTGAGTTGCGGAAGCGCATACAGTGGGATATCTATTACCTCAAGCACAGAAGTATTATGCTAGATGTAAGGATCATCCTTACCACAATAGGGCATGTATTTTTAAAAGCACTTAATATAAAAAATGACTGATCTTAGATCAGTCATTTTTTTTTCTTGTACTTATTAGTTTTTTTATTCCCTTGTACGAGAGTTCTATTGCTTTCCATTTTAGGTAACCGCCAATAAATTCAAACCCGGCCTTCACTAATATATTCGGGCCCTTTTTTACGGCAGCGGTTTTTTTACCGCCGGTTATAAGGGGAAGCATTTTTAGGATCAGGTCTATACTGTCTAAGCCAAGTAGCCCACCCAGCATGTTAACAGTCGACTTTTTTTCGGTCACTGCATCTGCTACCTTCGCTTTCTGATTAACTTTTAGTGAGAATATCCCATCAGGGTCTATCATTCCTATTTGCGCCTCCAGTATTAGCTTTTCAGCCATTAATTCGTCAATACCGTTCAGTTTTTTAGGATAAAGTCTCATAACAGGTACAGTGTTTATTTGGCCTCGTTGTCGGGGTTTTCGGTAAGTATCTTTATCATTTTGCTGGAGAATGCCTTTATTACCGGTTTACGCAAAGCATAAAGTATTGCACACAACAGCAGATAAAAGCCTACCGTCATAAAGAAGCCTATTATACGCGAACCATCCGCTAGCACAGTAAACCACTCAGCCAATGCCAGCCCTAAATACATGAGTATGGCAAATCCAAGCAAGAAACCGATCATAACAAAAATAAAATAACCGAATATCCGCGATGCGTGTTGAATAAAACTGAGTTTAACCAGCTTAACATTCACATCCAGATACTTGGCTATTTTATCTTTCCACTCGTTGATAATGTTCATTATTATCAATTAAGCGTTATATATCTCTTCTTCGATGTCCTTACTTTTCTTTTCAAATTTTGACTTAAGGGTGTTAAGACCATCTTTAAGTTTTTCAATACTTTCCTGGCGTGTATCTGCATCTGTTGCTAATACATAACCAACTGCTGCGCCAATAGCTGCGCCGATAAGAAGTGTTGCGACTGTTTTGCCTGTGTTTGCCATAACTTTTATTTTTTTTGTTTGTGGTTTAATCTAATTGGTACCAAAAGAATATCAAAATCGTGCCAAAAAATGCACTTCTGCCACTATTACTTGGTATAGTACCCGTTATCTTCTATGTATTTCTGTACACCTTCTGTCACTATATACTTTATCGACTTTTTTTCTCTCACCTGTTTACGGATGTAGGTAGATGAAATATCCAGCAGCGGTGCGTCTAGCAAGCTTATAGTGGCACCATGGGTTTCTGTTATTTCAAAACCCGGCCTTTTGTATATAATGAAGTTATAGTCGGCGATCAGTTGTTCAAAATTTTTCCAGCGATGTATATTCTGGAAACTATCTGTACCTAATATTAATGAAAATTTTTCAAGCGGAAATTTTTCACTTAAATAGGTAAGTGTGTTGATTGTATAAGACGGTTTGGGTAAATGAAACTCCACATTGCTTGCCTTGAATTTACGATTGTCTTCAATAGCCAGGTTTACCAGGTGCAGCCGGTCGTACTCATTCAATAGTGAATGCGAATCTTTAAGTGGGTTATGCGGTGAAACAACAAACCAAATCTTATCGATTTCAGTATGTTCTGTAACGTGATTGGCTATGATGAGATGCCCAGTGTGAATAGGATTGAAACTACCGAAATACAGCCCGATATGCATGGTGCAAAGCTACACAAAAGCGGTTAACAGAATAATGAATGGCTTATTTGAATCTAAAAAATAATAGAGTTGTAGCAAGGGGGCTTACTTAACAGAAACCCATATTTTATCTGCATCCTTCTTACGAATGCTAAGATAGTATCCTGCTATTTGTATGGCAAGTGGATCGCCCATGGGGGCAATCATTTCTATCCACACAGGCTCACCCGGAATGCATCCCATTTCCATCAATGTGAGCTGAAAATCACTTTCTTCATGGCTTTTTATTACCGCTCTTTTTCCCGTAGGCAGGTGCGACAGGCGCACTACATGCTCTTGCTCGTCTATCATTGCTCCAAAGTTACGTAGTTTATTGTACCACTAATATGATATACATCATATGCCTGTATTAACTTTAACTATTCAACATTCATTACAGTATGTATAGTTATTGGGAGCAACAAAGCTTTTTACATTATCATCATATAGTAGCAGGTGCAGGCATTGTAGGGCTGAGCACTGCAATAGAGCTTAAAAAACGTTATCCTGCAGAAAGCGTTTTAGTGCTGGAGCGCGGCATATTGCCGGTAGGCGCCAGCACACGTAATGCTGGTTTTGCGTGTATGGGTAGTGCTACGGAGCTGCTTGATGACCTACAGGTTATGACAGAGCCGGAAGTAGTACAATTATTCAATGACCGTAAAACTGGCTTAGAAATACTTAGGGGGAGATTAGGCAATGACCGGATAGGTTATAAGCAAAATGGCAGTTTTGAGCTCATTGGTACCGAAGAAATAGGTGCACTTGATAAGATTCAATATCTAAACGATCTACTATTTCCTATTACCAACCGTTTGGCCTTTACAGAGGCAAATGATCGTATAACATCTTTTGGGTTTTCTACTGCACATACCAAGGCATTAGTGCAAAACAATTGCGAAGGTGAGCTGCATACTGGCAAAATGATGCGGGCATTAGCAGAATATGCCATGATGCTTGGCATAGAAATAAAAACTGGTGCAGAAATTATCTCTTTTGATGAAGATGAGCAGGCCGTGAATGTTATTGTACGAGATCCTTATAAGACCGGTGAATACATCCTGCACAGTACAACCTTAAGCATATGCACCAACGCATTTACAAAGCAACTACTGCCCGGTGTTGATGTGATTCCTGGCAGGGGACAGGTGCTGGTTACAGAGGCTATTCCTGGTCTCTTTAAAGGTGTTTTTCATTTTGATAAAGGGTATTATTACTTCAGGGAAATAGATGGGAGAATACTGATAGGAGGAGGCCGGAATCTTGACTTTGCGGGGGAGACTACAACCAGTATAGAGTTGAATGAGAGAATACAAAATGACCTTGAGCAGAAGCTGAAAGACATCATCATTCCCGGCCGAGATTTCAAAGTGGCCAGTCGCTGGTCAGGTATCATGGCATTTGGAGCAAATAAAAGGCCTATCGTAAAAGCTTATTCTGCAAGGGTATTTGGCGCTTTTCGTATGGGTGGTATGGGAGTTGCGTTGGGCAGTTATGCTGCCGCAAAATTGATTGAAATAATTGATGAGGTAAGATAGCTTCCTGCCCTTATAATAGCAGAATTGACAACCCATAATCGGCACATAAAATAAGAATACAGCTTACAATTACAGAAGTTGTAGAGGCCTTACCAATTTCAAGCGCACCGCCCTTTACGTAATATCCGTAGTAGCAAGGAATAACTGAGATAATAAGTGCAAATGTGAACGCCTTTATTATAGCAAAGAAAAGATTGAAAGGCATAAAGTTGGCAGTGAGTCCCTCCTCAAATTGCTGTCGGGTAAGTATGTGAGAGAACATGCCGGCAAGATAACCGCCCCATATGCTTATGGCAATAGAAATAATAATGAGACATGGAATGATAATGAGGGCAGCTATTATTTTGGGTAAAACAAGGTAGGTCTTGGTGTTGATACCCATGATCTCTAATGCATCTATCTGTTCACTCACACGCATATTACCCAGTTCTGATGCGATCTTAGAACCTACAACACCGGCAAGTACAATACAGATAACTGTAGGGCACAACTCCAGTATAGAAGAATCTCGCACTATACCTGCAATAATAGGTTTAGGTACCAAAGGACTAATGAGCTGATAAGAAGTTTGTATCGTAAGAACCATCCCGAGAAAAAGTGAAATGATAATTACAATTGGCAGTGTGCGTATGCCTATGTCATTGCATTGCTCCATGAACTCTATCCAATATATACGTATGTTTTCAGGCTTACGTAAACCTTCATTGATCATAAGTATAATACGCCCAAAATGCTCAAAAAACCGCTTAATCATATTGCAAATGTAATCAGGAAAGGTAACAAAATTAATGTCAGTAATAGCTGAACAAAAAGAAAGGCGCCACAGTGGGCGCCTTTCGTAAATGTCACTATCAACAATATTTATGCAAGCTTTTTAAGTTCTTCAACGCGTGCTTCACGATCAACTTCCTGTTTCAGGGAGTCGGTCTTGTCCATGTCAACAAGTACTGGTGCTGCTACGAATATAGAAGAATAAGTACCGGTGAACACACCAATCAGCATTGCAAATGCAAAACCACGTGTTACCTCACCACCAAAAATGAATAGTATAAGGATAGTAAGGAATACAGTAAGCGATGTCATAATGGTACGGCTCAGTGTATCGTTAATAGCGCGGTTAATAACGCTCTTCTTGTCTTCGTTAGGTGATTTGCGGAAGTACTCACGTATCCTGTCAAATACAATTACCGTATCGTTCATTGAGAACCCGATAACTGTCAGGATAGCTGCGATGAAGTGCTGGTCAATTTCCAAAGCAAAAGGTACATGACCACGGAAGAAAGAGAATACAGCAAGCGTAACGCAAACGTCGTGCAACAAAGACAAGATGGTACCCATTGAATACTGCCATTTGCGGAAACGCATCAGTATGTACAAGAAGATAGCTAACATGGAGATGATAATAGCCCACTTAGCACCATTTACCAGGTCATCAGATATGGTAGGTAACACCGTCTGCGAGCTCTGCATATACTTAGATGTGAATGCATCGAAAGTAGTGCCGGCTGGTATCAGGCTCGTTTTGGTAAGACCTTCATATAGTTTTTCCTGCACCTGTGCTTCAACCTGCTGGCCTGGCTCTTTTATCAGGTAAGAGGTAGTAATGTTCAGCTGGTTGCTGGTACCTATTGTTTTCACAATAGGATATTCGCCATTAAAGTAAGGTTTCAGTTTTTCGCGTACTTCATCTGTTTTGTAAGGTTGATCGAACTTGATAGTATAGCTGCGACCACCAGAGAACTCAACGCCATAATCAAAACCATGTATAAAGGATGCGATACCTAACACCAACACAAAACAGCTGATTATATAAGTGTACTTACGAGCTTCAACAAATTTGAAATGCGCCTTTTTGAAGATAGATTTTGATAAGCCTGTGAAGTACTGGAAGTGACGTTCACGTTTAGTGTACATGTCTGTGATAAGACGAGATACCAGGATACCGCAGAACAATGATAGTAAAATACCAATGATCTGTGTAGTAGCAAAACCAAGTACAGGGCCAAGACCGAATATGAACAAGATAATAGCTGTGATCAAGGTAGTAACGTGACCATCCAATACTGGCGCGTACGAACGTTTATAACCATCGGCCACTGCTTGCGAATAGCTTTTGCCCGACGCAAGCTCCTCCTTAATGCGCTCAAAGATGATAACGTTGGTATCCACCGCCATACCTATTGTAAGCACGAGGCCTGCAATACCTGGCATGGTAAGGGTGGCGTGCAATGCCGACAATATACCTACGGTAAAGAATATGTTGAGTATAAGAGAGATGTTAGCAACAATACCACCGGTATTGTAATAGATAAGCATTAATGAAAATATAACAATGAAAGATATCAGTAATGAGTAAGAACCAGCTTTAATAGACTCAGCACCCAACGTAGGACCTACCACTTGCTCCTGCACAATGCGTGCTGGCGCAGGTAACTTACCAGACTTTAGGATGTTTGCAAGGTCACTTGCTTCCTCTGCCGTAAAGTGCCCACTTATTGATGTACGACCACCAGATATTTCATCATTTACAATTGGGGCAGAATATACCTTATCATCCAGGGTTACAGCAACGTAGCGACCTTTATTATCACCGGTCATTTTCTTCCACAAACGTGCACCGGCAACATCCATACTCATAGATACCTCTGGTTGGCCGTTAAGTGGATTGTAATCCATGCGTGCATCAGTTACACGATCTCCCTCCAGCTTAGCTTCAGATGTGCCTGGCGCTGTTTTGATCGCATACATGTATAAAGGCGCATTAGGATTATGCCTTTCTTTTTTATCTTCTGCACCATATACAAAACGTACATTGGCAGGGAACTTGTTTTTTACAACATCCAGATTCAGGTAAGCGTTCAGCTTAGCGGTGTCTTTCTTAGCTACTATACCTACAATAGGGCCATCATTTGCAGCGCCTTCGCGGGTAATATTTGGATACCAAACGGCAAACAACGGATTTTTCTTCTGCTGTTCTGCCATCTGCATCGATGCAGAATCAGTCTTGCCACCTGCAGTTTTTGTACTGGCAGTTTTAGTATTTGAAGACATCAGTGAAGACAAGCTGGCAGTATCGCTACCTGTTGCTTTCGCTGTGCCGTTTGTACTGTCTTTTGCAGTTGCTTTAGCAGTTAAGCTAGTATCTTTTGTACCAGACAGGTATGCGGCCAATGCATCGTTTGCGGGCTGCAGGTCCTGTATCAGTTCCATGTTTGAATAGGTTTCAAAGAACTGTAGTTTAGCTGTAGCCTGCAGGTAGCTGCGCACGCGCTCAGGGTTGTGTACACCTGCCAGTTCTACCGTTATGATACCTTTGTTTTCATCAAGGTTAACATTAGGGTTAGATACACCAAACTTATCTATACGTGTCAGCAATACATTGTAAGTGCGTTTGATGGCATCCTTGGCTTCTTTGTTGATCTTAGCCAATACTTCAGTGTTTGTAGAAGTAAGGGTTATTTCTTTTTCAGAAGGTTTTGTAAACAGGTATGCCAGCTTGCCGGTTGGGTTTTCTTTTTGATACGTTTCGCCAAAAAGAGTCACAAAGTTGGCCTGGCTGTTCGCTTTTGCCGCATTGGCATCTGCTATTGCTTTGTTCAACACGGGATCTTTAGGATTGTTAGACATAGAGCGCACCATTTCATCAAGGCTCACTTCCAGTGTCACGTTCATACCGCCCTGCAGGTCAAGACCCAGGTTCAGTTCCTGTTCCTTTGCCTCCTGGTAGGTGTACTTTTTCAACAGCGGTAAGCTGAAGATGATTTGCCCCTGCATACTGTCTGTGATCGTAGAATAATTGGCATCTACAGCAGCCTGCAGTTCACTACCTGTGGCATTGGGTTTCTGCGTTTTGGCAGCTTGCAAGGCGCGACTTTGCATTTTTTGTTCCACGCTCCTTACAATGAATGTAAAGGACAGCTGGTACAACGAGATTAGGATGAGTGCAGCAGTAAAAAATTTTACCAACCCTTTTAATTGCATAGGTTTTGTCGTTAATTATAGCTATATGAATATTGAAATAGGTCGGCAAAGATAGGATTTAAAATAAAAGTTTAACTATTTGCTTAAAGTTTAAAGGATTTTTAGTAAAATTGATGGACACTTAGATTTTTTAGCATTTTTTTAATGAATACCTTATTTTTACCAAAATAGGGAATTCTTCACAAATTGATTAACAACATGATACGTAAAATTACGCTCTTATTGCTGTTATGCGCTGGATTGCATAATACTGGCATTGCCCAGTATTCCGGTTTTGAAAGTGCACAACAACGGTTATTGACTACAGACCCTGCATATGCCCAAAGGTTGCACCAGATGACAACTAACTGGGTGAACTGGAATAATACCCGGCCCAACATAAGTTCTTTAGTGGTGAGCGGTAGCAACATCCCGGTTTTTCAGATACCAGTTGTTGTTCACGTAATATTGCCTGGTAATCTTGCAGCTAATCCTGCTGGCACTACATATGATCCCACTGATGCGCAGATAAACAGCATGATCGCTTATCTAAACCAGGCATTCAGTGCTACGTATGTTTCTTATCCTGATTCTAACAGCGGTGGTACTTACATTCCTATACAGTTTGTACTTGCAAAACGTGATATTAATTGCAACAGCACTACCGGAATAGAGCGTATTAATGGTAGCAGTGTTGCAGGTTATGTTTCTGGTGGTGTTAATAATGGTAGCGGTACCGGTGCTGCTGACGCAACTGTTAAGGCATTGAGCCAATGGCCTGTAAATCAGTATTACAATATTTATATAGTTAATAAAATTGACGGCAAAGACGGTACTGCCCCGGGTGTTGCTTTTACAACTGGCTTTGCTTACCTACCTACAGCTCCTTCAAATGTTGATGGTTATACAGTACTTGCTACACAAGTTGCTTCCGGTAGTGTGAACATTGTGCAGGAAATGGGACATGCGTTGAGCTTGTTTAATACTTTTGAAGGTGGTACCGTAACAGCTTGCCCGGTTAATAACAACTGTGCTACAGACGGAGACCAGATATGTGATACCCCTCCCGAACTGCAATCTAATTTTAGCTGCCCTTCTGGTATCAACCCATGTACAAACCTGCCTTACAGTGCAGATTTAGGTGGCAACAACGTGCAACATAACTTTATGGACTACTCAAGCTGCCAGGACCGTTTTACAAAAGGACAGCGCACGAGGATGATATTTGGTTTATTTACTTATCGTAGTGGTCTGTTAGGTTCGCAGGGTGCCGTGGCACCAGGTGTGGGGCCAACGGGAGCATCTTGCATACCTTCTATAACTAACGTTGGAAATACAAATGATGCTGGTGTAACCGAATTTAAAATCTCAGATCCTGCTTATAATTCTTATATAGGTAATACAACTACTTACTTAGATTACACATCAGGTGGTTATACTACCGATGGTGATCTGGCTTATATCGATTATACCTGTCGTCAGCAAGCTAGCCTTACTGCTGGTAGTACATATAAATTCTATGTGAAAACCGGCGCGACAGCTTTGGGCGAAAACGTAGCAGTTTATATTGACTATAATAATGATGGTGTGTTTAGTGCCACAGAACAAGTGGTTGCCCATACAGGTACTACTGCAAATGAATACGATAGTGCCCTGGTATCTATACCTACTACAATATCTAACCCGTCGTTGGTAACATGTGTACCATTACGTGTACGTGTTATATCAGATCCTTCACCATCAATTAATCCTTGCGGTCCACTTGCGTATGGTCAGGCGGAAGATTATAGCATTGTTATCACAGGTGCCGGATCTTCTTCTGGTACAGTTAGCATAACCTTACCTCAAGAAGCAGATACTTCATGCCTGGGCACAGCACTTACCTTTACAGCAAAACCAAGTGCTGGTGTTGATACCAATACAGCAACTTATCTGTGGTATGTGAATGGTGTTTCTACCGGTAGCACAGGTACTACTTACACTACATCAAATATTGCAGACGGATCTACGGTAACAGTAAAACTGAACTTTACTAACCAGTGTGGTGCAATTGCAAGTTCAACTTCAAATGCAATAGTAGTTCATCGTTTTTCAGTTCTTGCGCCACGGGTAAGCATAGCGCTCACCTCAGGTAACAATCCTGGTTGCCCGGGGTTCCCAATGACGTTTACTGCTACACCATTTAATGGTGGCGCTACTGTGGCCTACCAGTGGAAGGTAAATGGCGTAAGCACAGGTGGCAATACTGCTACCTTTACAACATCTACACTTAATGCCGGCGATACCGTAAGTTGTGTATTGTATTCTTCATCTTCTTGCGCTTTCCCAATTTCTGCAGCATCTAATAAAATAGGTATCCTGCATTATTATCTTACTGCATCTCTTACTATTACCGCTACCCCCAATCCATCTTGCACTGGTACAAACGTAGTGCTTCATGCCTCATCTTTAAATCAGTCGGCCAGCTCACAGTTCCAGTGGTATATAAATAGTACACCTGTAGCCGGACAAACTGGTAGCACATTTGTTTCTAATACTTTCCAGAATACTGACATCGTACGTTGTGTGATGACGAATAACTCTACATGTATAGTTAACCAGTCAGATACCTCGAATCCGATAGTAATAACCGTTGCACCGGCGCTGGTACCTATTATTTCAGATAGCATACAGTCTGGAGCTAACCCCGGATGTTTAGATTCTTTCATCACATTTTCAGGTTATGCTTCTCAATATGGTCTAGTAACTTATGAGTGGCTGGTAAATGGTGTACCTGTATTCAATGGTCAAACCTATTCAACAGACTCTCTTAATAATGGAGATATGGTGGTACTGCGTGCAAGTGATACTATTGGCTGTTATACCCAGGATACAATATATAGCCTGCCAATAACAGTTACTTTATCCCTAACTCCTGATCCTCCTGTTGTATCACTTATAGGAAATGATTTGCATGCTAATGCAGCAGGTGTTTATATGTGGTTTGGCCCTAACGGGTTGATACCTGGAGTTACAGGACCAACATATGCACCAACAACAAGAGGTTTCTATTATATCGAACGTGTGGATACAGCATGTGCTTCTGCACCATCTAACTCTGTTTGGATAGAGATTGGCGGCGGTACAGGTGTTAGCCAGTACAGTATTCACAATGTAAAGATCTATCCTAACCCATCAACAGGACTGGTTAACATTGATTGGGGTACCAAGAACAAACTGATGAAGATAGTAGTGTATAACATTGCCGGACAAGGTGTATTGTATAATGAAGTGATCAACCAATCTTCAAAAACTGTAGATCTTGGCTTCCTGCCATCAGGTAGTTACTTTATAGTGCTACGCGATGCAGAAGGTAAAGCCACCACTGCAAACGTTACTTTGGCTAATCAATAGACCAATACATATTCTTTTGAAAGACCACCTTTTTGAGGTGGTCTTTTTATTTTATAGTGTTGGTGAACGGCACTTCGTGGCATCATACTGAAGAGATGTATATTTAGTATAAATGAAAACAGACTTGCTTGTATATAGGGCTTGTTATAGGGACTATGAATTGGACCTATTGACTTGATGATGAAGGACGTAACCACTATTTGTTGACTAACGAAAAAGTCTCAATAGTATATTGGCTATTGAGACTTTGAGGAATATGGTTTAGGAAGTTGAATCTGCAGTAATAAATTCTCTATTTTTCTAAATCCCTGAGTCTAAAATCTGCATCATTCAAACCTAAATTTGGATTGTAAAAAGGATCATGGACTATTATTTTACCCCATTTTTCGATGAAGTAATTATAGTTCTTTTTATGTTGGGCATAGTTTTCTTTACTACTAAAAGGATGCCCCCTGGTTGCTGATTCGTAATGGTAAAGTTCTACAGTTGGGACGTAAACATTGTAATACCCAGCTTCATATACCTTCAAGCATAAATCTATATCGTTGTAATCAACCTCAAGATTTTCGTCCATTCCTCCAACTTCAAGGTAGATGTTTTTCTTAAATAAGATGCACGCAGCGGTAAGTGCTGCATAGTTATTTAAAGATTGTATATAGCTATAGTAGCCTAAGTCTTCTCTTTTTGCATTCACAAATATATGTGCTGCCGCGCCAAGTATTCCTATTATTACACCTGCGTGCTGAATAGTATCATCAGGGTATAAAAGTTTTACACCAACAATGCCAGTTTCTTTTCTTTGTGCATGACCAACCATTTGGGTCATCCAGTCTTCGTGTATTACTTCCACATCGTTATTGAGAAATAATATATATTCTCCTGTACTTTCAGCGACACCTACATTCATCAATTTTGAGAAATTGAAAGGGAAGTTTGCATCGATGCAACGGAATATGTCGCCGTGGCTATTAGTGTATTTTTTTATTAATTCGAAAAAGGCTGGAGATGTACTATTATTATTGACAATGATTATTTCATAATTAGTATAAGAGGTTTTAGCAAAAATAGACTGAATCGCGATTTCCAATAATTTTTCCTGGTCCTTGGTCGGTATGATGATACTTACCTTATCATGCTTCTTTACCTCGTATGTAATTCTATAGCCACCAGGCACCCGTGGTAAAAAATCTACTGTACCGGGAGTATTACGTCTGACTAATGCTTCTTCAAGTGCTTTTTTGGCAGCAATAAAAGCATAAGGCTTGGCGTCCATATTAAGAGCTACTGATGCAGAGTGTATGCGCCAATGATACAGTACCTTAGGTATGTGTCCGATATGGGTAGCTTGCTCGGTAGCTCTCAGAAAAATATCATAGTCCTGACTGCCTTCAAATCCAATTCTAAAGCCAGCAATTTGGTCCATGAGACTCTTTTTCATCATGGTAACATGGCCTATATAATTTCTG
Organism: Flavipsychrobacter sp.; assembly: GCA_031292525.1. Taxonomy (GTDB): domain Bacteria; phylum Bacteroidota; class Bacteroidia; order Chitinophagales; family Chitinophagaceae; genus JABDEZ01. Next base: position 78,941 of record JARLGY010000037.1, on the reverse strand, counting down.
GATAATAAATTATCAGGAGCCCAGTCTGGTTTGAAGTGCGGGTGCGAACGCTCACCCTCATCATCTATTTTGTCCTCATCAGAATAGATGAAATCGTCTTCTGGATGAAGATTGACATGTTTTACAAATTCAAATAAGCAATTTGGGGTAAGCAAATCATCATGATCCATCAATAATATGAAATCACCTGTAGCTAGTTTCCATGCTGAATTAGATGCGGCGGATATGTGGCCGTTTTCAGTTCTGAAAATGAATTTTATACGTTCGTCTTTACTCGAAAAAGCTTTTATCGTTTCGCGAACAGCGTCGTTGGGTGATTTATCGTCTGCAAGGCAGAGCTCCCAATTTGTATATGATTGGTCAATAACACTGTTTATCGCTTCTTTCAGAAAGTGAATGGGCGGATTATAAACAGGTACTATAATACTTATCTTAGGTGTATTTTTTATTAAGTGTACGGTCTGTTCGTATTCTAATGCTAATGTTTCTTTACTTAGTTTTTTAGTTATCCAATCGTTGTATTCAGAAGTGGTACTTAAAGCATTTTTTCCTTCATAAGAGATGTTGATTTTACGAAGGCTTTTTATAATTAACTTTTTTAGCAATTCATATCCTGGACGTGTAAGAACAAACGAAGCAAACTTCACAAGAGCTTCAAATGTATTTGTATTTGGATTTTTTAATTTTAATAGATTTTTTTTCATTATGTATTACCTCGGCTGATCTTTTTAGGATTGCAATATTAAAATAACTGGCTGTATTTATTACAAACATATTCAACGTTGCCATTTTCTACAATTGAACCGTTTTCTAACAATACTGCTTTATCGCATATTTGTTGCACAGCATCGGGGAAGTGAGATACAAATAATATGGTTTTACCTTCTTTTTTTATCTGGTATATTTTTTCCATGCACTTTGCCTGGAAGCCTTGGTCGCCTACCGCTAATACTTCGTCTATGATCAATATATCAGCCTCATTGGCCAATGATATAGAAAATGCCAGGCGCGCCACCATACCCGAAGAATATCGTTTTACCGGCATGCGCAGCACCTCATCTGTTAACTCTGAAAATTCCCTGATATTGCCCAAAGGATCACCATTTTTTTTATTGGTGCCATATAATGAAAGTAAAAGAGAGATATTCTCATAACCGTTGAGCTCAGCTTCAAGCCCCGCCCCAATGGCCAGTATAGGAGCAAAAGTGCCCTTTACCTCAACCGTGCCAGTTTGTGGCTTTATAATACCTGCTATGGTGCGCAGCAGTGTACTTTTACCACAACCATTGCGCCCCAGCATGCCCAGGCTTTCGCCCTTTTTTACGGTAAGAGAGATATTCTGCAAAATAGTTTTGCTCTGGAAAGGGTTCTTTCTTTGCACAACAAGGTCCTTAATAGAATGAACACCAACATTGTTTTGCCAATAGCTAACAGAAACATCTTTTAGTATTATGAGGTCATCCTGTGTTGATACCATACCTATATTGCAGAAATAAACTGGTTCTTTAATTTGTTGAATATAACGAGGCCTACAGCATACATAAATATTGCCATCACTCCACAGAGCAGCCATAAATGTGCAGGGGGTACTGTTGCATCGTAAAAAATACCGCGAGCCAGTGAGATATAATAGTAAATAGGATTACATTTTATTATAAATTTATAGTGCGGCGGTATCAGACTTTCCGGGTAGGCTATTGGGGTAAGGTAAAACAACGCTGGCTGCACTGTGCCCCATACAATACCAATATCCCTGAAAAAAACATTAAGAGATGATAATATAAGGGTGATGCCCAGTGAGAACAAACCAAATAGCAAAGCGGCGGGTATAATGAGCAGCAATTTAAGGCTATATATAATGCCAAACCAGTGCATCAGTATCACAAATACAAAGAGTGTAAGTACCAGGTTAAAGAGCTCACTTATCATATCTGACAAAGGGAAGAAAATAGAGGGGATGCTCAGCGATTTGATAATACCGGAAGACCCTACAATATTTGCTATAGACTGGTTGGTGACATTGGCAAAAAAGAACCAGAATATGAGTCCCGATGTAGCGTATAGTATATAATTGTTAATAGAATTGAACTGGGAACTGAATATGACTATAAATATAAACAAGTACAGCAAAGGCTTAAAAAAACCCCAGAAAAAACCGATCAATGAACTTTTGTATCTTAGTATTACGTTTCGTTTGCTTAGTGCATAGATACGAGTAACGTTTTGCATACAACTTATTTGTTGATATTTTTACAGTCAGTAAATCCGCTGCAGTATTATTAAATGAAAGTATTTATCAATGCCCGTTTTCTGACACAGCCCATTTCAGGGGTACAAAGGTATGGAATTGAATGTAGCAGGCAAATATTAAAAATAAACCCTGATGTTGTGTTCCTCACACCTGCAGATATCATTCACCATGATCTTGCAGCAGAGTTTAATGCCCAGGTAATAGGCGATTATAAAGGGCACAACTGGGAACAGATAGACTTGCCGCTACACCTTAACCAGCTTGGCGATCCACCATTACTGAACCTGGCCAATACGGCGCCGGTGGCATATAATAATGCTTACATTACCATACACGACCTGGCATTTATGTACCCTAAACAATGGAACACTCCACTGTTCGCCACATGGTATAAATGGTTGGTGCCCCGACTGGCACGCAAAGCCAGGCATATTTTTACCGTAAGTAATACAATAGCTACTGAGATAGCACAAACGCTTGAAATTGCACCAGACAAAATAACTGTAACCTACAATGGTATAGCGCCGCACTGGCAAACAGAAGATGCACATGCTACGGCTAAGGAAAAGATAATACTATCTGTGGGCTCCTTTAACCCACGCAAGAACCATCAGAAACTCGTAGAAGCTTTCCTGAAAAGCAGCATAAAAGACAACTACACACTTATTATTGTAGGTGATAAGAGCAAGGTGTTTAAAAATACCGGTATGGATGAGAAATCATTAGCAGGTACCAATGTGAAAATAATGGCAGGGGTAACAGATGTGGAACTTGCAGTGTTGTATCGCAGGGCAGAGATGGTGGCATCTATGTCGGCATATGAAGGGTTTGGCATACCTGTACTTGAAGGTCTTTATTTTGGATGCAAGGCTATTTGTTCTGATATAGCCGCTTACCGGGAGCTATACGGCAATTATGCCTACTTTTGCAATGCTGACGATATAAACGGCATCAGCAGATTGCTTGAAGATGTTGCGGGCGTGCCATACCGGGCACCAGATACTAGTTTATTAACTGAGAATTATAATTATTCAAACGCTGCCCAAATCATTTTTAAAACCATAGCCGAAAACAACAAAGAATAAAATGAAGGTATCTGTTGTTCACGACTGGTTTTTTGTAAATGGCGGGGCTGAAAAGGTTGCGGGTGATATAATTGACATATACGAAGATGAAGAGGTAACCGTTTATACGTTATTCAATCATTTTAACGAGCGTGACAGAAAGCAGGTGTTGAAGGATTATCCTGTAAAGGTTTCTATACTGCAAAACTTCCCGTTCATTACCAGGATATACAGGTACCTGCTGCCGGTGATGCCTTTTGTTATGAAGCAGTTTCGTATACAGGGGCAGGATATGGTTATCTCTTCCTCGCATGCTGTTGCCAAAGGTTTTACTGCTACACCCGGTACTTTACATGTTTGTTATTGCCACACACCTATGCGCTATGTGTGGGACATGTATGAGGATTACGCCAGCACCCACGCTATGGGTACATCTGTTCTGTACAAAGCATTTGTAAACTATATACGCAGCTGGGATCTTAAAACATCTAAAACTGTAGATTTTTTCATTGCCAATTCTATTCATGTACAGAAGCGGATACAGGATAATTACAATCGTTCATCTGTGGTCATATACCCACCTGTGAGGGTCGATAAGTTCCAACTCTCTACATTACCCAGGGAAGATTACTTTTTGTGCCTGGGCAGGTTTGTGCCGTATAAGAAAATAGACCTCATCGTAAAGGCTTTCCAGCAGATGCCGGATAAGAAGCTGGTGCTTATAGGTGACGGCTATGGTACCAAAGCCATGAAAGACCTGCTGCACAAAACCCCCAACGTAACATGGCTGGGATATAAGGATGACAAGGAGCTAATACAATATATACAGCAGGCAAAGGCATGCATATTTGCTGCCAAGGAAGATTTTGGCATCATGTGTGTGGAAGTGCAGGCATGCGGTACGCCGGTACTGGCACTAGACTATGGTGGCTACCGCGAAACCGTAGTGGATGGCAAAACCGGGTACTTGTTTGCAGAACAGACCACAGAAAGCATTGTGGCAGCAGTGCAGCAACTGGACGCACACCCTCTGAATGATAGAGAAGTAATACGCGAGAATGCGTTGCGTTTTTCGGTAGAGCGGTTTAAAGAGGAATTTGCCAATTATGTAAAAGGCTGTATGCAGCAATTTCATAAACCTAAAATGAAATATGCAGCGCAAAGCAGTTGATACCTGGGCGGCCAGGCTGCTGATGACTTGTTTCTTTATGCCAATGCTAATGCAGGTGATTACCTTGCTGGCAATAGCACTTTACTTTTTGGTAGCTAGTATTGTTGATAAGTACAAGGCACCCCTTAACGACTACCGTTGGGCACTGGCGCTGGGCTCTTGCTTTTGTTTGTTTCTATTCTGGTTTCCTGTTACTCCCGATAATTATAAAGACCAGTTTTTTTTACTGCTGCAGCACCGGCTCAGCTACCTGCTGATGCCTTTCTTTTTTGCAGTGATAAGCCCGGCCAGCAAGGCGCTTATAAGAGCACAGCTCAACTGGTTTGTATATGGCTGCATAACCATCTGCGTACTTGCCAATGCTATGTATGTTGGCCATTACTACCTGGCACCTGGTGCTGCACAACCCCTGTTTCATGTTGAGTATAGGATGTACCTGGAGCATATTACCGAAATACACCCTACCTACCTATCTATGTTCATTTGCTTTGCTATATGCATACTGCTGCTTGCAAAACAAGAACCGGGAAGACGAGTATGGCCGAAGTATGCCGCGCTGTACCTGCTCTTTATATTCCTGTTCTGCTTACTGGCAAAGGCTGCTATAATAGCCTTGTGCATTATACTGCTGCACTATGCTTACCTGAACCGCCACAGGCTTGCCCGGTATAAACTGCAACTTGTGGGTGGTATAGCTGCGCTAGCTGCTGCTATGTACATCATCCCGTTTTCGCGGCAGCGGCTGGGCGAGGTATTCCAGTTTGCGGGTGTGGCTAACAAGGGTGGCGATATATCGGACAACAGTATGTATGTGCGCAAACTGGTATGGAATACAGACATGCAGATGCTGCACAGATACTGGTTGGGTGGGGTAGGGCCTGGCCTGTTAAAACGCATGCTCGATGCCCATTATTTTTTCTTTTCTGTATCGCATAGCTGGGCTGTGGGATATTATAATACGCACAATGAATACCTGAACGAGTGGCTCTCTTTTGGGCTGGCGGGGATAGTATTGCTAGTGGTGGCGTTGGCCATACATTTGGTAAGCGCTGTGCGCCGCATGGACTACCTGTACTTGTACTTGCTTATTATTCTTTGCGTTACTTTTTTTACCGAAACTGTACTTGCACGCCAATATGGGGTAGTGTTCTACGCGGTGCTTACGTCGTTATTTTTCTTTAGCAGGGAGGGAGAGCAGGAGCTAGTATAATGCTGCTCTGCGAGAGCAGAATCCCTAAGTGTAAGGGCTGCGCTTATCGCGACAGCCCCTATTTATAAGAGATCATTTGTAATTATTTCCTAGGGCTCAGGAATTGCATTTGCCCCAGGTGATTGCTTTGGTGTACCGTGCGGCCCATTAGTACATTGAGCCTGTTGCGGTTAGGTTCTTTTGCAAAATCTTCGGGCGATACGCTCATATGCCTTGTGAACCAATCTTGCGGCTGCATAGCGCTGATGTGCTTACCCAGTTCTGCATTGATGGTTTTCCAGTATTCTTTAAGAGTGGCTATGGGTGGGAAGTTCTGGCCCGATTTATCAGGTGTTTTCAGGAACATCTCATCCAGTTCAGGGTGCAGGCGTTCGCCCCAGCCCATAAGGGTAAGCAGACCATCATTTACTGCTGTAAGGTGGCCCAGCAGGTAGGTGCCTGTATTACGGCCCGGTGCAGTTTCTGCAGCCAGTTGCTCATCTGTGAGGCCATCTATCAGGTTGTCCACGCGTTTGTTCATGCCATCCCAAAGGGTTACGGCCATTTGTACAAACAGCGCCTGGTTGGCTTGTGTTGTGTTTATCTCTTCCTGTACTTGCATATATACTGTGTTTTAGGCAATGTTTATTTAAATAATGTCATGCTATCACACATCCATACATATAGCAGCGCCTCCATTCCTACTCGCTCATCAGGCTTTCTATAGCGCTAGCTATATCTTCTGCGTTGGGCTTGCTGAAATAGTCGCCATCGGTAGCGTATGCAGGGCGGTGTGCATTGGCGGTGATGGTGCGCGGTGCAACATCCAGCCAGCGATAGCCACCCTGTAGCTCCATTACCTGCTGGTACATGTAAGCTGTGGTACCACCGGGTACGTCTTCATCTATAAAGACAATGCGGTTGGTCTTCTTCAGCGATTCTACTATCATGTGATTGATATCGAACGGCAACAGTGTTCTTACGTCTATTACCTCGCAGCTTATGCCTTGTGGCTCCAGGTAGTGTACTATAGCATCTTCTATAATGCGCAGGGTAGATCCGTACGATACTATGGTCACGTCGCTGCCCTCGCGTATCACTTCTGGTATGCCAAATGGTACTGTATATTCGCCCAGGTTGCTGGGTAGTTTTTCCTTCAGGCGGTAGCCGTTCAGACATTCTATAACCATACCCGGTTCATCGCTTTTCAGCAGGGTAGTGTACATGCCGGCTGCCTGCACCATATTGCGGGGCACACACAGGTACATGCCGCGTATGGCATTCAGTATCATAGCTATGGGGCTGCCACTGTGCCATATACCTTCAAGCCTGTGGCCACGGGTACGTACTATAAGCGGGCACTTCTGGCCACCCATGGTGCGGTATTGCAGCGTAGCTACATCGTCGCTGAGTGGTTGCAGGGCGTACAGCATATAATCCAGGTACTGTATCTCGGCTATAGGGCGCAGGCCACGCATGGCCATACCTATACCCTGACCTATAATGGTAGCCTCGCGTATGCCGGTATCAAATATGCGCTGTTCGCCATATTTTTCCTGCAGGCCGGCAAAGCCCTGGTTCACATCGCCTATCTTACCCAGGTCTTCGCCAAAGGCAAATACTGCAGGGTTGTGGGCAAATGTGTAGTCGAAAAATTTGTTCAGTATCTCGTAGCCATTCAGCATTTGTGCATCATCAGCATACGCAATAGGCTGCTCCTTTATTTTGAGTGCGTTTTGTGCAGACTCAGAGTGCAGGTGCGATGTAAATTTGCTTTTATTATCGGCTTTTGTGGCGTTGTAGAAGTTGCGCAATTGCTTTGTAGCCTCGCTATTGGCGGGGCTCAGGGCCAGTATCTTGCGCAGGGTTTGTACAATATCTTTACGTATAGGTTCCTTTATACTTGTAAGTTCCCGTACCAAACCGGCTATTTTCTGGGCGTTCTCGCCACCCTCATATACCACCTGGTTGCACACCTGCTCGGCTTGCTTGATGTGGTTTTTTATGGGCGATAAAAAGTTATCCCACGCGCGGTTTTTGGCGTTGCGGGCCTCTTCTTTAGCCTCCTCTTCTACTGCAACTATTTCTTCTTCTGTGGCTATATCGTTAAGCGTTATGAACTCGCGCATTTTAACCACGCAATCCCAGTTCTTTTCAAACTCCAGCCTTTCTTTATTCTTGTACCGCTCGTGGCTGCCCGATGTAGAGTGCCCCTGCGGCTGAGTAATTTCCTGTACGTGAAAGATACATGGTATCTGTGTTTCGCGGCAGCGGGCTATACCCTCCTGGATGGTGTTTACCAAACTGGCATAGTCCCAGCCCTTTACCGTGTATATATCTATACCACCTTTATTATTATCGTACTGCATACCTGCCAGTGCGTCACTTATGCTGTTCTTAGTGGTCTGGTACTTGCGCGGTACGCTGATGCCATAACCATCGTCCCATACAAAAATGGCAAGCGGCACTTGCAGTACACCGGCAGCATTTACAGTTTCCCAAAACAAGCCTTCTGATGTTGAAGCATCGCCAATGGTGCAGAACACCACCTCGTTACCCTTCCTGGTAAACTTTTCAAACCCGGTCTTTAGCTCGGGGGTATTGCGGTACAGCTTGCTGGCAAAAGCAAGTCCCAAAGCCCTTACCATTTGGCCGGCTGTGGGGCTTATGTCGCTGCTCGATTGCGGCGTTTGCATCAGGTCTTTCCAGTTGCCTTCATCATCCAGCCAGCGCGTGCCGTAGTGGCCATTCATCATGCGGCCTGCGGTTGATGGTTCGTGCTCTATATCAGGGTTGGCATACAGCTGCGAAAAGAATTTTTCAATATCGCTCATGCCTGTGGCAAACATCAGGGTCTGGTCGCGGTAGTACCCGCTGCGTATATCGCCTGGCTTCATGCACTTGGCGGCAGCTATCTGCGCCAGCTCTTTACCATCTCCAAATATGCCAAATTTGGCCTTGCCCGTAAGTACCTCGCGGCGACCTATAAGACTGGCCTCGCGGCTGGCCATAGCCATACGATAATCTGAAAGCACTTCCCTTTTAAACTCATCGTACGATAGTCTTGCCGGTTGTGTAATGGTAGCCTCCTGCAGCATATTTATGAATTGGGATATATTAAAATCTTTGGGGCTAAAGGTAAAAAAATAAGTTGATATAGATGATGTAGGGCGGCTGTACCTAATATATTGATTTCTTATTGTTTTAGCTTTTTGTTTTTATGTTTCGCCCTATCCCCATGTGTCGTTGCCAGGTACGAAGCAATCTTACGATATCCGTGTAATTAATGTGAACTACTGTAATAGGTTTGTTATTGCATAATGGTGCCGTTCACAAAATGTAACCTATTTGCACTTCCGGATGCCCTTCGGAACATCCGAAATATCGGGTTTGCTGTGTTTAATAGTTATTTACATCCCTGATCTTGTTGGCGATGAGCCAGTTGTGGAAGGTGAGGGAATCATCTGGATAATAGCGGATGACGGGACCATCTTTAAGAGCGATGATGAAGTGATGCATATCTGCAAGGTAGGCCGATAGCTCGTCTGCATGATATGGAAAACCTGGGTAGGTACTGAGTGCCGCCTTACTATTTTTTCTTTTTTTAAAGAACCACATACAAACTGGTTTAAGTGTGAGTGGCAAGGCATAAAAGAGGCGTGAAACTTAGACACCCAATCTCAGGCACTCGCGATGCCCTCTCGGAAATGAATAAGCCCACGCCATAGCGGCGCGTCTTACATCATTTTTTTCCGAGTTAAAAGTTGCGAGTTTCGAGATTGGAAAAAGCTGAAGAAGCTAAATATATGTATGTGTCACACTTAAATTATACCATGCGCAAAATTAGTTTGGTGTAAAAATACAAATTCAGTTTAATAAAGTAAGTGGGGAATTTGAGGGGAGGCAAATGAAAGTGGCTAATGAATGCCGTTCAGAGAATGGAGTATATTGGCACTTCCGGATGCCCTTTGGAACATCCAGAAGAACAGGTGGTGACTTGGACAATTGGCTGATGAATGCCGTTCAGAGAACGGAGCTTATTAGCACTTTCGATGCCTTTCGGAACATCCGGAAGATCGGGTTAGCAAACAAATTAAAAATTTAAATAAAAATAGGCTAACTGAGAATAAAACATTCACCACCAGCTAATGCGGCTTCAATTTTTTTATATTTTGTCTCTATTATAGTCCCATCCTTATATCTGACTTTTATTAAATCATTTCTACCATATTTTTTTATAGCACGAGTTGGTGAAATAGATTTATACGAACGAAGAGTAGCCTCAGCATTTTCAACAATTACTTCGATACTTTTTTCCCCAAGCAGATTACTAGGCTTGTATTTATTTTTTTGATCGTTAGCTAGAGTTATAATTTCCTCCGCCTTGCTAACAGCCTTGTTTTTGTCCTTTTGTGCTATATATATGTTTAATTCAATGTTATAAATTACTAAAAAATTTATTAATATATCGGCGGAAACTGTGTTTTTATAATTATTGATAATCTCGCTATAAAACAAGGCATCCTTATAGTTCTTTTCCTTGTTTAGATTATATATATATGTCGCAAATATTTCGACATCAATGTATTCTATGGTTTCTGGACGTTTCTCGGAAAATAGTATAATGTATTCATGGTATGTATGCCTGTATCTGGTCAAAAATGAAAGTAATCGTACAACCTTGAACTTTACTTCAAAGCTAATAGTTTCATCAGGATTTATTAGATTAACCCCTTCTAAAAGCTTGATTGCGATTTCATAGTTTTTATTTTCATTAATTGAAAAAACTGCCAAATCATATAAATGTTCTGCAAGTGATTTTCTACCAAATAATGACAACTTCTGTTTGATTTTTTCAAATAAGGTGTCTTTGAATTGTATAAAAGAAATTATTATCGTTTCCCTGAGTGTATTTATGTTAAAATCAATTGGTTGTTCTGGATCGTTGTCAATTGGTTTAACTTGATCATTAATTATTAAGTCTATTAAGTCATTAAGTAATACATATTGTTCATCTTTATTTTCAATCAAGGGAAGTAGTGCCAGGATTATAGTAGGCCTTATGTTTAGTTTGCACAGTTGCATTGCCTGTGTATAATTAGCGATTGCATTTCCAATATCGCCATTTATTTGTTGTAACTGACCTAAATTATAATGAGCAATTGCTTTGAGCTCCGTTATGAAACCTTCTTTAAGCCTGTCTTTATTGAACCCTTTTTCAGATATGACATCTTCAAATATCTTAAAAGCATCATTTCTATAATTTACCTTATCCGATTTTAGAGAAATGCTGCCATAATTTAACAATGCACGGATATAAGTTTCATCTTTTCTATCGCTTTCTACAACCTTTTTTAATGAAGCTAAACTTTCGTCAATTTCGCCCTGATAGTAATAAATAAGACCTTTGATATTTAATACCGTATAATACAATTTAGGCTCATCCAGTTTATCAAAGTTTGTCCTGTTGAAATATTGAATTGATTTTGAAAATTCCGAGTTTCGATATGAGGCATAACCCATGTAGTAATAATATAAAGATTGAACGTCTTCATTGAAAACATTATCCTGTAAGTACTTTTCAAATAGATTCAAAGAGTCTAGATAATTCTCACTAATAAAATTATCAATTGCCATTCGAATGAGACCCCTTTCTTCCTCTTCCAATGACCTTATCCAATCAGAATTTAATGACAGTTTAATTATTTCATTTTTTATCTGAACGTCCGAGTCGTTATAGTTAATAATGCCAGCTAAGTATAGTTTATTTTTAATTTTATCAGATATTTCTTTCCCTTTATTATATTCAATTTCAACGATTGAATTTCTTATTTCTTTATCTTTTTTAACTAGTTCCCTGATATTGTCTATTGGAGGCCTGTCAAACGTAATTAGGTAAATGTCATATACTATTTTATCTATTTTCGATGGAGTTAGATTTGCTAATAAGGCCTCGTTTTCTACTTCAGAGCATACATCCCACGTCATCCTCGGATTGCCATTAGTCCAATAATATATTCGATCAGTTATTTCAGCATCAAGAATTAAGTTGGATTTCTTAATAAATTGATGAAATTCTTCTCTACTAAAATCGTTTAGAAAAATCTTTTGACCAATATTAAAAGGTGAAATTTTAGGATCTTTAATTATTTCAGTTGGCTCAATAACTCCAGAAAGTATATAAGTTAATTTCTCTAATTCTTTGTAATTAACTCTAGAAAAATAAATGCTCCTAATTTGCGCGAATATTAAATCTGAATATTGTGTTTTAGTCAATGCATCTATTTCATCCAATATAATTATTAACTTACCAGGAATGAAATTTAGAAGCATGCGTAGCTCATTAGTGTGCTGCTTATGGGGAGGTGTTTCCACCATTTCCTTTCTGCGTTCTCTAATAATCTTCCCAACAGAAAAGAACCTTTCTTCATTTGTTTCAATAGCAGTGTCAATAATATTTTCAAAACAACTTTTTGCATCATCAAATGGGTTAGAAAGATCCACATAAATAAAAACGTCGTTCTGTGTTTCTAGTGTTCTTTTGGCATTTAATAATAAGTTTGTCTTTCCCATTTGCCGAGACACAAGAACATAGCCAGGCCTACCCATATCATTTATGATATTTTTTATTTGCCTATCTGCATCCCTTTGAACATAAAGATCTGAAGGTATTATTGTATATGGTTTTAGTGTCTTAGTCATTGATGAAAAAATTAAGCTCTCTATTTGTTTCATTCAAAGTATTTTTTAATGTAGCATCATCAGTTCTATTCAGAGAATAAACATTTCTAAAAAAGGTTTTAATAAATCGAGGAGAACCTTTCGACATTTCAATTAACTCATCTTTTATAAAAGCCGGAAAAATGTGTTTGAATTCTTTTTCAATCATGTTTACTAGAGAAATCGAATCCGTTCTTTCCCAGTATAGCATTGGAATAAATTTAAAATACTGATAGATTTTTAGCTGGAAATCTTGTATATGAATTAATGGGCTGTTTATAGAAGATAAAATAAATTTTATTTTTTCTAATCCTTTTACGTGTGTTTTAGCAAATATTATTGAAAACAGTTTGCTTGTAAAGTCTTTATAATTCTCTCTAGAACTTATCGGTATTTCTTCAATGAAAATTATTAATTCTTTATGTAAGTAATTCTTTGTTAATAATTTGACTATTTGCTTACTACATTCCGCAAAGTCCTTTGGTTTTTGCAGCGATGAAACTGTTGGAGTATTAGATACAAGTTCATATAAAATTTCATAAAAAAAGGAATCAATCTCTAAATCAATATATGATTCTAATGAAACTTGGATAAAACATTTATTTTGATTGATTAAATTTCTTATAATAATGTTTGACTTGCCACACCCGCTAGGCCCATAGACCCAAATACTAAATTCATTTAATAGTGAATTTAGGTTATCATCTTCTGTTCGTGTGATATAATAAATCTCTTTTGAATTATCATATATGTCAAATAAAACATCGCTTGACCCTAAAATATTTCTTAAGTACGTATCATTGTTTTTATTGTAAGGTAATGCTCCTAGATCTTCTAAGGCATAATCAGAATTGAAAACTTCCATACATGCACTAATTGCCGCGTCAATGGCAAGAGATTGTCGCTGGAGTTTATCTGTACCTTTCTCGCCGTCAGCAAAATCACAGATACCTTTGACGATAACCCATGCTGCATTTCCGTCACATGCGGAAGAAACACCAATACCTTCCATTTCTCCACCTTTTGAATTGGGAAATTTCCTTGCGAGAGTATTTCTATACTTCAAGTTGTCAATTAATTCTTCTCCTGATAGTAAAGTCGTCGAAATTAAATCGGCTATTTGCCCATTGGGAAGTATATATTCCCATGTTGTCTTTATATTTTTAAAGCGGTTAACTAATATTTTATTAGCAATTACCTCATTGCCCCTCTGAATTGTAATACTCTTTCCAATGCGTTTTATATTATAGGGGATTACTGCTTCAGAAAGTAGAACGTCTCCTATCCTTTGCTTCTCTTCCACACCAAAAGCGATACCTATCATAATGACAATTTTTGACTTCAGACGGCTAAGTGCATTAGTTACAGTCATTATGGAACTATCCCTTGAAATAGAGCCCATTCCCGATTGCACATGAACAACATAATAATTGCCTAAAGATCCTATATAATAAGTAAGTGATCCATCATAAGTTTTTATGATTTTTTCGTAGTTTACTACTGGCTTTATTTTTTTATGTATAGCATTTGTTTCTAAATCAGTTGCCGTTACTACAAGAATCGAACATTCCTTTAAAAGCGGTAAAATTTCAATCAATTTTACTTCCAAGTATTGAGCGGTATCCATTAAGATTTGTGCTAATTTTTGTGGTATAGTTTCTGCTAATTACAAATTATTTGCCGTTCTATCACTTTTTATTGACAATTTTGTGTAACATGGCTTAAATCCTAAAGCTTCCGCCAAATGATGTACGATTGTTACGAATGTTCCATTAGGTATTTGGGAAATGTTTGCTCCAACCGCTATAAAATCACGTCGCAAAAGTGCCCAAATATTTTAGTTCTTCAAAAATCTAGGAATGTCAAATAATAAAGACATGGACATCCCATTTATAATGGAGCAGATTTATAAAGCTCCTATAGAAACAGTGTGGCAGGCACTAACTGATGAAAACAAAATGAGGGAGTGGTACTTTCCACAGCTGAGGAAATTTGAGCCTGTAGTCGGTTTCCAATTTGAGTTTGCCGATGATGGGTCGGAGTTTAAAAAAGAATGGCGGGTTACGCAAGTTATAGACCGCGCAAAATTAGCCCATAGCTGGATCTATAAAGGTTATCCCGGCAGTTCAGAAGTCACCTTTGAGTTATTCAAAGAAAGTGAAGGAACCAGGCTTCAACTCACACATACCGGCCTGGCAAGTTTTCCGCACGATCCACACTTTGCAAGGCATCGGTTTGAAGACGGCTGGAAGCAGATACTGGGCACCAACCTGGATAATTATATTAAAAGAAACTCGTAATCTCCAGCGGGTAATTATCCACAGCACGAAACACAAGACCAAATAAAACATTACCAGTCTGATTTTTTTGTAAATGAGTTTTGGATAGAGGTTAGCATTTTGCCAAAGTTTTCATCAGCATAATTAACCAGTAGTCTCATTTGCTTTTTGGTGTATCCCAGAGCAGGGCTGGTACCTAAATTGGTGTTGGGAGCATCTACATTATGGGATACAAAAGACGTTGCCGATAAGCGATATTTACCCTCTTTTATATCAAAATTCAACTTGAAATCATATGTGGAAGGAGGTGTCCAGGTACTCCAGGCAAAAGATAGCGTTGTACTGATATTATCCTTCTCCTTCTCGTTGAAGTAATTTGTATTTGATTGATTTTTATTGTTTTTAACCACCCAGGATTTTAAAGTTTCATAAATTTCCTCTTTAGTCTTGCCTGGTACTTCAAAGACTTTTTCATAGGAATAAAGCCCATCTGTTCCCTTTGTGAGATTTGTAGTTGCTTCCTGGGCTTTTATGTTAGAAAAACATACTAACATAAGCATCAAAAGAGAAATTATTTTATGCATACAATCTATTTTAAGGCTGGAAATTATAAAAAAATTAAAATTTAAAGTAAATTTTTTTGAATGGAAATATCCCCCGTTGTGCCGAATGTTCTCACTGCGATTTTAAGATCGGCCCATCCGCAAGAATGGATTACGCTTCACTTCCCGGGAGCCGGTTAAAAAAATCACCTTCACCAATTGCCGTTCTCGTGCACTTCATAATTTCATCGTGTAGGTCGGTACCCGAAGCATGCAGTGGGTCAATAGCTTTTACCAATAATGTTCGCAACGCAAAAAGCTGTTCCCTGTTGTATTTTTTTGATGCTTTTACCAATTCCAGTTTCATCAACTCCTCTTGTTGATTTTGTTTAGGATTGAAAATTTCGTTTATGTGGCTGCATTGGTGGCATACACCATTCTTGTTGATCAAGGCGCATCGGTGCTCAAAAATGTCAGTCATAACACTCCTCGCATCATTCAACAGATGTTTTATTACACCTTCGGTCTTATCCAGGATAAGACAAATTTCCTTGACTTGAAAATCGTAAATGTCTTTTAGTATCAGCGCAACCTGATTTTCTATAAGTAGCGTCTTTGAAATACAGGTAAAACAGTAGTCAATGTGCTCCCTCATTTCATAAGCCCCGGCTGGCGAATTATCATGAACTTTCCAGAAAGCCTGTTTCACCTCGTCTGAGCCTATGGCTAGGTCTGCCCCCCGGTCCTGTGCATCAGCTTGCCATCTTTTAAATTTCCGTAAATGATCGTAGGCGAGGTTGGTGGCTATTGTGAATACCCATGTTTTCAGAGAAGAATCCTGGTTAAAGGTCGATATTTTAGTAAATGCCTTGATAAACGTATCGTGCGTCAGGTCGTCTGCGTCATTACGATCGGCAAGTAAACGGTACAGGTAAGATTTCAACTGGCCCTGAAATTCGCCAAACAGGGTTTGGAACGCATTGATATCGCCGGCTATGGCATTTTTTAAGACTTCTTCTTTTTTCATTAATTCAATTCATTAATTTAAAAAAAACAGGTTGCAGCCCTCCGCTGGAAGGCAGCAACCACTAATGTACCATAAAATGTACTACAATATGTTCAGCTTACCGCAGTCCACGTCCACAATATGGCTATTGAAAGCAACCCCCGTTTCAGAGGCGAGGAAAGCAGCCGTTTCGCCCACTTGCTTCAGTGTCGGGCTTGTCTTTAATATGTCGAAAGCCTGGTACTGTGCACTCAATTGTTCCAACGGTATTCCGTACTGTTTTGCGGCAGATTCTATCCATCCGGAGATCCGCTTCGTCTCCATTATGGCGCCAGGGCAAATACACATCACCTTTATGCCATCACTGCCCCATTCGGCGGCCATCCCCCGTGTCAACCCCTCAATAGCTGCACTGGCTGCCGTAATGCCCGCCATATTAGGGAGCTTGGATCTGGATAACTGAGCTGTCAGCAGTAAGATAGTTCCCTCGGTCCGGGTCTGCATCATATACTTCGCAGCTACCCTCGATGTAAGGAATTGGGAACCACAGATCTTTTCCATCGGCGCCATAAATTGCGCGAAAGTAGCCACCGTTGTAAGCGGACGGCCCCCCATCTCGCTATATTCTACCGCGATACCGTTGAATACTACATCTAATTTGCCATTGTCCGCAACAACTTTTTTTAGGAAATTGTCTATTTCGGTCTCATTCAGTGCGTCCACTTTTGCGGCTTCTGCAATTCCGCCATTCGCTATTATATCCTTGGCCAATGTTCTCACGACCTCCGGGTTCCGTGCGGTGACATACACCTTTGCTCCGTGTTGGGAAAATGATCTGGCAACTGCTCCTGCGATCTCTCCGGATGCGGCAAATACGACGGCTACTTTGTCTTTTAGATTCTGCATTTTGTTTTGAGTTTATCTATTGACGATTGAGCCGGGCAAAACGGTCGGTTTTTTTAAAAATAAAAATACAGAGCAATTCCCGAAGTTCTTTCAGGCACCCGGAACTGCAAATAAACGGCGTTCATTAAGCGGTCCCGTGGAACATCTCACCGCGTGGAACGGTGCATATCTTCTTTTTGAAAACGGCTCTGCGCAAACGTATCTTGCACAATTTCAGAAGGTGTTAGTTCTGCTTTTATTACAAGGAGTTTAAGCGAATAAAGATGGGCAAGAAAACAAGGATTGCAATTAAAAGGTCTCAATTCATTTTAGGACGAGACACACAAAAAAAATCGTGTTCATCTTGCAATCCAGTAATCCTGTTCAAGGACAATATAAAACAGACATTTTCGTCAAACCCTTACCAGTCAATACTTTCACCCAAACAAAAAATGTCTCCCGACAGACATTTCAAGACATTCTACTTACCAAACAGACATTTTCTTGGGTTTAGCCTACTCATAATCACAACAATCAAAAGAATCAGACAATATAAAACAGACAAATTTAACAGACATTTTCGCCAAAACCCTTACAAGTCAATACTTTCACCCAAACATAAAATGTCTTCCGACGGACATTTCAAGACATTCTACCTATCAAACAGACATTTTACGGGCTGGTATCCAACTCAAAACCAACCTGTCCGATGACCGGACAGGCCAGACAATAGAGAATAAAAGTATACAAGCCACAGCAAAGCATTTCAGCGCACATAAATCATCCCCTGGTCCGGTTTCCATTTTTATTTCAGACAGGACAGTACCTACTCCCAAGTTCCTTCAAGGAGGGGGTGGCCAATGGCCGGGGTGGTTACACTCGCAACCAGGACAGTCCTACTTTTCTTTCAGTATCCTTTTCACTCCCTTCATATGGCCCTTACCGTAAATGATCAGTATTTTTTTATCTTGGCTATGCTTTATCACACCTGCAAGGTGCTCATTACGGGCACCTACGGCTACCTTATTCCACTGCTTCCTGGTTATTTTATTGCTTTCATACCTGGCCTTCAGCGGTGTGTGCATATCTACGCTGTCAAGCATTATAGGGCCGTACTTATGTTCATATACGGCTATCACACTTGCGTAGTCCATATCGGCCCAAACATCAGTAGAATCTACACCCATGCTGGCATAAGAGGGTTGCTGTATGTATTTTTTAAATGTACCTGACTCGTTCGCCATGTCTTTATAGGTACCGCTAAAACCTTTCAGCTTTCTGGCTTTCCTTTTCAGCAGGTCGTTTGCGGTAGAGTCGGGCAGTGGTTTAAATTTCACCAATTCAAAATATACCTTGTATCCATCTTTTTTATAGTAGGCAATCTTGCGCGTCACATCATCATAAAATACCTTTTTGCCCAGGTGGTGCATGGGTATATACTTTATGCTTTTATCGTTGTAGTTTATAGTACCCACAGAGGCATGTTTTTTCCTCATTTCATGCAAGCTGCGCACAATAGTGCACGACTGCATAGCGGTAATAATAACAAGAAACAGGGCGAACTTTTTAACTGTATGATACAAAGCAGGAAGTGTTAATGATTAGGAGCCAATTTATAAAATATTCTGATAGTTGCGTATGTGCCATAGAATATGGTTCCGGTATCCATCCATTTAAAATATTAAATAACTGATTTTATTTTCAATTAATGACAGCCATCATCTGTAGGCCCGGTTATTACGTATAGATTTACTCTTTCTGAGCAGTTGACTATGCAAACAATAGATGAAATAATTGCCGCGGGAGGCACTACCACAGAGGCAGCCCTACAGTTGTATGATGACCTGGAACCCATAACCACCAACTTTATGCCGGGGCGATGGCACGGTACCGAAATACCTACCGGCCACCAGATGGATGGACTGCTGAAACTAACGGGCTGGTATGGCAAACTGTTTATAGATACCGAACATGTGCACCCCTTGTTGTTCTGGACATTGGATAAAAAAGGCGTGTTTGCGGTGAACCCCAAGCATATACCACTGGATATGACCTTCCCGAAGGTGGACGCCATAGGCGTGCTGGCCGCCCTATTGCGGGTACTGGAAACCAAGGATAGTAAGGCCAGGATGAGAATGGTGGAATACAGGGGGAAGGTGAGCGCCGCTATGTGCTACGACGAAAAACCGATCATAGACTGTTTCAGGAAAATAGATGAGAACCGGGTGATGGGCGCAATGGACCAGAAAGGGGTGCCGCAGCCGTATTTCTTCATGCTGCAAAGGGACGATAGTCCACTAGAATTACATTTTTAAACCCTAACATAATGGCATTTAAAGGAAAAGTAGCGCTGATAACCGGCGGAGCAAGCGGCATGGGTAAAGTAATGACGCTACGAATAGCGGCAATGGGCGCTAAGGTGGCTATATTGGATAATAATGAGCAAACGTTGGATGAAACGGCCGCCCTGCATCCCAACATAATACCTTATAAATGCGATGTAACTGACCTGCAACATGTGAAAGAAATAGTGACCCAGGTGGAGCATGAAATAGGACCGATAGATAGGTTGGCACACTGTGCGGCCATTATGCCTGCAGGTATTTTGCACGAATGGACACCTGAACAGATAAACAGGGTGATGCTCATAAACTATTGTGGTACGGTGAATGTGACCCAAACAGTGCTCTCTTATATGAAGGTGAGGCATAGCGGCGACTTTATTGTGTTCGGGTCTATTGCAGGGGTGGTGCCCATAAAGCGGTTTGGCGCATACTGTGCTACCAAGGCTGCCACCAATTTTTATATGCGCGTTCTGATGGCTGAAAATACGGATAGTGGTATCAGGTTCCAGCTTGTGTGCCCATCAGCAGTGAACACGCCGTTGATAGCCCAGGCAATAGACGGAGGCCCCGCGTTTATAAAGCAGGCACATGCCACAGGCAAGAATATGGATACCCCTGAGTTTATTGTGGATACGATAGAAAAATGCCTGGAAAGGAACAAGCAGGTAAACTTCCCCGGTATAGCCTACTGGGGCAACATTGCCTACAGGTTGTTCCCGGGTGTGTTAAGTGGTATTATAAACAGGTTATCGTGAAGCGAAACTAAGCTATCCCAAGATCTCGTATATCTTCTCGGTAGGCCGGGCAATAACTGCCCTGTTGCCCGATACTATAATGGGGCGTTCTATAAGTATGGGGTGGGCCACCATAGCTTGTATCCATTCCTGCTCTGTAAGTTCTTTGCCTTTGTAGTTCTCTATATACACAGCCTCTGTTTTGCGGATAAGGTCGTGTGCGGTAATGCCCAGCTTTTTGAGGATAGCAGAGAGCTCGGCCGCGGTTGGGACATCCTGCAGGTAGTTGATGGATTTAAATTCTTTACCGCTTTGCTGCAGTATGGCCAATGCAGCCCTGCTTTTGCCGCACCTGTTGTTGTGGTATATGGTGATCATAAATGTGTTCATTTTTTTAGAGTGTAGGTGAGGTCGTAGAAGTGCTTACCATCTTCTCTGCGAATGTTGAGTGTGCCGGAGATACCCTCCAGTTCGTCGGTTCCCGAATCGGGTACTATGATTATAGTTAGCGAAGGCTCGCCACGGTTCATGGTGGCTGTATGCTGCAGCGCAAAGCTACCCTTCTTACCATCCAGTGTGCCTTCAACCCGCTCCATGGCTACATAGCCTGCCGAGCCCTTCACTGCAGTGCCTGCACTGAGCATTTGCCCCTGGCTGGTACCTTCTAGTGCGCCATGAAATTGCTTGTCGATGGTCATGCGGCCAAACATAGGAATCTCCCGGTCGGTTTGCGGTACTATAGCTACTTCAAATATTCCTGTTGCAGTACGTTGCATATATACTTGTGTTAGGCATGGAAAGATAAGATGCATTGCCCTAAAATAAAAAAGATAGCCTGAAGATGATAAATAGGAAATATGCAATAATATATGGCTTGCAGCGTTTACCCTAAATCCGACCACAGACTTAAAAGCAGAACTACCAAAAGGGATGTGGAAAGAAGCAATAAAGGCTTTAATGAGCGGGTGGGACATTGCAAAGTAAAATACATTTCGTAAGTTGTTGCCGGAAAATGACATGCTATTTATTGAAAAAACTTTTTAAACCTCCATTTCTAAAAACCCCATTTATGAAGAATAGTCGTTATGCCATCCTGGCCGCGTTGTTTACCTTTTTTGCTTTTGCCTCTATAACATATACTTCTTGTAAAAAAGACCCTTGCGCCGTTTACTCCTGCCAAAATAATGGTACGTGTTCAGATGGTAAGTGTGTATGCCCAAGCGGATATGTAGGTGTGCATTGTGAAAACCTTGCGCCCTCTATGGTCATTTTGAGGAACAATGCAAAACTGCCTGTAACAATACAGATAAACGATACTTCTAAAACAATTCCTGCAGGGGAAAGCATGCCATTTTACGGGGAGTGGGGAATTGATTATTATGCAAATGCATATATAGCCGCTGTCAATTATAACGGACAAAGTTATGGAACCTATGTAACGATGGATTTTGATGTATTTTTTCCACAAGGGGGCTCTATGACACAAGATATTAATGTGCCCTCACAATATTTCTTTTTGCAGGTTATCAATACCAGTGGAATTACCATTACTTCGGCAAATATTAATCAAAGTGCCGGTAATAGTTCATATGATTATGGGCTAAACATTACAGCAGGCAATTCTCCCTATGAGCTTGGGTATTATGCTGCTTACAGCAATTCTACTGTAGTTTTGTATTCACCGGCACAAACGTGGACGTATAATAATTTGAACCTGCAATTTACCCCGAACCAGGTGGTAACGTTGACTACTTACTAGTTTAAGAATAATAATGCAGGCTGGTAAAATGGTATTTGATTAATGCAGTAATGAGCAATAATTATTTCCATGCAAACCCTGTAAGCACCCAGTTCATAGAAACGTCAACGACGGGTGCATCGCAATAGCTGCAATTATCTTCTGTGGTATCGGTATAAGGCGCGCCACATGAGCTGCACTCATAGCTATACACTGTTTCGCCAGACTTGTTGTTGACACTTTTATTTCGTGAAAGTTCCATGCTGCACAAACGGGTAACGAAATCGTTGTCTATTATCTGCAATTGCCCATCAATAGCTACCCTGCGGTAAGTTACTTTAACATTGAGGTAGAGTTTTACAAGGTCGCCCTCAATGGCATAGTTGCTCAAGGTTACATTGTTGATGTACAAACGGTCGTACACAAAAGGTTTTGCCTTTTGCTTTTGCAGCGCAACGGCGCTTACAATTTCATGACCTGCAAACCGGGTAATGCGTTTTTCGCTGCCCACAGTTAGTACATCCATCAGTTGCATAAAGATATTGGATGCAATATCTTCCATGCGCTGAACTGCAAAAAAAGCGTCTTTTTGCAGGGTTAGTTTCAGCTCTGAATCGGCTGTAAGTGCAACACGCCTGCTGAAGTCATTGTTTTGGGTTATTTCGCTCAGCACCCAATCGTAAGCTGCGCTATTGGTAAGTGTATTACAGTTGGCACAGCGGCTTATTTCGCCCATCTTTACTTCGAAAGGTGCACCGCAATTGGGACAATTATCATTGTCGTACAGGTTCTTCTCATTTGAGCTACCGGTGCGTTTTATAAATGTCCAGTATTCTGTGTCTGAATCGGATGGGTAACTTTCATTGAACTGCGGATATTTGTTGCTTGTGAAGCTATCATCCATTGTAAATGAGATAGCCACATCTGCAACTTGGTATTGCCCATCGGTTATGGTGCTTACTACAGCAATGTTAGTAATGCGGATGTTGCTCAGCGTATTTTTCTGCCCCAGGGCATCCATCATTTTGAACTGAACAGTTATACGCTGATACATGCCATCTGAGAGCCATTTCCTTACCTTGGCGGGATCTTTGCGTTGCCATGCATCCTGAATGGCTAAAAAAGAGGTTGCTATTTTATTGGCATCTAAACCTTGTGGAAACTGGACAGCCTGGCTGGGAGCAGGAGGAGTATTTGAGCCCGTGGCTGTGCCTTTTTTTATGTATTTGAAATAAACGATAACAGCTATGAGGATCAATGCCAGAAAGGGGTGCTCCAATAAAAAGTAAATAAGGAGTGCGATACCGCTGCCGGAACCACCGCCACCACTATAACCACCGCCGTGGCCACCTGCACCACCCATTCGTGCAAATGCATGAGTAGTTATTAAAGTGTAGTAACATACAAGTAACAGTGCGGCTAACTTGTTGAGTGGCGTTATCCTTCCAAAGCGCATTAAAAGACAGTATATGGTTTATGGAAAAGTAAAAGATTAAACTATTGGTGGAGGCATATTGCTGAATAATGCAGCTAGCTCGCTGATACTGTCTGCTGCAGCCCATCCGGCCATGCCGGCTTTCCACATCAGAGTATCGCGTTTCAAAGTTCTGTTTTGTATCATTTGCTGCACCTGCGCCACATCAAATGGCCCTGCTTGTTTGCCATCTACCCCCGTGAAATATTGTACAGAGGCAGCTAACGGTGGTGGCACATTATTAGCTGTTGCTTGTTGCGCAGCCGATTGTGCAAAAGCATTAGCCATCATGTTGCCTACGCCAATGCCAGCGCCCAGGCCAGCGCCAATACCGCCGGTACCTTCATTGCCTGCTGCTATTTCTATGCTCTGCGCTGCTTTAAATTGCGTGAGTTTTTGCATGTCAATTTTGTTCAACCGGGAGTACTCGAATATCTCTTTCTTTACCTCGTCTGGCATGGACACATTTTCGACCAGGAAATTGGTGATCTGTATGCCATAAGCTGTGAAGTCGGCGTTTAACTTCTCCATTATTAGGGAGGAGAGGCTATCGAGATTGGATGCGAATTTATCTACAGGGATATTGTCACTAGTTGCGGCATTGGTAAAGCGTGTAGCGATGATGCTCTTCAGCTGACCGGCTATTTCATCTGTGGTATATTCATGTTCAATACCGGCTATTTCTTTAATAAATTTACCTGCATCAGTTACCTTATAAGCATATGTACCAAAGGCCCGGAGCTCTATCATGCCAAAACGATCGTCTGATATTGTTATGGCATTTTTGGTACCCCATTTCTGGTCTATAGCTTGCTTTGTGCTTACAAAGAAAACATCGGCCCTGAATGGAGTATCGAAACCATATTTCCAGCCCTTAAGTGTAGATAGTATGGGAAGATTTTGTGTTTGCAAAGTGTACATGCCAGGCTGAAAAACATCAGCAATGGTACCTTCATTTATAAATACAGCCTGCTGCGATTCGCGAACAGTAAGTTTGGCATTGTTTTTAATCTCGTTTTGAAAGCGTGGAAACTTCCATACCAATGTATTTGCATCCTGGTTGGGCCATTCAATTATGTCAATAAACTCGTTGCGAAACAAACTCATGTGGTGGGTATTTAAGTGTATTTGTAAATATAGATAAATACCGTTGCGAGCAAAAAAAACGAGTGATAAACTTTTTATAAGTTTTGAATCCAAAGAGCGAGAAGGGGATTGCACTTGAATTTTTATAATAGCATAATGGGGACATTTGAAGGATGGCTTGATGCCCAATTAGCCAAATTTGCATCAAATAACTTAAACCCATTCCTGATTTCATGAAATATCTTTTCTTCAGTAATAAACCTATCCTTTAGTTGATTATGTTTTAGAAGTAGTGTATAATCGATAAAGCCATCTTTGATATGCTGTGCCAAATTGGCTAAATTAGGTATGCTGGAGGATATGTCATTTTGTAGCCGCCTTATACTACTCAATTGAGCATCAAATTGGCCTTTGTATCCATTGGTCTTTTGTAGCACATATGGGTCGTCGTTTTTAGTTGCAATCGCCGAGAGTTTTTCACTAAGTGTATTGATCTCTTTTTTGTACAAATCTAACAGCTGCATCCAAACATGATTAATGTTGTTGTGATGACTAATACTCACTTTTTCCATAAGGTATGTGTTTATGGACCAAAAATATTAGTGTTTTTATTTATAAAGTATGATAATGGTCATTTATTGAAAAGATAATAGTAAAAATAATAAGCACAATTCAAGACGCTGCATTTCGGTTTAATCTTATAATAACAGATAGCACAACTACACTGATTATTGCAGCGAAAAAGCACCAAACTGAAACAAGATAATCTTTGTAAAAAAACTGTGTAATCAAATAAGATACGAGTATTATTATCCCTAATAATCGAAGCCTTTTTATGCTGGATACAATTGGAGGCACAACTGTTGCAATAAGATAGAAAATAC
The DNA here is from genome assembly GCA_031292525.1 of Flavipsychrobacter sp. Classification (GTDB taxonomy): domain Bacteria; phylum Bacteroidota; class Bacteroidia; order Chitinophagales; family Chitinophagaceae; genus JABDEZ01. The sequence goes on along the minus strand of JARLGY010000037.1, from coordinate 53,573 downwards.
CGGAATGTTTAATAAAGGTTGGAAAATCCTGATCATAAAGTATATGGCTACATGAAATACTTGCATTTACCTTGTAGAACAAAAGGCAATAAGTCAAATAGCTTCCTACAAGAATCCCTAACGCAAATAATCCTTTTAATATTTTTAAGTTATGCTTATTCTTCTCCAAGAGCATGACAGAGAGCGGAACTATTATTGGCCACACCACCTGCGCAAATATTAGAAACGCATAAGTAGCCAGTTTATCCCAGTAAGCGAGTGATGAATGAGATAATGACAGCCATAAGATACCCTCTGCAAATTGCTGGACACCGAATATTATTGGAATGGAGGCTAATATCTTCTGAGGTATTGTTGTTGCCTTACTTATTGATAGCGCACCAATGGCAAAAAGAATAACACTTGCGCCGAAACTTGCCTCTGCTGAAAAACACATAATCTTCCGTTTTGTTTTATTCTTTACTAAACTATTAAAGGCATGCTATAACACTTTCAAAAAATACGTTCTGATCGCCAGGAGATCTGCTATGTTATTTATCTGTAGATATTATTGTGTAAGGATAGCCCTTTTAAATACATGATGAGGTGACATTAATCATGCTATTAATAGATAATAGTCACACTATTTAATACATCATTGAATAGGCATGTGCCCCCGCCTGAACTATGACGAAGGTTTGTGTTGTTGCTGACCAAGGTCATTAATCAACCTATACACAGTATGTAGTTTTGGAAAAAGTCTGTGATGAGAAAAATATTGTTTTTAATAACTGCATTATTCTGCATGCCCATTTTTTCTCAACAAACAATCGCCCAGATCGAAGTATCAATATCCTACCAGAACTTTTATGATGAACTTTCACCGTATGGTCAATGGATAAGTGATTCGCAATATGGCTATGTTTGGGTGCCTGATGTAGATAATGACTTCAGACCTTATTATACTGCGGGACACTGGGTAATGACTGAATATGGCAACACCTGGGTGTCAGATTACATCTGGGGATGGGCCTGCTTCCACTATGGCCGATGGACATACAATGATTATTACTGTTGGGTATGGGTACCCGGTACTGAATGGGGGCCCGGCTGGGTGGCTTGGCGGTGGGGTAACGGCTATTGCGGTTGGGCGCCATTATACCCCGGTATTGACTGGATTGGTGCAAGTTATCATTGTCCTGAAAACTGGTGGATGTTTAAACGTCCACGATACCTGTACAAGTCGTCGTATTATAATTCTTTGAAAAGCCGACATCGTATCCATAAACTTATCCAGCTTACCCGTTTTGTAACAACCACTAGTGAATACAACAATTTAAAATACTATTCCGGGCCGAGTGCTGCGGATGTGGAGGAGCTACTACGCCGACCTATCTATTTTTACCCGATAGGTATTACTTCTGTACACGGAACAGACCGGGCAAGCAAAAGCCTCATGAATGTTTACCTGCCAACAAAAGTTGAAGAGATAAATGACGGGCACTTGGTTCCGGCACATGTTATTGAAGCTCCCCGTGCTATTACGAGACCTAAGGAAGTAGAAGTACACAGGACTGAGCCACGACCGTTTAATATAAATATGCAAAACCAAAACCCTGCATGGAACGGGCTATTTCAACGATATCCACCATCAAACAATTTACATTTCAATCCTTCGACTATAAAAAGGCCAGGCACACAACAACCACCAGTAAAGAAGGTACCTGTTGACCATCCTGTTATTATGACCCGCTAATTAATCACAAGATCATTATCAGAAATACAAAGATATGAACGATACACTTAATAGTATTTATGAACGCAGGGCAGTTAGAAAATATAAAGACATACCTGTTGCCAAAGAGGTTATTGAACAATTGATTGCAGCTGGGCGTATGGCACCATCTGCAATGAATAACCAACCTTGGAAATTTTATATTGTTACAGACAAAGAAAAGATAGAGTTGTTTTCTAAAGAGATCAGTGAGATAGCGATAAAGCAAATAAAGCATGTAAGAATAAAAGACCTGCTAAAAATGACTTTAAGCCACTTTCATTTTTCTAAGGTTATAGATCTTATAAAAACACAAGACCACATTTTTTATAATGCTCCGGTAGTCATCTTCATCACAGCACCACGTAAAGATGATTGGGGCAAACTTAGTGTAGGCATGTGTGCACAAAATATTCTACTTGCAGCAAAGGCTATGGGATTGGATACATGCCCGGTAGGGTTTGCAAAATTTGTTATGCAAACCAAAGACTATTACTTGTTAAATATTCCTGCAGCAGAAGAGGTGGAGTTTGCTCTTGTAATTGGTTTTGGCGATGAACTGCCACGGGAACCTAAAAGACTTGAAGATAATGTTTTCTATATCTAACCAGTTGCAGGCAAGTACTGTTTTTTCAACTAATGATAAAAGGAAGTAAATGAAAAGATATAAAACTATAGCTGTAATGACGAGTGGTGGTGATGCTCCGGGCATGAATGCTGCCATAAGGGCGGTAGTAAGAACCGCTGCTAATAATGGCTTAAAAACATTTGCGGTTCATGACGGTTTTGAAGGCATTATTGATGGGGATTTTATGGAGATCGATGCCACATCTGTCAGTAACATCATACAACGTGGCGGAACTATTATACATACTTCCCGCAGTGAAAGGTTCTTAACAAAAAAATGGCGGCTGATGGCCTATGAACAGCTGATAGCAAAAGAAATTGATGCTGTATTTATAATAGGGGGAAATGGTTCTTTTAAAGGCGCAAATGTCTTTACCTCTGAATTTGACATCCCCTTCGTTGGCATTCCTAAAACTATTGATAATGACGTGTATGGAACAGATCATACTATAGGATTTGATACCGCATGCAATACTGCAATGGAAGCTATTGATAAAATACGTGATACTGCTAATTCCCACCATCGCCTGTTCATAGTAGAAGTGATGGGACGGGATTTCGGTTTTATAGCAGCGCAATGTGGTATATCCTCAGGAGTGGAAGCCATTATGGTACCTGAAATAGATACTGGTTTTGACGACCTAATTGCAAAATTAGAGCGGGGATGGGTAAGGCAAAAACAATCGCTGATAGTAATAGTTGCAGAAGGGTGCCACAAAGACGGAGTTACGGCATTGGCAGAGCAGATGAAAGCAAGGTTCAATTACTATGATATACGGGTTTGTGTTTTAGGCCATATGCAAAGAGGTGGTAGCCCCAGTAGCTTCGATAGAGTGCTTGCCAGCCGCTTAGGATATGAAGGAGTGCTCGCTTTGTTAAAAGGTAAGAAAAACATAATGGTGGGCATGAAGAATGGCAAACTGAATTACGTAACATTTGCTGATGTATGCTCCGGTACTATTAGCATAGATAAACAACTTCTTTTAATGGCAGATGTGCTTGCATCTTAAATGAGCCTGTATGTATCATCAGAAAAAAATAATAGACCTTCTACAAAAAATAGAGATGCTTGAAAAGCTGGCCATTAAAACAGAACTGGACAATAAAGCACTATTAAAACAAATCTATCCCGACCATGCTGATTCTGCCCGCAACCTGCTACACTATCTCGCCATCCGTTCCCAGGATATGAGCACCTTGCAAAAAGATCTTTCAGAAATGGCAATATCATCTAACAGCCATTCAGAATCTTATACACTTGACAGTCTGGAAAAGATCAGGTACTTGCTATCAGTTCTTGCGGGGATAAAGCCAAAATATATCGATAATGAATACCCTAATTGTAAAACCAGCGTTGCATTGTTAAAACATAATGCAACTGCATTATTGGGCGCCGCTTCATTTGAAGGACAAACAAAGGTCATGGTTACCCTACCCACAGAGGCAGGAGCCGATTACGGCATGGTACTGGCCCTTGCGAGAACCGGTATGCACATAGCCCGTATCAATACGGCTCATGATGACCCCGGTGTGTGGAAGAACATGATAGACCATGTAAAAAAAGCAGGGCATTCGACCGGCAAAAAATTGAAGGTGTACATGGACCTTGAAGGCCCTAAGATACGGACGGGAAAAATAGCTGCCCCCAACGGCCAAAAGGACAAAATAAAACCACCATACATACTACTATATAAGGGGAGCACATTAACCTTAACAAAGGCGACTATAGAAGGCTACGACGGGGAGCATCCAATAATATCGCTAACATCAACCGAAGTTTTCGGTTGTGTAAAATGTAATGAACGCGTTTGGTTTGATGATGGAAAACTTGGCGGGGTTATTATTTCTGCCGACAACAAAAATATTGTTGTCGAAATTACAATGGCGCCTGAAGAGGGATTCAAATTGAAAGCTGAAAAAGGCGTGAATTTTCCTGACAGCAACCTGGATATCCCTGCATTCACAAAAGAAGACCTGGAACATCTTCCCTTTATTGCGCAACATGCTGATATGGTAGGTTATTCCTTTATTCAAAGGCCAGATGACATCATTATCCTGCAGGAACATTTAAAGCACCTAAAACGGGAGGACCTGGGCATCATCCTGAAAATAGAGACCCATCTTGCGTTTGAGAACCTTCCCGTTTTGTTACTTACTGCTATGAGGAGCCAGCATTGCGGAATAATGATAGCACGTGGTGATTTGGCGGTGGCAATAGGCTACCTGCGAATGGCTGAGGTACAAGAGGAAATATTATGGCTTGCAGAAGCGGCACATCTACCAGTAATATGGGCGACACAAGTATTAGAAACACAGATCAAAAATGGAATAGCTACTCGTGCAGAAATATCTGACGTAGTAAAGTCGGTGCGGGCTGAGTGCGTAATGCTGAATAAAGGAGCGCATATACTGGAAGCAATAAAAACTGTAAAAGATATTGACAAAAGAATGGCCGCCCATGAAGACAAAAAACGAAAAATACTTCGCTCATTGCATGTTGCAAAAGCATTTTTAGAATAAGAAACTTACACTTCAGTCTTTAATGGCCGGCAGGGCATTAAAGACTGAAAAGCTGGCTTTCAGGTAGGAAGAGTTTTTTGTGCTATGAAGAAAACGTGGTGAGGACGTCTGCCAAGGATATATTTATTAATAGCAACATTTGCGGTTGTAAGTATAACATTAGCGGTACCCTATATTCCAATTGTAAGCCATTTGGGTTTATGCCCTTACCTCTTTCTTATTATTACTGGATGGTGCTAATAGTTGAGTCTTATGTAATATGTGCTGAAACTGCCAAACAGTTCTTTTATAGAAAGATTGCCCAGCAAAAAGCATTTCTTTGAAAAATAAAAGGAACTGGATCGAAAGTTAGAAATAGACCGTCGCCATGCACTAAGATCATTATTTATGATGACGGCAATCATGTCCGTTATTACCTGCGTGCGGTAGCTTTGGTGAAAAAATAAGCCATGCGTATCCTACTTTGCCTTGATTATTCGCCATTTACTGAAAAGGTGCTTTTGGCCCTGCAAGATTTCATCCACTCTCTTAAGGAGTACGAGATCACAGTGGTACATGTCATTGACGAAACACTGCTTTATGCCGGCACAGGCTATGAAATACAATTGAATGAAGAATTGAAAGCAAACAGTGAAGCCATAAAACAATCGGCTATTAAGTATCTGGGTGAAAAAGTGGTGTACAGGGAAGAATACGGCATTCCCAGGCAACAAATTGATGAGGTACTGGCTGAGGCAAACTATGATCTTCTTGTAGTTGGGCGACGTAGCAAAAACATGCTAGCAGAAATGTTTTTGGGAAGTATAGCCACGCATTTGCTGACTAACTGCAAGAAACCAGTTTTAGTGATCTCATAAATAAATCCAACAACATCATATCAGATGAACCTTAACATCGTTTCCCCGGAAGAAGCTGTATCAATAGTAGAAAGTGGCGACCGTGTGTTTATGCATGGAAGTGCGGCGACACCCGTAACTCTCATCAATGCCCTGCTTGCAAGGGCCAGTGTGCTTAATGATGTGGAACTTACTTCCATAAGCACCTACGGGAATATAGACTGGGACCATCCCACAGTACTTCAAAGTTTTTATCTTAATTCTCTTTTTGTATCTGGTAATATAAGGAAATGGGCCAATAGTGAATATGGTAGTTATATTCCCGTTTTTCTAAGCGAAATACCGCAATTATTTGACCGGAAAATACTGCCTGTTGACGTGGCCCTGATACAAGTTTCGCCACCAGACGAGCAGGGGTACTGTACTTTAGGCACGTCAGTGGACGCCGCATTAAGCGCAGTGCGTAATGCCCGCAAAGTAATAGCCCATATCAATCCAAAAATGCCGCGGGTGCTGGGCGATGGTGTTGTTCATTCGTCGTTATTTAACACTGTAATCTGGCAGGATGTTGACTTGGTAGAAGTTGATTATGCCGCTGAAGCAGATGAGGTAACCAACAAGATCGGAGCAAATATAGCTACCCTCATTGAAGATGGTGCGACACTGCAAATGGGTATTGGCGCTGTACCAGATGCAGTTTTAAAATGCCTGATGAACCATAAAAGCCTGGGGATACACTCCGAAATGTTTTCTGATGGTATCATTCCTCTGGTTGAGAAAGGTATTATTACTAATGAGCACAAGAAAATACAGCGTGGTAAACTGGTAGGCACATTCATACTCGGCACACGCAAGATATATGATTTTGTAGATAATAATCCCGATGTGAACTTGATGGATGTGTCATTTGTCAATGATTCGGATATCATTCGTAGAAACCCCAAAGTAGTTGCTATCAACAGTGCAATAGAAATAGATATGACGGGGCAAATATGCGCAGACTCTATTGGCTCATACCAGTATTCGGGTATTGGCGGGCAAATGGACTTTATGCGCGGTGCTGCATTGTCTGACGGGGGGAAACCCATTATTGGTATGCCGTCCACTACTAAAAAGGGAATTTCAAGGATAGTTCCTTTTCTAAAACCTGGCGCCGGCGTTGTTACCACACGGGGGCATGTGCATTACGTGGCCACGGAATATGGAGTAGTGAATCTTTATGGCAAAAACATGGATCAGCGTGCGAAACTGCTAATGAGCATAGCACATCCCGACCATAAGGAAACACTTGAAAAGGCTTACTATGAAAGATTCGGCTCTATGGCAAAATCTTTAACTAAATAAAGTTTGATACACATCAAGTAGCTATGTGATTGCGATCATTTTTTAATTCTAACCTTAACTCCAATTTTGATAAAACAGCAAGCCATGGCAAAATATATTTTAAAGTTTAGCGAAATAGGCGCCACTGATATTGGGAAAGTGGGTGGCAAAAATGCATCGTTAGGTGAAATGTTCAATCACCTTTCTTCAAAAGGAATAAGTATACCCGACGGCTACGCAACAACCTCAGCGGCATTCTGGCATTTCCTGGCGCACAATAACCTTACAGAACCATTAAAGGAATTAATGGCACAACTGGACAGGAAAGGTTATGCTAACCTAAATGAGATAGGCGGAAAAGCACGCGATCTTTTTAAGACAGCTAAATTCCCGCCTGATCTGGCCGCAGAGATCATTTCATCTTATGCAAACCTGAGTAATGGCCCTGAAATTGAAGTAGCAGTACGCAGTAGCGCCACTGCTGAAGATCTGCCTGAGGCCAGCTTTGCAGGGCAACATGAATCGTACTTGAACATAAAAGGAGAAGATGAACTGGTAGGTGCTGTACAAAGATGTTTTGCATCCTTGTATACCGATAGGGCGATCAAATACCGGGAAGATAATGGGTTCGACCATAGCAAGATCGCTTTGTCTGCCGGCATCCAGAAAATGGTGCGTTCGGATAAAGGTTGTTCTGGTGTAGGTTTTACATTGGAACCCGAATCGGGCTTCAGGGATGTTGTACACATAGCAGGCGTTTGGGGACTAGGTGAAAATATAGTGCAGGGTACAGTTACGCCCGATGAGTTCCTGGTATTTAAGCCGTCGCTTAGAGCAAAGAAGAGAGCAATCATCCGAAAAAATACAGGCGAAAAATTGCTGACGATGGTTTATTCCGATAAGGGAGGAACGACCATTAACATTGAGACACCAGAAGACTTAAGGAGAAAATTTGTTTTGACGGATCCTGAAATAATAGCGGTTGCCAACTGGGGCTTATTGATAGAAGAGCACTACCAGAAACCAATGGATTTTGAATGGGCAAAAGACGGGCTGAATGGCGAACTGTATATTGTACAAGCCCGACCGGAAACAGTACATAGCCGAGAACATAGCATTACTATTCACGAATTTAAAATAACCGAAAAGGGCTCCGTACTAACCACTGGTGAAGCTATTGGCAGCAAAATAACATCGGGCGTTGCCCGCATTTTGCACTCTCCTGATGACGCAGAGAAACTACAGGCAGGAGAAATTGTTGTTACAGAATTGACCAGCCCTGATTGGGACCCGATCCTTAAAAAGGCAGCAGGTATAATTACAGACAAAGGGGGACGCACCAGTCATGCATCTATCATAGCAAGGGAAATGGACGTACCAGCTATTGTGGGTACCGGTAACGGGACAACACAGATCAAGGATGGCGATATCATTACAGTTTCTTGCGCAGAAGGGGAAACAGGGACAGCATATGCTGGTAAGCTCGCCTGGAAAGAAACAGCGATCGATGTAAAAAACATTCAAATGCCGGAGCATACACAGCCTATGCTTATAGTTGGTGATCCGGGTAAGGCCTTCAAACTTTCATTTTACCCGAATAATGGTGTTGGCTTAATGCGGCTGGAATTCATCATCAACGACACTGTAAAGGTGCACCCTATAGCGCTTGTAAAATTTGATGAAATAACGGATAAAGAAACAAAGGATAAAATAGAAGAACTCACCAGCCAGTACCCCGATAAAAAACAATATTTCATCGATAAACTATCGCAAGGTGTAGCCACCATTGCTGCAGCATTCTATCCGAAAGATGTGATAGTACGGATGAGCGATTTTAAGACCAACGAGTATGCCAACCTTTTGGGTGGTAAAGATTTTGAACCCATAGAGGCCAACCCTATGATCGGTTTCAGGGGAGCATCACGCTACTACAATCCAAGATATAAAGAAGGTTTTCAGTTGGAGTGCGAGGCAATGAAGGTAGTACGAAACGAAATGGGACTGACTAATGTAAAACTCATGATCCCCTTTTGCCGTACGGTAGAAGAAGGGAAGAAAGTGATCAATGTAATGCGTGAGTATGGACTGACGCAAGGCGTAAACGGACTGGAGGTATATGTAATGGCTGAAATACCGAGTAATGTAATACAGGCCGAAGATTTTGCCGAAGTATTTGATGGCTTTTCAATTGGCTCAAACGATCTGACCCAACTGACACTAGGTATAGACCGCGATTCAGCCATTATAGCGGATCTGTTTAGTGAACAGAATAAATCAGCAAAAGAAATGATTAGGATGGTGATTGAGAAGGCAAAAAGGATGCAAACCAAGATAGGGCTCTGTGGCCAGGCACCAAGTGATTATCCTGAATTTGCACAGTTCCTTGTTGAACAGGGCATTGACAGCATTTCATTTAATGCAGATGCGTTGATAAAAGGTATTGGAAATATTTGCAGTGCCGAAGCGAAATTGTCACAACATATAGCACAAGCTTTTTTACAAAAATCCTTAACAAATTAAACATATAATATGGCCAGGTTATTCAATAAAATAGCTATAATAACAGGTGCAGCCGGTGGCATGGGTGCCGCAGAAGCCAGGCTGTTTGCCGAAGAGGGGGCATATGTAATGGCGACCGACGTGCAGGAAGACAAACTTGCAGCATGGGTCAAGGAGGCTAAAAAAGAAGGCCTGCATATAGACCACATCATGCACGATGTAACGTCGCAAAGCGACTGGGAGAACGTGATACAGGAAACGCTGCTGCTTTATGGCCGTATTGATATTCTGGTCAACAACGCCGGTATCTACCCCGGACCAACAGGCATAGAAGAAACGTCAAAGAAACTATGGGATAAGGTTATAGCAATTAACCTTACCGGGCCATACCTGGGCGCTAAACTTTGCGTTGCGGAAATGAAAAAAACAGGTGGCGGATCTATCATTAATATTTCTTCTATCGCCGGTTTGGTAGGCGGTAACGGCCCTGCATATACATCATCAAAAGGTGGCTTACGCTTGTTGACAAAGGACCTTGCAGTAGAACTTGCCAAGGACAATATCCGTGTCAATTCTATCCATCCGGGTGGGGTATTGACGCCTATGACTGAGGGGATGATGACGACCGATGCCGGTAAAGACATGATGAAAACAATGTGCCCTATGGGCAGGATAGGAACAGCAATGGAAATAGCCTACGGCGCATTGTACCTGGCTTCTGATGAATCTTCCTACACCACAGGCGCTGAGCTGGTAATTGACGGAGGATTGGTTGCACGGTAATCATGTTGACGATGGAAATATTTAACAGCTTTATGGTCTTATGCATGGTACTTGTGGGTATAGGCATGACTGCGCCCCTGCCATCCAATGGGCAAGTTGCACCAGGCAATTTGTATCTCACCAGGTTGAAACACGTACCAGTACTCTGCTATCACCAGGTAAGGGATTGGGGAAAGGATGATTCGAAAACAGCCCGGACTTTTATCATGCCTGTTGCCTTGTTCAGCGCGGAGATGCAAATGCTGCATGATAGTGGGTACCACACCATATCGGCAGATCAGCTTATTGCCTATGTGACCACTGGAGCCCTGCTACCCGCCAAGCCTGTTGTCCTTACCTTTGATGACGGCACCGCATCTCAATATGAGAACGCACTGCCCGAATTAAATAAGTACGGATTTAAGGCAGTCTTTTTTATTATGACTGTTGTGTTAGATAAAAAGAACTACCTGAGTAAAAATCAGGTAAAAAAGTTAACGAACGAAGGGCATGAGATCGGTTGCCACACCTGGGATCATCATAATGTTACCCAATACAAAGGTGATGACTGGAAGATACAGGTGCAGCAACCGGTTTCGCTACTCAAATCTATAACCGGTATGCCAGTTAAGTATTTTGCTTACCCTTATGGCCTCTGGAATAAAAATGCTGCTGATGCATTGAAAAATTATGGCTTCAGTGCGGCTTTCCAACTATGGGGGGCACCGGATGAACAATCGCCACTTCTCGCAATAAAACGGATACTTGTTGATGGTAACTGGAGTGCCGCACAATTATCGGCTGTCATGAAAAGAAACTATCAATATTAATAGGCGAAAGCGTGAGACTAGTTTCAGATGATGATTAGAATCAATCCAGAGCTTGATTTTGATCACAGTTAGCAGATCGTTTTTAGCTGAACTTAGCAGAAACATACAGGCCAAATGACAATGGGGAAGAGGTTAACGATCGCAGGCTGTATATCTGCACTTTTTTTTGTGATAGTGTTGTTTAGCTATGCCAAACTAAACGGCCCTGAAAACAATGCTGTAGCTATTAATGTGAAGGTGGTAAAGAACGCCGCCCCCGATACCAAATCCTCTAAACCTGTTCTTGCATTAGACACCGCACTTTACAAATCAAATTTATTACATCTTGTTCACGGTAAAGCTTCGAGCAAATGGCCCGTAATAGCTCCTCTTCCATTACCAGGTGCGTTGCTTCCTTTTAACAGGATCGTTGCCTATTACGGCAATTTTTATTCTACCGGCATGGGTATATTAGGTGCATTACCTCCTGAAGAAATGCTAACACGGCTGCAGGACGAGGCAAAAACATGGCAACATACAGATCCGCAAACACCTGTGATACCTGCAATACATTATATAGCAGTAAGCGCACAAAGGCTACCTGGGCCGTATAAGAAGTATAGATTACGTATGCCCTTTACGCAGATCGTTAAGGCCTTAGCCCTGGCTACAAAAATAAATGCTATTGTGTTCCTGGATATACAATTGGGACACAGCACAATACAGGAAGAACTACCGGTGCTGGAACCTTATTTAAGTATGCCCCACGTTCACCTCGGTATTGACCCGGAATTTGCAATGAAGGGTAATGCAATTCCCTCTTCGGTTATTGGTTCGCTTGATGCAACACAAATAAACTATGCTTCTGAATACCTTGCACAGTTGGTAAATAAGTATAACCTGCCACCTAAAATCCTTGTAATACATCGCTTTACGAAAGAAATGGTTACCAATTACAAGCAGATAATTACCAGACCGGAAGTACAAATAGTGATGAATATGGATGGTTTTGGGTTCCCAGCTAAAAAGATCAGCAGCTACAAAACGGCTATTGCTAACGAACCGGTGCAGTTTACAGGTTTTAAAATATTTTATAAGAATGATCTGCTTACGCCTGGGTATAAAGCACTGATGTTGCCGGAGGAAATTCTGAAATTATATCCTTCGCCCATCTATATTCAGTATCAATAAATACCAATAGTGATGGAAATAAGTCTCTGGCTTGACTCTTACGATGATATTTTTTCTGATTTTGATTCCCGTAACTATCAAAAACGGAGAATATCAGAAGATTTCCTGGATGAATTAAAAGCCTCCATAAAATACCGGAACGACAAGCAGGAAGCCCTTGTATTATTGTTGCCAAAAGAACTTAGGAAAGCCGAAATTGAAAGAGAAATCATATCGGGGTTAAAAGAGCAATTCCACAGCCGCTACGATACGTATGCAAACAAGATGAGAAAAATATCCAGGAAAGGATATGCATTAGTAATAGCCGGTATTGTAACAATGCTGGTAGATTCTTATATATCTTTCAAGGGCTACCGAAGTTATCCTATGACTATCCTGCATGTTCTTTTGGAGCCTGCCGGATGGTTTCTAATATGGAATGGACTGGATTCCCTCTTATATGACTACAGAACAGTTGCAAAGGATGTTTCGTTTTATAATGCTGCCCGGCATATGAATGTTCATTTCAGGGATTTTTAAAATCAATAACAAAGGCATCCTGTCATGTATCTATTGATAAGTCTCACTTTATTATATGACCGTAGTCATTAACTGCTGCTGTGCATGTGCCTATTTTTGATTAGTAGCAAATCCCCGTAAAGTGGCAACTCAAAATAAATTTATATTCTCCAGATCTATGGATATGTTCTTCCAGGATGCTGCAGAACTGGCACAATTTACTGTGGCAGTGATCAAGGAAGGGGTAAGACCGCCTTATGAGTTCAGGGAGGTGCTGAATCAATGTTATGAAACAGGTATCAAGTCATTTATACTTGTAGGTATTACTGCATTTATTCTTGGATTGGTACTGATCATGCAATCGAGGCCTACCCTGGTAGAGTTTGGTGCAGGATCCTTTTTGCCGGCAATGTCTTCTGTATCTATAGTACGGGAAATAGGCCCCTTGGTAACTGCTCTGATATGCGCCGGCAAAATAGGTTCGGGTATCAGTGCTGAATTAGGGTCTATGAAAGTAACTGAACAGATCGATGCAATGGAAGTTTCGGGAACTAATCCCTTCAAATTCCTGATAGCTACCCGTATCATGGCTACTACGTTGATGATACCCGTACTTACCCTTTACGCGATCTTAATTGCACTTACTGGTGCATTTACCGCAGCAAGCATTACCGATCAAGTAAACATTGGGTTCTTTTTTAATCGGGTATTTGATACACTTAAGTTTTCGGATGTAATACCCTCATTCACAAAGACATTTTTCTTTGGTTTTGCTATAGGACTTGTTGGCTGCACTAAAGGTTACAACTCTAAAAAGGGAACGGAGGGTGTAGGTAAGGCTGCCAATGCCTCCGTGGTTATTGCAATGTTGAGTGTTATTGTTATTGATATGGTTGTAACCCGTATAACCGCCATGCTTGGATATTTATAATATGGAAGCTCAAACAAATAATAACGGTCCGGGAATGGATACTACAGGTCTGAAACCTGTGATAGAGATAGAGCATCTTAAAAAAGCTTTTGGAAGTAATGTTGTGCTACGCGATTTTAATCTTACCATTTATGCTGGTCAGAATATGGTGGTGATGGGAAAATCAGGTATTGGTAAAACCATATTGATAAAGTGCATTATTGGCTTGATAAAACCAGATGGTGGTACATTACGCGTTTTGGGGCAGGACATTTCCAAGCTGAACCACAGAGAACTGGATGAATTACGTATGCGTATTGGGTTTGTATTCCAAAGCAGCGCACTGTATGATTCCATGACCATACGTGAGAACCTGGCGTTTCCATTGCGCCGGAGCCATGGCAAAATAACCGGAACTATTGAAGAAAGAGTAAGGGAAGTATTAGGAAATGTGGGTCTGGAAAATACTATCGACCTGATGCCTTCTGAATTATCGGGTGGTATGAGAAAACGTATAGGTATTGCCCGCAGCCTGATGCTAATGCCCGAGATCGTATTATATGATGAGCCAACAACCGGCCTTGACCCCATAACATCTGACGAAATAACGCACCTTATTATGGACTTACAGCAGAAGTACAAAACTACATCTGTTATAATAACCCACGATGTAGAACTGGCCAGGATAGCGGCAAATCAAATTGTTTTTCTGAAAGATGGCATTGCATACCAGCAAGGTACATACGACGAAATGGTAAAAACAAGTGACCCGGATCTGAAAAGATTCTTTAAAAAGACAAAAGATACTCAAAATGGATAAGTCAGTTAAGAGAAATATACTTCTTGGTCTCTTCGTAGTAGTGGGGATAGTCCTTTTTATTATTGGTATTTTCCTGGTAGGAGCCAAAAGTGAGATGTTCAAAAATACCTTTCCACTTTCAGCGAAGTTCACCAATGCAACAGGATTGAAAATTGGCAGTAACGTGCGCTATAATGGCGTTAAAGTGGGCATTGTAAAAACGGTAAATATTATTGATGATAGCACGGTACAGGTAGATATGCAGATAGAAGATAGCAAACGGATGTTTATTACAACAACAGCTGTTGCTACAATTGCTTCCGACGGGCTGATGGGCGATAAATTGGTAAACATAATAACTGGTAAACCAGGTGGGATAACGATTCGAAATTATGCTTATCTGCAAACTCACAACCCAATAAACACAGAGCAAGTATTGCAAACGCTAAGCGGTTCAAACGAAAATATACGGATGATCACCGAAAATCTAAAAATACTTACCTCAGATCTGAACAATAAAAATGGTGCACTACAGATGCTTTATAAAGACACTGACGCTGCATTTGACCTGAAAACGTCTTTTAGTAACCTGCGCCTGGTAACGGGAAAGGTGGCACAGGTGAGTCAAACATTACAAGATATAACGGCGCTTATTCAGCATGGAAAAGGGACGGCTGCTGAGCTGTTGAATGATACCGTTCTTGGCCACAACCTTGCTAGTACAATGGCTAGCCTTAAGGAGACCTCTAATAAATTAAATGCTGTGTCAAATCAGCTTTCCCTAACTGTGCAGCATGTCAACAATGGCAACGGTACGGTAAACATGCTTTTAACGGATACCACGCTTGCGGCGAACGTTCAACAAAGCGTTTTAAACCTTAAGAAGGCGTCAAAAGGACTTGATGAGGACATGGAAGGATTAAAGCATAGCTTCTTGCTTAGAAAATATTTCAGGAAGAAAAGCCGAAAAAATAAATAGCTATGATAACTATTGCCCACCATAGCTATAACTATTCACAGGCCAAACCAAACAATAAACAGAATATCAGCTTGGTCCTGACCGCATTTATCGGCTTTTTTGAACTTATGGAGTGAAGATTATAATAGTTGCATTCATGGAGGATTTTGCGACTGCAAAGTAACAAAAATGACATTGGGGGTTTGGGTTATTTATGATGACCATCATGATATGAGGTGATGGTCATCATAAGATTTTGTTTCTGTTGCTGATATTTTTACTTAAAATATTTCATTATGAAAAAGGTACTTATTGCATTTGATGGAAAACATTTTTCAGAAGGCGCCTTCAAATTTGTATGCAAACTGAATGAGCAGCAACCGATATTACTGACCGGTGTGTTTCTTCCAGTAGTTGACTACGCGGAGCTACTATATTCACTTGGGGGATTATCAGGGCCACTATATTTTCAGGATGTTTCTTATGATGATACAGGCATCGTACAGGAAAATATAGACCACTTTACATCATTATGTATAAAAAATGGAATAGAATACCGTGTACATCCCGACATTGAAAAGCACGTTATAACTGAAGTTGAACTGGAATCGAGGTATGCTGATCTGCTCGTCGTTAGCAGTGAGCTTTTTTATCAAAATTTGGGAGAGGAAACACAAAATGATTATATAGAAACCGTGCTGCATAAAGCTGAATGTCCTGTTGTTTTATTGCCCGAGCATTATCATTTCCCTGAGAATATAGTACTTGCTTATGATGGGAGCGATTCGTCGGTATATGCCATCAAACAGTTTGCTTACCTATTCCCAGAACTTACAAAGTTAAAGACACTGCTGGTGTATGCAGGTGGCGATGATATTCCTGAGCAGTCATATATTGAAGAGCTGGCAGCACGTCATTTCTTCGATCTTAATATTTATCACCTTGATGCCAATCCTAAAAAGTATTTCAATACCTGGCTGCAAGACAATGGAAATACTATTCTGGTAACTGGCGCTTACGGACGCTCTGTATTTTCAGAAATGTGGAAAAACAGTTTCATTACAGAAACAATACACGACCATAAGGTACCCATATTTGTTGCACACAGATAAACGGGGATTATGAGAGTTGCAGTATTTATTTTATACGCATTGCTATTCAGTTTATTCTTTGGTAAAGATGGGTTGAACCCTCAAATTATTGTAAATAAGACGTTTGGATTTGAATTAACAATACCAAATAGTTTGATAGGGGATAAGCATAGTGGGAATGAATGTGATACCCCCCAGTTGTATTATGATACGACAGCTGGGGTGATACTAATGATAAGTGGGCGGCCAAGTATATTTGAAGATATAAAAAGCTACCTGGACTGTTCGAAGGAAGAATTAGAAAAAGAACTCCAGAATTTCCAGGGGGATACTTCATTAAGATTGGTGGAATGCAGGATATCCCCTTATTATCCAGCTAATGCAATATTACTGCATTTTGAAACAGCCGCGTATCCTTCAAACTTCAACAGATGTTTGGTTTACTTTTTCCACTACAAAAATAAAGAAGTGCAATTCTTTTTCCTGTACAATAAAGCGAACGCTGAAAGCCTGAGTTATATTGACAAAATAATGCGGTCATTGATTTTGTTGTAACCATCTGGGAGATAAAGCAAAGTATATGAATTTTGATAACCAACAGTTTGTAATTTTTGCTTACAGCATTTCCAATATTGTAGGGTTGTTAATGCTATGGGCAGCAATAAAAAGAACAAGGTTGGCGAGGGTATTATTTGTTTTGCTTTTTACCTGGGCAAGCTGGACAAACTATACAGCCAGTCACCAACATCCTGAAGTATACCTGGATTACGCAAAATTTAGTGTAGGTTTTTATAAGGACTTTATTAATGGATGGTTTCGGAATCACACTGTTGAAATGGTAACGCTGGTATCCATTTGCCAGGCGCTTATTTCACTGGGTATGCTGCTGAATGGTACGTGGGTAAGACTCGCTTGCATTGGCACCATAGTTTTCCTGGTTGGCATTGCGCCATTAGGTGTGGGTGCCGCCTTCCCATTTTCACTTATTGTTTCGCTAGCCGCATATTTCATATTACGTAACGACCGCAAAGACTATCTATGGAAAAATAATACGGGTAGATCACTAAACACATTAAATCATGAATATGGAAGTAAATAAAGACCCTATGGAGGTATTCCAGGAAGAAGCCCCGGAAGTATCAAAAGCGTTTGATGGCTTGATAGGCGCACTAAAAAACACAAAGGGACTTGATGGAAAGACAAAGCAGCTTATTTATATTGGTATAAAGGCAGCTATGGGCGATACTACTGCAGTTTATTACCATGTTCCGATGGCGAAACAATTGGGGGCTACGCGCGATGAAATTAAGGATACTATCCTCATCACATTAACGGTTTGCGGTTTAAAGGGAGTAACCGTTAGCCTACCCCTGGCTATGGAAATTTATGACAAGCCCTCATTATAAATACAGCTATCCTATGAAACTAAAATAAAGAATGGCACCTGCAGCACCCAATGCCGAAAAATGCAACTATAGAGCAGCGTATAGGCTGCCACCTGGAGCATATAAAACATTGCAGCTGTCGCGATTTACCCAAAACATTACAAGAAGAAATGAAGAAGCGCAATATTAATTTTCCTCATCGTTCTTAACCCCAATTGTATGACAAAGCTTGACTACAAAAAAGAATACCCAGCACTTTACAAAGTGCCTGCCGGTAAAATAGTCATGGTTGCTGTTCCTAAGCTAAACTATCTAATGGTTGATGGCTATGGGGATCCTAATAACTCCCAGTTGTTCCAAGATGCTGTGAGTGCACTGTATACGCTATCGTATACCATCAAATTCATGATTAAGAAAGGTGAACAGCAAATAGATTATGGCGTAATGCCGCTGGAAGGTTTGTGGTGGACAGATAACATGAAAGACTTTTCGATGGAGGACAAAGCCTCATGGAAATGGACCCTCATGATAATGCAACCCGATTTTGTAACGGAGCAGGTTATAGAGGAAGCAAAACTACGGGCGGCTAAAAAGAAAGACCTGCCATTGCTCAGCCAGGTAAGATTCGAAAGTATGGAAGAGGGCGAATGTGTCCAGACGCTATATACAGGGCCTTACAGAGAAGAGACAGCAACCATCATAAAGCTTCATAACTACATAAAGGATATGGGCTATAACATGCGTGGGAAGCACAGGGAAATATACCTGAGTGATATGCGGAGGACCGCGCCTGAAAAACTAAAGACGATCATAAGGCAACCAATAATTAAGAACTAGCAGCTACCGGCAATTCATCACCAACATGACTAGGATCATTACTAATGCTATTTATCGTCAGGACTTAAATATCCAACCTCAAATATTTTTGGCAATAAATATCGCTCTATGAAAAAAATACTGTTTGTTTTTGATGGGAAACATTTCTCCAACGGTGCTTTCGAATTCATCCGGCATTTGAATAGTTTAAAACGTGTGATGGTGACTGGTGTTTTCCTGCCTGCACTTGAAGACACAGAATTCGTTTATTCATTTGATAATATGTCGGGGCCCTATTATGTATCTGAATTGCCGCATGAGGAAGACCAGACAGAAAAAAGCATATTCTATTTTGAATCACTGTGCAGGCAGAATGACATTGAATATAAAGTACATTCGGGTTTTACGACTGAAGTTGTGGCTGAATTAAAAGCGGAAAGCCGGTATGCCGATCTGATGGTGATAGGCAGCAAATTATTCTACGAAAATCTGGATGCAGAAACCCAGGAAGACTATATAGAAAAAATATTACACAAGGCAGAATGTCCGGTGCTGCTGGCACCGGAAACCTACAGCAAACCGGAAAACATTGTTTTAGCATATGATGGCAGCGATTCATCAGTATATGCGATCAAGCAATTTGCATACTTGTTTCCTGAATATCAGGATCTGCAAACATTGTTGGTATATACGGATACTAGCACAAAAAATATTCCGGACAAGGATAATATACAAGAGCTAGCATGCCACCATTTTAATGACCTGGTGGTATTTAAATTAAAACTGGACAGGGGAAAGGAATTTGAACAATGGCTGTTCACCAACAAACATGCAATATTAATTGCAGGGGCATACGGCCGCTCACTTTTTTCTGAAATGCTGCATAAAAGCTTTGTTAAAGAGGCCATCCAAGATAACCACATGCCAGTATTTGTTACGCACAAATAGGCATATGCAAGGTGTTCATAGAATAGAAATTACAAAAGTGGCTGTCCTGAATAATAGACAGCCACTTTTTTTTGTTGCCACTAGTTTATTTGCGGCGCTTCATTAGGTGCTGGCGTCGGTATTGGGTCTCTCTCCGGTTGGATTTCCGGAACTGTTGGTGGCTCTACCTGCCGTTGTGGTTCTTCTGGTGTTATTTCTGGAAAAACAGGTGTAACAGGATATTCTTTGGATGATTGGTCTGGTTTCATAATTGTAAATATTTGAACATCAAATTAAACTGTTTTCTCACTATCGTTATGTGACCGGAATCATCAACAAGCTTGATATTGCTCAGTATTTGTCAATTCACCCCGAGCTATGTTTGTTTTACTTTAAAATGTCATGTTTATGAGAAAGGTTCATAATGGTATTTTTATTTTCTTCACGACGATCGCATGTTTTTTATGCTGAAAGCACGTGCTCAAAAGCAAAATGATATTGCCGTATCGCGCTCTGTTTTTTATATCAATCTTTCACGTTATGGTCAGTGGATTGAGGATCCGGATCTGGGCTATGCATGGGTACCCTTAGCAGATAAAAGGACTTGGCCATTATGGCTGGGCACCTATGTATAAAGGTATCGAGATAGACAGCACATTTAAAAAATATTCCTGCCCGGTAGATTGGTGGGAGTTTGTGCCTACTGCAGACATTTATAGCGTGGAACATGATAGTAGCTGGACCGGAGCGCAAATCCATAGGTCGTTACTGGATTCATTTGTGCTTATAAGTCATAAACGCATTTATCGTTCTAATCCTTATAATTCAGGACCTGAAGCCATAGAAACCTATGCAATTACCAACAAAGTCGTTGAACAATATAATATTGTACGTGCCGAAGAGCCTGGTGTTGGTAAAATAAATGGACACGATATAGCGCTTTACTACCCGTCAATATTAGATGTCATTTATAAGGGCATAGTTGTAATTCCTCCCCACGTAATTCCTGCTCCACAATGCATTAATCCCCCACAACCCATAATCAGTAATAAAGATGAAATTCCTCAATTCCAATATTACATTGAAAGAATGCGGCGTAGGTAGAAGTATATTATAGTTCATATTTAGTTGACCCGATACTGTGTTTAAATTTAAATGTTCAGGATCACCGAATTAGCTGATTGTCATCATTTATTAATAGTGCCAGGTACAAGAATTTTACCTCAAGAAAAAAATAGTAGTCAAATGAAAACTTCACCTTTTGAAACCATCCGGAAGATCATAAATTACTGGTGGTTGATATTACTGGCAGGCATATTACTTGTTGGCATGGGTATTTGGATAATTGCATTCCCGGTGCAGTCATACCTTTCACTTAGTCTTGCCTTTGCTGTATGTATTGTAATGGGCGGAGGGCTTGAAATAGTATTTTCTATTTCAAGCTATAGATTCCATAAAGGATGGGGCTGGACCTTGGTGAGTGGTTTGATAGATTTGTTTATTGGTGGGTACCTTTTTTACTATCCAGAGATATCAATGGCCGTTTTACCTATGATTGTTGCATTCTGGATTTTTTTTAGGGGCGTAATAGCTATAGGGAATGCGATAGAGGTACACCGTTATGGTTTCCATGGCTGGGGTTGGCTACTGGCATCGGGTATAGGAATAGTATTGCTATCCATACTGGTATTGATAGTATCTACACTTGGTGCCGCAATCATCATTGTATGGACCGGGTTGGCATTCATTTTCGCAGGCATTATTCGCATTCTTCTTTCACTTTCTTTCAGAAAAATAAAAATCAACGTTCTAAACACATAGTTTTATGAAATCAAACACAGTAATATTAATATTCGTTGCTTCGGTTTTCATGACCTCCTGCGTACCATCAAAAAAGCTTAGAGAAGCTAACCAGAGATATGCTAATCTGAATAGTAGTTATGGCAAATTGCAGAGAGAACTTGCTACCTGCCAGGACTCATCAACTAAATATCTCGATCGTGTAAGAATGCTTAATGATGGACTACAGGCCCAGAAAGGATACAATGGCCAAATGATGGAGCAACTTAAAAACCTGTCTGTAATATCCAGCTCGCAAGCAGAAAGTATTCAGAAGTCACTGGAGAATATTAGTGGTAAGGATGCTTACATAAAAGATCTGCAATCGGCTATAGCCCGCAAAGATTCCCTGACTATGACCCTGGTGATGAACCTAAAAGGTGCCATTGGTAACCTTGACGACCAGGATATTAATATTAAGGTTGAAAAGGGTGTGGTTTATATTGACATCTCTGACAAATTGCTTTTTAAAAGTGGCCAGTATGAAGTAACTGATAAGGCAAAAGTGGTATTAGGAAAAGTAGCAAAAGTTTTGCTGAATCAACCTGATATTGAATTCATGGTTGAAGGGCATACTGATAGTGTTCCTTATCGCCAGGGCGCCTTGCTGGACAATTGGGACCTCAGTGTAAAAAGATCTACCTCAGTGATCAGGATATTACAAACCGAATACAATATTCCACCTGCAAGAATGACTGCTGCAGGCCGTGGTGAATACCTGCCCATCGCTTCAAACGACGATGAGTCAGGCCGGGCAAGGAATAGGAGAACACGTATTGTTATACTGCCTCAGTTAGATCAATTTTTTAAACTGTTGGAAAAAAATAATTAACCACTGTAGTATGCTTATCGATTAGTGCCTTTTATATCAACCTCAATAATTGGTTTTATTGAGGTTGATTTTTTTAAATGATTAATACAATGAAGCTATTTGAGATGAATGCCCTGTACAGAGCTTGTTCTATACTTTTATGCTGCATCTTACTGAGTGGCTGGGCAAAAGGAAATGTTGACAAGAAATTGGTGTACCCTGAATTGGTAGAGACATTCTATCATAAAGCTGGTGCTCCTCTTTTCTGGTTCAATGGTTCCCTGTCATTAGAATTACGTTCATCTTTTAAACAATTGCTGGACAGTTGCGAGTATTCCGGGCTAAACAAAATGAGGTATCATTACTTAGAGATCGTAACGCTTAGTGCCCCGTCGGATAGCAGTTCGCTGCGCCAGCTTGACCGTTTATATACAGACGCCGCAATAACTTATTTCAAAGATATGTACCAGGGTTATGGTATCTCTGGATTGTTGAGCTATGATGAAATATCTGCTAAATGCATACAGGCAGACAACACATATTTACTCGATAAGATAAGCCAAGTAAGTATAGGTAAGGATATAGCAGCAGCAGCTAGCAGTTTGGAACCCAATATGCCTTTATATGGTTTATTGAAAACTGAATTAAGGAAACAATTATTGCAGGGAGATCAAAAAAAAATACAACAGTTGCAGCAGGCGTTGAACTTGCATAGGTGGATATTCCATTTTGGATTTAAGAAGATGATCGTTGTGAACATACCCGCTACAATGCTAAAGTATTATGAAGACAATACTTTACAATTGGATATGAAGGTGGTGGTTGGCAAACCTCTAACACGCACACCCCGTTTTTCGGCATATTGCAACCAGGTTATCTTTTATCCATTTTGGCATGTGCCTGCAAAAATAGCCAGGAATGAAATGCTACCCATGATTAAGAGAAATCCTGCCGTCCTGGATAAACTTGATATCCAGGTCATCAATGCAAGTGGTACGGTCGTTAATCCTCATTCCATCAATTGGAAAAAATTGAACTGTAGTAATTTCAACTATACCCTCCGTCAATCTACAGGGTGCGATAATTCACTTGGGGTCATCAAATTCAACCTTACCGATCCTTACAGTGTGTACCTGCATGATACTAATTTTAAGATTGCATTCAGCTCCAATAGACGTTTTTACAGTCATGGCTGCATACGGATTGAGAAGCCATTAGAATTGGCAGGGTTTCTATTGCCCGAAAAAGTAGATACTACTTTCCTGAAGGCTTGTATTAAAGACCATACTCCAGTTATTAACCCAATAAGAGAGCCTGTTCCGATTTTTGTTGTATATATGACTGCTGATGTGGATTCTAGTAATACAATTAAATATTATCCGGATGTTTATCATTTGTTGGATTAATTACTGCCAGGCTTGCGTGCGAATTGCTTTATAGCGTTTCTCTTGTCATAAAAGAAAAGGCCGGCAACAAGAAAAGAGACGCCAATAGCACCATAAAATAATTGCAGCCAGCTGACTACTGCTATCAACCATATTTGTATCAATATCCACACCGCTGAAGCTACGCCTTGGCAAATAAGGAGCACCGGATAGTACTTGTTGTTAGTTGCCATCAATGCAGCTACAATAAGGCTTGAAATTCCATTAACAGTTAACAGTATAATTCCCGGAAGAAGAAAATCTGTAAACGGGGTTCGTGACAGCATTTGGGTATCCATCCCTAACGTTTGCCCGTCAGGGTAGAATACCAGGTTATAGCCACCTGCAATTGCTGAAATGCCATTAATAACAAGCAAGGCAATTACACTGAAGATCAATACTCTTTGTGTGCTGGATGTATGTACCAACTTTTTAACAAGTTGCGGTTTATGAATGGGCGACGAAAATAGGCGCTGGTAATAGCTTGACTATTGCGGCAGATGAGCTGGGTTGCAATATCCTTGACCATCGGTTTCTGCTATATCCTCCCATTACTATAAAAGCATTGTGCCGACTTAGTAAGTATTCCATCAGGCGGTTTTCAGAGTCTCCTTCCAGCATTACAAATTCAATGTCTGTAAAATGGTTGTCAAGCCAATTTTTAAATTGGTTTGATACTTCTATATCCTGCCCGGAATGTTCGTTAACCTGCAGCGCAATAACTTTTTTATTCTTAAATTCAGGAAACAGATATGCGAACTGTTTGATGGCATAAACAGAGGTTTTACTATTGTCATACGTCAGCACAATTTCATCAATCTCCTCAAAAACAGATGGTGCTATTATTATAGGGCATTCAGCTTCATGAAGCAATTTTTTTACATAATGTGTAGGGCTGCCCTCTGTACTGTCGATATTCAGTGATAAGTTGGCATCAACAATTATTATGTCGGCATAGCGGGATGCATTAATAAGTTCCTCCCAGTTTTCTATACTATCAATATTTTCACCAGTAGTCACATCCCGGCTAATGCACCTTTGGTGGAAATGATAAGCTATTTGCCCTAATTGGAGATTTGCGAGGTTATTTAAAATTCTGTCAGCCTGCAGTTCTCCATACAACAACCCCTGCATTGATATTGCTGTAAGCCTGGATGCCGTAAGCCTTGCTACGTAGCAGGCAAAATCAAGCGTAGCTGTGGTTGCTTCTTTATCATCAATAACCAACAATATATTTATCATAAATGTTTTTTTTAGCCTCTCGCTTAAATATGAGTCAAAAATATCAATATGGTCTCATGTGATAAATGATGAGAATCACTAATTGCACTGATATTGATCTGTATTTGATAAGATAGATATAACCATTTGATGATGGTTATTGATTTAAGTATGATAGGATGTCACAAAATTCATACAAGAACTGCCTGAGTGTAGATGAGACTTCATTGTTCTACGGAGCTTATATTTTATTATGACCGGAAGGCGGCCAGAGACGGTGAAGGAAGGGTAGTGTGATGATAAAAGGGATACTGGCGGATGTTAACTAATGGACCTTGATATGGTGCTACTTTATTGTACCATGGTAGTCCGTTCCATTTGCATAAAATGACACAGCCTGTAAGTCGATGATTTACAGGCTGTGTTTGGTATTGTGGGGGAACGTGTCAAAGTTCGGACTTTTTAATGGATGATCTATTTGAGATTTGCAGTTTTTAGAATTGCGACGCCTGAACCTTTCAATACATTTTTCGAACTATTTGATTAAGCACTGAAAAATTTAGCTCTAACTGTTTCGCTTGGTTCATCATAGCTGTTCGAGATGAATTTAATAAACGTTTCCAGATGGTGAAAGTCACATCTTAAAGAACGATTCTCTTCATTAAATATTAAATTTGTTAGCTATGGTTTGGGTCAAATTCTACGATCCATTCAATACCATATTTGTCTCTAAACATTCCAGCGTATGAACCCCAGGGACTGTCGCCAATGGGGCCTTCAATATCTCCACCTGCCGATAGGCCATTAAATATATGTTCTGCCTCTTCTCTACTTTCTGCACTAACCAATATTTTAGACCTGTTTTCGCTTTCGTTTACCCGCCCCATAAACTCTGGAACATCATTGGCAATTAACACATTGTTTTTGCCAATAGGAAAAGCAATGTACATTATCTTATTGGCTTCAATTTCTGCTACTTGAAATTCAGCGCTTGCTATGTCTTTGAAACGAACAATTTTTGTAAATTCTCCGCCAAAAACTGATTTGTAAAAGGTGAATGCTTCTTCGGCATTTCCATTGAAGTTAATCCAAGGATTGATTGCTCTCATGTAATTGATTTTTGGGACATAGTGTATGTCGAACACTAAATTGCAGAAAAGTTTGCAGAAATAAAAAAGCCCAGCATTTCTGCTGAGCTTTTTTGTCGGGGAGACAGGATTCGAACCTGCGACCACCTGGTCCCAAACCAGGTGCGCTACCGGGCTGCGCTACTCCCCGAACTTTTCTGGATGTACTGCGCGTGTACAAGCAGTGTTGCAGTTTCCTGCGTTTATTACAATCGCCCCTTTGGACTCTCGTTTCATTGTGGCGGTGAGGGCGGGATTCGAACCCGCGGTACGCGGTAAAACGTACGACAGTTTAGCAAACTATTGGATTCGGCCACTCTCCCACCTCACCATTTGTGTGTTGATTACCGTGCTTTTCAGCAGCCCTGTAACCGTCACCGTTTTTTTAATGGAATGCAAAGATAATTGTATTAACGACAATTCAAAAAGTTTTTTGCAGTTCTTATTAAATGCTTGCCAGTTGTACCTTTTGTTGTATTTCCAACAGGTGTTCTTTGTACTCTACATCCGTATCCATTAGGTTTTCAACTGTCTGGCAGGAGTGTATTACCGTAGTATGGTCAAATCCGCCAAAATGCTCGCCAATGTTCTTTAAAGAACTCTTAGTGAATTTCTTAGCGAGGTACATAGTTATCTGCCTTGCCTGCACTACTTCGCGCTTACGCGTTTTGGCCAATAGCTTATCGTAAGCTATGTGGTAGTAGTCGCATACCATTTTTTGTATATTCTCTATAGTTATCTCTCGTATAGCAGTTTTTACGAAATTGCGCATTACGCGCTTTGCCAATTCAAGGTCGATCTCCTTCCTGTTTAGTGTGGCTTGTGCAAATAATGCTATTACAGCGCCTTCAAGCTCCCGTACGTTGCTCTGTACGTTGTAGGCTATGTACTTAACTACGTCATCAGGGATCTCCAAACCTTCCTGCCTCATTTTCATCTGCA
Organism: Flavipsychrobacter sp.; assembly: GCA_031292525.1. Lineage (GTDB taxonomy): Bacteria > Bacteroidota > Bacteroidia > Chitinophagales > Chitinophagaceae > JABDEZ01. Next base: position 26,505 of record JARLGY010000037.1, on the reverse strand, counting down.
AGATGAGCTGTCGGGTTTCAAAGTCGGGAGCCTGTATGTCTGCATTCAGTCCCCAACGGAAGCGACTGAGCAAGCGTTCCTGCATACCATCAAGATCCTTTGGAGGGGTATCGCTGGTGAGGATGATCTGCTTGCCGCCCTGGTGCAGGTGATTAAATATGGCAAAAAACACATCCTGCGTTTTATTGGCAGGTATGAAGAGATGTATATCATCCAGTATCAGCACATCTATAAGCTGATAAAAATGAATGAAATCATTTATCTCATTATTCTTTGAGTGATCAATGAACTGGTTGATGAATTTTTCGGCGCTTACATACAATACACTCTTGTTAGGGTGCAGCCTGCGTGTTTCATTGCCAATGGCCTGCACAAGGTGGGTTTTACCCCAACCTACACCGCCATAAACAACAAGTGGGTTGAAAGACGTTGTACCTGGTTTCTTGGCAATGTGCATCCCGGCAGAGCGGGCGACGCGGTTGCAGTCGCCCTCTACATAATTCTCAAATGTGTAATTGGCATTCAGCTGCGGGTCTATTTGCATGCGCTTCAGCCCCGGTATAGCATAAGGAGTTTTAATGTTGTGCGGATCGTCCCATTTAAGGGGCATATCTACAAAATTAGTTTCCTTAGCAGGTTTGTTATGAGTGCTACCAGGCATATTAACAGATGCCGGTGAACGATGAGGAGAACCGCTTTCCATAATGATGCGATATTCCAATCTTCCTTCCTTTCCTAATACTCTTTTTATGGTCTTTCCTAACAGCTCTACATAATGTTCTTCCAGCCATTCATAAAAGAACTGACTTGGTACCTGTAATGTTAATATATTTTCGGTTAAGGCTACAGCCCGCACCGGTTCAAACCAAGTCTGGTAAGTGCGCCAGTTGACATTATCTTTAATAATGCCCAGACACTTTTCCCAGCCAAGTTCTGCTTCGCTTAGTGTATTTATGTTGAATTGACTCTTATCCATATTTAACGCTCATTCAAGTTGATCTCATTAATATATATACCACATTTGTTACGGCGACACCGCCTGTTCCTTACTGTAGGTAAGGTTTTTTGTTACTACTATATACCGCTTTTAGGCATGCACGAGACACAAAAAAAATTGTGAAAACGTACATATGGATCGACTTGCATTTTTTCTGAGAGCAAGGCAACGAAATTGCTAACAATTTGTTGAAAAAAAAAATCAAACCTCGCTTGTTTGTTTACCTGCGATTACAGATTGGGCATTGCAATGTTTGGAACCATATTTGCTATAAAAGCAGTATTTATGTCACGTGAATTTTACTCTTCTTCCTCAACTTACTCCCTGCAATACTCCATTTCTTCTATTGTTCAATACCATGGCGACTTTAAGCTAAAACGGATCACATTTCTATTTACAATCAAACACCTACCTCCGTTACTATTTAGTAATATACAATTATTCACATCTACTTCTATGTGATTTTTCACGTATCGTTCTTCTACAAATTACGATTTCATACTTATCCACAATGTTAAGTTTGCCCGCATAAAAAATACATTTTTTATTGCGTCTTCAATTTCTTAATAATCTCCCAATTGTTGCAAATTGCTCTTTCTATTTTACCCTTGTCCATTATAAAGTCTTCTCTTATTGTATAACCTTCATTTTAGGCTAAAAGGGCGGCAAAGTTATAGTAGTTGAGGGTAACGGACAACGAGAATGATATTAATAAATTGAGACCTCTGTGTTATGTGATATTTGCAGCAGGTGTGGACTTGGAATAAAATGAGCTTACGTGTGTGATGGTTTTTATCTTGAGCATGTCTGAACATTTGTGGTGATGCCCTATACATCCAAAACACATGCCATTACCAATGGTGAGATAATTAAGGTAGTATTAAATAAAATGAAAATCTTGTTATAATAAGTTTGAAAAAAAGAATCACAGCTAAACATTACTATTTTTGACGCATACCGAATGGGCTGGTGTATTCTGCCCATGCTTATAAACACACAATGGAACATATTGTTACTGATACCGCCCGACCATTATCGTCGAAAAAAACACATCGTGCATGGGCTATGTACGACTGGGCAAACTCTGCCTATAATCTGGTTATTACATCAACTATATTCCCCGCATACTTTTTTGCTATTGCTGTCACAAAACTGCCAACAGGAGTGGAGAGTGATAAAGTTTCATTCTTTGGACTGCAAATATCGAATAATGTTTTATTTGATTATTCATTGGCAGCAGCTTACCTGGTGATAGCTATCCTATCTCCCGTATTATCGTCTATAGCCGACTATAAGGGTAATAAGAAAAGCTATATGAAGTTCTTTTGTTATCTAGGCTCTCTTGCGTGCTGTGGTCTTTTTTTCTTTAATAAATCAACTTTGGAATATGGTGTGATCTGTTCAGCATTAGCTGCGGTTGGCTATTGTGGCAGCTTGGTTTTTTACAATGCCTTTTTGCCTGAGATAGCTACAGATGCGGAACAGGATAAGGTAAGTGCCCAGGGCTTCGCCTATGGGTATGTAGGCAGTGTGATTTTGCAACTTATATGCTTTGTATTTGTACTGAAGCCAGAATTGTTTGGTATTACCGATGCAACTTTTCCCGCGCGGCTATCCTTCTTGCTGGTAGGTATTTGGTGGATGGGGTTTGCCCAGATAACATTCCGGAACCTTCCTAAAAATCTGCCTGTAGCCAGGCGCCAGGAACATAATTTAATTGCCAATGGCTTTATAGAGCTGAGAAAGGTATGGGCAAAAATTAAAGGGATGCCTGTTTTGGTAACATATCTGTGTGCTTTTTTCCTGTACAGTATGGGCGTACAAACCGTAATGCTTGCGGCAACAGCTTTTGGGAAAAAAATACTGAACCTGGAAACCAGCCAGCTTATTACTATAATACTCATTATTCAGCTGGTGGCCATTGCGGGTGCATATGTTATGTCATCGCTATCTAAAATATATGGCAATCTCCAAGTGCTTCTATTTGTAGTATTTATATGGATAGGCGTTTGTATTGCTGCCTACTTTGTACAAAACGCCATGCAATTTTATATTTTGGCAATGGTGGTGGGGCTGGTAATGGGCGGAATACAGTCGCTCAGCCGCTCTACCTATTCTAAGCTAATGCCGGAAACTCATGATACGGCATCATTTTTTAGCTTTTATGATTTTACTGAAAAAATAGCCATTGTGATAGGGATGTTTTCTTTCGGGTTTATAGATCAAATAACGGGTTCAATGCGTAATTCTATATTGGCCCTCATTGTATTCTTTGCCAGTGGCTCTATCATTTTGTACCTTGCTATTGTAAAACAGCGGAAGCAGGCTGCGCTCACTACCATATAATAAATACCATGAAACTATACACAGTAAATGCAGGATATTTTAAACTAGACGGCGGCGCCATGTTTGGTGTAGTACCCAAAAGCATGTGGAACAAAGCCAACCCGGCCGATGATAATAATATGTGCTCATGGGCCATGCGTTGCCTGCTTATAGTGCATGGTAACTACAAAATATTGGTGGACACGGGAATGGGGACAAAGCAAGATGAAAAGTTTTTTGGCCATTACTACCTGCATGGTGATGATACGCTGGAGAAATCGCTGGCAGCCCATGGGTTTAAGCCGGATGACATTACAGATGTATTCCTTACCCACCTGCATTTTGACCATTGCGGCGGTGCCATAATGCGTGATGGAGATAAACTGGTGCCTGTATTTAAGAATGCTTTTTACTGGAGCAATCATAAACATTGGAATTCTGCCCTTGACCCGAATGAAAGGGAAAAAGCATCTTTCCTGAAAGAAAATATATTACCCATTGAGCAAAGTAACCAACTGCGTTTAATAGATACTGCGGACGGTGCCGAATGGCTGGAGGATATACGAATCAGGTACGTGAACGGCCATACAGATTGCATGATGCTGCCACAAATAAAATATAACGATACAACAATACTCTATTGCGCAGACCTGGTACCCAGTGCAGCACACGTATCGTTACCGTGGGTAATGGCCTATGATATGCGCCCGCTGGACACACTGAAGGAAAAGCAGAAATTGCTGAACGAAGCCGTGGCAAACAATTGGGTGCTGTATTTTGAGCATGACCCGGTAAATGAATGCTGCACATTGGAAAGCACGCCACGTGGTATAAGAGTAAAGGAAACATTTACACTCGCGCAGTTTGAGGAAAAAACTGCCAAAGCTCAATAATCTATGTTTGAGCGCATACAGGCTTTGGATGACCAAATAGTATTGGCTATAAATAGCCATAATACTCCTATGCTGGATTCCATCATGTGGTTTGCCAGCCAAACGGAATCGTGGATACCCTTTTACCTTTTGCTGACCATATTGCTTGTTGTAGTATATAAAAAAAACAGCCTATGGATGATACTTATGACACTGCCATTAGTATTGGCTACGGACCAGCTATCATCCAGCATCATAAGACCGCTGTGCATGCGGCCACGCCCCAGTCATAATCCCGCGCTGCACTCTCTGCTACACTATGTAAATAACTACCAGGGCGGCGACTATGGCTTTATATCATCGCATGCATGCAATACCTTTGGCCTGGCTACATACATTAGTGTTATTACATACCCACGGCTGAAGTGGATGCCCTTTGTGATGTACCCATGGGCTATGTTTGTGTGTTATAGCCGCCTGTACCTTGGTGTACATTATTTTACAGACGTTTTAGTTGCTGCAATACTTGGCATGCTGATAGGGTGGGGTATAGCAAGGCTTTATTTTGCAGTTGACAAGAAGATAAAGTTGCGCACAGCACTATAACACTTCATCTTTCGTTATCTTGCCTGTTAGTTTCTATGTCACTCAAGCAACAAATACACCAAGCCCTTCAGCATCATTTTGGCTATAGCCAGTTTAGGCTCAGCCAGCAACAAATAATAGAGGCAGTACTAGAAGGTAAGGATGTGCTGGCCATTATGCCTACAGGCGGAGGTAAGTCAGTTTGCTACCAATTGCCGGCGGTGTTGCTACCCGGGATTACGATAGTAGTATCTCCGCTAATAGCGCTGATGAAGGACCAGGTGGATGGTTTGCTGGCCAATGGTATCCCTGCGGCTTATCTTAATTCATCACAGTCGCTAGCTGAACAGCAAAACATTATAGTTAAAGCGCTTAATGGCGACTTGAAGCTATTGTACATAGCACCTGAGCGCATACCCGCAAACAGCGCTGCATTCTTCGATTTTTTACGCAAGATAAATCCATCGTTATTTGCTATAGATGAGGCACATTGCATCTCATCTTGGGGGCACGATTTCAGGCCTGAATACCTGAAACTGGCGGTATTGAAAGAGGTATTCCCGCATTTGCCGGTTATAGCGCTTACTGCGAGTGCTGATGACCTTACCCAGAAAGATATACTGGAAAAACTTGCACTGCACCACCCGCAGGTATTTGTATCCAGTTTTAACAGGCCCAATATATATTACTATATACGCAAGAAAAAAGATGCGCTTGGGCAGATGAGCAAGTACCTTGCGCAGCACCCGGACGATAGCGGTATAATATACACCCTATCGCGGGCAAGCACAGAAAGCCTTGCTGAAAAGCTTAGGGGACAAGGCTATATGGCGGCATGTTACCACGCAGGGATGGATAGCGGTGCACGCAACCGTGTACAGGAACAGTTTCAGCGTGACGAGGTAAAAATAATTGTAGCTACCATAGCTTTTGGCATGGGTATAGACAAGAGTAATGTGCGTTTTGTGATACACTATGATGTACCCAAGAACCTGGAGGGGTATTACCAGGAAACAGGGCGTGCCGGGCGTGATGGTTTGCGGAGCGATGCCATTACCTATTATAGCGCTGGCGATATTATGAAGCTGAAAGGCTTTATTACCATAGATGGCAACCCTCAGCAAACCAGTATAGCCCGCAAGAAACTGGACCAGATGCAAGAGTTTTGCGAAAGCGAGTGCTGCCGTCGGCAATATTTATTACAATACTTTGGTGAACCTGCCCCCGCCTACTGTGGCAGCTGTGATTATTGCCTGAGCAGCCTGGAAGAAAAGGATGTGACTATTGACGCACAGAAATTGCTGTCTGCAATAGTACGTACAGGAGAACGATACGGCCCCGCATACCTTATAGATCTGCTGCGCGCTACTGGGGCAGATAAAATACTGCCTGCACATAAAGAATTGAAAACCTATGGTGTAGGTAAAAGCCTGAAGAAGGAAGAATGGCAATGGCTGGTGAAGCAGATGCTGCAAAACCATATGCTGGCCCGTACCGATGACCAGTATGGAACACTACTGCTGAATGACAAAAGCCGAAGCATACTGAAAGGTGAGATTGCAGTGAAGCTGGTAATGAAGAAAGAGAATGCCGACGCACAGGAAGAGGATGCAGTGTACGAAAAAGAACTCATGAAAACCTTGCGCCAGGTACGGCAAGAGATAGCGGATGCACAACATGTACCCAGCTACAATATACTGGCCGATAGTACACTTGCTGATATGGCTACCTTCCTGCCACAGAAACCTGAAGAATTGTTATTGATATCTGGTTTTGGTGATTATAAGGTTGGACGTTATGGTACTGCTTTCCTTAAAGCTATAAAGGACTACTGTGCAAGTCACAAACTGCAAAGCCGGATGCCACTTGTGAAAACCAAGCGGGACCGTAGTACTGTGCCTAAAGAAAAGAAACTGAGCAATACAATGCAGGTTACCTTCCAATTGTTCCAGGATGGTAATAGTATTGTGGAAATAGCTGAGCAACGCAATATGTCGCCAACTACCATAGAAGGACACCTGGCTACCTTTGTAGAAAATGGAGAACTAAGCATTACCAAATTTGTAGAAAAAGACAGGCTGGCAACAATACTGCAGGTAATAAAACAAAGTGGTCAGACAATGGCATTGAAGCCTATAAAAGACCTGCTCAGCGATGAATATACATACGGTGAGATACGGCTGGCGCTAGCCTATTATAAGTATGTAAGCTAATTGTTGAAATAGAGAAAGGGATAAAATTATTTAGCCCGTATCCTGTTGTTCTTTGGGTTATGCTCCACCTCTGCGAGCCCCAGCTCTTCCATTAAGGGTGGAATATACATAGCAAACCTGCCACGCAGTCCTTTCTTTAACCCATACCAGCCGCCCATAGGGTTGCGGTCAGATCTGCCCCATGCTTCAACAGTCCCCTCATTTGCGTGTTTTTGTTCATCAGCACTGCCCAGTTCCATCCATTCACCGTGGTTTTTGAGCATTTCATGCAGATCGTTTATGCAATGATAGTCATAATGCAGTATGGTTTTACCTACAGTGCAGACTAAGATCTCTTTCCCGTCTTTAACATCCTTATACATTTCGTATTCAGAACTCAGAGGTGGGGTCTTTAACTTCCATGGACTTTCTTTTGTTCCTTTTGGCATGGGATAACTTTTAATAAATTTAATCTTTTGAAAGAATAAATGATGTTTTAATTACTGGCTTACGGCCAATGTCATGCCTTCTAAAATTAGTGGCTTATGGCAGTTCATAATCTTTCCAAGGGGCTGATTTTGGAGCTAAGCGTATCTTTACTGTACATTGTTAATAAAGCAACACGATGGAAGCAGGTTTATTTGCAGTTCTTGCAGCAGGCATTGTTACAGGAGCTATTGTAATATGGGTAGTACGTAAACTTTTGTTTGAGCGCGACTATGTGCCAAGCGCTAGACTAGAGGAGTTGAAACTTGAAATGCAGCAGGCGCAAAAGGAATTATATATATCTGTAACACAAAAGGATACTGCGATAGCAAGACAAGTTGAACTGTCTGCAATACTGAAACAGCAGGAGGAGAGGAACAACGTTATTCAACACGAATTGCAGGATGCTGAACGATTGATAGCAGGGTTGCAGGCAGAAGCAAGGGCACGGCAGGAAAAGCTAGAGACACAGAAAAATGACCTGGAAGAAATAAAGCAAAAGCTTGAGGCTGAATTTAAAGTGATAGCAGGTGCCGTACTAGACACAAGTGCTAAAAAATTTAATGAACAACAGGAAACAAATTTGAAGGTGATGCTTGATCCGTTGAAGGATAAGATCAGCGAATTCAGGAATGAGATAGATGCACGGTATAATGATGAAACCAAAGAACGGGCATCGCTAAGGACAGAAATAAAACAGGTAATGGAAATGAACCAACGCCTGGGTAAGGAAGCAGAGAACCTGGCCAATGCACTGCGAGGCAGTACCAAACAACAAGGCGATTGGGGAGAGGCTATATTGGAGCGGATATTGGAATACGTGGGCCTGCAAAAAGATATACATTTTACGGTACAGGAAACAGGTAAGAATGAAGACGGTACTACTATACGCCCTGATGTGCTGGTGAAGTACCCGGACAACAGGGTGGTAATCGTCGATTCAAAAGTATCACTCGTGCATTATGAACAATACTGTTCAGCAACTACCGAAGTGGAGCAATTACAATACCGCAACCAGTTAGTACGGTCGGTTAAGAATCACATTGACGGGCTTGCTGGTAAGAAGTACAATAACCTGCCAGGCACGCTTGACACTGTAATGATGTTTGTGCCCGTAGAAGCAGCATTTATTACAGCATCGCAAGGAGATCCTGCACTTTGGCAATATGCTTATGACAAAGGGATCATACTGCTTAGCCCTACAATTTTGCTTGGCGCTATGAAGCTGGTATATGACTACTGGAAGCGCGATAACGTGAACAGGAATGCACAGGAAATAGCAAAAAAAGCGGGATCACTCTATGATAAGCTGGTGGGATTTGTAAACAGCATGGATGAGGTGGGTAAGTACCTGGACCGTGCAAACAGCTCATACACCAATGCGTATGCTCAATTGAAGACCGGTAAAGGTAATCTCATCAGCCAGGCAGCGTATATGCAGAAGCTGCATATCAAATCATCCAAGCAATTGCCGTTACCGTTGGTAGAAGAAGCGCTGCTGGAAGATGACCCGGCAGCAGCCACAGAAGAAACAGCTGAAGAAAGTAATGGATAATAGTATTTTTGCAGCACCGCGACTGCTTTGGCAGATAACAGAGCGGCATTACTTGCCATTAGTACATTATGATCAATAAACCGCAACTCCGTACTGTTAACGTAACACGATATGTAACCCCATTGCGTGAAGGGGGATCTATGCCTGCCATTGCTGAGGCCGACGATGGGTTCCTGTACGTAGTCAAATTTCGTGGGGCAGGGCAAGGAACCAAAGCACTGATAGCAGAATTGATAGGCGGTGAGATAGCGCGTGCATTGGGATTGAAGATGCCGGAGATTGTATTTGCCAATTTAAATGAAGCCTTTGGCCGTACTGAACCGGACGAGGAAATACAGGACCTGTTGAAGGCTAGCACTGGTCTTAACCTTGCCTTACATTACCTTTCTGGTGCCATGACGTTTGACCCGGCAGTTACAACTGTCGATCCTTTGCTGGCATCGAAGATCGTTTGGTTGGATAGCCTGCTGATGAATGTGGACAGGACAGTACGCAATACCAACATGCTGTTGTGGCACCAGGAACTGTGGCTGATAGACCATGGGGCATCTTTGTATTTTCACCATAACTGGGCCACCTGGGAAGCCAAGGCTTTGCAGCCTTTTACACAGGTGAAAGACCATGTACTACTGCCCCAGGCCACCGAGCTGGATAAAGTTGATGTCTCCTTTAAGGAAATACTTACCGATGAACGCATACAGGCTATAGTGGACCAGATACCAGATGAGTGGCTGACGGGGGAAGACTTGTTTGAAACACCATCGCAACACAGGCAGGCTTATTTTCAATTCCTGTCAATGCGCGTGGCACATTCTGAAAACTTTGTAAAACCCGCACAGCATGCAAAGTGATCTGTTGTTTGAATATGCGGTGATACGCGTAGTTCCCCGTGTGGAACGCGAAGAATTTCTGAACGTGGGTATTGTGCTGTACTGTTCGGGCAAAAAGTTTTTAAAAGTGATGTTCGATCTGGATGAAGAACGGTTCAGCTGTTTTTCAAGGCAATTGGATACAGCAGAGGTGCGGAAGTACCTGTGTGCTTTTGAACAAATATGCCAGGGCGACGTGACGGCCAGCCCCATAAGTAAGCTGCCTGTTGCGGAGCGTTTTAGATGGCTCACTGCTACCCGCAGTACAGTTGTGCAGGCTTCTAAAGTGCATCCCGGTTTTTGCAAGGATCCTAACGATATGCTTGTGCGGCTTTATTCACAATTGGTGTTGCAATAATTTCATTGCAGTAGTAATGTAGTGTCTATTCCTTTACTAGTTTGCCTGTATATACCTGGCTTCCAGCAACGCGGTAGAAGTACTCACCTGCAGACAGGTTGCCTATGTTGATGGTATTAAAACCAGGATGATAAAGCAACTGGCTAAGCACAATTTTACCCTGTGCATCATATAATTGCAGCAACACATCATTAAGACCATTGGGTACTATTACGTTCCAGCTGCTTTTGGCAGGATTGGGAAAGAACGCTAATGGATCAGAAGGGGGGGGGATATTGCCCGCTGATAAATACTTTTTGTAGGTTACAAAACCACTGCCACCTACAGACGAGGCGTTGGTAAGCAGATGTGCAAAATTGATATTGCTGGTAGTACTTTCAGTCCAGGTATTGGCAGCCAAAGTTGAGCCAGGAACGCATATAGTAAAGTTGGTTGCCACTGCACCTAAAAAGCCAAGAGAGGGGTTAGGATTACCTGTGTTGACCATATACATATATATGGTGGAGTCAGCAGCTACGGGGGTAAGCAGGCTATTTAAAAGATCATGCTTATCTGCCTGCAGGTAAGGGAACATCACCTCTATATTACCACCTGGCGCAATGCTTGTATGCAGGTACCAATAGCGGTGCATAGCATAGCTTGTATCTTGTATGACCGGAGATGTGCCAGAAGGGAAATTAGTGATGGCACCAGTGCCGCTGCCATAGCCTGTGTTGGTAGCGGTTTGTGCCACAAACCCCGGACTATCTATTGTGCCTATGTTATTGCCGTTTTTATTGATCTGCAACAGCAATTTGTCATCACTTGTATCGGCGGTATTGTTATCGTTCCAATAGTAGGTAATGCCGTTCATGGTACACTCCCTGTTTGCGCTCAGCGACGTTCCGGGTGAAGCGAGCGCGTTGCTTACACTGTATATATTACCACAGCTGGTTGTCGCCACAGTATTGCGTATAACATTGCCGGGCAGTGGACCAAAGCCATTTGAAATATTAATGCCGACACCTGATATGAGAAAACAGTAGCTCATAATAGTGCCACCGTTTACCGGGTATTGAGGTACAGGCATCTGGCAATTACCCTCTAGTGTGTAGCAGCCATCTATAGCCCCACCCGGCCATGAACAATTGTGTGTATGCACAGAACCTAGTGTATGACCAATTTCGTGAGCTATGGTTACTACATCGTAAGAGAATGTGGGTAGCGTAGCATAGTCACCCATTATATCAACAAAGCCATATGGCCCTGAATTGTCAGCCGGATTAAAAGATTGGCATAATGTACCTACCCATGCAATACCACCTAGCTGCCCCGGTGCACCCGATAACAACATGGCTACATCAGCTCCGTTCAATGTGTCTTTCGTGGTTACGCTAAATAGGTTTAAAAAAGAATACCCAGATGTGTAAGATGGGTCGTTATAAATATCAGTTACGGTATCTACCTGCAATAGTTTCATTGTGGTGTAGATACCCTCGTTGCGATAGATAGTGGACGATGCATTAAAACAGGCTGTAACATAGTTGGCAACGGCAGTGACACTGCCATACTTTTGATACAACTGGTAATCAGCCTTTTCAAACACCTTTATTTCACGACAAGTATTGTATGCATTGCGCGCTAATACCGCTGATAAGTTATAGTTCTTTTTACTTTCCAACAGATCTTCAGTGCATCCTATCGAGGGTTTTAACTTGCTGTCTTTGTCGTTGTACAGGATGTAACTAAGCTTGTTGTTATTTGATGCCAGGTGATTGGGTACCAGGTTGTAATTTCCTTCGCCCGGTATGGAGAACAGGCCATACACTTCATCATTAAAAAAAGAAAAAGACGCTAGTGAATTAGGAACGCCATCTACTATGCCCCTATAGTATATACCGGCAGCATATGGGCGATCAGTTTTTATATTGCCTGCAATGCTTTGCACTTTAAAATCTGCGGTGTAGCAATTGTATTGAGCCAGGCTGATGGTATAGACTCCACCATCTTTTTTAGGTAGTTGTATAGTTATACCCCTGTTTCTGGTCTTTAAAAGGACGGCTAATTGTGATATGTCGATATTAAAGAACTGCGCATGTTCTACATAATTAGTGGTGTTGCTGACATTGTAGATTTCAACTGGTTGCCATAGGCTTACAGAGGTGAATGGGGTAATGTCTTTCTCGTGCATAATAAACATTTCCAGCGGGGTACTTGCATACAGGTGACTGCAATAGCATGCAAGCGCTGCCAGCAATAAAATATACCTCATAGTAAATGCTTTTCTCATATTTATAAAGATAGCCAATAAAGTTTATGCATAAAAAAGCGTGGCTACAGGATTGGTGCAGCCACGCGGGATATGGTGTGACTTATTATTTGCCGAACCTTTTTTTCAATAGGTTGAGTGCATCATTAATATTGGTCTCCGTGGTTGGTGCCGGTTGTGGTTTTCTTTCCCGGTCGCCGCCTTTATTGGATGGCCGTTTCGCGGGTGCCTCCTGGGCCTGCTTTATAGAAAGGGCTATACGCTTACGCGGCACATCTACTTCTGTAACCTTTACGGTAACCTGCTGGTTAAGCTTCAGCGCCTGGCTCGGGTCTGTAATGTAAGTGTGCGATATTTCTGACACGTGTACCAGGCCGTCTTGCTTTACACCAATATCTACAAACGCACCAAAACGAGTAATATTAGTTACAATGCCGGGTACTATCATGCCTGCACTTACATCTTCTATACTGTAGATGGCTGCAAACTCAAATTGCTGCATCTCACTGCGCGGGTCTAATCCTGGCTTTTTTAGTTCGCTAATAATATCTTGTATAGTATGCAGCCCTACATTATCCTTTATGTATTTTTTTGCGTCCAGTTGTTTCAGTAACGTTTCGTTGCCCACCAGGCTTTTTACATCTACGCCAAGGTCTGCAGCCATAAGCGCTACAACATCGTATACTTCGGGGTGTACTGCGCTGCCATCCAGGGGATGTTCAGCGTTCTTTATTCGTAAGAACCCAGCACACTGCTCAAAAGCTTTATTGCCCAGGCGCGGAACCTTGAGCAATTGTTTGCGGCTGGTGAATACACCCACCTCGTTGCGATGGTTAACTATGTTTTCTGCAATTGAAGGGCCAATGCCACTCACATAGCTCAGTAAATGTTTACTTGCTGTGTTCAGGTTAACGCCTACTACATTCACACAACTTATTACTGTTTGGTCCAGCTTTTCCTTCAGGCGTACCTGGTTTACATCGTGCTGGTATTGGCCTACGCCAATGCTCTTCGGGTCTATCTTTACCAGCTCGGCAAGGGGATCCATCAATCTGCGGCCAATACTTACCGCACCACGTATGGTTATATCTTCATTGGGAAATTCTTCACGCGCTATCTCGGAAGCAGAGTATATCGAAGCCCCGTCCTCATTTACTAAAAATATAGGGAGGCCCAGGTTTAGTTTCTTTATAAACTGTTCTGTTTCGCGGCCTGCAGTGCCGTCGCCTATAGCAAACGCTTCGGCATTGTACTTACTTACCAGTGTGCGTATTTTATGTTCTGCATCGTCCATCCTGTTCTTCTCGTGAATGTAGATGAGGTCTGTTTTTTGCAGAGTGCCTTTTTCATCTATGCAGACCACCTTGCAACCTGTACGGTAACCAGGGTCTATAGCTAATATTCTTTTACTACCCAGTGGGGCGCTTAGTAATAGCTGTCTCAGGTTTTCTGAAAACACGGTTATGGCTTCTTCATCCCCTTTTTGCTTCAGCGCTGTTCTAAATTCACTTTCCAACGCAGGTTGCAGCAAACGGCGATAAGCATCTTTAACTGCTTTCTTAACCTGCTCACCGGCAGGATTTGATGCGGTTACAAATTGGCGTTCCAGCATTGCCAATGCAACTTCTTCCTCCGGAGCTATGGTCATGCGCAATACACCTTCCATAAAACCACGCATCACAGCAAGTATCCTGTGCGATGGTATTTTGCCAACAGGTTCACTATAGTCGTAGTAGTCTTTGTACTTTATTCCTTCTTCCTCTTTGCCCGCTAATATTTTGGCTTGCACAGCTGCAGTGTCTTCAAACAGCTTACGTGTTTTGGCACGCGCATCTGCGTCTTCGTTCACCATTTCAGCTATTATATCTCGTGCGCCTTGCAGGGCATCATCGGTAGTTGCTACGGTGTCATTTATAAACTTTTGCGCCTCAGCAACCACATCTATATTTTGCTGCGCAAGTACAGTCAGTGCAAGAGGCTCTAATCCGTTTTCACGTGCTGTTTGTGCCTTGGTTTTCCTTTTGGGTTTGTAAGGCAGGTATATATCTTCAAGCTCGGCTACAGTAAGCGCTTTGTCTATCCTTGCCTGTAGCTCAGTTGTCATCTTCCCCTGACCTGCTATTGTTTTCTCAATAAAAGTCTTGCGTTCGCTGTATTCCTGCTGGCGCCGGGCTTCGTCCTGTATGTTTTGTATCTGCACTTCATCCAGGGCGCCTGTTTTATCTTTACGATAACGGGCTATAAATGGTATGGTAGCTCCCTCTTCCAGCAGCTGTAATACGGTTTCCACCTGCTGCTCCCTGATGTTCAAATGTGCGGCCACACCCGCTGCATATGCTGACATATTATGCTCCTCTTTTTTTAGAACTGCGAATGTAGGAGTACGGGCGTATTTGAACAGAAAAACTTACCAACATTCTTTATAGTTGTCGGCCTAGGTATATTACAGTTGGTCTTAAGTTATTATTTGATCGTCAAGTCTATAATTTTCAAAGGATAGGTTGGATGGAAACGTTTTTTTACTACATTTGCATCCCATCCAACTGGTCGGATGGCCGAGTGGCTAGGCACAGCTCTGCAAAAGCTGCTACAGCGGTTCGAATCCGCTTTCGACCTCCATTAAGATGCAAAACCCCTGTAAACAGTACGTTTCAGGGGTTTGTTTTTTTGTGGTAAATATATTTTCCAATTTGGATGATCGATCCAACTCTCTTGCAGACAATTTGTTTATTGCTTCCTTTTTTGAATATGTTGTCGATCAATTCATTACCTGTAAAAAAATAAAATTATAGGTGTATTTGATACTGTAATAACTTTTTATATTTTCATGGCTCAAATTTATAAACATGCGTGATCATAAGAAGATCCTTACCCTGCTGGCGTTATTGCTGGCTTCTTTGCCCACCTGCCTATATGCACAATGGCCAGGTTTTATTCAGCGATATGATATGGGTTATTCCTATACATCGATGGTGGCTACATACAATGGCGTAAACCAATTGTACAATCCAGCTACAAATACATACTCAGACACATCGGTTAAAACACGTATATTTTCTAAAGGTGGTTTTGGTGGTTCGGCCAGTACATTTATACCTTGTAAACAACTAGGAGAAAAAAGTATGTTGGCTGTGTCAATAGGCTATAACTACAATGCTTACCTATGGGGTAACCTGTATAAAGTGCTTACTACTGCCACAGATGCATCTACAACAGCTACTATAGATAACAATGATTTTACAGGCGCCACATTGCAAATGGGACTTCCTGTAAGCCTGGATTTTAAGTTTGGCAATGAAGCGATGATACGCAAGAATGAAAGATTTTGTGCAACCATTGGAGCCGGTGTTTATCCCTCATTTACTGCCACTGCATTTAAAGATGATGCTGGTACGGGATTTGGCGTGCAGCCCTTTTTGAAAGCTGAAGGCGGTGTGTTAGGAGGGCTTGTATGGAAAATAAGGGCGGTGTATGCTTTTGGCAGTTTTGACCTTATTGACCGATCGAGCAGCATGAACACAAAAGCCGGAGAGCCCGGGACATTCACACTCACCAGTAATTCTTCTTTCACTCTTTCACTGCTTATTGATCCTTTTGCATGGACATGGAAGAGGGAAGGATTTTGGGATAGATAGATAGTTTGAACAACATTTTTATTAACCACTTCTAGCCTGGCTATGAGGTGGTTTTTTTATTACCGCATTTATACCTGTGCATTTTGGGGTTTCTCAAAATGTTGCCGTGTGCTTCATTTCGCTTTTAAACTTTAAATATGTCTTAAAGTCATAAGTAGGATATAACGATTTTTAAGCTAAAAAAATAGCAAGCAATGAAAAGCATAAAAACAATACTTAAAGCAGGTTCAGTACTACTAGTTGCCGGTGTGGTATTTTTGGCTGCCTGTAAAAAAAGTGATAGTACTGCAAGTGCAACTGAAGATGTAGGCTATGGCCAGGAACAGGCGCAGCTTGAAAAGGCGAGCGATGATGCACAGACCATTGGCGACCAGGCATACACAAGTACTGATGGTAAACTAAGCACTTATCGTACTGCTGCCCCCACCTTGAGCAACTGCGCTACAATAACAAAAGATACGGTAAACGGCATTATAACAGTTAACTTCGGTACGGTAGATTGCCTGTGCAACGATGGTAACTATCGCCGTGGAGAGGTGATCATACACTACACCGGAAGATACATGGCTACCGGGTCTGTACACACTATAACTTTCAGTAATTATTTTGTAAACGATAACCAGCTGACAGGTAGCAAGACAGTTACTAATGCAGGAACGAATACATCGGGACAAACATACTGGAATGTGGCTGTAAATGACTCCATCATATTGGCTAATAATGCCGGTATTATCAGCTGGACTGCTACAAGAACACGCACGCTTACTTCTTCAACTCCCATTACTTATTCTATAACAGGCGGTGGTAGCCTTACCCGTGCAAATGGAGTGGTTATTACTCATACTATCACCAGCCCGCTTATTATAAGCCAAGGTTGCGCGTGGATAGAACAAGGCACAGTTGCAGATACATTATCTAATGGTAAAACTGCTATTCTTGACTATGGTAATGGTGTGTGTGATGCACTTGCTACTGTTACCTATAACGGGCATACCTACAATATAACATTGCGCAGATAAGCCTGCAAGATATGTAAACTAAAAAATTTGATAAGAAACACCTGTCATTCGTAATGGATAGCAGGTGTTTCTTATTCTATAGAAGAATATTATTTACAGACTGTCTGTGATTATTTTACAAGCAGTTTTTATTTCATCGCCGGTAATGGTAAGTGGGGGAGCTATGCGAATGCAATCTGGTGCAAAAAGAAACCAGTCTGAGAAAAGACCTTTCGTGAGGCAACGTTGAAGTGTTTGAATTACATGTTCAGCTGTATCCAGTTGTACAGCTATTAATAACCCTTTGCTTCTTATCGCTTTTATGGCTGGATGTTTCAAGTATGTGTGAAAAAGTTCTTCTTTTTCGGGTACAGTACCTGTAAGGCATTCATCCAGCAAAACCTGCATAGCTGCCATGCCTGCCGCACAGGATACTGGATGTCCGCCGAAGGTTGTAATATGTCCTAGTACAGGATTGTTAGTTAGGGAATGCATTAAAGATCTATCGGCAATAAAAGCACCTAATGGCATACCGCCGCCTATAGCCTTGCCTAAGAGTAAAATGTCGGGTATAATGTTGTAATGCTCAAAAGCCCATAGCTTTCCTGTGCGGCCAAAACCACATTGTATCTCATCCAGTATCAGCAGTGTGCCATGTTCGGTACATTTTGCCCTAAGGATTTGCATCCATTCCTGGTTGGGGGCTATAATACCGGCCTCACCTTGTATTGTTTCCAATATCACGCAGGCCACATCTTTATTTATAGCCTCCAGTAGAGCAGTGCTATTGAAATCGTAACGTTCTATACCCGGCAGTAATGGTCTGAAGGCATTGCGCCAATATTCATCTCCCATGACGCTGAGTGCGCCTAGGGTATTGCCATGATATGCATTATTGCAACTAATGATGTGTGGTCTGCCTGTAACGCGACGGGACAGTTTCAATGCTCCTTCTGTAGCTTCGGCACCAGAGTTGGTGAAGTATATAGAATTAAGTGATTCGGGAAGGTGTTGTGCAAGTACCCCAGCATATTGCACCTGTGGGCTTTGAACCAGCTCGCCATACACCATAACGTGTAGGTATTGGTCAGCTTGCTTTTTAATGGCAGCAACTATTGCGGGGTGTGTATGGCCAATATTGCATACACTGATACCGCCTATAAGATCAAGGTACTTTGTGCCTTTATCGTCATATAGATAATTTCCGGAAGCGGATACTATTTCTATGCCCACGGGGGCATCTGATGTTTGTGCAAGGTGTTGCTGAAAGAGCTGCCTGTTGTTCATGTGTGTAAATTTAAATTGCGGGCTTCAGGCCCATGCCTGAGGCTATGTCTATCATGAATGTATAGGCAGCGTCATAGTCGTTAGGGATTATGCCATCCAAGATCGCTTCTCTTACCGCAGTTTTTATAGCGCCCACTTCTCTAGATGGTGGCAAGTTGAATATCTTCATGATATCGGCCCCATCAATTGGTGGCTGCCAGTGTCTTATTTTGTCTTTTTCCTCTACTTCTTTCAGTCGTTCTTTTACTATTTCGAAATTCTCAAGATAGCGCTTTACCTTCAGTTTGTTTTTAGATGTGATGTCGCTTTCGCAAAGTATCATAAGGTCTTCAAGGTCATCGCCAGCATCGAATAACAGCCTGCGTATGGCAGAGTCTGTGATGTTTTCTTTAGTGAGGCTTATTGGTCGCAGATGCAACAATACCAACTTGGCCACATACTTCATCTTTTCGTTCTGCGGCAACTTTAGTTGTTTAAAGATGCGCGGGGTCATTTTTTCGCCTACGGCTTCATGCCCGTGAAACGTCCAGCCGTGACCTTCTTCAAAACGCTTTGTAGCAGGTTTGCCAATATCGTGCAGTAGAGCAGCCCAGCGCAGCCAAAGGTCGTTGCTTTGTGCTGCTGCATTGTCTATTACCTGCAGTGTGTGATAAAAGTTGTCTTTATGTCCTAAGCCTTCAATGATCTCAACACCACAGAGATCAGTAAATTGAGGAAAGAACTCTTTGAGCAAGCCGCTTTTAAACAAAAGATTGAGCCCGACTGATGGCTTTGCAGTCATCATTATTTTATTGAACTCATCGGTAATACGCTCCTGCGAGATGATCTTTAGCCTGTGTTTGTTTTGAGTTATTGCATTGAAAATATTATCTGGTATAGTAAAGCTCAACTGTGCTGCAAAGCGTATGCAGCGCATCATACGCAAGGGGTCGTCTGAAAATGTAACTCCTGGCTCTAATGGCGTGCGTATAATGCCAGATTTGATATCCTCAAGACCATTAAAGGGATCTGATAACTTACCGAAATCATTTTCATTGAGGCTTATGGCGAGTGCATTTATTGTAAAATCGCGACGTAACTGATCATCTTCTATAGTGCCTTCTGTTACCTCTGGCTTTCGCGATTCGCTACGATAAGATTCTTTTCTTGCACCTACAAACTCTACATCGAAGCCGTTTACTTTAAACTGGGCAGTACCAAAATTTTTAAAAAAGCTTACGTTCAGTGCGGGTTTGTATGTTTGTGCCACCGCATGTGCCAATGCTATGCCATCGCCTGTGCAAACTATATCTGCATCCTTTGTTGGTCTGCCAATTATCTTATCACGCACAAAACCTCCAATCAGGTAACAATGCACATTTAGTTGTGTTGCCACCTTTCCTATCCGTTCAAATAAATTTAACTCTTCGTCAGTACACTGGATATCCATATCGGCTGCAAAGCTAAGCAACACAGGCAAAATAAGTAATGTGAGATTCCTTCATTTAACCACGCAGGACATGTAGGCCACCGTCAGCAGTTATTTTTATTAAACGAGAAGGGGTAGCCGGATGTTCATCATCTTGCCTGTATTTTACTATATAATCTACCATATCCAGGATATCTGTGTGTATCTGGTTGTATATAGCTGGGGTAGGGTCTCCGCTTATATTTGCAGACGTAGAAACAATAGGTTTCCTGAATCTTTTTATAAGCGCTTTGCAGAAAGGATCATTTGTGACGCGTATGGCGATACTGCCATCTTTATTTATAATATTATCGGCAAGCTCCAATGCGCCATCGTAAATAATCGTGGTTGGTGTTTCAAAGCTTTCAATTATAGATATGATATCTGGCGGTGGGGTTGCGACATACTTTAGTACATCGCGGGCATCAGCCAGTAAAATTATCATGCTTTTGTTTTTCGGGCGTTGTTTTATTTCAAATACCCTATCGGCTGCTATATGGTCCAGTGCATTGCACCCTATTCCCCATACGGTATCAGTAGGATAGAGTATAGTACCGCCGTTTTCCAGTACGGCAATACAGTTCTTTATATCAGCTTCGAAGTCCACCATAATAATTGAATGTTGGTAATATCCAGGGCACATCTGAAATGGCCTTCAGGACAAGCCTTATGGCCATGCAGCCCACACGGACGACAATATAAACGTTCTTGTATCTCTACAACTTTACCATTATTGCGCAGAGGTCCAAACCCAAATGCAGGAACTGTAGAGCAGAAAACAGCTGTTACAGGAGCATCCATAGCCGATGCAAAATGCAGTGGACCTGAATCATTTACATAATTCATAGCTGCACCCTGCATGAGTGCTGCTGATTGTAAAAAGCTAAGCTTACCACATAAACTTTCTACATTATTGTGAGTAGCAGCTTGCATGATCTCTTCGGCCAAAGGTGTATCGCCCGGGCCACCCAATAGATATATTTTGTGCCCTGCAGGTAATACATCGATCATGCTGATCCATTTTTCTTTTGGGAACTGCTTGGTAAACCATACTGAAGATGGCGCAATACATATATATGGTATTACCTGAAAAGGCTTCACTTTCTGGTAGTCTGCTGTAGAAGGGTATAGTTTGGGAAACAGCGCATTTTTACTCGTAATGTCGGTGATCAAGGCTTGATTACGTTCAGTTTCGTGTACAGGCTGTGTTGCATACGGCGCTGATATAACATGCTTTACTTTTTTTGTGTAGCAAAATGAAAAAGGGTTTTTGTCAAATCCCATTTTATTACGAGCGCCAGAGAGCCATGTTATGAAACCTGAAGAGCCAAATCTGTGAGGGTTTATGACGTGAGAATATTTTTCTTTCCTGATGTCTGCTGCTAGCCTAAATAGATTCTTGTTTTTATCCTTACCCTTATCCCATACCCACACCTTACTTAGATAAGGATGGTTTAGCAATAGTCCTTCGTTGCCTTTGCGTATTAGAAAATCTATTGGTGAACCGGGGTAGTACTTGTGTACTTTTTCCACAAGGGCAGTTGCAAGTACCACATCGCCAATAAAAGCAGTCTGAATGATCAGGAATTTGGGCATGGGCAGCAAAAATACAATTGTATTTTTTTATTTTCGGTTTAACAATTAATTATGCATTAATTGGCATTTCGGTACTAAATTTGTAATAATCATCGTATAATTGTAAAAAGCTTTATAAGTTATGAAAAAATTGATCCTTTCATTAGGTGTTGCTGTATTGTGCACGAGTGCGGCTATGGCACAGGAGAAAAAAGATGCAACTGCAACTATAACATCGCAGGCGGCAACCCCACCTCCTACAACACTGAAACCTGAAAATCTTGCGTTCACAACTGAAACTCATGATTTTGGTACAGTGCCAGAAGGTCCTGCTGCTGAATATGAGTTCCGTTTTAAAAACACAGGCAAAGAACCTATTACTATATCTAAAGTGCAGGCTTCTTGCGGATGTACTACACCATCTTATTCAAAAGATCCGGTGTTACCCAATAAAGATGGCGCTATAAAAGCTTCTTATAACACTAACGGTCGCCCTGGTCCTTTCACAAAAACAATCACTGTTGTATCTAATGCAGGTACCAAGGTTGTTACCATTAAAGGAACAGTAGAAAAGGCACCTACAGCATCAGTACCTGAAAATAATTCAATGATTAAGACCAATTAATTTGGTCTTAATCATATTCATATCCTGATGCCATACATGAAGAAGTGCTTTTTTTTTATCATTATGTTATCGGGATGTGTGCCCAGGCTTTCAGCAATCCTGCTGGCCCAGACAAGTGAAGTACGTGCCCCTGAATTTCACTTTGAAAAAAGTGATACTTATGATTTTGGGGATGTGGCTGAAGGGCCTGAAGCTGTACATGAGTTTGTATTTGTTAATACAGGCAATATGCCGCTTATTATCAACAGCGCTTCGGCCTCTTGCGGATGCACAGTGGCAGAGTGGACAAAAGATCCTGTACTGCCTGGGAAAAAAGGTATGGTGACGGTGAAATACACTACTGATGGAAGGGTTGGTCCTTTTAAAAAGGATGTATTCATAAAATCGAACGCCAAGGGTTTACAAAGCACTTTCACTGTACACATAAAAGGTATAGTGGATGCAAAGGATCCGGAGATGCCTGCAACCGGGCATTAGCAGGGAAAGCGAGCTTTAACAACACGTTATATAATGGTTACCAACGTTCCTTTTAAAGAGGGCGTCTTAATTGCTAGTCAAATAAATTAACCAACAAACAATAATAAAACAGATTATGAAAAAGCTGATCATAGCCTTAATGTGTTTATCTGCAGGCGTTGCAGGATTTCAGACAAGTGCATATGCACAAGCGCCACAAGCCGCTACTACAGATCCTAACGGGCCTAAATTCAGTTTTAAAGACGGAGATACCTTTGATTTTGGAACAGTAACAGAAGGACCAAATGCAGAGCACAAATTCAACTTCAGAAATGCAGGTAAGTCGCCACTCATTATTACTAATGCAAGCGCATCATGCAGTTGTACAGTTCCGGCATGGCCTAAAGAACCAATTTTACCTGGTAAAACTGGAGATGTAACAGTAAGTTTTACAACTAAAGGACATGTTGGCCCATTTATTAAGGATGTTTACATACAGTCTAATGCAATGAAAGGTAACGAACGCTACACTATACATATTAAGGGTACCGTTGTTGCTGCACCCGCTGCTGGCAAATAACTTAGAAGACTATAACAAATTTGAAAAGTCCCGAACCACTCGGGACTTTTTTCATGCCTGGAAATATGGTTTCCCCTTGTCGTCTGCAAAATAAATTCTCTAAATAATACCGCATTTTCTAAATTTGCGGCCTATGCCAAAGATTTCGCACCGTGGGGCGCAAATGCCGCCATCGCCTATACGTAAGTTAGTACCCTATGCTGAAGCAGCAAAGAAGAGAGGAGTAAAGGTGTACCATCTGAATATTGGACAGCCCGATATTGAAACGCCGCCATCTATACTGGACGCAGTACGCCATGCTGATATAAAAGTATTGGAGTATAGCCACAGTGCAGGTATGGAAAGCTATCGTAAGAAGTTGGTTACCTATTATGAACGGAACAACATAATTGTAAACCAGAACCAGATAATAGTGACAACGGGCGGCTCTGAAGCCATTCTTTTTGCTATTATGAGCTGTATGGATGCCGGTGACGAAATAATTATACCTGAACCGTTTTATGCTAACTATAATGGTTTTGCAACAAGTGCAGGCGTGAAAGTAGTGCCCATACCCTCTAGTATTGAAGATGGTTTTTCATTGCCATCTATTGATGCTTTTGAGCAAGCTGTTACACAACGTACAAAAGCTATAATGATATGCAACCCTAACAACCCAACAGGATACCTGTACAGTATGGAAGAGTTGCAGATACTTAAAGAAATATGCTTGAAGCACGATCTGTTCTTGCTTAGTGATGAAGCGTATCGTGAATTTTGTTATGACGGGTTAAAGCATATTTCAGCATTATCTATTCCAGGGCTTGAACAGCACGCTATACTGCTGGATACGATAAGTAAGCGCTACAGTGCGTGTGGTGGCCGTATAGGGGCTTTTGTCACTAAAAATCAACAGGTTTTAGATGCAGCAATGAAATTTGCCCAGGCACGGTTAAGCCCGCCCACGTTTGCACAGATACTTGGCGAAGCTGCAGTGGACCTGCCTGCAAATTATTTTGATGAGGTGCATGAAGAATATACCAAACGCAGAGATCTGCTTGTAAAAAGGTTGAATAGTATGCCTGGAGTAATGTGTCCCAATCCTGGTGGCGCATTTTACGCTATGGCACGACTGCCTGTAGCCGATACAGAGAAATTTTGCCAGTGGTTGCTTGAAGATTTTAACTATAATGGCGCTACAGTAATGATGGCACCGGCAGCGGGGTTCTATGCTACCAAAGGCAAAGGACAAAATGAAGTACGGCTTGCATATGTACTCAACTCAAATGATATAAATGCTGCAATGGATTGTTTGCAGGAAGCATTGAAAGTATATTCACATTAGAATATATGGGTGCAATATATATCTACAATAGTTTGTAAGATTTTCCCTTTTACACAAACTATTTACGTAAAATCAACGTCTTGATTAATAGCATGCATGGGTTTAATGGATACGATATTTCTAAATATCGTATCTGTTGCTGATGTATTTATAATGTGATAAAAAACATTATTCTTATTTATCTGAAATACAGTACCCTTCAAAATAAAATGCTATGAATTTGAAAAAGCTATCCTATTTATTTAAAATCATCCCAATTGTGTTGCTCCTTATTGCGGGTACCACGAAGGTCAAAGCCCAGTATTTACTTAATGAAGGTTTTGAGGGCACAACCTTTCCACCTGCAGGTTGGACAAACTTTTGGGCGCCAAACTCGGCTACTGCCTATTATCCCTGGCAGCAGATACCTACAGCTTATGCATATCCCAGTTTACCAGGACCACATAGCGGTAGTTATGCAGCGACAATGTATAATTATGGCAACTATACCTATATTAATATAAATGGAACTTATTACTATGGTTTGAGTACCAATGAACTGGTAACGCCCGCGCTGCAATTGCAGAACTATACTAACGGCTATGCACTGATATCGTTGTGGATATATAGATATGGTACTAACTATACCAACTTCTCAAACAACCTTATGAATGATGATAAGCTGAGTATTTACGTAAGTACCACTCCATCGGTAACTAATGCTTCTTCTTATCTTGGGGTTTTGAGTGAGTACACTACAGTTGGTAGTTATTTTTCATCTTCGCAGTCAGTTTCTGCTGCTGGCTGGTATCAATATAGTTTTTCTATACCTTCAAGTTATAATAACGCCCCGGCGTATGTCATTTTCCAGGATAGTTCTAATTATGGCTTTTCTGTGAACATAGATGATGTAAGTGTAAAATGGATAGCCCCATGTACCGGTATGCCATTGAGTTCAACAATTACAACCAACGCTCTTCCCCAACCTTTGTGTAGTGGTAATACCACTACTGTAGCAGCTAGTGATCCTAACACAGCCGCGAGCCTGTACACTTACTGGCAGTCTTCACCTACAGGAGCTCCAGGCTCATGGAGTACCATCCCGGGTACTTTTGGACCATTGAATGTTTCGGGTGGGGGTACTAGTAGCTATACTACACCTGCATTAACAGGTTCTGTGTATTACCGTTTTGCAGATAGTTGCGCTGTGAGCGGAAGTGTAGCTTACAGTTCTGTATATGCAGTGCCGGTAAATTTATATTCTATACCTTATGCAGAGTATTTCAATACTACACCTAATACTCAGGCTCCTACCTGTTTTACTGAAAATGTAACGAGTAGCATGCAAAGCCATTGGGGTACCAATATAGTTTTCCGTGATGCCAATGGTACAGCATATCCTTCAGTGATAAGCGAAGATGATAAAAAAGGTAATTATCAGTCAGGTAAAAATGCATTCTTTACTTTACCTGCACTAGCCCTGAATGCCGGTGAAACCTACCGCATAAGATTTGGGTATGAACGTGGCCGTGCTGATTACTTAACTACCAACGTAGCCCCGGTATATCCGGAGAATCTATACCTGTATGAGAACTATGCGGTACAACCTCCTACTTCAGGTACAGGCATACCAGGTGGCGGTAATGCAATTAATTTGTTCAATAATGTTGTTACTGTTGATGGGCACCAGACCGCCAGTTTGACCTTTACTCCTTCCGTTTCAGGAGCGTACTTCTTTTCCTGGTATTCAAACACCCCACATCCTGCGGGAGGCGTACTTGTTGATGGTGGCCTTATAGCTGTTGACAGCATTAAAATAGATAGTTTTGGATGTACCCCTCCTAATATTACGTTCCAGCCACAAAATTCGGCTGTGTGCCTCAACGGGACTACGTCATTATCTGTAAATGCTACAGGTTATGGTCTTACCTACCAATGGTATAAGAACAGCAGCCTTATTACCGGTGCAACATCCAGCGTGCTTACTATAGGAAATGCACAGTTTGCTGATAGTGGCAGCTATAAAGTAATCGTAACAGGTACATGTGATCATGTACAGAATATACAGTCTAACACAGTAAGCCTGAAAGTAAGTGCCTACCCAACAGATAC
>JARLGY010000036.1 GCA_031292525.1 Flavipsychrobacter sp. | reverse complement strand
TTTGATATTCCCATAAATGTTGTCAAACTTCTCGTTAAAGGGCATAAGAAAAAAACACCGGTTTTTTTCCATCGGTATTTTCGAATTTCGAAACTGTTTTGGGTAGATGGTGTACTTGTCCATTGATAATAAGTAGTTATCTGTTATTAGGAAATAAATATAGGTTATATAACTAGAGGTTCCAATATTTGTATAAGTCCAAAGATAAATAGTGGGAGAAGTGTTCGAGGCTATGATCATATTTATTATCATACCGTTTGTTGGTTGAGGGTAAGAATGGCTATTCCAGAAAAGAATTTTTTCTTTTTGTAAAATGCTTTCTGCCTTTTATGAAAATGCAAGCTGTGTGGTTTCTATACTTTTGAGCAAGCATTTATTATTACGGAAGTCATTTGCTTAGAGGATGAAGCTTTTTATGCACTTATAGAAAAAGTGGTCCAGCGCATTAAAGAAAAACTGATTGAAAAAGATGCATGGATCTCAGGAGAAGAAGCAATGCGAAGGCTGCGACTAAAAAGCAAAACCACTTTGCAAAGACTAAGAGACGAAGGTAAAATTCGGTTTTCACAACCTGAAAAAAGAATTATTTTATACGATGTAAAGTCTATAAATGAATATTTAGAGAGGCATGCTAAAAACACATTTTGATCTCACATCTGACTCTTGATACCGGTATAGTGGAATACCTAAATCTGTTCGGAAGTATATTTGATGTGCGACAATTTTAACGACATCAGTCTATGTGAAAAACCTTTTTGAGTGGTCTTCCTTAAAAAGTTACCCGTACTTTGTTTATACTCCCATCCGTTCTTCATTCATCAGAACCTCCATTTTAAGCTAGTGAACGTCTATATTTTCACAGAACTCTCACAGAACTCTAAAACTGGTTAAAACGAGTTTAAAATAGCAAGGAAGAGCCCATAGAAATATACCATAAGTGATTGATTATCAATGTAAAGACAAGTTATTTATAACCCCGTTAAGCACCACCAATTGTTTATGGCATGCAAGAGGTCATCGGTTCGACTCCGTTATTCTCCACTTTTTTAATATCAAAACGAATTAAAAACCTGTAAATCGCTGATTTACAGGTTTTTTTCATTGTGGCATCAAAATATTCATTCAAACGCTCCATTCTGGTGGGTGATTCGGTGAGTCGTTTTGGAAATCACCACTACTTTCATCGTGTTTTATACAGTTGAAGAGATTTTCTTTGTCTATTTTAGGGCTTCCTTTGTGGGCTTATCTTATGGGGAAAATAAAAACTACTCTTCCTTATTACACAGAAATCAACGATTTTCTGGCCTCTATTCCATGGCCAGGACGAACAACTGATCCAGACTTTTATTGTTTGAGGTTAAAGCCACTCAATCAGGACCTACAGATATACAGGCCACCTTTTAAACGTTCTTTTTATTTTTTTGCCCTGCTATTCAATTCAGGTAAAATCGAGGTTAACTATGGCGATCAGACCATTCATAATCCTGATTCCTATCTCGTTTTTCATTCGCCCAATCTTGTGTATAGCTTTGCTCATAACAATGCGCTGGAGGGTTATGTGATTTATTTTAAGACGGAATGTTTCTCTTTCTTCAAACCAGATTTTCACCAACAATTTTCCCTATTTGATGTGTTACAAACCAACTTGTTCAAATTTGACCAAGCCACATTTAAACAATTAGCACCACATTTTGAAGCTGTATTTAGCGCTTATGAAGGGTCGGCCCAATCACGACATATTGAAGCAAGGGTAAAGTTGCTCGGCTTGCTCTACTACCTAGAAAACTTTGCGCTGGAAAAGAAAAAGGATATTAGCCTGGCTACTGCACAGCAAAATCTGTTGCGTAAATTTATCCAATTAATAGATAATCATTATATCAATAAGCGCACTGTGAAGGAATACGCAAATCTGCTTTCGGTTACCGCCAACCATCTCTCTCAATCTGTCAAAAATGCTTCGGGCAAAAATGCGCTTACTTTTATTGCTGACCGCCTAACCACCGAAGCCCGATCGCTCATTCAATACACCGATTTTGAGGTAGCTGAGATTGCATATCAACTCAACTTTTCAGACCCTGCTAATTTTGGTAAATTCTTTAAAAAGCAGGTGGGCTTGTCGCCTTCGGAGTTCCGAAAACAGAACAAACAATTAAATTGACCTGTTTATCCAAGTTTTTGACTACTTCTTTTGTGGCTTTTTAAGTTTTTTTGTTCCGTAAATTAAATATATCCTAAACGATCAATTTAAAACATGGCAACTAAAGTATTTATCAATCTTCCTGTGAAAAACCTTACTAAGTCTATAGAATTCTTCCAAAATTTAGGTTTTTCTTTCAATCCACAATTTACCGATGAGAAGGCCGGATGTATGATTGTGAGCGACAGTATTTTTGTGATGCTGCTTACCGGCACCTATTTTAAATCTTTTATTGATACTGAAGTTTGCAATGCGCATCACTCCACCGAAGTACTTATTGCGCTTGACGCCGCGTCAGCAGATGAAGTAAAACAATTTATCAATAAAGCCGAATCATTGGGCGGAAAGATATATGCTCAGGCACAAGACCAGGGTTGGATGTACCAACACAGCTTTGCCGATTTGGACGGTCATAAATGGGAAATGGCATACCTGAATATGAATCTGTTCCCACAATCGTAAACATTTAAAAATTACGCATTGTGAACTACAATTCAACTGTGGATACTTATTTAGCTAACGCGGAAGATTTTGCAAAACCCATTCTTGAGCACTGGCGCCAACTTATTCATGAAAATTGCCCAGATGCAGAGGAGACAATAAAATGGAGTCTGCCTCATTTTGATTATAACAGCGATAATATGTGTGTAATGGCATCCTATAAAAATCATTGCTCTTTTACATTCCTGAAGGCCGCATTAATGACCGACCCGCGCCTGAAGGCAAACAAAGACATGAAGCCGATACAAAGATTTTTGGGAAAGGTTAACAAAATAGCAGACCTACCACCGGACGATGAATTTATAGCCATGCTTAAAGAAGCCATGCAGTTAAACAAAAAAGGCATTAAAATAAAAAGGGATAAGCCAGAATCTGGTAAACCCATAGTACTGGAAACGCCCGATTATCTATTGACTGCATTAGCATCTAACCCCAACGCAAAGGAAGTTTTTGAAAGCAAATCCAACTCTTTCCGCAAGGAGTATATTGTTTGGATTACTGACGCAAAAAGCGACGAAACACGGCAAAAAAGAATAAATGAAGCTTTAGGATGGATATCCGAAGGAAAGGGCAGGTTTTGGAAACATAAAAAATAGACATCCTAAAATGTTATACACCTTACACAAAAACTATTCGAAAATAAAAACATGAACCATACTGATCATTTCTTGCTTTTATTTCCCGTAATCTCTTTGATTATTGCGAGAATTTGTAGTTGAGTCTTCCAGTGATCGGGAGTAGAAATAAGTTGATTGTCAACCTGGACCATAACACTTAATGCTATTTTAAAATTATCATTCCCATATTTTTTTTGGCATTTACAATAGCCCTCAAATCTTCAAATAGGTTCACACTTGCAAGTCCTTTCCACAAGCTTTAAATCGCCTTCGGGCGATTTTTTTTGTTGAGTGCTATGTACTGGCCTTCTCCCATTTTCTTCGTAATTTTATTGAAAGGAGAAAATTGATATGTGGAACCAGATCCTAACTTATTTCTACCTGCGCAAAAGAGATCCTAATGCCCCGCGCAATGCCAATATTTACCTGATGCATGGCATGAACCGCATTTCTCTTATCGTATTTCTTATTGGTATTATTGTAATGATCGTGAGGCTAATTCGCCATTAAGGAGATAATTTGTCTTGCAGCTTCTGCAGATGCTTCTTTGCCGCCCAGCTTATCCCATAGCTGCTTGTAGTCGGTTTGCAGTTGTTGCTTATATGGCCCATCCTCAAGTAGTTTGCTCAAGGCTTTTTTAAGATTCTGTTCATTCAGGTCATCTTGTATAAGCTCTGTTACTACCTCTTTATCCATGATCAGGTTTACGAGGGATATATATTTTATCTTTATCAGCTTTCGAGCCAGCCAGGTGGATATAGCACTGCCTTTGTAACATACTACTTCAGGCACCCCAAACAAGGCAGTCTCCAATGTTGCAGTACCACTTGTCACCAGCGCAGCAGCAGCCTGTTTCAACAAATTATACGTTTGGCCTTTTACCAATAGCACTCCCATCGCCCCAGGTATATCATTATACAACTCATCTGGCTGCGAAGGAGCTTGCGCAATAACAAACTGGTAGTCGGGAAAATGCGGCACAACCTGCAGCATAATCGGCAATTTGGCTTTGATTTCCTGTGTACGACTGCCCGGCAACAAAGCTATTATTGGCCTATTTGTTATTGGGATAACAGGTACATCTTTCTTTTCATGGTTCACCACTTCTATGAGTGGATGGCCAACATATTTTGCGTCGTAATTCCACTTTTCATAAAACGGAACTTCAAAAGGTAATATCACTAGCATCAGGTCCACATCGCGCTTCAGCTTTTTCACCCTGTTTTCTTTCCAGGCCCATACCTGGGGGCTTATATAATAAACAACCCTTATCCCCTGTTGCTTAGCCCATTCAGCTATCCGCATATTAAAACCCGGATAGTCAATAAGTACCAGCACATCAGGCTGATATGCGGTTATATCTTTCTTACAGAACTTAATATTATTTAGAATCGTACCCAGATGCTTTAATACCTCAACAAAGCCCATAAAGGCTAGTTCCCGGTAATGCTTCACCAATGTAGCGCCAGCCTCCTGCATATTGTCTCCTCCCCAACAGCGTATGTCGGCGTCTGAGTCTTGGGCATAAAGGGCTTTTACCAGGTTCCCGCCATGCAGGTCTCCGCTGGCTTCACCGGCTATAAGGTAGTAACGCATTTAAGCAAAGAAATTAAACTTAAGCAATACCGCTATAGCAACAAAAATCATTGTAATGATAAATATGCCCTTTGCTGTATAATCTAATCGCTTGCTTGTATAATAAACAAATGGAATAAGATTGGCAAGTAAACTGAGACTTACAACTTTGGATGCCACATCGCGCTCATGCAGCAGCATATTCATAAACTCACCCAACGGTAAGCCATGCAGTAAAGTGAAGTTTACAACAACCAGACCAAGAATTGGAAATATCAATCCGATAACAAAGCCTAGCAAAGGAACATTACGATTCATAAACACTGTATGTGACACGAATATACAAAGTGAAAAATGCATTTTGTACATAAAAGTTCGAAAGAGTACCTTTATTACGTAAAAGTAACAAAGTCCGCATGAATTTTCCACTAAAAAACATACCAGAACGCACCCAGAAACCACGTAATCACGGCCTTACAATGGTCATGGATAAAGGTATGGGTTTAGAAGGCACCAGAGATTTCCTTTCGGTTGCTGCACCTTTTGTAGATATCGTAAAGTTGGGTTTCGGCACCAGCTATGTAACCAACAAACTGCGTGAGAAAATAGACATATATCGTTCGCATAATATCCCAGTGTACTTTGGGGGCACTTTGTTCGAAGCATTTCTGGTACGCAACCAGGTGGATGACTATATAGATGTAGTTAAAGATTATGGTCTGGACTTTGTTGAAATATCAGATGGATCGATAACTATACCTCATGCAGAAAAATGTGGCTACATTGAAAAATTTGCCAAACACGTTACTGTGCTTTCTGAAGTAGGTTCTAAAGATGAGAAGCACATTATTGCTCCATATAAGTGGATAGAATTAATGAAGGCAGAACTGGAAGCCGGCAGCACCTATGTAATTGCCGAAGCTCGGGAAGCAGGGAATGTGGGTATATATCGCGGTTCAGGCGAGGTACGTGAAGGTCTGGTGCAGGAAATACTGACACAAATACCCTATGAAAAAATAATATGGGAGGCTCCACAAAAGGCACAGCAAGTTTACTTTCTTGAATTGCTGGGCGCCAATGTAAATCTGGGCAATATAGCACCTACCGAAATAATACCATTGGAGAGCACCCGTGTAGGACTACGTGGGGACACTTTCTATCTTTACCTGGATAAGGACGCAAAGGGCCGTTAAGGCTGCTCTGCTCTTAAATCTTACTTCTTTAGGGCAGGCGCAAAAATGTGCCTGCCTTTATTTTAAAAACTATTGGCATGCCTGCTCAATACGGTATTATAGGATTCCCACTTACGCATACTTTCTCTCCTGCGTTTTTTAATAACAAATTTGCCAAGGAAGGCATTGATGCTATATACAACGTTTATCCTTTGGCACAGGTAAACGATTTCAAAGTGTTGCTGGATGCTGTTCCTCTTTTACGCGGCTTAAATGTTACTATGCCATACAAACAGGCTATCATCCCTTACCTGCACAATGTAAATGATATTGCAGGGGGCATGGGGGCGGTAAACTGTATCGATTTCAGAAACGGTATAATGACAGGTTACAATACTGACATCATTGGCTTCAGAGAAAGTTTGAGGCCGCTACTGCAACCTCAACATAAACATGCGCTCATCCTCGGTACCGGTGGCGCTTCGCGGGCAGTAGGCTATGTATTAGGGAATGAAGGCATCAGCTATAAAAAAGTATCGCGAACCAAAGAACCCGAAACGCTTACCTACGACGAGTTAACGCCTGAAATAATTAGAGAATATCCACTTATTGTGAATACTACTCCACTAGGGATGGTACCTAATGCTGACACCTATCCTCCATTACCATATAGTGGTATTACTTCTCACCATCTTTTATACGACCTTGTTTATAATCCCGAAGAAACCATGTTTCTCACATTTGGCAAACAATATGGTGCTACAATAAAAAATGGCTTGGAAATGTTGCCCTTGCAGGCTGAAGCTGCTTGGAAAATCTGGAACAAAGTGACTTTTTAACACGGTATATAATATCTATTTATTATAGCAAAAAACCACATAACAAATTGTATATCAAGTGTTAGCAAAGATAATATTTTAACATTACATTTGCTGCAACTTCAGTTACATGCAATTAAATTTTATAAAGTCTATTGCCAACAAAAGATTGCTATGTCTTTTTGGCCTTCTGGCTATAAACACTCAGGGGCGAGCTCAATTGCCAACTTGCAGTGGAGCTAATGCTGGTCTTATCTACTATGTATATGGTACAACTATTTACAATTTAGATCCAACTCTACCAATTTCTGCTACCAATCCCGTTGTCAATACCATATCTCTTCCTACCGGAGCTATAGCTGCTTTATCTTTGGGGCCCAATTTAAATGCCGTAGGCCCATCACCAACTTTTTATACCGTAGCTGGTCCCAATAACTATTATTATTACTACAATGGCTCGTCATGGACAAATACAGGATTTACTACAGGCAGTTCCTTCGCCGTAAATCCTGGTGGCGGTGGCAGTTTTATCTATAACAATGCCGGCGGGGGCATCTACAAATATAATGGCTCCGCTAATGGAACATTACTTACTACCTTGACTGGCCTTACTGTTGCTGACGTTGCGGCAGACTGCCGGGGCGATTTTTATATTCTAAAGAATGGTGCTACTTCTGAGCTAGATGAATATAGCCCAACAGGAACCGTGCTTAATACATGGACGATTAGTGGACCGGCTACTAGTGGCGGTGGCGGCCTAGCAGTCATCAACAATTCAGTATATTATTGTGCAGGTGCTAATGTTTTATATGGCGGAACTATTTCTGGCACTACGATTAATGTTAGTGCGCTAGGTACTCTTAGCCCAGCGCCCAGCGATTTTGCATCTTGCCCCGTAAGCACTACGGTTATTGGTAAAACAGATACTGTATATGCATGTTCTGGCGGTGCGGGTGTTCCCGTTACAGCACCAGGTATAGCGCCATTTACGTGGACGGTTGTAAGTGGCCCTGCTACCATAACAGGTACAGGCGCCACAGTATCTGTTACGGCATCAGCCAACTCTGTAATAGTAGCACAGTTTACATCAGCAACATCTTGTGGTGCAACCATTGATACATTCAAGATCATTGTACCTACTGCGTTAGTAAGCACTGGCCTACCCGCTACAATAACAGGCTGTGGTACTTACACCAATACACTCAATGCAACTCTTTCAGATACTACGGCGGGGCTCACTTACCAACGTGCCTGGACTCCAGCTATTGCCATTTCTTCTGGTGGTAATACGCTTACACCGGTTACTCATTTGTTCACAAATACTAAACTTACACTTACCATATCAACCCCTTTCAATCAAGGGGGCTGTTCATTTACTGATACCGGTACTATTTACGTTATAGACAAAAGTGTGAAAGCAAAATTTACAGATACTGTTCATTATGGTTGTGCTGCAGACACATTATATCTTACCAATAAGTCCACAGCGCAGACTAGCCAAATATGGAACTTTGGTGATAATACTACAAGCACATTATTGAACCCGACACACTTATATACAAGCCAGGGGCACTATAGTACACTACTTACAGTAACAAACGGTACATGTACCGATTCTGTACGAGCAACGGTTGATACACCCCATATCGTACATGCTTCATTTACTGCAAGTTTAGATACTATCTGTCAAGGACAAACCATAACCTTCACCAACATATCTTCAGGTATCTACCCTTCTTATACCTGGAGGTTTGGCGATGGTAGCACAGATACCAATGCATCTCCAAATCATACATTTAATCACGAGGGCGTATTCCTGGTTAAGGTAGTAGAGAAAGATTTTGTGCCGTGTTACGATTCAAGCACTTTGCGTGTATTTGTTGATTCAGTGAGTTTCCTAAAGTTTACCACCAGCGATACTGTGTTGTGCCAAGGCCAAGGAATAACCTTTACAGGGCAATATATTAATATCGGCAATACAGGTAACAGTTGGGACTTTGGCGATGGCACTGTGATTACGAATAGAAATCCCGTTGAACACGGCTATTTAGAACCGGGCACTTATCCTATTACGCTAACTGCTAAATTCAGAGTATGTCCGGATACAACAATAAAAAAGAATGTTTCCATATTTGCCTATCCTGCCATAAACATTGGCTCAGATACATCTATGTGCCCTAATGGAAATCCTATACAGCTTACAGACATTGTAAACGCGGGCCATCCCGGCGCTACTTGGCAGTGGAACACTGGAGATACTTCATCCACCATCACAGCATCACAGCCAGGAGTATATTACGCAACAGTAAGCGTTAACGGTTGTGCGGCTTCAGATAGTGTGTGGATAAAGAATGATTGTTACCTGTCTATACCCAACAGCTTTACCCCTAATAATGATGGCATCAATGATTACTTTTTCCCTCGTCAGAAATTATCAGAGGGACTTGTAACTTTCAAATTCAATATCTACAATCGCTGGGGGCAGCTCATATACCAAACTACAAATATAGATGGCCGTGGTTGGGATGGTAAATTCAACAGCCTGGACCAACCTGTTGGTGTGTACATCTATACCATAGATGCAACTTATAAAGACGGAGAATCAGAGAGCTACAAGGGCAATGTGACCTTATTGAGATAACACATTTTTATTCGGAGAATAAAATAGCCAGGGCATAAAATGTTCCGGCTATTTTTTGCCAAATATTATTATATAACCTCACTTCTTCTACTTCTCCACATTACCAGATTATCGCATTGTCGTAATACAACATTATCTTTGCAGTCATTTTTACTTTATGTCTATTCCTACTCTGGTTGTTGAAGATGTTGTAATAAAATTTGCAGGTGATAGTGGTGATGGTATGCAACTTACCGGCAGCCAATTTACCAACAACACTGCCCTTATAGGCAACGACCTTTCTACTTTTCCGGATTTCCCAGCAGAAATTCGGGCTCCCCAAGGTACAGTTCCTGGTGTAAGTGGCTACCAGCTCCACTTTTCAAGTAATCGCATATACACGCCAGGTGACAATTGTGACGTACTTGTAGCTATGAATGCAGCTGCACTTAAGGTGAATTTGAAAACGTTAAAGCCAGGTGGCATCATCATCACCGATATCTCTGGTTTTGATACCAAGAATCTTCGCCTGGCCAACTATACTGATGGGGTAAACCCGCTCGAGGATGGATCTCTGGAAGGCTATGAGGTACATAAGATAGATATTACCAAGCTTACCCGCGAAGCGTTGAAGGATATACAATTGGGAGTAAAAGAAAAAGACCGCGCGAAAAATATGTTTGTGCTTGGTTTTCTCTACTGGTTGTATAATCGCGACCTTACCAGCACGTTCTCTTTCCTGCATGACAAATTTGGTAAAAAGGCTGACATCCTTGAAAGCAATATAAAAGCACTTCAATCCGGATATAATTATGCCGATACCGTTGAGGCATTCAGTAGCCGATACAAAGTAGAGAAAGCGAAGCTCCCCCCCGGTAAGTACCGCAGTATTACTGGTAACACAGCACTTACATTTGGGCTTATAGCGGCTGCCGAAAATAGTGCACTCCCTTTATTTTTGGGATCGTACCCTATAACTCCGGCATCAGATATCCTGCACGATCTTTCAAAATACAAGAACTTTGGGGTACGTACATTCCAGGCCGAAGATGAAATAGCGGCTATTACATCTGCTATTGGAGCTGCCTATGGTGGCAGCCTGGGCATAACTACCACATCAGGTCCCGGCATGGCACTAAAAACAGAAGCTATGGGATTGGCCGTGATGTTGGAGATACCCTTGCTCATTATCAACATTCAGCGTGGCGGTCCATCAACCGGGTTGCCTACCAAAACAGAACAAAGCGATCTATTGCAAGCTTATTACGGCCGTAACGGCGAGTGTCCGATGCCTGTGATATCAGCTTCGACCCCAAGCGATTGTTTTGATGCGGTTTATGAAGCGGTACGAATAGCTGTACAGCATATGACCCCGGTAATATTCCTAAGTGACGGGTATATTGCAAATGGTGCAGAACCCTGGCGCTATCCAAGCAGCGAAGACCTGAAGCCTATAAAGGTGAATTTCAAGAAAGGCATGGCTGCAGATGAAGGCAAATTTATGCCTTATCAACGCGATGAAAACCTAGTACGTCCATGGGCTGTACCTGGAACACCGGGCTTAGAGCACCGGATCGGTGGCCTTGAAAAAGAGGATATTACTGGTAACATTTCTTATGATGCTGAGAACCACCAACACATGGTTAAGGTTCGTGAAGCAAAGGTGGATATGATAGCTAACCATATACCCCTCCAAACACTCGATAGCGGCCCGGAAACAGGCGATGTGCTGGTATTGGGCTGGGGCAGCACTTACGGCTCTATAAAAAGTGCAGTACGCGAGTTACAAGGACAGGGGTTAGCAGTAGCGCATGCCCACTTGCGACATCTGCGTCCGTTTCCTGCCAATCTTGGTACTATGCTGGGCAACTATAAAAAAATATTGATACCGGAAATCAACAACGGACAGCTGATAAAAATAATAAGAGATAAATACCTTGTTGATGCAGTTGGCTATAATAAAATAAAAGGCGTACCCATCACGCGTACAGAATTAGTAACAGCAGTAAAAGCACTTATTTAATTCTGTAGTTTATTAATACTTTATAAAATATATTTGCAGGAAATTGTTCCTTAGGGGGAGATCCATTGTTGATGGCTCGGAATTATTAATATATTCCTATTACCCCATAAAACATAAAGTATAGTAAATTAATGCGCCTGTGGTTCCTGCTCCTCTTACTTATCTCTATTAGCGCTTACGGCCGCCAGGAAGATGTGTACCGATATCCTGATGGCAGGACAAAGTATGTACTTAGTTACGATAACGACAGCCTCGTAACAACAACTTACCTATCATCCATTGGTGATACTATATACTCCTGGAATATACCATCCAAGCAGATCATTGAATTTAGCTTTCTTGGGGAATACCTTCTGGGCCGGGAATATGATTCTTTGAAGAGTCAACGGCGTATGGCATTGACAGCGTTAAAAAATGGCGCTAAAATACCAAATGCCTACTTGTCTCAAACTCCCCACGCTATTGAATGGAAGAAAATGCATGATCAATTTTTTGTGATTTGTCCCGCATATACATATATACTTAGAGAAGGTGACTTTACGATAAGTATTGCCAGCAAGAACGGCATACCCAATGGAATGTTCAAAAAATATTATAAAGGCAAATTAGTCACCGAAGGACGTTTTGACAATGGCAGTAAATCTGGGCTATGGCATTATTACCCATATTACTTTTACCCTTATAAAGACATTACAGTATTTGATACCTTTGGCAAAGAATACTCTGTCATCTATTCTTTTCTTCCCGCAGTCATATCGATCTTTTTGCTTTTGCTTGGCTTTGTAGTTGCCGGACGCACAGGCAATTATAATGGCTTTTTTTATAGTGTGCTGGGCATTGCAATTATCACTTTACTACTGCGGTTATGCATACCTTTTGATAGATACAATGTGTGGATAAGACATACGATACCTGCCCTATGGTTTATATTCTGGCAGGCAATGATAGCCATATGCACTATAGATCTCTTCATTATAAAGAAGACCAATACGCGGCCTATTGTAAATGTTATTTGCCTGCTATTCGGCATCGGCTTTTCAATCTATATCATCCTATTTAAACATCTTGATTTTTAGGGTTGGTACCGCAACTGCGCTTCAAACTAATCTTGAAACTCGCATAGTATCACACCTAAGGTTCCGGAAACAATGTTTACGGACTAACATGATGGCGGAAAAATCAGGCATAGCAGTGCCTTAAATTCGAGCATTTCAAATAATTATGGTGCAAATATAAATCGCAATGTTACCCCCGCCTGTGTTGTAGTTATTGGATACGAATTGGACACGTATGGTATGGTTTGCTGGCGGTTATAGAAGAAGTGTAACGTAAGCTTTTGCGTAACGGTATAATCTATGGTAGGAGATATACGCAGTACTTTCTGCCCACTGGATACCACACCTATGCCATTAGCTATATAATTATTACTGTTCTTATCGTCACGCAAACCTATGTCCAGCTTTGCTATAAGCTCATTTTTCAGTTTGCGTACACCAAGAATATTAAATGGTAGTTTCAAGCCCTTTATGCGGTATCCCATTCCCACCACATATTCCCTGCTGGTATTTTCAGCCACTTGGTAGTCTATAAGACTCAGACTTTCTGTTTTAGATTCCCGCACCTCAAATTTGGCGCTTATATTATTCCTCATAGTAGCATCAAAACCTATGAGTGGCGTAAATGCCTGGGCTATAGTAACGTTCTGTACTTGGTAGAACGGTATGTAGTTGTGCGATGTAGAATCTATGAATGACGGGAACCCCAGGCCTAAAAGATCACCAGCCAAGAGGTTTGAATTAAACCCATTCATAGACATAGAACCAGTATAGGCATGGTTAATAACAAACGTGCTGAATATAGATGATAGTCCCGGTATTTTGCTCAACCCATTATATGCTATGCGCCAATTGGGAAGTGGTATATAGTAATAGAATGGATTGCTCTTGACATCAGAAGAGTTGTAAGTACTGCCATTAACTATAGCAGATGCACTCTCATTAATAAGCGGAATAGACGATGCACTCTTCCCCGTATATGCTGCTATGAATGCAGGTATCAGAACATCTTGCGAAAACTCAGTGTATCCTTTTTGATATGCAGGATTACTAGGGTCTGGCTGACCATTGGTATATGGATTGCTATGACCAAGTCTTTGCGAAACTGTTATGGTATTAGCTATAAACTGGTTGAATACTCCAGAATTCACGCCACTTGATTTGAACATTGTGTTTAACGCAACATAAGAGACATTGAATGAACCTGTTTCGTAAGGACTTAAATGCTGAAACGCAGTACCACCAGGCGTATCGGCATATAACTCAGTATGAGATTTACTGTATGCACTTGACAGTGTGAGATCTATCCTCATGTCTGGGAAGGGCTGCAAAGTAGCCGTGGCATTTATGTTCTTTGAATAAGTTTGCTGCAGTTGAGAATTGAACAGCGAATCTTTTGAAAGTCGGTTGGCCGCAGCCTGTGCGGCAAGCCACGCAGAACTTGGCTGATATCCATACACAAAGTTTAGCCCAGGCGCCATTGAGTAATTATTGACACCCATAACCCGAGTGCTATCCATCCATCCGGGCAATACTGTACCTGAAACCTGCGATACGTTTATAGTAGCACGTGTCAGCATGGTCAACAACCTGCCTACAACCCTTTCTGTTGTGTTCAACTCCGGCGGCTTGCTTCGTCGCAGTTTTCGAGCGGCTTTTTTTGCAGCTTTCTTTTTTGCTTTTTCTGCCCGTGCTCTTGCATCATCTTCTGCCTGCTGCACTTTTACCAGGGAATCAAGCTGGGCATCGCTGAGGACGACACCATTCACAGTATTATTTACAATACCATTGTTGCCGTTACTATTCCCATTATTGTTGTTTGCAGTACCGTTATTATTCGCGCCTTTGCTGGTATCAATAGGATTATTTTTCCCGTTCCCTCCTGGTCCGGCTCCTGCATTACTATTGTTACCACCGGCTGGAGAGGTACCGGCAGGTACATTTTTGCCTGTAGAAGACCCTGTACTACCACTAGTATTTGCATTACCTGCAGGTACATTGGTGCCTGCATTGCCGGTAGCGGTACCACTGCTTCCCGATGCATTAGTGCTGCCAGCGCTTATACTACCGTTGGATAAAGTACCACTAGGCGCTGTGCTACCGCTAGTAGCAGCAGTATTATCACCAGTAGTATTTATTTTGTTCCTCAGATCTTTGAAACTTTTATTAGTAGCCGCCGCAGAAGCGCTATTCTTTGAAATTTGCGGGCCTCCGGCAGCTACTAGGTTTTTAGATTTATCGCCAGGTTTCGCATTTAGAGCCCGCAGCAAACGACTTTTATTGTACAACTGTGTAAAATTCATTTCACCTGTAAGCGTCTCTGTTTGTGTATTGCCTATAGTGTTTCCTAATGAATAGGCAATGGGCGCTGCAGCAGTCCAGGAGTAACTTGCAGAATAGCCTAGTCTCAGGCTCATCCAATCGGTAAGAGGTAACTTGCTCAACGGTACATTATAAGTACTGTTGAAAGTTTGGGCGTAATTGGTATTACGACCGAGGTTTTTAATTTTAGCCCATAGCGAGTCTTCCTTAGCCTTAGTATTTATAAGTCCATATGGCTCGTCTATGCTCGACAGATTATTAGCAGTATAGTCAAACGAAAGCGACTTAGTAAGCTCCCATCGCAAATTATATGAGCGGTTCCAAGTAAAGTTTTTATAGAACGTGGCCGGTATCACGTATGGCCCATTATCAGTATTACGCACTTGTGTTTCTTCCTGCACCCGGTTTAGATCATTTCGGAAGCTAAAGCTGGAAGGCAGTGGATTGAAGTTAAAATCTTTCGCCAGCAAGAACCATTTCGATTTTGATTTGATCAATCTCTTAAAAGGCTCTATTGGTTTAGCTTTAACAGCATATGTATAACCCAATCCTAATTTATTAGTTTTCAGATCGTCAAAGGCAATCGTAGGATTATGCTTCAATTGATCGTTGTATGAATAAGACAGATCAAAGTTCTTAATACTCCAAGGCATTCGGAACGCGCTTTGCTTATCCGGGCTACCCAGTACACGCACATTCGTTAAGTTCAAACTTGTTATAGAAGTAAAATCCTGAGCTGCTTTCCTGATGGAATCCTTCATTGCAGCATTACGTGCTGCATCTAATTCATTATTCAATAGTACATCCTGATTGTTAGGATCGTACTTTGGTGTACTTATATTCTGGTTGTAACCCATGAACAATGGCAACTGCACACCCCAACTGCGCGGCAGCAATTTGCCCAGCGCCAGATTGGTGGTAGCATTATAGAGGTAATCATTGTCCTGGAAACGCTGTTCTATTTTCTGGTCTATATTACCATACCCGGCAGTATGCATACTACCAGAAAGGTTCACATTACCTAAGTCGGCCAATTGGAGGTTCACTTTACCTGCCGCCGCATACCCTGCCTGGTCATTAATACCGGCCATACGCAATTCATTGAACCATACTTCTGTACACTTTGCAAGCCCATCATCATTTGGGTTTTGGGTAGATTTTTTAGGATTCAGTACACCCAGCATTATGTTTTTAGCATTCCCAATATTAGGATTACCTACTACTATTATTGTATTGCCTTTGGAATCTGTGGTTTGATAAGGCAGCAACGGACTTATTTGCTTCTTGTCTCGCGTTTCCTTGGCT
This sequence comes from Flavipsychrobacter sp., assembly GCA_031292525.1. Classification (GTDB taxonomy): domain Bacteria; phylum Bacteroidota; class Bacteroidia; order Chitinophagales; family Chitinophagaceae; genus JABDEZ01. The sequence continues at coordinate 134,185 of JARLGY010000036.1, read as the reverse complement.
GTCACCAAATCTTGTAAAGTAAGATCTACGTTATTGGCTACGGGCCATACTGATATATCGGTACTTGATCCTGGTGCCGTTATTGCAAGTGGCACCTGGTATTCATAATAGTTATTGGTAAAATCGCTACCAATACGAATAAAACCACGGATGTCACCATTTTTGAGTTGGGTCTGGCCTATCTCTGATTCTGCATGTATAAACATACGCAGGTAGGTAAACTGCCGCATGTCCACGTCCACTTCCTTATATACTGCCCTGGCATCCCCATCATTTAACGGGCACATGCGCAATGAAAGCGCTTGCTCATTTAACTGTATATTCTGTCCATTAGCTACTGAAGATAGCTGGCGACTAACACCCGGTGGTATTACATAAGGTACTGGCGTGCGTAGGCTATTTTCTTCAACACTTACCGAGGTTACAGAAAAATTGGTTCCCGGTTGGTTGGGCTGAGGAACTACTTCTCCTGGATTCTCAAGAGAATATTCATAGTTACGCCATTGGTTGCGTCCCAGTTCCAATGTAGCAAAACGCATGATGACACTATCTGTCCAGCCGGCCATAAACATACGTATGAAACGTATAGACCTAAAATCGCCGATGCTTCCTATTTTATGATCATAATTCTGAATCGGTATTTTGAACTGATACCATGTTTCATTATCGTATTGCCCATTAGGAAGCTTAACTGTGCTTGTTGTAGAGTTTACAATATATGGATTGGTTTTCCCCTTTAATATACCGGGGGAAAGATCGACACGGTATTGATAATAGTTTTCAGCCTCGTTAAGTGTATTGTCTTTATTTATGTCTTCAGATTCTGGTATAGTGGTTGCCGCAGAAGAATATGCCGCTGAAGCACTGGTAATAGGAGAGTTCCCTTGTGGGTTATTATAATTTTTATACCTAGCCAATACGCCAAGATTCTCCTGGTCATAATCATCACCCAGATAATAGTGGTAGTTGTCACTGGCGGGGTCGCTCAGCAACTGTTGCTTTGCAGTGGTTGAGATACCGCTGGTATTAATAGCAGTGAGGAACTTAGAGTATGTTACAGCTTCGCCTGCATCATCCAATCCATCATACCCCACATCCTGTACAGCGCGCGATGCAGGATCGTTACTAAAGGCCCTGGTTACCTGCTGTTCAAATTTTGGAACATACCCCCATATAGTTGTATCCAGTTGTGTACGGTCAAAAGGATAAGGAATGCCATTTTCAAAAAACAAGCGTGAATCCTTCAGCACATCTTCTGATATATCCCCAAGATTAAAGTACAAGGAACCTCCTGAACCACCAGGATTACCAATAAATGGATCGAGCATCCAAAACTGTATAAATTCTACATTCGATGCCTCAAAGTCTGTATTATCTATAGGCCGCATAACCCCGCCCCAACGGTTTATCGGATCTCTGAAGGTACCATCAGCATTAAGTTTAGAAGTGTTGTTGTCAAAGTTATATGGCCCCCTTTGGTTTGGATAATACCCCAAGTCAAGTGTACTTAAAGATGTTTGCAAGGTATTATAGGACGCAGTAGGAAAGACATCCGTTTGCTGTACTAACCTTATATAGTGCTGATTAGGATCTTTAGATACATACGATGGCACACCGTTGGTACCATCAACCATAGTAGGCTCAATAAAGTACCAAGCCAATTTGGCCCTATTGTAGCCATAACTCAGTTGGTCATCATTACCAGATTCAGGGAATAGTGTTTGGCCCGCCTTGTTTACAGCACCGTTAGGGGTAGAAGCCAGCGACCACGCTACCGCAGGCAACTTCATATCGTAAGTGCTAGTAGTACCTTCAAAGTCGTCTATATATACAGAGCCTTCAGGATCTAATGCATTTATTTGCTTAGGATGACCGGGAAGCAAACTAGCTACTTCGCCTGAGGCATTTACAAAGGAAGGTGCCGTTGTTGAATAGACAGGCAGCTTATCCAACGCACGGGTAAGAGCTGGTACTTCAGACTGATAATTTGCGTCTAACCCAAGCACCGTATTCTTAATAGGGTCATCACCAAAATTCACCTTTTGGGTAAATGGCCGTTCTGTAAGACGCATTGCTGTAGCACCAATCGACAATTTTTTATTAACATAATAGTCGAACCGTGCACCCATGAAATTTTGCTGGGTGAAACCAAATGTTGAGTTATCCTCATACTGTACGTTAATGGGGGTACCAGAGTTAAGGATACCTGTATTCAATATTTTTAATCGCCCAAGCCCATAGTCTATTGAATAATCCTGGTTCTCTACTAATTTAGTACCTCCTGCTGTAACAGTAACAGACCCAGGAGGAATATTGAACCCGCCTAAAAATATTTCGGATGACGAAGTTGATTTATACGATCCACGCATAATATACCTATCGTTCTGCTGGTCTTGCAATGCTACAGTCCTTGTAGAATCGTACAGAACATTATATACATACTTACGTTGCAGGTTGGGATCGGTGCCTAGTGAAGGAGCAAGATCACGTCCAAATGGTTCCAATACAGGAAATATGACCTTTCCTTGTTGCGTATTTATTGTTATGCCATCTACAAAGTCGAATACTCCATCGGGTTGCGGTTCGTTCTGAGCATTTAGCCGGTCCAGGTTCAAAAGTGTAAGCAATGGAACACCTGCATTAGGACCTTCAGATATATACCGTGTTTCTATGCCACCTGGATCTTGGTAGAGCACATTCAACTGGAATTGATCTTTTGATACTCCAAGCCCCCCCAATGCATACACATTTTTCATCATTAGCTGCCATGTAGGCAGTGTAGGTGAAGGGTTAGTATTTTTCAGCATTTTGAGGAACAGCGCCTTTGAATTGGTGGTATCAGGCGGCAGATCCTCTGCAAACTCCCCTACCTGGTAAGTTTTACCTTTGTACGTATAACGGTAAGCCACACCAAGTACATCGCTAGGATTAAGCTGGGTATTAAGCAATACATAACCCAACTGAGGGTTGAAGGAAAATTCTGTAGGTGCCAGTTTACGAGCAGTTACGTTTACATAGTCCTGGCTTTGCAGACCGTAACCGTTAATAATACCTGTGGCCGTCTGCTGTACACGTGCGCCTGGGTTTTGGAGCAGTACACTATATAGCCTATTGCTTGAATTATCAGGTAAGGTGGGGCCATTTGCAGTGGTAAAGTTTTTATTATACGGATTTTTTTCACCCAGATCCATAAAGGCATATATGTTACGTACGCCTGTTACAGCACCAGTGCTATTGGTAACCCAAATTTCCACCCTGTTTATCGTAACCAGAGAATTGATAACCGGGAAATTTTTAAGTGCAGTATTATAATTATCGTGGAAGTATTGCGCTAGGAGGTAATCACGGTTCTCTTCATAATTATCTGCTTTTAGAGCAAAAGTCTGGGTTTGTGCACCACCTTGTATGGTAAGGCTTTTACGTTGAGACTTTTGCTGGCTCAGTACACCTGTTACCCATAACTTACCAAATTGCAAAGTTGTCTTGATACCAAACAAAGATTGCACCCCACTAATGAGGTTACTTTTTAATGGGAAGCTAATGTTACCAGCTTCAATTTTCTTTATTATCTCATCTTCCTTGCCGGTATATTCCAGCTTTTGCATGTTCTGGTAGTCAAACGTAGCCTTTGTATTATTACTTATATTCAGCTTCAGCTTATCACCTACTGTTGCCAGCAGGTTGATGTTCATCTGCATATCAAAATCAAAGATGCCATACTTCTGCGCACGCTGCACCAGAGTAGGATTTTTGATGTTTTGCCAGTTACCGCCAAAAGTTACATCTACGTTACCCTGGGGCTTAACGGTTATTGAGTTATTACCAAATATGCGATCGAAAAGCCCCTCTTTATACATTTGGGGCAATTCTGGCTTTTTGTTGAACAGAGACAGGGCATCCAGCCTGCGTTGCCAATAGGCATTCTCGTCCTGGTCGGCTTGGTATTTCAGGTACTCGTCCATGGTCATATAGGTTGGATTCCTATAAAACCCTTCACCTAACTTATCATTAAAATAATATTTCTGTTCTACCGGATCATAATCTACTGTTTTATGAAGATTAGGGGGATCCCTAAGATCTATAGATGCAGGATTTTGATCTACCTGTGGGTCGCCTGTTTTATCATGTATCGGAAAACGCAGGTTGTGCGTAGTATCTATTGCAGGTTTGTTATTATTAGAGGTGGTATTGTTGGTATCAGCGGCAGATTTTGCAGCGGGACTATCTGGCTGGGGAGCAGGGTCATAATCGAAATAATCGTGGTGGCCACGGGCAGTAACGTGCCCTATAGCTACTAACAGCGCTATTACGATAATAAACTTATAACCAAAATTATGCTTCCCCTTCAATTATTTCCTCTTTTGCAATATTACACAGCACGCAGCGCCTGCTTTATCAGATCTTCAACCGATAAAGATGCAGCATTATTAACTTTAGCAATAGCTGATTCGGCCACCCCTTTGTTGATGCCCAGATTTACCAATGCATTTAACGCATCATCCACAGTTGTATTGTGCATTGATGATGGGATAGCAGTACTATTTTTTTGCTTGAACAGCTTGCCTTTTAGTTCAAGTAATATCCGTTGTGCCGTTTTGGCACCTATTCCTTTTATTCGTTCCAGCGTCTTTGCATCATCAAATGCTACAGCCCGTTCCAATTCATCGGATGTAAGTGATGAGAGGATAACGCGGGCTGTGGCTGCACCTACACCGCTTATAGCCAGCAACTGCCTAAAGGTAGCCCGTTCATCTTCTGTAAAAAACGCGTATAGCACCCATGCATCCTCACGTACCTGCAGGTGAGTAAACAGTTTGCACCGTTCCAACTGCTGTACTTTGCTATAGGTCTGCAAGGTTATGTTCAACTCATAGCCCACACCATTCACATCCATGATGAGCATTGACGGAGACTTATAGGCAAGTTCCCCTTCCAGGTAAGCATACATAAGTTATAGCAGATTTTTAAGAGGCCGAAAATACCTCTTTTCTTTTAAGGATGGTTGGATTTATTTTGTCATCCATACCATAAATATAGCATTGAGTTTATTAAAGAAAAAAGAGCGGTATGTTGCCATACTGCTCTTTTTTAAAATTAGTTTGGCTGCTACTAATCGCCCCACCAGGCAATACCGTGTGACTTTACTTTGTAGAAGAACACCACGGATATTGTGGAATAAGAATCTTTAAAAGAAGGATTACCTCTATTGTTACCTGGAGTACCTACAGTAGATTCAGGCCCGATTGCTTCGTATGACTTATTTGCCATAGCAGTAGCTACTGCTGCCTGAGCAGGAGTAAGGAACTGTGAATAATATTTAGGATCAATATATTTAGCGCTAACATCGTCCATATATCCAAGGAAAGTAAGGCGATAAGAGTACTCGATACCCAGATTCAGGTGCTGACCAATATCGAACTTATAACCAACGCCTACCGGTATGCAAATGCCACCCAGCTTGTATGCTGACGGCATACCAGCTACAGAAAAACCATCGCCTTCAAGGTGAAGGTCATGCAATTTTACCCAGTCTCCATTAAGGGTACCGTACGGTGTGTAGTGAAAATAACCTACACCTGCATGTATATAAGGCTGAGAAGATTTCTGTGAACCGGCATTCAGGAGGTTCATACGGCGTGGAGACCATTCCAGTTCCAGGCTACCTTCCCATGTAACGTCTTTAATATCCTGATTGCGTGCATAGCGCTGGTAAGCATCCATGCCAGTATTAGCTGCAGACATTGCTTTTTTATAGTTCCATGCATCGGTAGCGTACAGCACGCCGTAGTTTGCTGCCAGCTTTAATGCAAATGCGGGTGACATAGAGTAGCGTACAAACATACCGCCCATCCCGTGCATATTGCTGGAATAAAGGCTATTGTTGTAATGGTCTATAACAGACTTTGTGCCTACGTTGCCCCAGAAATCGGCAAGGCCGAAGTTGGTGCCAATAGACCAGCCATGAGGTGCATCGAGACGCACTTGCGTCTGTGCCGTAGCAGTTGTGGCTGCTGCTGCACTGAGCATCACTGTAAGTATGTTACGGATAAGTTTGGTCCGCATATCAGATTAGTTTTAGCAATGAAGATAAAAATTATTTTCCTTTAAATATAGCTTTTCTTTTTTCAAGAAAGGCTGTAGTGCCTTCTACCATGTCTTCGGTAGCGAAACACGCTCCAAAATACTTTATTTCATTGATAAATCCATTTTTTTCTGCGGCGGCGGCCTCGTTTACACAAGTAATAATATGTGAGATAGCTATTGGCGCTTTAGACTGTATTTTGGCCAACACTTCTTTAGCCTTTACCAGCAACTCTGCAAGCGGGTAAACATGGTTTACCAATCCCAGATCTTTGGCTTCTGCTGCACCTATCATATCTGCTGTCATCAGCAATTCCATTGCTTTGCCCTTGCCTATTAACTGTGTAAGGCGTTGTGTGCCGCCATAGCCGGGAATCAAACCAAGGTTTACCTCTGGCTGGCCGAACTTAGCATTTTCTGAAGCTATACGGAAGTGGCATGCCATAGCCAGCTCGCAGCCGCCACCTAGTGCAAAGCCGTTCACTGCAGCTAATACAGGCTTAGGACATTTTTCAATTTTATTGAATACCAGGTCGGCACCTTTTTGGGCAAGTTCAGCGCCACCAACAGCCCCAATACCGCCAAACTCAGTAATATCTGCACCTGCAACAAATGCCTTTTCCCCGGCACCGGTGAGGATAACACCTTTAATTTCATTGTTGGTATAAACGTCTTCTAATATTTTGCCCAGATCTTCTATTACGTCTTTGTTGAGGGCATTTAACTTATCGGGACGGTTGATGGTAATGATGAGTGTACCATTTTCTAATGCGGTAAGTAGTGTGCTATACATATTGCTGAATATTTTTAAGACGGGCAAATGTAATAAAGTTTGTAAGGAGTGCAATTACGAATGATGTAAAACAAAAAGCCTGTCTCCAATAAAGAAGACAGGCTTTTTTAATTTATTATTAAGCGGGACATTAATAATCCATACCCATACCGCCTGGCATACCACCTGGGTGGCCTGCACCAGCACTTTTAGGTTCTGGTTTGTCAGCTATAACACACTCAGTAGTCAGCAACATGCTAGCGATAGACGCTGCGTGTTCCAAAGCTACACGGCTTACCTTAGTCGGATCGATAACACCAGCAGCAAGCATATTTTCATAAACTTCTGTACGGGCATTGAAACCAAAGTCAGCTTTGCCTTCGCGTATTTTCTGTACTATGATAGAACCTTCAAGACCAGCGTTTGCAACTATCTGGCGCAATGGTTCTTCCAAAGAACGACGGATGATCTGGATACCTGTCTTTTCGTCCAGGTTATCAGCAGTTACAGCATCTAAAGATTCGATAGCACGGATGTAAGCAACGCCGCCACCTGGAACTATACCTTCTTCAACTGCTGCACGTGTAGCATGCAAAGCATCGTCAACACGGTCTTTCTTTTCTTTCATTTCTACTTCTGTAGAAGCACCTACGTACAATACTGCAACACCACCGCTCAGTTTAGCAAGGCGTTCCTGCAGTTTTTCGCGATCGTAATCGCTTGTAGTGCTTTCCATTTGTGATTTGATCTGGTTAACGCGGGCAACGATATTTTCTTTTTCGCCCTTGCCACCTATCACAGTAGTATTTTCTTTATCGATAGTGATGCTTTCAGCCTGGCCCAGATAAGCTATAGTAGCGTTTTCCAGTTTGTAACCCTGCTCTTCGCTGATAACAGTACCACCTGTAAGTACCGCTATATCCTGCAGCATTTCTTTGCGACGATCGCCAAAGCCCGGAGCCTTAACAGCAGCAATCTTCAAAGAACCACGCAGTTTGTTTACTACCAATGTAGCCAGCGCTTCGCCATCTACATCTTCAGCAATGATCAATAAAGGACGGCCACTCTGTACCACACTTTCCAGTATTGGCAGAATATCCTTCAGTGTGCTTACTTTCTTCTCATATATTAATATGTAAGGGTTCTGCAACTCTACCATCATCTTTTCGGTGTTGGTAACAAAGTAAGGGCTGAGGTAACCACGATCGAACTGCATACCTTCTACTACATCAACTGTAGTTTCGGTACCTTTTGCTTCTTCAACAGTGATAACACCTTCGTTACCTACTTTTGCCATAGCCTGAGCTATCAGCTTACCTATTTCATTATCATTGTTGGCAGAGATAGAAGCGATCTGTTCGATCTTCTTGTTATCGTTACCTACTTTTTCAGATTGTTTTCTCAGGTTTTCAACAACAGCCAATACAGCTTTGTCGATACCACGCTTCAGGTCCATTGGATTAGCACCCGCAGCTACGTTTTTCAAACCTTCGCCTATAATAGCCTGTGCAAGTACAGTTGCAGTTGTAGTACCATCGCCTGCTACATCTGCAGTTTTTGAAGCTACTTCTTTCACCATTTGAGCACCCAGATTCTCAATAGGATCTTCAAGGTCTATTTCTTTAGCAACGGTTACACCGTCTTTAGTAACACTTGGTGCGCCAAATTTCTTTTCTATAACCACGTTACGACCTTTAGGGCCCAGGGTTACCTTCACGGCATCGGCTAGAATATCCACACCGCGCTTCATCCTGTTGCGCGCGTCTACATTAAAGAACAATTGTTTTGACATATTATTGGTTTTTATTTTTAAAATTTCAATGATTTAATAACGTAAAAAATCCCTGCTGAGGTTGTATAATAATTATACAACTGCAAGGATGTCGCTTTCGCGCATGATGAGGTAGTCGCTACCTTCAAGAGAAATCTCTGTACCGGCATATTTGCCATACAATACATTGTCGCCACTTTTTACAGTCATTGGCTCATCTTTTTTACCAGGACCTGCAGCTACTACTATACCGCGTTGTGGTTTTTCTTTAGCAGTATCGGGGATGATGATGCCACCTGCTGTTTTCTCTTCAGCTGGTGCGGGCTTTACAATAACCCTGTCGTGCAATGGAGTAATGTTCACGTTGTTCGCCATAGTTGTTTTATTTTAAATGTTAATTTCCTTTGTTGGTTGTGCTTATTGTTATCACTTTCTATGCCATTGCAAAAATACTGTCAATTGTGCAGTCGCAGGAAGACATATTGCAATATTATCTGTTTATGAACGGACAACTTTTCCTAAGTATATCTGTTTAGTATTACTTTTGACAGCACAAAGCATCCTAACACATAATAAAACATAAAACACTATGGCAATTACAGCAGGCCAGCAGGCACCAGAATTTTCACTTTTTGACAGTGATAAAAAAGAAATAAAACTAAGCGACTACAGAGGTAAGAATGTAGTATTGTTGTTCTTTCCACTTGCATTTACCGGAGTATGCACTGCGGAATTGTGCAGTATAAGAGATAATTACAGTATTTATAATGACCTGAATGCTGAGGTATTGGGCATTTCTGTAGATTCGGTTTTTGTACTGGATAAGTTTAAAAAAGAACAGAACCTGAACTTCCCGCTGCTGAGTGACTTTAATAAGGAAGCTTCTACAGCATATGGCGCGATATATGAAAAGTTTGCCTTTGGCATGCAGGGCGTATCTAAAAGGTCGGCTTTTGTAGTAGATAAAGAGGGTATAATACAATATGCCGAGGTGCTGGAAGTACCTACTGAACTTCCCAACTTTACTGCCATACAAGATGCGCTGAAGCAGGTGACTGCCTAAACCGAAATAAAATTTAATGCTTAGAATGTCCGGGAATGTCTGTTCCCGGACATTTTTATTTTCGGCGGCATCTCAAGTCTGGCAAGGTTTTTAAGAGTAAAGTGTCTGTTTGAGTGGCAAAATCATGGCTAAAGCCGAAATATTTATCTTCTAGCCCCCAGCTTGAAAGCTGGGGTTTATATATCAAGGAATGTGTGCTTAATTTTATTGTCGAAGTGGTATTATCCCTAACTGACTAGCCATCTCTTTTTTGTTTAAAATGTCCAGAAATGTCTGTCGGCGGACATTTTCTATTTTCGCTGTATTGCTTGACTGGTAAGGCTTTCGAATAAAATGTCTGTTGGGCGATCAAAAAACCCAAACGGACATTCCAAGTGGAATGCTAAAGCCTTGTACTACCTGGCGGTCTTAAATTGGCTGCCCTCACTTACTTTTAATATTTACAGGATAAGAACTTTTCTTTTCTTAAAATGTCCAGCAATGTCTGCCGGCGGACATTTTCCGTTTTGGCTAAAAGGTGTTGCCAGAAAGGGGTTTAGCGTATAATGTCTGTTGTTGTAATAAAAATTACTACAGACATTTTGACTCAAGATGACAAACACCCACTACCCTATTTACAGTTGCAAGATACTATTGAGGAAGGGAGATGAGCAAAAAAGGATATTCACATTTTTGAATGTAACCCATTGACCTTACAGATACTTTTTCATAAAATATTTATTAGATTTATATTACGATAACCATTAAATCTTCTATCATGAAAAAAATCTACTTCTTAATTATTACTATCCTTTTTCATTCTACAGCATCAGCACAAATTCATTACCAACAGTATTTTGATGGCACTGATACATCAGCCACAAACTCCCTGATCATTCATTTAGATACAAGCAGCAGCAATGTATGGCAGATCGGCGCTCCTCACAAAGCTATTTTTGACAGTGCTGCGACTTATCCCAATGCAATTGTGACAGACACCGTAAATAATTATCCGCCCAATAATATTTCAAGATTTAGTTTTATAACAACACCATTTATGACCTGGGGAATATTAGCTATCAGGTGGAAACAAAAACTTGACCTAGTGAAACACCATGACGGCGCAATAGTAGAATTCTCTATTGACAAAGGGACAACATGGAGCAATGCCTTTAACAGCCCACATGTTTATAATTTTTATGGTTTTGATAGGGCCAATAAAGATACATTAGCAACAGGTGAACCTTGTTTTAGCGGAACTGACAGTGCATGGAAAGATATTTGGTTCTGCTTTGACAACTCTTATTTATCATCTTTAGGTGACTCGGTTATTATCAGATTTACATTAAAATCTGACTCTACAAGCAACAAAGGGGAAGGGTGGATGATAGATAATATGATTTCTAGCGTAACCTACGTTCATATTGTAAAGAATGTGAAGCAGACAGAATATTTAAGGGTTTATCCAACCAGTACTACTGGCATTGTAAATATTGAGGCGGAAAAAATAGAAGACTACCACATAATAGAAAGCATGCAATTGACAGATATGAAAGGAGAGGTAGTAGAAGAGTACGGACGAGCACCAACAAAATATTTTATTGATATTAGCAATCACCCCAGTGGCTTGTACTACCTAAAAGTGAATACAAACATCAAGAGTAAGACATTCCCAATTTTCCTGAAGAAGTAGCGAATGAAAATGCGGAAAGGATATATTGTGGTACTGCTACTAACGATTATATGGTTAGCGTCCGCGTTTAAGGCGCATCTTACTACCCTATATATTTTCCCGAAGTTAAAACTGTTTCCTGCTATGCCCAGAGATACCAGCAATGTGGTAACTGTGGAAGGTGCAGAACTTGGGCGGTATTTATTCTACGACCCCATATTAAGCCGAAAGAGAACTCTATCATGCGGCAGTTGCCACAAACAAAAAGCGGCATTCAGCGATGGCCCTAACACCTTTAGCAAAGGAGGAACGGGAGAGCTGATGACCCGAAACACGATGCCATTGTTCAACCTCGCATGGCATAAAAATTTCTTCTGGGATGGGAAAGCAGAAACAATAGAACGCCAAATTTACCATCCTGTGCGAACGCACAATGAGATGGATATGAACTGGCCAGAAGTATCTATACGCCTAAACAACAGCACGTTTTACCGAGCCAAGTTTAAAGCTGTTTTTGGAGCAGAATATATAGACAGCACTTTAGTAGCCAAAGCTATTGGACAGTTTGAGCGAACACTTATTTCTTACAGATCTAAATATGATATGGTGCTGATAGGAAAGAGCGCTTTTACCGCAGAAGAATATGAAGGCTTCAACTTAGTGAATGATATGACCAGGGGAGATTGTCTACACTGCCATACGACCGACTCTGACCCATTAGGTTCGACATTCAATTTTAGTAATAACGGGTTAGACCCAATAGCCGATGCCAATAATTATAAAGATAAAGGCAGAGGCGGCATTACAGGATATATTGATGATTTTGGAAAATTTAAAATACCATCACTAAGGAATGTTATGCTCACTGCCCCATATATGCATGATGGTAGATTCAAGACAATAGAAGATGTTCTTAATTTTTATAGTGCAGGCGTAAACGTATGCGCTAACATTGATAGCAAAATGGAATTTGCACACAGGAAAGGAGCACATTTCTCTGTGGATGAGCAACGGAAAATAATATCATTTTTGAAAACACTTACTGACTCAGCCTTTATATGTGACCCAGCCTTTAGTGATCCTTTTAAAAAGAAACAATAACGACAAACTACCTATAGCGCTTAAAGTAAAGGTAACTGATCAAACGTATTAAATTTTCGCAGCAAACAACAAACCACAATACCTCACAACCAGTGCAAGACATAAAGAAATATGCTTTTTGACAGAAGGTAGGCATTTCCATAAAACCTTTTAGCTTTACGTATTGTTTCAAAACATGAAGAAATTCCTCAGCTTGCTTGTACTTGCTTGTCCCGTGATGGTTTGGGGACAGCCTAATTACCCCCAACATTATTTTCGCAACCCGCTGGATATACCTATATACCTGGCAGGGAATTTTGGGGAGTGCAGGCCAGGGCATTTCCATAGTGGTGTGGATATAAAAACACAGGGGAAGGAAGGCCAGCCAGTGCATGCTGCTGCCGATGGCTATATATCGAGGATAAAAATGGATAAAAGTGGATTTGGGCATGGGCTCTATATTACCCATCCTAATGGCTACACTACCCTTTATGGGCACCTAAGCGATTTTGCCCCTGCCATACAAAAATATATGCATGCCCAACAATATGCCCAGCAGCGATGGGATGTGGACCTGCAATTATCGCCAACACAATTCCCAGTGAAGAAGGGCCAACTTATAGCATTGTCTGGCAACACAGGCGGGAGTACTGCACCGCACCTGCACTTTGAAATAAGAGACGGCAAAACAGAACACCCACTGAACCCTGAGCAATTTGGGTTACCTATTATTGACAAGAAGGCACCTGTGCCAATACGGGCAGTAGTGTATAACCTATCGAACGGATTTTATAATAGTTACCAACACGCTATAGTTCTGCATAAAATAAATAATATCTATACAGAAGAAAGAGAGAACGTAACCTTTTTGCCAGCAGCAGCGACCGATACAATGTTCGGCATAGGATTGGAGGTTAATGACTATATGGAAGGCAGCGACAATACACTTGCGCATTACAAAGCCGACCTATTTGTAAATGACTCTTTCTTCTATTCGGTTGTACTAGACAATATAGGTTACGATGAAACAAAGTACATAAATGCTTACGCAGACTACCCTACAAAGAAAAAAGATGGTTTTTGGGTGCAAAGCTTTTTTCAGCTTCCCGGAAACCACCTTAATTCTATATACAAAGACCCTTTGCATAATAAAGGTTACCTGCATATACCCAAGCAACTATCAGATACCCAACCCGGTATCCCTTACAATATAAAAATAGTATTGACTGATGACTTTGGCAATACTGCTACTGTTGCATTTTCAGTATCGCAACCGCCACATCCTTTCCTCCGCAGGATTGACCCTAACAACTTGCATCCGTCTAAAATATTGCTGCCCAATGCCCCTAATACATTTGAAAGCCCTAACCTGAAATTTGAACTAAATGACCGCGCACTTTATGATAGCGTTGCCTATACCTACAATGAACAACAGGATGATAATAAGCTATCGGCCATTTACAAGATATGCAGCGCAGACATACCGATGCATACGGCCATGCAATTGAGTATAAAACCGAATAAACCCATAAGCTTTAACCTGCGAGATAAAATAGTAATGATGTACACTGACGGCAAGGATGAAGATGGACAGGCGGCTGGCAATATAGACATGGGATGGTACAAAGCAGCGGTACGTAGTTTTGGCACATATTGGCTGGCGGCAGACACACTACCCCCAACTATAAAGCCTTTGCAAAAGGAGGGGGCCAACCTGAACAAAGCCAAGCAAATATTGTTTGCTGCGAAGGACAATATGACATCGGTAAGGAAATTTAAGGGTATGCTGGACGGTAAGTGGATATGCATAGAACAGCATGGAGACCTACTCTTTTATACCTTTGATGAACATTGCTCAGCAGGCAAACATAAACTTGTACTGAGCGCTGCAGACGAGAACAATAATGAAGCAAAAATCACATATACATTCACAAGATAAAATATAACCATCATGACACTGAACGCAGGGGACAAAGCGCCTGATTTTAAAGCTAAAGACCAAAACGGAAAAGAAGTTTCTTTAAGCGCACTGAAAGGCAAAAAAGTAGTCTTGTATTTTTACCCAAAGGATGACACCCCCGGATGCACAGCAGAAGCCTGCAACCTGCGGGATAACTTTGCTGCATTGAAGGCAAAGGGTGTTGTGATACTTGGTGTAAGCACAGACAGTGAAAAAAGCCACAAAAAATTTGAGGATAAATATTCCCTTCCGTTTACGCTGGTAAGCGATGAGGACAAGGCTATAGTAAACGAATACGGCCTGTGGGGTGAAAAGAAATTTATGGGGAAAGCGTATATGGGCACAACCCGTGCTACTTTCCTCATTAACGAAGAGGGGGTAATAGACCATGTGATCAACAAGGTGGATACCAAAAATCACACAGAACAAATACTAGAACTCTGGGGCATATAAAAGCCCCAGTTTTTTTTAGAAAAGTAGTGTATGACTTTGAACGAAATCATGACAGAGCTTAGCTCTTTTGGTAACGAAAACATAAAAAAAATACTGCTAAAACACGGGGTGAAAGAGCCCCTTTTTGGCGTGAAGGTAGAGCACCTGAAAACGATACAAAAGAAAGTAAAGAAAGACTACACCTTAGCTAACGAGCTATACTTTACCCGAAATGCGGACGCCATGTACCTGGCGGGCTTAATTGCAGATGATGAAAAAATGAGCAGGGACGATCTGCAAGCCTGGGTAGAAATTGCAACATCGACCAACATTAGTGAATATACTGTGCCCTGGGTAGCTGCCGGCAGCAAGCATGGTCTGGAACTTGGACAGGAATGGATAAATGCGGAAGAAGAGCACATTGCTGCAGCGGGATGGGCAACCCTTAGCGGACTGGTAGCGATAAAGGCAGATGAAGAATTGGACCTTGCATTATTAAGGGACTTGCTACAGCGAATAGAAAAAAACATAAACACAGCACCTAACCAGGTACGGCATGCCATGAATGGCTTTGTAATAGCAATAGGCGTTTACGTAAAGGAGCTAACACAAGAAGTTATTGACACTGCTCTAAAAATAAGTGCTACGAGTGTACAGCCGAATGGCACCGCGAGTAAGCTACCTGATGCAATTGTCTATATAAAAAAGGCTATAGATAAAGGACAAATAGGGAAAAAGAAGAAGACATTAAAATGCTGACAGTAGCACCAGGATGGGGTGAACGTTCTACTATAGGAGCATTTACTAGAATCCCAGTCTGCCACCAAAGAAGATACCAAAGTACCTGGTCTTATCTTCAGAAGGTAAAGGTTGAGGTGTGACGCGCCAGACGAAATCTATCCTGAATATTTCGAGGATGTTGGACACGCCCGTGCCAAGCTCTACATATGGGTTGCCCTGCAAAGTGCGGAAGGGATAGCCGCCGGGTATTAAGTTCAATTTCTGGTTATCCTGACTTAGGGAGCCGATAACGCTTTTCATAGTCCAGAACTGGCGAAGCTTGGCCTTTTTAAGAACCGGAATATAGTTGAAGATGCCACCGCCAATATTATGCTCGAGCGCTAACCCGGCATACTGATCGCTGATAAACTCATACTTGTTCATCATCTCGAACGCAAATGGATTGTACACCAGATACTCATTGCCGGGGTGAATTTCTAACAAAGGGTATGGCAGCGTACCAAAATATTTACCTGCAAAAGCATTGTAATGCAGCGTACCAAATGGAGCTATCTTTAGTGTGTTGGATATTGTGAACTTTATCTTCTGATAGTTGTACCCGCTATTCAATACATCCTTAGCCCCGCCGGCGGCGTTGAGGTCTACAATAGGATACTTGCTGCCCAGACTTACCCGAAGGAATTTACCATCGAGAAATTTTTCTTTGTAGGCAAAACGCAGCCGCACACCTCCTTCTGAACTAATGACAGTGTTTGTAGGATTGCCCTTGTCATCTAAAAACATGGTGTTGGGCAATGGTGCATATGGACTGAACTCGCGATGTTGTACAAAGAACTGGTAGCTGAAACCGCTAAAGAATTCTTTAAAATATTCACCACGCGCCTCATTTACGAATGCCAGCTTGTAGGGTACACCAGGCTTGCGGAATAATGTACCAAATATGTTATCGCCGGTTATCTGGTCGTAGTAACTCTGTCCATGGTTGATATCGTGCGTATAAGTAGCATACAGATAAGAGCGTGGTTTGCGGTTGAGCAGCCACAGCATATTCATGTTGTACTTAAAGGCCCCATCTAATGTGCCATACGCAAGATAACCACCCAGGCGAATTTTCTTTGACACCTGGTCGGAAGTACTGGCAGAGAAACGAAAACGATTACCCTCTACGGTGTTATTACTATAGAGGTAAAAATACGGACCGAATACAATAGGACCAGCCTGGATATTGCCTGTGAGTGCAAACGTAATGAGGTGTTTATAAGTGGTGACAACCGGCAATTTATTAAGCGTATCTACCATCTGGTAAATTGCCTTTTCATTTTTTGAAAGTGAATCGGTACGGTGCGTTGCCCACCAGCTATCGCTACGCAAGCGGGCGCTGTCGTTCTTCATTACGTCCTGCTTGTAATCTTTATTATCTAAAACATTCTGTACTGAAGTATCGTTCACCAATATTTTGGTATAGGTAGTTGTTTTGCGACCAATGAAGCCTGGGAGCTTGACACCATATGGTGCGTTAAAATCTGCAATAAACTTATCTTTTACCCCAAACCAAATAGAGTCGTTGATGGGGGCATATTCCTGATACACACTTATACTATTAACATAGTTTACATTGGATACTTTGGGAACGGCCAATGTGATACGTTGCAAAGCGTAAATTGAATCGACAACCCAGAAATTGCCATAGAAACAATTTTCACCAGGACGGCGTGGTGCAAACTGAACCAATATAATCCTATGACCGTAAGCTACTTCAGTGTCTTTGATATTGTACTTATAGTAGAACATACCAGAGTTACTGATTGGACTTACAAACTGTTTGTCGAATACAGGAATGAAATTGTTGTAGGCATTGACATTCTGGTAGGTACTACCAAGGAATTTATCTACACTTTCATTCTCCACCCCTTTTACCATACTTGCTTTAATAAACTCACGTTGTTTTTGAGGATGGCGTTCAAAATAATAATCGGACAAGGTTTCTGTCATATATAGCGGAAGGAAAGGCTGGCCGTCATCAGTAGTATCCTGGTTGTTGTATATGAAACTGAATTTATTGAAGCCCGGTATTTTTTCAAACTGCTCTTTGGACAGCCTTTCCAGATCGATCTCCAGTTTGTTGTATGCCTCGTACTTATAGTTTTGGGTACGGTCTGGGTCGTTGAATGGTTTGCGGCTTATGATCTTGCGCATGAGCACTACAACAGGATCTTCGCCAGCATGGACAACAACCTCGTTGAGCATATTTGTGGAGAGTGGGATCTCTGCAATAAAATTGTAATCGTGTTGCTGTTTATATACGTGCCTACCATACCTGCTATAACCCATAGCAGAAATGATAACGCTATCGCCGGGAAGCACATCAGTTTTTAGGATAAAGTTGCCATTTATATCGGCAGCTGTACCTACCGGACTATGGGGGAAAAACACAGTTGCAAAAGGGATGCCCTCGCCCGTATGCGCATCTACAGCCCTGCCATGTATTGCATAGCCGCCACCGGGTGCTGTATTTGCGTGTATTGTATCCTTTACTTTACCTACAGTATCTACCAAGGGAAGGGTTGCTGCGAGCGTGTCTGCAACTTTATGGAACGATAAAGAATCCACATGAGCGGCATTTTTAGCGGAAGAGTCTGGGTGCTGTACAGAGTCTCTTTGCCTGGTAGTGGTATCGGCAATTTGTGCGTGCAGCCTGGTGCACATACAGATAAAGAGGAGCAAAAGAAGAATAACGTTCCGGATAAAATACATATTAGTTAACCACCAAACATAACCTTTAATAACAAAACAAGAACTTAAAAAAGTGTTTTGCCTGAACGTTACAAGATACAACAACGTAAAATAACGATAATCATTATCTTTTGGTTTAAAAAAGAAAGCGTTTATTAGTTAATTTACAGCATCATGGACCTGGAACAATTCAAAAAGACGGTATCGCGGAAGAAAAAGGGGCTTACCCAATTTTTAAAGAAGCTTGATGATATAGTACCTGAAGAAATGGAGGCGCTTGTTGCCACCGCTGATGCTACCGTATGGCAGGATACAGATTGCACCAAGTGTGCCAACTGCTGCAAAACCATGACCCCGACATACACCAAGGCCGATATCAAACGTATTTCAACCCATATGCGGATGACCCCTAAAGCCTTTACAGAGCGATGGCTGTATAAAGATGAGAAGGGTGACTGGATGAACAAAACACTGCCCTGCCAATTTTTGGTGGATAATATGTGCTCTATATATGAAGTGCGGCCGGCTGACTGTGCTGAATTTCCCCACCATAATAAACAGCCCTTTGACGCTTATAATGATACTTTTACCCAAAACCTCAACTATTGTCCAGCAACCTTTACACTGGTAGAACGGTTGAAGAAGATAGTAGAAAGGGATTATGAGTGGTAGCCTTTCTTACACTTATTTGCTCATGCAATGACCGATCATATAATTCAATATTGAGGTATCGTATTTGAGAGGCTTGGGGTTGTAGGTACCGAGAGAAGTGTTGCTAAAAGTCCTTTTAACGGGATCGATCAAAAGATTTACAAAAGTAGTTTTATTCTTCAAGCCACTTACTTGGTATAGCCGGATATTGAGATTGCCATCGTGGGTGATCTCACTTTCAACATTTAGTTGCTTAGCTCTATCTGATAGACTGCTTGAGTGGATGAGGCTGCTTAGTACACTATCGCAAGTGGATTTGTGGGCTTGACGGGCAAAAATGGAATCAGAAGAAATTAAAGGTTGTTTATCGAAGTAGGTAGATACTGTATTGCAGCCACAAATGGCAAAGAAAACCAGTGTAATAACTAATAACCTCATTGACCTTTTATTTATATAAATAACCCAGTTAGCACTTACCTCAATCAATGCTGCCAATTGTCTAAAAATAATTACTCAAACAAATACCCGGCCTTCTCCAAACTTTCGGGTCGGCCAACATCTATAAATACATTGCCGGTGTGGTTAAAACCATAAATGAGTTGATCTTTTGCCAGGTGCAGGTACAGATCTATAAGCGAAAACTTACCATGGAAAGGGCAATTGTGCAACACCGCAGGCGTTAGCACCTGTATGCCACTGAATGCAAAGGGCTGCATCCAGGCTACTTCACGGCTTATGCGTTGCTGGTTCTTTTCAGTATTTGTCCAACCGCATAGATGCATATGGTCATCGAATAACAACTGACGGGTGCTGTTACGCTCCATCACGGCCAGTGTGGCTATAGCTTCGCTTT
Source organism: Flavipsychrobacter sp. (assembly GCA_031292525.1). Taxonomy (GTDB): domain Bacteria; phylum Bacteroidota; class Bacteroidia; order Chitinophagales; family Chitinophagaceae; genus JABDEZ01. The sequence continues at coordinate 114,397 of JARLGY010000036.1, read as the reverse complement.
CGCGATGAGCAGCAATCATAACTGTGAGATCAAGCGATGTTAGCACATCCACATTCATTACCACAAAGTCGTCCTCGCCTTCAAAAAAATGGCCTGCTTTCAAAAGGCCGCCCCCTGTTTCCAGTACCTCGTAACGTTCATCGCTTACCAATACGTTGCTGCCAAAGCTATCGTTCTCAAAAAGAACCTCTTCTATCTGGTCGGGAAAATGGTGTACGTTTACTATAACCTCATAAATACCAGCCCTTTGCAGATACCGGATATTATGTTCGAGTAAGGTTTTGCCGTTCACCTCGGCAAGCGCCTTGGGATGGTGGTTTGTAAAGGGTTTAAGTCGGGTACCTAAACCGGCGGCAAAAAGCATGGCTTTCATGTACGCAAATTAGCAAAGTAATGCTGTAATATGGCATAGTGATCGTTCTTGTTGCAGCTTAAAAGAGGGCAAATATTGAATAGCACGCCTGCTAATGGCATAAAATCCATAAAAACTACGTTACATACGCGTAGTTCTTGCATTTTTTGAAAAATTAGAGATCATAACATACAATTATGTAAGTGATACAATAAATAGCAATAACTTGCAGCCCTAACGACGCACAGGGCCATACCAACCCCAGCAAGGCGAGGAAAAAGCTAAGCCGATACATGAATTAAAGAAGCGTTAGAAATACTGAATAACCGGCGTGATGGACATAAAGAAATATATTGATACCGGTATTTTAGAACTCTACTGCCTGGGAGCTTTATCGCCACAGGAGATGGAGGAAGTACAACATATGATGGCAATGCATGCCGTAGTAAAAAATGAGGTAGACAGCATACAGGCGGCTATGGAAACCTATACCGAAGAATATGCCATTACCCCACCAGCACACCTTGAGCATGCCATTGGCAATCTTCTAGACAACCTGAGCAAAGAGGCACACATGCAGTTAGCAGATCTGCCATTGATCAATAAATTTTCGAACTATCGCCCATGGCTAGACTTTGTGGAAGACCGCATACCAGCATCATTTAAGGAGGGACGATATACTAAAGTGCTTACAAACAAGCCGTCTGTATTGCAAATGCTGGTTGTATCTGCGACAGACATTGAAGACGAAGTGCATACTAACGAACTTGAAAGCTTTATTATACTGGAAGGCCAATGTGACTGCATGGTAGGCGATAAAGTTTTCAGGATGGGTGCCGGAGATTTTATGCAAATACCATTGCACGAACACCACGAAGTAAAAATACTTACGCCTTACGTAGTAGCCATACTACAGCGACTGACTCTGGCAGCGTAAGCCTCTTCTATGAAGAATGTTTTCTTATTACTACCATTTGCTTACTACCATTTGCCAAAAGGGCTATCACGCCTACCTTTTCTATGGTATTGTACAAAATTTTTGTCTAACTTTCACCATATAAAGCTACCTAAAAAGTGAACACTCAATCGGCTAATAAGGAGTTCCAAGCGCTTTTCAACAATGCGGCTATAGGTATTATCATTATTAATGCTGAAGGGAGTATAGTATTGGCCAACGGCTTCTCGCTGAAGCAATTTGGCTACCATGAACAGGAACTTATTGGCAAAAAAATAGAGGTGCTTATACCTAGCCGCTACCGTGAAAAACATGTAAAACATCGTGACCACTACCATGGCCGTAAAGCACATAGCAGGCCTATGGGAGTAGGCATGGACCTATTTGCGATAAAGAAGGATGGTACCGAATTTCCCGTAGAGGTGAGCCTAAGCCCCCACAAATCGGATACAGGACAATTCTCCATTGCATTTATAAGCGACATATCCATAAGAAAACAATCGGAGCAAGCATTGCTGCAGTTGAATGCGGAACTGGAACAAAAAGTAGAGGAACGCACCCATTCGCTATCTGTAGCACTGGAGAAAGAGAAAGAACTGAACGAACTTAAATCGCGTTTTGTTTCTATGGCTTCTCACGAGTTCAGAACACCGCTCAGTACTATACTTTCGTCGGCATACCTGGTGAACAAATACGTTACAACTGAAGACCAACCTAAACGAGATAAACATATACAACGTATTATATCATCGGTACACATGCTTACTGATATACTGAATGACTTCCTTTCTGTTGGGAGAATTGAGGAAGGGAAAATACAAGTACGTTTTATTGATTTTGATATCGAACAACATATTAATGCACTACTCAACGAACTGCAGACATTGCTAAAAACCTCACAAGAACTAAAGTACGTTCATACAGGGAGCCGTGTTATAAACCTTGATCCATCTCTATTAAGTCACATCCTGATGAACCTCATATCAAATGCTATTAAGTTTTCGCCAGAAGCCTCCAGCATTGATATTAAAACCGAAAGCGGATCAGAAGGCATTTACCTTTCAGTAAAAGATCATGGATTAGGTATGTCTAAAGCCGACCAGGAGCATTTATTTGAACGTTTTTTCAGAAGTGAAGCAGTAACTACTATACAGGGTACGGGCCTGGGTTTACACATTGTATCGAAATATACAGAACTGATGAATGGTAGTATTGAGTGTGTAAGTGAGGAGTTTAAAGGGACAGAATTTATTATCAATTTTAAGCCATTGAATAAAGAAAAATCATGAAAGTAATTTTGCTCATAGAAGACAACACGGAGATACGTGAAAATATGTCGGAAATACTGGAGTTATCTGGCTACAAGGTAATAACAGCGGAAGATGGGAAAAACGGGGTGGAACTAGCCATACAAGATAAACCCGACCTGATTGTATGTGATATAATGATGCCTGTACTGGACGGTTATGGTGTAATACACATGCTGCAGAGGAATATAGAAACAAGAAACATACCCTTCATATTTATTACAGCTAAAGCTGAACGGGCTGAAATAAGAAAGGGCATGGAGCTCGGCGCGGACGACTACATTACCAAACCCTTTAATGGTACAGAATTACTGAATGCTGTAGAAAGCAGGCTGCGCAAAACAGATCTTATAAAAAAAGACCTGGCAGCAGGACTTGAAGGTATTAATGAACTTGTAGAAACAGCGGGGGGCAAGGATGCTTTAAGAGTCTTTGCTAATGACCGAACTATTAGCAATTTTAAGAAAAAACAGGTGATATATGCCGAGGAGAGCCATCCACACCGGCTTTACTATATAACACAAGGGAAAGTAAAGGCTTACAAAACAAACGATGACGGCAAGGAACTGGTAACAGGGCTATACAGTGCAGGTGATTTTTTGGGCTATGTAGCACTCCTGGAAGGAGGTACCTATAAAGAAACAACAGAGGCACTTGAAGAAACCCAAGTAGCCTTGATACCAAAAGACGATTTTGAATACCTTGTTAATAATAACCGTGAGGTGATGAAAAAATTCATTCAACTATTGGCTAATAATGTTTCAGAACGCGAACAGCAACTTCTTAACCTTGCCTACAACTCATTAAGGAAAAAGGTGGCTGACGCACTATTGGCTATCCATAATAAATACAGCGCAGGCAAGGCTGAGTTTATAATAGATATAAGCCGCGAAAACCTGGCGAATGTAGCCGGAACAGCTAAGGAATCTGCGATACGAACCCTAAGCGATTTTAAAGAAGAAAAGCTTATAGATATACGCCAAGGAGAAATAGTAATACTAGATGTAAAGAAACTACAAAATATGTTTAATTAACTCATAGTACCTCCGCCAGGTAAGTATTAAATTGAAATTTCAATTCATTGAAATCTTTTTCCATGCGCTCCATATCCTTACGTAAGCTATTTTGTTTTTTTACAATAGCCATATAGTTACTATTTAAATCCCCGTTGCTTTCCAATAATCTATTTTGCTCCGCTATATCGTAACGGAGTAATGCAATAACAGCATCCTTGTTGACAAACTGACTTTGGAAAAACTCAACTCTTTCCAAGACCTCACTATTAATGTCATTTTGTATGCTATCGCCCAAGCTAGTTTTCAAGAAAACATTTTCTTGCTGCATATAATCCAAGGTTCTAAGCCAGGTTTCTCTTTCATTCTTAAGATGCTTAATCTTATTTATCACCATTTTATTTTCCATTTACGTCTTGCCCACTTATAGTAATTAAAGACTGAACCGGGATATTAAAAACTAATGACCCCAGATAGTTGATTACTGTAGCGTAAAATTATCTTAGTCTATAACTAATTAAAATAACCTTCATCACAAGAAAAGGTGATAAAGATCATAAGGGTAAAAATATCCAGGAGGTTTAAAATAAAAGATGATCAAGATCATCGAATAGAGATACTTGAATCATAAAAATGCGAATGCTGCTACAATATTTTTGTATAAAATAAAGGCAAAAATGACAGGCAGATTTTTTTTATTGTATCGTGACATGCCAATAGCAGAACTCACAGACAGGCTGAATGACGATTATTACAATCCTATTGAAGTATTAGCAAGGCATGTGCATCTTTACTGCGATCATTTAAGAACGCTACTCCCCGCAGCCAGCCTACCATATATAATGCTTTGCGATGAATTTACTGTGGCATGCCGCAAATATATCAATTATCGCAGGGAAGTTTTTATGCCTTATTTAAGTGAACTGACAGAAAAAGACCTTTCTGGTCATGATTGTCAAAACTGCTCTGGCAGCTGCGATGTGCAACACAATATGAAGCTGGTAGAATTTACGGTGTCTATAAAAGATATTGACAAAACATTAGAGAAAACTCTAAAAATGCAACTGCATAAGGATGCGGAACATGTAAAGGAATTTAAATTGCTGCACTATAAGATAGTATTCCTAGAGTCGATAATGGAGGAAATAATGTGCGTAGAAGAAGAGGTACTGATACCTAAGATAAAAGAAGCTCAAAAGAACATTCATGCTGTTAGCTAAGGAGCCGAGCACGACTGACATACCAATGCCAAAAAGCAGGATGGCAAACATATGCTATCACTGTGGGGCGCCATGCATTACTGCGAATATAGCAATAGCAGAAAAGCTCTTTTGTTGCGAGGGTTGTAAGCTGGTATTTGAAATACTAAATGAAAGAGACCTTTGCGACTATTACAAATTGCAAACCCACCCGGGACTATCGCAGATAAAGACCATACGCAACGACAAATACACCTACCTGGACAACGAAGCCATAGCAAAAAAACTGTACAAATTCACAGACGGGAATAATACAATTGTAACCTTCTATATTCCAGGTGTACATTGCAGCTCTTGCATGTGGCTGCTAGAGCATATGAACCGACTGAAGCCAGGTATAGCGGAAAGCAGACTCAACTTTACAACAAAAGAAGTAACCATCCATTTTGCAAAAGACGAAATAAGCCTGCGCCAACTTGTGGAACTATTAGCCACTATTGGTTATGAACCATACATAGACCTTGACGACAGCAGCCAGGAACAAGCCAAAATATTTAATAAAGAAAAGCTGTACAAACTAGGTATAGCGGGGTTCTGTTTTGGTAACATCATGATGATGAGCTTTCCGGAATATTTCTCTCAACATTTAGGTATGGAGCATCAATATGCCCAATTGTTCAGGATACTGAATCTGTTATTATCCATACCTGTCTTTTTCTATAGTGCATCAGAGTTCTACATTTCGGCATGGAAAGGATTAAAACAAAAGATGCTGAACATTGATGCACCAATTGTACTGGCCCTCATTATTACTTACAGCCGCAGTATTTATGAAATTGCTACAGGAACAGGAAGTGGATACCTGGACAGTATGAGCGGAATAGTTTTCTTTATGCTTGTAGGCAGAGTGGTACAAGAGCGCACTTACAGATCTATATCCTTTCATCGTGATTACAAATCATATTTCCCTATTGCAGTAAGTGTACTGACCACTGAAGGGATGGAAAGTAAAAATATACAAGACCTAAAAGAGAAAGATGTAGTGCAGCTGCATAATGATGAGATAATACCTGCAGACGCCATTATAATAAGTGGCAGGGCAAAAATAGACTACAGCTTTGTAACCGGTGAAAGTGAGCCAGTAACCGTAAACACCGGAGAAATGCTATATGCGGGCGGCAAGCAAGTAGGTGAGCAGATCATTATAGAGATCATTAAACCAGTTGCGGGCAGTTACCTCACCTCTCTTTGGAATCACCATGCTTTTACCAAAAATAAAGCCGAAGAAAATAACGAAAATAGTGCTGTGCACATACTGAGCAGGTACTTTACGTACATACTATTTACACTTGCGGCAATAACTGCAATATACTGGGGCATACATGATACGGCAAGAATACTACCCAGCGTATCGGCAATGCTTATAGTAGCATGCCCTTGTGCATTACTATTGTCATCTACATACACAAATGGTAACCTGCTGCGTATATTTAGTAACAATGGCTTATTTCTTAGAGATGCTCCTGTAATAGAGCAAATGGGAAGTATAGACCATATTGTATTTGACAAGACGGGTACCCTTACCAAGGGCGGTGGTAAAATGGCCACCGCTGGCCACCAGCTAAGTGAGGAAGAAAAAGAATGGTTATATAACGTTGTACAATCGAGCCAGCACCCACATAGCAAGGAACTTACAAAATATTTGGGGTACTATGAAAGTGTGCCTATAACCGGGTGGAGGGAAGTAGCAGGCCAGGGAATAGAGGCATATGCTAGTGGTAATAAAATAAAAGTAGGCTCTGCAGCTTTCATTGGACTAGAAGAAGACCAGAATGAGAACGCCAGTTTATTTGTACGAATCAATAATAAAGTATCGGCTTATTATTTGCTGCCCGTTCTACGAGATGAAATACCCCAGATAATACCACAACTGAACCAGGATTATACACTGTCTTTACTATCAGGCGATAATGACAGACAAAAGCCTTTGTTGCGTTCTTTATTCGGAGGAAAGAGCGATCTTATATTTGAACAAAAACCGATAGACAAACTCCGGTACATAGAACGGCTGCAATATGAAGGCAAGAAAGTACTGATGATAGGCGATGGGCTGAATGACGCAGGAGCTTTGCAGCAAAGCAATGTAGGCATTACTCTTGCTGATGACATCAACAATTTTACCCCAGCATGTGATGCTATACTTGATGCACAGAAATTTCAATTCCTTCCATCTTTGTTAAGATTAGCCAAAGCGCAAAAGAAAATAGTACTGATGAGCTTTACCATATCTGTGTTGTATAATATTATTGGATTAAGTATAGCTATGAAAGGCATTATGAGCCCGATGATAGCAGCAATACTTATGCCTGTAAGTACGTTGAGCATTGTATTGATCACCACCGGAGCAAGTAGTATGCTTGCCAGGCATTTTGGCCTTTCGCTAAAGAGTTTATAGTTGTTTTTTAGTGCTCCGCAGACTTAAAGAATCTCTGGTCTATAACGTTATTCCTCTGCTTTTGTGACATCTCCTTGATGCCAAAAGCAGGTGACAGCACTACTGTTTCGCCCTGACTAAACAATCTTTTAATCCTACGCATAACCCTATCAGACCATAGTTGTTTTAAGAGATGATTATACAGCAATAAAAAAAGATGACGACGATCATCTTTTTGTCTGAGTATCGTCATAGTATCGGTGCCGTTGCATAAATAGCTTTGAGGTGTTAAATAAAAGCAAATGAGCGCCTTGTACATATTGATAATAGTAAGTGTTGCAGTTGCAGCTACGTTCCTGGCCGCCTTTATATGGAGCGTAAGAACCAACCAATTTGAAGATCAGAAAGGCGCATCCATACGAATGCTGTATGATAATGAAAAAGTGAAAGAATTATAAATCAACAATCTAAACGCACCAATACATGAGTACCGCAATTACAAAAGGTATTACCGGAGATGATGTAAATGTGGAGAGGGAGATAACAGTACCCCCCACTTTGCAGAAACTCGATAAGTTCTATTACGACAACAACATTGTAAAGATGTTTGCATATGCCTGCATGTTCTGGGGCATTGTAGGCATGCTGGCAGGTTTATTTGCTGCATTTGAATTAGTATTCCCATCTCTAAACCTTGGGTTGGCAGCAACCAGCTATGGCCGTGTGAGACCGGTACATACCAATGCTGTAATATTTGCATTTGTAGGCAATGGTATTTTTATGGGGGTTTACTACTCGCTGCAGCGGCTATGCAAAGCCCGTATGTTTAGCGACAAGCTCAGTAAAATACACTTCTGGGGTTGGCAGTCCATTATTGTTTTGGGCGCTGTAACGTTGCTTGCAGGGTACACAAGTGGCAAGGAATATGCTGAGCTGGAATGGCCTATAGATATACTGATAGCAATAGTGTGGGTGATTTTTGGATGGAATATGTTTGGCACGATATTGAAGCGCCGCGAACGCCATTTGTATGTTGCTATATGGTTTTACATAGCAACCTTTGTAACAGTTGCTATGCTGCATATAGTAAACTCTGTAGAACTACCCTACTCATTTTTCAATTCTTATTCATGGTATGCAGGCGTACAAGATGCTTTGGTACAGTGGTGGTACGGCCATAACGCGGTGGCGTTCTTCCTTACCACACCTTACCTGGGGCTGATGTACTATTTTCTACCTAAGGCTGCTAACCGCCCCATTTATTCATACAAGCTCTCCATTATACATTTCTGGGCTCTGATATTCCTGTATATATGGGCAGGACCGCACCACTTGCTATACACTGCCCTACCCGACTGGGCACAATCATTAGGCACCGTATTTTCTATCATGTTAATAGCACCATCATGGGGTGGAATGCTGAATGGGTTGCTTACACTAAGAGGTGCCTGGGACAAAGTGAGGGAAGATGTAGTATTGAAATTTATGGTAGTTGCGGTAACCGCATATGGTATGGCCACGTTTGAAGGCCCCATGCTAAGCCTAAAAAGCGTGAATGCAATAAGTCACTTTACGGACTGGACCATAGCACATGTGCATGTGGGCACATTGGGCTGGAACGGCTTCTTAACCTTTGGCGTATTATATTGGATCATCCCGCGTATATTCAGAACAAACCTGTATTCGCAGAAGCTTGCTAACTGGCACTTCTGGATAGGCACATTGGGTATTATATTTTACGTGGTACCTATGTACTGGGCTGGCTTTATGCAAAGCCTTGCATGGAAAGAATTTACACCAGAAGGCCAACTTAAATACCAGTTCCTGGAAACCGTGCAACAAATGCGCCCCTTCTATGCCATGCGTGGTGTTGGTGGCACCCTGTACCTGATAGGCGCACTTATGATGGCATACAACCTGTTTAAAACAGTGCGCCAGGGAAGTTTGCTTGCCAATGAAGCCGCTGAAGCTGCACCACTTACCAAGGTATATGTACCCCATGGACAACAACACTGGCACAGATGGATAGAACGCCGCCCTATACAATTGCTGGTGGGCAGCCTGATAGTGGTGGGCATTGGTGGCCTGGTTGAGATCATACCAACCTTCATGGTTAAATCGAACATACCAACTATAAGCAGTGTGAAACCATATACACCGCTGGAACTGCAAGGACGTGACATATACATAAGAGAAGGTTGCTACAACTGCCACAGCCAAATGATACGTCCATTCCGCAGTGAAGTGGCACGATATGGTGAATACTCAAAAGCAGGTGAATTTGTTTATGATCATCCTTTTCAGTGGGGCAGCAAACGTACCGGACCAGACCTTGCGAGAGAAGGCGGTAAATATCCAGATAGCTGGCACTTCAACCACATGTACGAACCATCCAGCATGTCGCCCGGAACTATAATGCCTAACTACCCCTGGCTGTTTGAAAACAACCTGGATACGGCCATAACACCGGCGAAAATAAGAGCAATGCAACAACTGGGCGTACCATACCCTATTGGTTATGATCAGGTAGCTAATAAAGACCTTATGAAGCAGGCTGATGGCATAGCGGCAAACCTGGCAAAAGATAAAATAAATGTGAAGAGCCAGAAAGAAATAGTAGCCCTGATATCTTACCTGCAACGCCTAGGAAAGGACATAAAACTGGAACACAAAACTGCTCAAAACTAATCAGACATTTTTAAACTCAAAAAGAGGTTATGAAATTCATCAATTATTTGCAAAACATAACAGGGGTTGGTATATACCCACTGACCTCATTGCTGATATTCTTCCTGTTCTTCACTGTATTATCCCTATGGGTATATAAAGCAGACAAGGGTTATATAGACTCGATGAAAAACATTCCTTTTTCATCAAACGAACACGAACAATAAGTACTAAAAATAGCATCATAATTATGCGTACCTATTTTAATAAAACAATTGCTTTAGCAACAGCATTGCTTGTACCTGTAGCAATGCAGGCAGAAGGCACTGCTCCTGCAGCTACTAGTGGTGACAACTTCTCTTTTAACCCAGTACTGTTTGGGTTAGTAACCCTAATGCTGATACTGGTGTTTGCAATAGGAGTAATAGCCAATGTCTTCCGCCAACTTGTGCTTGTTTACAGAGGAAAACTTTGGGACCAGAAAGACAAAAACAGCGAGGTAGTAAAAACAGATGTTATAAAGGCAATATTATTGCTTGTAGCCTTCTGCATACCTGCACTACACAGTTTGGCCGCTGAGGCAACCGCAGCACCGGCTGCGGCTGCGCCGGTATCTAATTTCATAAATGGCATCCCTAAGGATCAATTTTATGTGTTGATGTCGGTGATTGGCCTGGAGTTATTTATACTACTTGTGCTTACCTACTATGTGCGCACAATGATAGCACTACTGAGCAGCAAGCCTGAACTAGCACCGGTAACTAAAGCAATTTTACGTAAGTCTGTATGGGAAAGGTATTTCTGGGATAAATTCAACAATGCAGTTTCGGTTGAGAAAGAAAGAGACATACTGTTGGACCATGACTATGACGGTATACAAGAACTGGATAACAGTTTGCCACCTTGGTGGAAATACGGATTCATCCTTACCATAATTGTGGCATGCATTTACTTTTATCGTTACCAGATATCTGGGACAGGACCAAACCCACAACAAGAATATGCGGCTGAGATGAAGCAAGCTGACGAAGACAAAGCTGAATACCTGGCCAAATCGGCCAACAATGTGGATGAGAATACCGTAAAAGAGCTCACTGCGGCAAGCGATATTGCTGCCGGGCAGCAGATATTCCAAACTACGTGCTTTCCGTGCCATGCAAAAGATGGTGGCGGTGGCGTAGGCCCGAACCTGACTGATGATTATTGGTTACATGGTGGGGGTATAAAAGATGTTTTCAAATCTATAAAATATGGCTGGCAGGATAAGGGCATGAAGAGTTGGAAAGATGACTTTTCGCCTATGCAAATAGCACAAATAGCCAGCTATGTAAAAACACTGCATGGCACCAAGCCTGCAGCACCAAAAGACAAGCAAGGCGAATTGTATATAGAAAGCAGTACACCTAAAACAGATAGTACCAGCAAGGTGGCAAAGAACTAAACATTTGTTATGGAACAGGCAGGGGTAAAGGAACAGAATTCATTCAGAGATAAGGTAGCCACGGTAGATAAGAATGGTAAGAGGCTATGGGTGTTTCCACAACAACCAGAAGGAAAGTTTTACAATTTGCGTGGTTGGGTGAGTTTAGTTTACCTGCTCGTTTTTTTTACTCTGCCATTTGTGAAAGTAAATGGTCATCCCTTTTTCCTAGTGAATATCCTGGAGCGGAAATTCATTTTATTCGGGCAGATATTCTGGCCGCAAGACTTCTTCATATTCGGATTGGGTATGGTAGTTTTTATTGTTTTCGTGGCATTATTCACCGTTGTTTTTGGGCGCGTATTTTGCGGCTGGATGTGTCCACAAACTATTTTCATGGAAATGGTGTTCCGGAAAATAGAATACTGGATAGAAGGAAATGCAGCGCACCAGAAAATGCTTGCCAATGGCCCATGGACTGAAGAAAAAATAGTACGAAAAGGTGCGAAGTGGGTAGCATTCTGGCTAGTAAGTTTCCTGATAGCCAATACCTTTCTTGCTTATATTATTGGTGTTGATGAACTGGAGCAAATGGTGCGTGAACCCATAGTTAAGCATTTGGGTACATTAAGCTCACTGATGATATTTACTACAGTGTTCTTTTTTGTTTACCTGTGGCTGCGTGAACAAGTTTGCACCACCATATGCCCTTATGGCCGTATGCAGGGTGTGCTCCTGGACCGTAATACAGTAGTGGTAGCCTATGACCATAAGCGTGGAGAAGAACGAGGTAAAATACACAAGAACGAAGTACGCACTGGCGGAGACTGTATAGACTGCATGCAATGCGTAAAAGTTTGCCCAACCGGTATAGACATACGTAACGGAACGCAGCTAGAATGTATCAACTGTACCGCTTGCATAGACGCTTGCGATAAGATGATGCTTGCAGTGGGATTTGACACCGGGCTGATACGCTATGCATCGGAAAACAATATTGAAAGCAAGCAACCCATGCGCTTCACCAACAGAATGAAAGCATATAGTGCTGTGATGGTGATATTGCTAGGGGTACTTGTATGGTTACTAGCAAGCCGTACCGATGTAGATATAGCACTGATGCGAACACCCGGCCAACTGTTCCAGGAACAAACAGGTGGAAGGATCAGCAACCTGTATAACTACAAGTTGCTTAACAAGACTTTTAAAGAAAAGGAAGTAACTCTTAGTCCTGAAAATTTTAAAGGTGAGATAGCACTTGTAGGTGAACACAGGATGATAATACCAAAGGAAGGTTTTGTATCGGGCTCCATGTTCATTTATGTAAAAGACAACGATATTGTAAAACGAAAAACATTGCTAAAGATAGGTGTATACGAAAGTGGTAAAAAGATAAGAACCATTACCACATCATTCTTAGGTCCGTTTACAAGCAAATAAAGATTAACGATCAAAAATAATCAATATGAAGATCAGTTGGGGAATAAGGATAGCCATAGTTTACAGTGGTTTTGTATTGCTGATATTGACCCTTGTAATAGCCAGCATGCACCAGCATTTTGACCTGGTATCGGCTAATTATTATGATGAAGAGGTTGCTTATCAGAAAGTGATCAATGCAGGGAAGAATGAAGCAACATTATCAACACCTATAAATGTGCATGCTAATGCTGATAAGGTAACTATTGAGTTTCCCGCCGAACTGCAGGGCAAGGAGGCTAAGGGAGAGATCAGGTTTTACTCGCCGGTTAACTCAGCATGGGATACAAAGTATAACGTAGCAATAGTAGATCATAGCATGAGCATTGAACGCAGCAAATTGCGCAACACAAAGTATATAGTAAAAATTGACCTTACAGACAACGGAAAAAGATACTACCAGGAAACAGAGATAAACCTGCATTCTTAATGAACACGTTAACTTTTACATTGGCTTTTGTAATGGGCTTTACTGGTAGCCTGCATTGCGCCGGCATGTGTGGTCCTATTATCTGGGTAATGCCATTCCAATTTCTAAATGGTTTCAAACGTGGGCTGGGAATTTTTCTATATCATTTTGGAAGGGTAAGTATGTATGCCTTGCTTGCATTGATCTTACATTCTTTCAAGAATCTTTTTCAACCACAGATACAACAATATATATCCCTGATACTGGGCGGCACACTGCTGGTGGCGGGCATGGTTTCATTTATACCCAGCAAAAAAGTTAGATTTTCGCTGCCATGGAGCGGGTATATACAAACGCAACTGGGCAAATTCATGAGTAAGCCACAGGTAGGTACCCTATTAATAACTGGAGTACTTAATGGCTTACTGCCTTGCGGGTTGGTGTATATGGCACTCTCTGCATCTATAGCTACCCCAAGCAGCCTACAGGCCACGTTAATGATGTACAGCTTTGGCCTGGGCACTATGCCCATGCTACTTACTCTTACCCTGCTTAGAAAGCGGGTTTCATTGGCACAGTTTGGATCGTTAAAGAGAATGGTACCGGTTATGATGTTTGTGTTCGGTTGTCTTTTTATGCTTAGGGGAATGAACCTGGGCATACCCTACCTAAGCCCCAGAATAGAAGTAACCCAACATGAAGTAAAAGCCAGTTGCTGCCATAAAAATAGTGTCATGTTAAAAATAAAGTAAGATGAACTTTCGTTTATTGAACAAGTACAATATTCCGGTACCACGTTATACAAGCTACCCAACCGTTCCTTACTGGAGCGGACAAATTGATGTAAACAACTGGAAGGATATACTTAAAGAGCAGTTCCATAAAGGCAATAAGAGTAAAGGAATCAGCCTTTATATACATCTTCCGTTTTGTGAGTCGCTATGTACTTATTGCGGATGTAATAAGAAAATAACAACCAACCACAGTGTAGAAGAGACTTATATAGCAGCCGTACTAAAAGAATGGCGACTATATATGCAACTAATGGATGAGCAACCTGTAATAAGAGAAATACACCTTGGCGGCGGCACACCTACCTTTTTCTCGTCTGACAACCTGTATAAACTGATTGCAACGATACTTAAGGATAGTATTGTGCCTCCGGAGCATGATTTTAGTTTTGAGGGACACCCTAATAATACCAGTGCAGGGCAATTGATAGCGCTCTATAATCTCGGATTCAGACGAGTTAGTTATGGCGTGCAGGACCATAACCCTGAGGTGCAGCGTGTTATCAACAGGATACAACCATTTGAGGAAGTGAAACGTGCGACTGAAATGGCCAGGCATATAGGTTTTACATCGGTAAATTTTGACCTTATTTATGGTTTGCCATTGCAGAACAAGGAGCGTATGCGCAAAACACTGATGCAGAGCATTTCTTTACAACCTGACCGGGTGGCTTTTTACAGTTATGCTCACGTGCCCTGGACAAGCAAAGGGCAAAGGCTTTTTGATGAACATGATTTGCCAACCACAGAAGAGAAAATGAAACTATACCTGCTGGGGAAACAAATGTTTGCAGAAGCAGGATATACTGATATTGGAATGGACCATTTTGCATTGCCCCACGATGACCTGCACAAGGCCTGGGCGCAAGACAAACTACACAGGAATTTTATGGGATATACTACACAGAATACATCTTTACTGCTAGGGCTAGGAATGTCGAGTATTAGCGATACCGGTAATGCCTTTGCGCAAAACAGCAAGGCGCTACATGACTACTATTCATCGATTGACAACGGGGCAATACCAATAGAAAAGGGCTATTTTTTAACTAAAGAAGACATCGCCTTTAAAAAATACATACTTGATATAAGCTGTAACGGAAAAACAACTTTTTCACCAGAAGACTTACCAATATTGGCGGAATACACCTTCCCGATGCTGCAAAACCTAGAAAATGACGGAATGTTATTGTTTGACAATAACATGTTGGCTGTAACCGAGCAAGGCAGAAACTTTATCAGAATTATCTGTAGCGCATTTGACCTTCATTTATTACGATCTCAAAGCGGGATGTCTAATGAAATCTTTAGTAAGGCAATATAAAATTAAAAAGCAAGTTCTAATGGTACGATATTGATGCATGGTAATTGCGGCTTTTTTTACTACACTGTACATAACTTACATAATTCATTAAACAAAATAATCATGAAAAAATTACTTGCAGTTTTTGATGGCAACCAGTTTGCGGAAGGGATTATCCAATTTGCAAAGGACTTGAATGAGTTGGAACCAATATTGCTTACCGGTGTGTTTCTTCCTGCAGTAAGCTACTCTGATGCTATGACCTACTTTTTAGGTGGTATGGCCGGCCCAATATACATTCCTTATGTAAACGACAATCCCGAACTGATTGAAGTTAATATTGAAAAATTTGAAGCAAGATGCCAAACGCACCACATTGAATACCGGGTGCACAGAGACGATTTTATACTAGACGATCTGAATAAGGAAACCAGATATGCCGATCTGCTGGTACTTAATAGTCAGTTACTTTTTGAAAACCTGGGTGAAGACAGTGAAGATTACCTGGAAGATACTATACACAGATCTGAATGTGCGACTCTGCTTATTCCTGAAGATTTTGAATTTCCCCAGAGCATTATTATTGCCTATGATGGCAGTGCATCTTCTGTATTTGCACTAAAACAGTTTGCATATCTTTTTCCAGAGTTTTCTGAGTTACCTACCTTGATTGTCTACGCATCTGAGAAGAATGATGACTTACCAGATCTACCCTATATAGAAGAACTTGCAGCGCGGCATTTTAAACATCTTACCTTTTTCAAACTAGAAACCAATCCGCAAAAATATTTCAATTCGTGGTTATCAGAAAAAGGAGGAGGCTTATTGGTAACAGGCTCGCATGGCAGGTCTTTTATCTCAGAACTTTTTAAAACCAGTTTTATAAGAAATATAATAAAGGACCATAAACTGCCTCTTTTCGTCGCACATCACTAGCCTTTTAGCAGAATAGAACGGATAAATTTAACAGGGGCAAACGGAAAATTCCACTTGCCCCTGTGTTCGTTCTATTTCTAATCAATCTATTTAAATGCTACATCCAGGTAGCAGCAAACTGCATAAACTCTTCCCTAACTTCTTTGAATACCTTCTCTTCGCTACTAAAACGATCTATCAGCTCTTGATGTGTTTTGTATAACTGTTTATCCACATAGCCTTCTTTTGAATCCTCCAACTGACTTCTTACTGCTACATCATTTGCATGGATATCGTGACGCAGGGCTTGAATATTATCTGATTGTACTGTTAGTTGATTTTCATAATGCTCCACTTCTTTTAAGACATCCTGAGCAGAATTTTTACCAGCAATTTCCGTGAGTCTTTTCTTTAATAAATCAATTTCCTCAGTATAAAACCCTAAAGCTGACAACCATTCACCGTGTTTATTGTCAAAATGTGTTACGCTTATTTTTTCCATAAAATCTATTTTTATTAGACAAAACTATTTCACCTGTTTCAGTAAAAACATGACGATTGTCATCGATAATTGTGATCTGTATTACAGCTATTATCAATCAATTGGATAAATATGAATGGGAAATGTTGTTGCTGTTCGCATCCATGGCAGACGCAAATTGTTTAAAGCTCTTTTTAACCTCGTTCAATTTTCTTTCTTCTAATATAAACCTATCTTTCAGCTTATTGTATGCAGACCAAAGGTTGATATCAATATACCCTTCTTTAGTATGAACAGCCTGCTCTGTGGTTGCAACGCAAATATCATTACAGAGTTCATCTATAGTACCTAGTTGTACATCGAACACTATTTCGTATTGTCTCGCCTGACCTACAACATCGGTGTTGGTATTCTTGCGAAGAATATCTGTAAGTTTAATTTTAAGTGCTCTCATCTCTAGCCTATAAAAACCGAGCATTTGCAACCATACACTGTTAACGCTGTTGTAGTGAGTTATACTAACCCTTTCCATGTGATTATATTTACTACCCAAAAATAAGCTCGCTAATAGCTACACAATATGACTATGGTCAATAATTAGAATGATCCTAATCATTTTAAAAGGAAAGGCTGATAAAAGTTTCTGTAACAATGAATTGTGCCATAGGCATTGTATTTACCACGCTATATTTGCAGCGATATAGCAAAGCCATTGCCAATAGGCGTATTGTCCTCAAGATATTTCAGCATATGATCAACAAATCATTTACACCAATAGGATCGAGAAAAGAAAACGAATTTTTGGAGGGTCCACATTCGCGATGGAAAGAGTTTACCTTTCTAATGCAGGTATTTGGCGAGTTTTTTTACGGTCTGAGAAAACTACACTTTATCGGTCCTTGTGTTACTGTATTTGGCTCGGCCAGATTTGATGAGTCATCACCATATTATGTGTTAGCTAGAGAAATAGGACAGGAAATATCAAAGCTAGGCTTTACCGTGATGACCGGGGGGGGGCCGGGTATAATGGAAGCTGCTAATCGTGGTGCAAAAGATGTAGGTGGCAAATCTGTAGGGTGCAATATCATTTTACCTAAAGAACAACAGCCGAATAAATACCTGGACAAGTGGGTGGATTTTGACTACTTCTTCGTGCGTAAAACATTGCTTAGCAAGTACTCTTATGCATTTGTAGTAATGCCTGGTGGATACGGCACACTTGATGAGTTCTTTGAAGCAATAACCATGATAGAGACCGGCAAATTTCAAAGATTTCCTATTGTGTTAATGGGTAAGGACTATCATGCTGCATTGTATCAGCATATACAAAGGCTGGTAGCAGAAAAAACAATTGGTGCCGAAGATATTGACTTGTTCCTATTCACAGATTCTGTTGAAGAAGGAATAGAGCACATAAGGAAACACGCTATTGAACCATTCGGCCTAAAAAAACATTCTCCAATGAAATTTTTCGGAGAGGGATAATCATATCGCTTTTAGATACTGCAACGTAATGATAGAGGCCGCGATAACGCTTGCCGTAATTAAGGCAGTAACCAAAAGTTGTTTTTTAAATGGTGCATGTGCTGCTATACCCGGGTAATAAACGTACCCGATAACAATACCGCTGACCAACCCACCAATATGTGCAGCGTTGTCAATATTACCCTGAATGCCAGCAAATAGGTTGAAGACGATAAAGAACAAGATGCTGCGCAACATTGTTTTTTTCATGGTTTTCTGTATATGGCGGGTAGTGAGCATGGAAAAAAACACCCCGTACAAACCAAATATAGCACCAGAAGCTCCCACCCCTACACTGAACGGATGCATAGCAATACTTAAAAGCCCGGCACAAACACCAGTAAGCAGGTAAGCTGCTGCAAAACGAAACTTACCTAAAAGTGGCTCCAGAAACATACCAATATAAAGCAATGCAATTGTATTCATAAGCAGATGCATGCCACCGCTATGTAGGAACATATAGGTAAGCAGCCGCCACCAATCGCCATGCAATATCGCAGGCCGAAGGTTGCCACCCCATTGAAAAAGACTTTTTGCTGTGGGCTCTAATAAAGAAACACCAGCGAGCAGCATTACTGCAAACACTAAGGCGTTGCAGTAAACTATAATAGGTGTAATGAGATAACTCTTTGAAGGTATGAGTGCACCGTATTTTTCGCGATGCATGGGATGCAGGCTACGGTTAGCTTTATGTTGTGCCTCAGCAGTTTCTTTTAATACCTGCTTGAATGCAGCTATATTTCCCCTACCTTGTTCCTCATCCCAATAATATTCATTGACCGGAACACTCTGCAAAACAGCGTTATCCCCGCTTAGCGTAATAGTAAATATATCGCCCTGTGAAGTATAGCTATCAGGAGTTTGAAATACAATGACATTGCTGTTTACACCAAGCAGGAACCAACGAAGCTGAGCAACAGCTGATTGTGCGGCCGCCAAAAATTGCACAGGATCAAGATGATGCATTTGCACCTCATCTATCCATCCCGGCCGATTCACAACTTCCATATACTATTTTGGTTCAGCAAAGTTATGCTGATAATATCCCACATAGCATTGGATAATTTTAAGAAGGGATTGCTAATTATGATAAAGGGGATTAACCGACACTGATATTTTCTATTTTGATTAGCAATCAAGTAATTACTGGTATCAATGCCCGGATATAGCTGTCAGGCTGTATGAACCGCTTGTCTGGCTATTAATATCCACTTATTATGACTTTTCTTCCAAACCAACATTACTGTTAGTTTTACTATGCCTGGCTTGCCATTGTCATTAGTAGTTGCAGACAGCGTATGCCTGACAATTGCCACGTTATCAAATACCTCCATAGTCTGACCAGTTATGTCTATAGTAACAAAATCAGACCTGCCACTTAGCAAGGCTTCTATAAGTGCTGCCCTGTTTTGCACCACTCCACTTGAATGACCGTAGCTTACTTTGTCTGACACCAATTGCTTTAACACCGTGGAATCCGGATCTATCAATGCTTTACGAAAAGACTCTACAGCCTTTACTAACGATTTTTCATCTTTCGTTTGGGCAAATGTGATCATGGTTGCCATAACAAGTACAGTAACAAGCAGTGCTATCTTTTTCATCATTGTTATTTCATTTATTTAGATCAACAAACTTAACAAACAGTCATTACCTAATTACAACAAATCACGCAGATGAAGCAGTAACTATTTCAGGGACTATAAATTCCTTTTCGCTTTTAGCTATAACTATAGTGGCTACACCATTACCTATAAGATTAGTAATGGCCCTGGCAACGCTCATAAATTTATCTATACCCAGCAAGAAAGCTAAACCTTCAACCGGGATCTTGTGTATAGTAGTAAGTGTAGATGCAAGGACGATAAAACCACTGCCCGTAACACCTGCGGCACCTTTTGATGTAAGCATGAGCAAGCCAATGATACTTAGTATTTCGCCCAGGCTTAATTGCACTCCATATAGCTGTGCCAGAAAAATTACAGACATAGAAAGATATATAGATGTTCCATCCAGGTTAAAAGAATACCCGGTAGGTACAACAAGACCTACCACGGGTTTACTGCATCCCATCCCTTCAAGCTTCTGCATTATAGACGGCAAGGCGGCCTCTGAAGAAGATGTACCAAGTACTACCAGCAACTCTTCTTTGATATAGTTGAGGAAATGCAGGATGCGCATTTTGTTTGCACGCATGATGAGCCCCAAAATGCCTAGTACAAAAATAACCATGGTTAGGTAGACTGCACCAACCAACTTTGCCAAAGGAATAAGCGTATGCAACCCAAATTTGCCCACTGTAAATGCTATGCCCGCAAATGCGCCGATTGGTGCGAGATACATAGCATACTTTAAACAAGTAAAAACTATCTTAGATGCTTTATACAATATGCTAATGACCAGCTGACGCCGGTGCATATAATTGACAATGATACCTACTGTGATGGCAAGCAGCAATACCTGCAATGTGAGATTATCCATAAAAAATTTCACCCAGCTAAAATGCTCACTTACATGGTTAGTATATTTTGCTGCATCCTGCACTTGTAAGCCACCCTTATCTATAGCCCCGGGCTTTAACAAGTAGGCAATAGTAACACCTATTACCAGTGCAAAAGTGGTTACGACCTCAAAATACACCAGCGATTTTATCCCAATGCGACCTACTTTCTTCAAATCTCCCATGCCTGCTATGCCCAAGACTATGGTAAGGAAAATAATGGGGGCAATAAAGATCTTGATAATATTGACAAAACCTTTTGCAATAAACTCCGTTTGGACTCCGGTAGCAGGATAGTAATACCCTACCAATACCCCTGCTACAATAGCAAAGAAAACCCAGAATGTAAGATCTGTGAGTACCCTTGACACTGCACTGCGTTTGGAGACAGGTAAAGACTTGGAGGCAGGTAGCATTGATCAGGTATAGTTGAGTTTAAAGTATAAAAGTATCATTTTGCATAATTAAAATGTCGCCAGAATGGTCCTTCTATGTGAACATAGCTTGTTTTGTATCCATGAGACAACAAATTAAATTCTCTTTAAAGCCGAACCTTTGTGAGCGGCAATATGATCGCTTATATCACTTTTAATTTCGTACTGCGGTTCTTCCGGACTGCAATGATGGATATAACCTTTATAATTAAAATCGGCGGTGTGGATTTTAATAATCTTACCTGTTACATAACCCGCTTCTGAATTCCACATTACGTGATCACCTATTTTGTACTTGTCTTTCATGCTATTATGATTGCTGATTTTAAAAATCAATCATCTTTTTTCATATTTAAATACATATATTTAACAATGTATTGTTACAAACATATATAATTGTACAAATAAGAGTATTCATATACATTATACTTATCTTTTTGTATTATTATTTTTTATTTAATTGCATATTCTTCTCTTTTTATATAGTTTTATTTAACGTCTTTTTGATAAATAAAATTATTTCTTATGACGATTAGAATAAGGTCACCTTAGAAATGATCTGTTTCAGTAAACTTTTAATTTATTTTTCAATCTTAAACTATTCAATATGTTATCAAAAATTAGATATTTTATAATTAAGTGTCCTCTTGTAGTCTTAACTCTAGGATTTATAACTGTATTTGAAGGGTGTGTAAAAGATAAAACAGTTTCTGATATTAATAAGCATACTATCGCAAATAATATAAAAAGCCAGTTACGTGTACCACGTCCCGGTGCTTTTTCAAACGAAGACCTGTTTAGGTCTGTTTTCTTTTTCGATGGGGTTGCTGGTGGGTTAATGGGTAATCTACAGATCTTGTCTGTAGAAAACGAAATTAACAATCAAACTATCAGTGCTTATATGAGGTTGTTTGAAGACAGCTTAATTATGCAAATTTCTGCGCAGAACCCAGGATACATGTCTAGTTTTGGTACCAATATTACAAGTGGTGATTATGCTACAGTTCAGCAAACACTCACAGACGGCGGGAATTTAATCTATAATACCTGCGTTGCGTGGTTAAATAATGGCATATCACCCAATAATCAAACTAACCAGAATTTTGTTACCTCATTTATGCAGACATATGGCATTACTAATCAATCAACACCTGCAGTTTTGGCTAATGCGGTATCAAATTCTTTTGCTGTCAATGTAGGTAGTAGCGGCGGTCCCGTATCTGCTTTACCTTCCTGGCTTTACAGAGATCAGCATGTAGCTGTTCAGGAAGAGCTAATAGCCTGGTTTGGTGTTGCTATAGCTGCAGTAGCGGTTTTAGTTTTAGAAATAGGGCTTATTAAGCAAAATGGCCCAATAATAGGTTTGCCGCAAAATCAGTTCATATTTTCTGAAATGAGCTCAACCATTACGGTAAATTTCAATGGCATTTAAATGTTTAACAGGGCTGCATTCGTGCAGCCCTTAAACGTATTTTATGAACACAAACAGAAAGAAGCTAAGCAATTACCTGACGTTATATCTTGCAAGTATTTTCTATGTAATATTATTTTTTTATTTTTTTGCCGGGTATGCAGGTCCCAACGCGTTAAACATAACTAATACAAATAAAGTATTTATCATAACAGCTTTTCCACAGGGATGGTGTTTTTTTACGAGAAGCCCCGAAGAGAAATCGACTTATTTATACGACATCACCAATAATAAACCTTCTCTACATGATCTGCGAGGGTTTAATCCTGAATTTTCCTGGGGTTTTTCAAGAAAAAACCGATTATTGACAATGGAAATTGGCAATATTTTAAGTAGCCATGTCAACGCGGATTCTGTAATCAGCTATAAAAAGAAGTGCTATGCTTCCAACAAGTTAACAGATATGTTAAGCGTAGATACCTTAAAATACAATCGCATCACTCTAAAGAATATACTCATTTTAAAAGGAAAATATATTCTAGAAATGGATGATTTTATTCCCTGGTCTCTGAGAAGAAGATTAAGTCTGAACGACATTAAGACAACTAAAATATTCATTCCAGTAATTATAAATCAGTAATATGGTAGGTACCTTATTAAACAGAATTATGTATAAAAATATACATAATGAGAAAATTGCTATCGTCAGATCTTTATTGGCTATTGGAACCATTTTTACACTATTAACAAACAACATGGGGTTGCTAATAAATAGTAATTACTTAAATGGAGGTGGCGGTTTAAGCGTTGAATTGCCATTAAAGGCGATAAATTTATTTGTTTTATTTCCACCGGTTTATGCCAAACTGATTGCTCTCTTTATTCTTGTTACAGTTATCTCAGGCTATCTACCCCAAATCACCTCCGTTTTGCATGCCTTGGTAATGATCTCATTTTGCGGCAAGGTAATACCGGTTGATGGTGGAGACCAGGTAGCCCTGGTATTATCTATCTTGCTTATTCCCATTTGCATTACAGATGAACGATTGAATCAATGGATGCCAAATAAGAAACAGGGCAATGCCAATATGAATATTTTCAACAACGTTTGCTTATTTGCAATACAGATGCAAGCTGCTTTTATATACCTGGAATCGGGTATTGGAAAAATAATGGTCAACGAATGGAAGGAAGGTACTGCCTGTTATTATTGGTTTTCGCACAATGTGAGTGGCGCACCAGATTGGCTACGCAATATTTATGAAAGCATAACGCTGACGCCTTACGTAGCTTTAGTATCCTGGGGTGTAATAATATTTGAAATTCTATTGTTCGCATGCTTGTTTGCAAATGAGAACATTAAAGCTAAATTTCTTGTGTTAGCCATTTTATTTCACTTTATGATCATTATTACCCACGGACTTCCTTCTTTTTTCTGCTCAATGCTTGGATTGTTGATCTTGTATCTTGATGAGAAAAATATTTCAATTAAAGTGCTGTATAGTGTTTCAAGATTTTTTAAAGATAAACTATCTGGAATTAAACCCAATAAAATGGAACAACCCGTACGGTAATTAAAATACCATTCAGGAAAGTTCTCTCTGTTCACTTGCCTGGGATATAAACTGATCGTGCAATTATCTTATCACAATAACATCGCCCTTTTTACTGTAGGTAACATCGCTACCTAGTACTTTGTAACGCATGTACCAGAAATAAGTTCCGGCATCGGCAGGCACTCCGCCTACTGTGCCATTCCAGCCTTTGGGGTCTTGTACGCCTTCGTACACTTTTTGGCCGTAGCGATTGTAAACTGATAACTGAAGGGAAACTACATTGGGATTGTCTGTAATGGCATGAAAGTAGTCATTCAGTCCATCGCCATTGGGTGTGAAGGCGTTGGGCATCCACACATCTGTTGGTATGTCTGTTACCATTATCTTGTAACTACAGGTGGCTGAACAGCCTGCATTGCTGACCACACACTGGTATATGGACTGGTAAACTTTTGCCGGGAATGTGAAGACACTGCAACCATCGCAGACTAAAGAGTCGCGGTTGAACCATTGTATGTGCATGGCAGTGGCACAGGCAGGCAAAGCAAGGATGGTGTTGTACGTTACTGTTATTGTGCTATCTGTAAAAGCGGGTACAGGCTGTGGTAATACGGTTACGGTATTTGCCATGGAATCTGACCCACCAGTACTGTGTACCACCAGCTTTATACCATAAGTACCGGTATCAGTATAGCATACTTGTACAGGCGTAGGGCTTGGGTAGGAGGCGGGGCTACCGCCCGGAAATGACCAGCTGAATATCTGAGGATAATTGTGTGTTTGCGCGGAGACCGTGATACATTCGCCACGGCAAATGGTGTCTGTGCTGGTTATTTTATCAATTACAGGACTGCAAAAACCCACTTGTATTGTGTCTGCAAACAGCCCGCATACACTTTGTGCCTGTACCATGTAGGTACCGGGGCGCACAATTGTAATAAACGGCACTGTGCTGCCGGTGCTCCAAAGAATATTAGATAACCCTGAAGGGAGCACTAGCGTATAGGTTTCCAAATTGTTACAGATGACAGTATCGTTACCCAGGGTTATTGAACTGATGCCCTGCGACACAGAAAAAGTATCGGTATAGCCATTACCGCAATTATTGGTTACCTGCAGCCAGTAAACACCAGGGGTGGAAATATTTATAAAAGATGTGGTATCTGCATTGCTCCACAGGTAATGCGGGTAGCTGGCAGGCAGAGCTGCGGTATATACCTGCCCGGCACATAATGCGGTATCGGGTATGGTAAAAAGCGCTACCGGGATATTTTTGTTTATTATATGGAAGGTATCGGTATAGGCTGCACCGCAATTGTTACTGATGTGCAGCCAGTAAGTACCGCTGTCTGTAAGGGTGACGGCCCGTGAAGTATCATTATTGCTCCACAGGTAGTGCTGGTAGCCGGGTGGTGCGGCAGGGGTATAGCTTTGGCCGGGGCATAAAGCGGTATCTGGTATATGAACGCTAACTGCTATGGGGGATAACAAGTTTATGGTATCTGTAAAGGTGCCGCAGCCATAGTCTATGGTACAGGAGTAAGTACCGGGCTGGCTTACGGTAATGAACCGGGTGGTATCGCCGGTGTTCCACCAATAATGGAAGAAGTTGGGCTGGCCGCCAATGGTGAGCGACTGCCCTGGGCAAAGCACTGTATCATTGCCCAGGCTGAACTCACTGAGGCTGATCATGGGTTGCGTGGTATCGCTGACGAGGGAAATGTCATCGATAAGGGGATAACCAGAACCAGAATACGCAATGTGAAGTGCTGTACTACGGGGTGATACATAGACGAAATGCTGCTGAGAGAAAAAATCAAAATTACCAATGGTCATGTATTGCTCGCCCCCGGTTGCTGTATATACAGCTGTTAGCTTTGCATACATAACAGTATCAAACAGTGGTATATCCCAGTTTACAAATCGTATTTGTGGGGTTACAGATAATCCACCGTGGGAGCCTCCGTAGTTAGTATAGGTATAATTACTCAATTTATTTGCAGAAAAGTATACCCCCATATTACCTAACACATCATCTCCCCGGAGATTTGGATCTGTTGATTTATATTCACCAATGTACATGGTAAAATAATACGTAGTGCCAGCTACGAGAGGTTGCAGCAAATGGGTCTGCTGAAATGTTCTTTGATCACCAACGCTATCCAGCCAGCCATTTAACCAAAGTGCATATCCCCTATAACTAAGACTAGTCTCTATTGCCCCGGCACTAATGCCTGCATGTGCTTTAAAGTAATATGTGAAATAATTTGATGTGTTATATGTATTATATATTGCGTTTCCAACGCTAGTGGGCGCAATCCAGCACATCCTGCTATTTATAAAACTTGTATCTGGTGGTAAACCTACATTATTATATTCGGCGGTATTAAATTCAAAGCCAGGGTTGGGCACCAGGTTAAAGTTGCCAGGCAACTGTGCCAGGGACATGTGGAATGCACCTATAAAAAACACTAAGATCAGAATCCCTCTCATAAATTGTATTGCATTCAAAATTACAAAATTAAAGGGTGCCTTTCCCGTACAGGAAGACACCCTTTAATTTTATTATCTACTTAATTTGACAGGCAACAGTTTCAGGCAATAGCCATGGAGGGAATACCATATAAAGAAATAACCCACAACTAGTCCAATATTAATTTTATGTGATTTTATTATTAGGATTTGCTACCGGCAAGTATTGAGGTGACATTTGCATCAATATTTACCAATGCCATTGATGAAAGCCAATAAGTACAGTAGGTTTTGTGCATTAAAGAAAATCTTTGCTTCCCTCATTTTGTTGTTCTGCTGCATTAATGCTTTTGCCCAAAGAGACATATTTCTACAACTCAAATTAACTGATAAACAGAAACAAGTATATCCAGACTCAGCTTACACCATTCTGAAAGGTTTACTGGCAGAGGCTGTTACCGAAAAAAATGTACTTGCCCAAGCTATTGCACTGCAGCAGGTAGGTTATATACTATATCATAATAGCAGCTATGCCGAAGCATTGAACCATTACCTGCAGGCCGATAAGTTATTCCAACAAACTGGCAGGAAAGATCTCATTGCAAAGAACCTGGATAATATCGGCACCATATATTACTCCAACAGGCAAGGAAACTTATCGAACCGGTATTTTTATGAGGCACTTAAAATATACCAGGAATTAAATGATACCGCAGGATTAGGGACTACCTACGGCATGATAGGTCATATTTGCGAAAAAGCAGAAAAATACGATAGTGCTTACTACTATCAGCAGCTTGCTTTACAATATTTTATCGACCTAAAAAGCCCCCAAGGCATTGCAGATATTTACGAAAACATTGCCAGTATTTATGAAGACAAAGAAAAAAATGATTCATCATTTGCTTATTATAATAAGGCATTGAGTTATTACGAAGGCGGCAATGACCTGATATCGCAAATAAATATTAGGAATAACCTGGGCGATATATACAGGAAAACCGGCCGATATAAAGAAGGGCTGGAACAAACACGGTTAGCGCTGAAACTTGCCATAAGAACAAAGGAACTCTTTCAGATAAACAGTGCCTATGAAGATATAGCAAAGGCTTACCACCTTATGGGAATGAACGATAGCGCCTATTATTATAATGAACTTAGTCGCAAACAGGTACTTGCTATATATTCTAAAGAGAACAGTAAGCAAGTAGCCATGATACAGGCAGTGTATGATACCCAGCAAAAAAACAAGGAAATACAAGAACTTGAGAATGATAAAAGATCAGAATTGATTATAACCGTGGCTACGATAATTATTATTATCCTGCTATTGCTATTAGGTACATCCATCATCAGCAGGCAAAAAATAAAAATAGAGGCAGAGCGCAAAGTGAGCGAACATGAGAAGAATGTATATGAAACAAATTATGCATTGATGCAAACCGACCTGCACAATAAAAACTTAATTGAAGATAATCTTAAAAATGAGCTGGAGATACGATCGAGGGAGCTTACGTCTTATACATTAAACCTGATACAAAAAAACCAGTTGCTGGATGATCTTAAGTTAAAACTTACTGAGTTGATCAAGGACGATAAGCGAGATCACAAAAAACAAATAAAGGAAGTCTTAAAACAAATAGAACAGGATTTTAACCAGAATAAATATTGGGATGAACTGCGGGTTATTTTTGAACAGGTACATCAATCTTTTTTTGACAATTTGAACGCGCATTGCAATGATCTTACAGCCGCCGAACTACGACTTGCATCGTTATTGAAAATAAATATTAACTCTTCTGACATGTCCACGTTATTAGGTATTTCGCAGGATAGTTTGCGCATTAGCAGGTATCGGTTACGCAAAAAACTAAAACTGAAACAGGGAACTAACCTGACTGTTTTCATACAGAATCTGTAACAATTACGACTTTATCAGCAACAATTATTAAAGATAACATACGTATAATGATGTTGATAACATTTAATTAATGGTGGTTTTGTTACACCAATCTTAATTGATAATCAAGAACTTACAGTGCAGTTGTTTACATTGTTTCTATTTTACTTACGCACTAAAAAAGTTGTTTCCTTTTTGTATACGTGCTAAAATTCTGTTTGGGTCAAATTGATAGAATATTTGCATTCAATTCATCAGCTATGCACGTATCGGTATCCAAAGAGTTTTTGAAATCAGTCCCTTTAGTTAGTTACACACCTACCATTTCTAATGTAGCAGATGGGTATTTATTTATTAAACAAGGTACTGCCTATCACAAGGTTAGAATCGGAGACATTACATACTTAGAAAGTGATAATGTTTATATCAACGTACATGTAGTAAATAACAAGTACTTAGTAAGAAACACGCTTGATCAATACCTTAAAATATTGAATTCAAATCAGTTTGTACGCGTGCACCGAAGTTATGTTGTCAATATAAATTATATAGACGCTATTGAGGCAAACCATGTGATCGTAAATAAGGTATGTGTGCCTACAAGAAAGACCTATAAAAACGAACTTCTAAAAAGTTTACGGCTGGGTTAATCGCTTGTGTTTGCGAACAAACTATTTCAGGTCTTTTAAGTATTCCAGCATATCACTGTCGAGGCGAACATTCATTTTACTGAGTTTATCCATATAGAACGCACGTACGTCGGCCCATTTATAATAAGGGAACTGGTTGGTGGCTACAGGTATATGTACAGGTTTTTCGTTATACAGAATTTGGATGAGCGGCGCTTTGCCTGTATCACTAGCTTTATACAATATCCATTGTACATTTACACTATATCCAATTATAGCGCTTACGTTCCAGACCTGGGCATATTTAAATATATCGGCTGTTGGAGTTGCCGCTCCCTCGATGTTTGTAAGCGCAGCAAACGGAGATAAAGTTTCGGCATGTGCAAACCTTACAACAACCACAGGTTTGTTATTTTTTATAGCCTCGTCTGTGCTGTTTATAAAATCTACAAGTAAGGGAGCCGCATTCCTCACCTGGATACCATTGATATCGGTGCCGGGACCTTTCAATAAATAATCTTGTGCAGAATTAACAAATTCAAGCCAAGCAAATTCATCGCAAGTAAATAAAGAACGGATGTTCACTTTAGCAAGTGTATATCCGGCGTTCTGTATTTCAACAAGCATGGCATTAGTGAGGGTAGCTACATTAAATATAGCATCGATAAAATCATCCACTGTATCTACTCCCATTACCATTTTATCAGTTACGGGATGTAGCAGTTTTCTGGTATACTCGCGTGTAAAGAATTTGTTGATTATTTTATGCTTCTCATCTTCAGCTCGGCTATCATGCTTTAGCTTATTTATTTCTATAGCCCAGTTCCCATTCTTTTTAAATTTGCGGTAGCCTGGCGATACCTCATAGAACCTAAGATGTATGCTATCATTATCGATTAAATCGGTAGTGGTGTCTTGTTGCATAGGTCTGTTTACACCGCTCATAAAGGCCTGTGCGCTTTGTTTTGTGCGTTTTTCTTTGGTGGTGACTACCCTAAAGAACACACTATCTGTAAACAGCCACCGATAGTGGCTTTTCATGCGATTACCAATACCCCATAGCTCACGCTTTCCGGTTTCGGTAAGCAATCCACAATACTCTTTTTTTTCAATTAGCAACAACGTGTTCACCATTTCCTTCAATTTCATACCATTGTTCGTCAACCCATCAAAATCAACTGCACGATTCAGTGTTTGCTGTACTAGCAGCAGGTCGTTCAGATTGGTAAGATGGCGTGCGCCATGGCGGCCTGCATAGTTTATAAAAATGGCCTTGTACCCCGCAGGAGCGGGAATACAACCAGTATCGGCAGGTTGATATAGTTTTTTGGTGCCCCAATAGTCCAGCAGGCAACTTTGGGGCATAAAAGAAATTATAAAGGCAGACGCTAGCAAGCAACTTGCTGAAAACAAGATGATCCTTTTCATTATTTAATACAACTCAGTTAGAATAGTATGGCCCATATCGCTTGTCTAATACGAGCTTACGACCTTCATTTTTTAATACAAAAACATAGAATTCTTTCCCTCCCGGCAACACTCTTATCATTACGTGACCGAACATACTTTTGTAACCTTTAGTAAGTGTCTGTCCCAGAGCTACTTTTGTCTCTTCTTGTATATTGGTGGCAAATATGTCTTTAGGGCCTTTGTACAGGTAGTCTGATGTAAGCCTGTAGAGCACTTCCTGTCCTGGATGGTCTGAACGCCAGCTCTGTTCTATTATAACCTGTGGTTGAAGGTTTCTTAGGAAATTTTCGTTTGTTCCATCACGCCCGCCATGATGATCGAGGGTGGCAGCCTCTACTCTGCCTACCACATTGGATATTGGCGTTTCTACGTCTACCCAATGTGGCAGGCCGTATCCTTGTATGCCTGTATTGTCCCCACCGGTATAGTAATCAAAGTCACCATAGCTTATTTTGATTGCCAGACTTAATGAATTTTCAGGAATACTATTCCCCTTTACTTCTGCTACTGAATCTGCATTAAAATATTGTCGGGTTTCCTTGCCGTGCCCTGTCCATATGATGCCATTCACCTTTATGCCCCGCACTACGAAAGAAGCGTATTTAGCTTTTTCATGCACCAGGATTATCTGGTCATCTGCACCGGGCTGCAGCATTGCCGGCTTCATTTTATTATTTTCCTGCTGGTACTTAATAAAATCCAGGTAATTGAGAAAGCTGCTTGGCTGTTTCTTGTTTTTTTCCCTCAAGTCAACCGGGAAATTATAATCAGGGTATCCACGATCGATAAGTGTCCTAATGGGTATAACGTCCCCAACTTCTGCTATACCAGATAACTTGTATTTACCGTTCGATGCTGTTAGGGACTCCTTAGTTATAACTCCAAAGTGGTCGCCATGAAAATGGGTGATGAGTGCGTAATCGATCTGGAGTTTTGCATTGGCGGGCATTACCTGTTTTATATAGTTAATGATCCAACCGGCCGATGAAAGTGAGTGATCAGGATATGGCGAGGTGACCTTCCATGGCGCTATCTTATTAAATGCATCCGGGTCCTTATCGCCGGCATCTATCAGCATAGTAGTGCCATCAGGCAGTACAAGGAACGAAGAATTGCCGCAGCCTGTATTAATAAAGTGTATATCCAGGCAACCCTCTTGCCACACTGGTAATGAGTCTAAATATTTTGACTGCTGTGCATTGCAAACAGAAAATAAAAAGAAGCAAACAATAAATGTGATGATCTTTTGCATGAGCAAATATTAACAATGAATGATCTTAATGCTGGTTGCCTTTTCCATTGCTGGGATATGCTCCTAAATCAACATTCGGTGGTGTTACATTGGCGCCTGCGGTTGCCGGTAAGGAATTCATTGGGATACCGCTGATATTAGCCGATCCCTTGCCAATAGCCGGCGAAGACGGTTTAAGATGAAGGTCTAGACCATTTGATGTAAGCGGATATACCTGCGGAACTATTTGGGTGGCATCTAGCCCTACAAATTGAGGGTCATTGTCGCCTGCAACACTGGAATAAATATCGCTGGGTTGCGGCTGAGCAATAAAGCCAGCATAAGATGGGAAAAAATTTGTGGCTATAGCCGCTGTATTACCATAGTACAGGTTGTTCCCGTATCTTAAATTAGCAGTATCTACTATCGAAGAACCGCCCAGTATTCGCAATCCAATTTTGTTTTCAATTATAAGGTTGTTGTAGGCCTTACCAGCTACCAGCTTCTCAAAAGATATACCACCGCCCAGGGTGTAGTTAGGATCGAGGAAGCCGCAATTTATAACTGTATTGTTGTATATATTGATGATGGATTGGCTGGGTGCTCCAGATAATGACTGGCTCTTAATACCAGAATTAAAACCATTGATCACTACATTGTAAGCTATGTCGCCGCGAGTTCCGTACTTAATATTTATGGGGATGCCTTTTGTTGTACCAATGGCTTCGTACGTATTGCGCATGATACTGACCTTGGCATTGCGTATGTAACAACCATCATCTTGCGTGTGCGATATCCATGAATCTTCAAGCACCAAATTGGTAGGACTAAGGGATACTATAGCATAATGTGTACCTGAAATACTGGCTGAAGGTGTTTGATCATTTGCCTGCCAGGGCGCGCCTGTGTATTCTATATGCGTCCATTTAACAATTATATTCTGCGCGCTGTCTCCGGCTATTCCACCCCATACACCTCCGTTGGGAAAGCCAGACTTCATTGCATTGGTTACTGTTATCCAATTGGGCTGCGACTTTGTTCCGTTTGAAATGAGTGTGCCATTTATAAAAAAACTAGGTGCCCGTAACGGCGTTCCATTTCCAAGCACAATGATCGTATCTCCAGCAGGTATTACCAAGCTGTCACCCTGATTCACAAAAACATCGGCAGGCATATAATAAGTAGCATTCGCCCTAAGTATGCCCTTTATGGTTCCCTGTATTGTATCATTATTAGAGTCTACAGAGTTCCCTTGGAGTACAACTGCCGGAGCCAGGTTGTATTTTTCAGTTTTCTTGAAGCAGGACTGCAATAAAGTAGCCAGAACTACTAAAATTAATAATACAGGAGCTGCGATATTCTTTTTCATAGTTGATGTTTTACAGGCGGTATCGTACACCAAATAAAAATGCTTGTCCGTAGGTATCTTTTTCAACAAGGTAACTGTTGCCACCTGCCTTTTGAAAAGGAAACTCACCTGCCGGATAAGGATAACGAGAGTCTATCTCGACAATGACGGGGGTATTGAGAATATTTTGAACCTTTACATAAACTGCAAACCTGCGGCCTATCCTTTTTTCGATGGAAAAGTCAAGTTGAGATGTTGCCCGTTGCCAGTAGTCCAGTCCTTCAAATTGGGATACCTGTATGATACGCCTGCCTGTATATACATATGCCAACTGAACATCAAGACCGTATTTTGCATTTTTATAAAACAGGGACAGATTGCCAATATGCTTCGATTGCCCCTGCAACGGTCTGGTGGTGTTCACCGTAAGTACATTAGGACTATCCAGGCCACCAGTAACAGGATTATAATTGTTCTTGATCACTGATACATTTGCTACAGAATAAGTGAATGTGTAGTTAGCGGAAACCCCGAAGTTCCTGAAGTATTTTATGCCTACTAATTCAAACCCCATGTTTTGTGCATTACCAAAGTTATTGGGCTGTATTACTGCATCGCCAGCTTTAGTGAAGACGACCGTATTTTCAATAGGGTTGATGAGGTCTTTATAAAACGCCCCGACTATGATCTGTTCGTTTGGCTTGGGATACCATTCGTAGCGGACATCATAATTGGTGGATGTGGTGTGCTTTACATAGGGATTACCTTGTGTGCCAAAATTCTCAGTAGCGGGCGTACCCACAGGTACAAGGTCGAAATAATTGGGACGGGCAATTGCTTCATAAACAGAGAAACGAAGGTTTTGTTTAGGACGCAGCCTGTATTTAAGATGTATGCCAGGCAAAAAATCGCGATAGGTGATGCTACCACTGTTTGCAGCAACAGCTTCAGTCAAGTTTGAAGTATATCCCTGCCAGGTGTTTTCGGTGCGTATGCCTCCTATTATCTGCAACTTGTTTAATTCAAGCCGTACTTGTGCATAATAAGCTAATATCTC
Source organism: Flavipsychrobacter sp. (assembly GCA_031292525.1). Lineage (GTDB taxonomy): Bacteria > Bacteroidota > Bacteroidia > Chitinophagales > Chitinophagaceae > JABDEZ01. Next base: position 80,140 of record JARLGY010000036.1, on the reverse strand, counting down.
TTCCTCGGCTTTGTAGTTAGGGCCGCCCAAAATATTACCCGTTGGGTCCAGCACCGACCATTCCGCGTTGTAAATATTGGTATACACCGGGAAAGCAGGAGGCGTACCCATCAGTACCGGTTCCAGCGTGTATGAGTTGTAATAATTATCGCGGTCCTGATGACGGAACATACCTCCAACCGAAAACTCAACCTCTTTCCCCAATATAGTGGGTGTATAATGCAGGTTCAGATATTCTGAGATAGTATGGTCTGTATTATGTTCCCATATCCTGTTGTAGGGTTGCAGTGTAGCGGTGCTTGCACCAGGCACTCCGTTGTGCAGCGTATCAGACGTAAAGGTATTAAGCTCCGCCCAGTCGGGCACTTTAGTACCGGCAATAGCAAAAGAACTTGACCAATCCATGTACATATCGGGCAATAAAGCATCTTTACCTTGCAAGGTAATATTGCCTATATATTGTGTTTCCGCTCTTGACCTGGATAGTGTAGTTACCTTACCTGTACCTGGCCCTGTACGAGTAGCGGTAAGCGATGTATCGTAAGATATCCTTGATTCAAAATCCTGCAGGTTGGTATAAATACCATACAAGCTCACCTGGTGCTTATTGTTGAACTTGTAATCCACCTTGGCATGTACTGCACTCCGTATCAAATTAGACGACTGGTTACGGTTGATGATATCTTTAAAGGCAGGCGTATTATTAATGCTGGTTATCGTAGGGAAGTAGATATTGTTGGATCCCCTGTTCGTATTCTGATAAGAGCTCGCAACAAGTATCCCCAATTTTTTATTGAAAAACCGGTTACTTATAGATACCCCGATAATACCGTAAGGCAATGCCGCAGTATTTTTAAAGTCGAGATTGGCCCGTGTAAAATCATTACCTGTTGCCAGGTAATTAGGGCCATTTTTTTCCAGCGGTGATTGTTGCTGTATCATGCTTTTATTGGAGGAGATAAAAGGATTATTAAAAAAATATTCACTGAAACCCGAGCCAAGGTTTACGTTAAGGCTTAATTGATCAGGTGCATTTTTAAGTACCATGTTAAGACTTCCGCCAATAGCATCACCTTCCATACTTGGGGTTACGGTTTTGTTCACCTCTATCCGCTCCATGATGTCAGCAGGAAAAATGTCAAGCGGCACAAAACGGTTTTTATTATCCGGGCTGGGTACCTTCACCCCATCTATCATGGTGTAGGTATACCTCTTGTCCATGCCTCTCACTATAGCATACCTGCCATCTCCATTACTGCTTCTTTCCAGTGAAACACCCGAAATACGCTGCATCACATTGGCAACAGTTATATCAGGCGATATCTGTATGGCCCTTGCCGACATAATATTGACAAGGTTAGCAGCATTTTCTTCTGTCTTTCTTGCAAACTGGTCGCTCTCTGCATTCAGCTTGCCACTTACTACCACTACTTTCAGTTCATGCTCCGTACTTTCCATCCTAAAGTCATGCTCAATTACTATAGTATCGCTTGCCATTTCAAAAGAAAAAGTATCAGTGCGTTTGTAGCCTGTATAAGTTACAAACGCACTGTAGTGGCCCTTGGGTAAGTCGGTAAATTTGAAGTTACCATCAAAATCTGTTGTAGTATTAAAGTGGCTACCTGCAATTACCACAATAGCTCCAATAACAGTTTCCGATGTTTTAGCATCTTTTACGGCCCCTTTGAATTGACTTGCCATAGCTGGCATGACTGCTCCAATTGCTATTATTGCCGCAGCAAGAATACAGGATACTTTTATCAGGAATCTCTTTTTCAAGGAAAGTATTTTTAAAGAAATAAAAGATGGTCTGAAGCACCCTTTCTTTTAACGGCGATATTTATTTTAGTTCTTTACAAGTTTCAGATGGCTTATGTAACCACTTTCATTTTCAACAACTGTTGCAAAGTAAATACCGGCACTCAAACCAGCTATATTTATCAAACACTTCTCATCAGTGGTGTTCCTAGATATCACCAGCTTGCCTTCCATGTCTCTGATAATAATTGTTTTCGTGGTGTTGCGACCATTAGAAACATATACTTCATTATTGGCCGGCGAAGGGTAGATAATGCAGGACTTAGTGGCTGCTACCAACGTTATGCCTGTCGATGGTTTACTTAGTGAATCCCCTATGACAGTCACGTTATCAAACCTGTTGTTACCCTGACCACCTGTATTCTGTCCGAGGAACTTTGTACGAAAAATAAGCTTGCTGTTATTATTTACTGCTGTATCATTAAACTTCACCGTTACAGCAGTCCATACATGATATACAGCAGAATCGCCAGGGATAGAGAGCCCTGATGTTTTCCATGTTGTACCTCCGTCGGTGCTGTAATCATACAATTGATACAATTGGGCTTGTGCAAGACTCGACTTTTGGGTTTCAAACCTAAGTGTAATGTTTTTATAGCCAGTAGTAGGTATGTTGAATAATAACTGCATACTATCAGTTGGGTTCCATATTCTTAAACAGCTGCCTGCGGTATCTGCAAATTGGGCATTGATCGTATCGCCGGGGATATAGTTATCCCAGTAAGTCGTGTAGCTGGATGAGACACCAGTTATTGTTGAAAAAGCAATGGTCACTTTGTTAGTATCTAAAACTGAATAATGCGCTTTTATTGGTATTAGTGTGGCAGGATTAACAGGGGCGGTAAGGCCGGGTGCAAAACTGTTAAAATCCCAATAATGGATCAATATTTGGGCATGGCTACTTATGCTGGCAAGTACTGTGAACATAGCAACAGACATTAAGCGTGTAATATTTCTTCTCATACAATTTAATTTTGACTGCAAAATAGACGAGCACTTTATCCTGAATATGAAATGTTGCAAAAGCATTCCTTTTTGTTGAGAACGGTCATCCTTTTGTTGACTAATAGGAAAAAGTGCAGTCAGCTTTTAAATATAATATCTACAGACCAAGGGACGGAAGAAGCAAAAGACAAAGCAGTTGAAGGTGTGAATCGCGAAATAATGCTGTATTTAAAATTTAATACCTGCAGGCAATAAGTAAGATAAAGATGGGTATTATTTTAGAGGAAGTTGGTTTCGATAGAGCAGAAAAGGAAAAACCTGCGACTAGCACAGGTTTTAAGAGATTAAGAGCGGACGGCTCGGAAGCCCATCCTTGTATGCCTTTGTTATATTAATAACGATTAGAAAATATATAACATGAATTGACGATCGTGTTATTACCCCGGTATCACTTCAACCAGGATGGCTGCTCCAGTTTTGTCGTAGTAGGTGCACGTCATTTTGTCCATACATACTGTCCACTTCTCAATACCCGATTTAGCGCAATCGTTGCAAAATGTCAGGTAATCAGTTTGACCTTGCTGGTGTGTTTTTAAGTCGACCTTAAATGTTGCGGCATCGCTTTCCTGAGCAATCGATAGCGGCTCATATTTAGGCGGTGTATTGGTTTTATTGTTATTCTCATCAAAATAATCTGTGTGCCCGTCAATTACATAAGTTTTATAGAAGGTAACGCCCAGATGCTTTATTTCCCGAATATAGGATGGGAAATCTGCTCCGGATCTAACCTTAGAATGTGCCGTTTTGATTTGCTCAAGCGTGAAATTTGCTACTGTCATATGTTTTACTCCTTTGATAGTTAATAATGATTTCAAGTGCAAAACTATCGAGACGCTGAGCGCCTGAATTGTAAAAAATCGTCGATTTATAAAAGCCGTCTGAAATTATCAGGTGTGTCTCCAGTAAACTGTTTAAATTCTTTGATGAAATGCGCCTGATCAAAAAAATTATTGTCGTAGCAGATTTCTGTTAATGACTTCTCTTTGCCTATATCCTGCAAAACAGTATTAAAACGAACAATAGAAGCAAATTTCTTGGGGGTTGCTCCTACCAGCTTTCTGAAACGTTTTTCAAATGCACTTTGGCTGATATGAAGCTGTTCATTAAGACTCTTTATTCTTATATCTCCTTTCGAATGATAGATAAACTGTACAGCACGAATAATTAGCTGATCTACACTCTTTTCCTTTAGCTGGCTAACCAGGAATGTTTCAACAGCTTTAATGCGCTCTGCGTCGGTAATTGCCAGTGCCAGTATTTCATCAAGTATTCTGATATTTTCCTGTTCAAACAAATCATCAAGGGAGACACTTTGATTGAATAGTTCATGGGCTGGCGAGGTGGAAAAATGTGCGAATCCGGTCTCTGTGAAATAAACCAGGATCGTTCCTATTCCAGCGGTATTGCGAAATATCTTTACGCTATCGCCAATGCCAGTAATACCCATCGGAGATAACTTATTTTCGGAGTTATTTGTTATTGATGAAAGTTGTCCTTTGTATTGAAAGCCAATGACCATAGCTGTTGATGGAAAAACCTTGTAAATATTCTCACTGGCATTCCCTGTGATCACCATGAATTTGATGTATGGTCTTAGCCTGTCGGACGGTATGACTTTATCAAATCGCATATTTTTTACCTCAACTATTTAAACTGTTTCTAGTCAATAAGATCGGCCTATAAATTAAAACCCGCTCTAAGAACGGGCTTCAATTTACAATCCATTTTCCTAATAGTTTTATTGATTTTCACGGTGCAATGTTTGATCATTGTTTAATGAATTTTTCGTGTCCAACTATTTGTTGGCCATTGGCAATTTCAACATAATACAATCCAACAGTAAGCGCACACACATCTATACTATATTTTGACTGGGAATTTACCCCCTCCAATACCTTGATACCGGCAATATCATATATAGCAAAGGTGGAGGCCCCGGTAAGGTCACTTTCTATGTTTAAAAGCCCATTTGCAGGATTAGGATATAATGAGAACCGCACATTGCTGTTTAGCTCATTGATACCTGTGGTGCCTGTAATGTTGACCGTATAGTCCTCTGTTTCCCCGCCCCAAGAAGTAGTATTCATAGAGTCACAGGCTAATTCGTAATTATTGGGATGGGCTCCGTGATATTGATCATCTTCTGTCATTCTTATACGCATCCTGGTGTTCCCTGTCAATGCTGTTGAAGGAATGGCAATGGTAGCTGTAAGGGGTACACTTTGCCCCAGAGGTATGCCTGTTGAGACCTTAACATCTGCTACCAACTCTGTTGCATCAAACACATCATCATGGTTGTAGTCTATCCATGCCGCATAACCACATCCGCCACCTATGGAAAAGTTGACATTTAAGGTATAACTGGAATTTTTAATAAGGTTTGGAACTGCCAGGTTGTTATAAAAAATGTAATGCGGGGCCGGGCTTTCTGCGTTGGAAACATTGTTCAATGTTCCAAGCTGTACACTGTTGATCCAGTCGCTGGACTGGCCACTCGACATGGCGAAATCGAAACCGGCATGACAATACGGTAGGGGAGATGTTGTCTGTGCATACAAACAACTGTTGCTATAAAATAGGATCATAGCGAACAATACAGTTTTCTTCATTGTTTTATTTTTAGTTTAGCTGTTTAGTTTTAGCTCCCGGGTCCGCTGTATTACTAGATAGTTTTTTTTAAAAAAAGTTGGGTGGCACCATTGCATATTTATAAAAATAATACATCATACGTTTGCAAAGAGCATAATAATGTTTAACACTTTTTAGATAACGACTATTGTTGGGCGTGGGTTTCAGACATTTTAGTTGTTGCTGCATAACAGACAATAAAAGATCATTAAAATTTCCCGATGATGGATAACGGATACTCGGCCCAAAGTAAAAAGACAGGTATTTGCAAAAACAAAAACTCAAAAAATGCACCTTTCCAATCTCTAATAATTATAAGACAAGTGATAGTAAATAATGAGTTCAATATCATTAATATCGTGGCAAGTTTAAAGGTTGGAGGAAAGAGAAGCAGTACTCCGCTGCCCCCTAAGACCAATGCCCATAACTGCACTCCTTTATTCGGAATTTTTGCTCCTTTATACACTAGCAAGGTTTCTGGTTTTATAAGCCCAACGAACAAATAATAGATCGAAGCTGTAAAACTAACCAAGATCAGAATTGCACTTATCACTTTTATCATTGTGTATACCAATTAATTGTTGATCATCTCTTTTACGCAGAGCTGTATCATATGCTGGGAAAGGGAGTTGCCTCGCCTAAGCCGCGATTTAAAAATTCTTGCTTTGGCACCGATTGCTTCTTTTTGTTCAATTTGAACAGATTTTCATTCATAGCAGCCCGCCAGCTGAATGGAATAAATTTTGTCAGAATCTTATCTACTATTACAGCATCCATAGCCAGGTTGTACTTGAACCCCGGTCTTTTTGATTCAACAATTTTATAAAGCTTTGCCGCTATCATTTCCGGCGTTGGGAAGAACTTTGAGTTTCTCGAGCCTTCCCCCATTGTTTTAAGATGCTCTAAATATGGCTTATAAAAAACCTCGCCTTCTTTTGAAACCCACGTAAATTTTGGATTCCATCATCAGTTGTTTTTTCTAATAAAGGTGTTTTGGTAACACCCGGTGAAGCTAAAACAACATGAATATCCAGCAATCCCAGATCATAATACATGGATTCCGAAAGTCCAATAAGAGCAGCTTTTGAAGCATTATAGAAAGGAATGAAGGGCTGTCCTAAATAACCTGCCCAAGAAGCGATATTTACTACTCTTGCTTTTGTGTCATTTTTAGCATTATGTTTCTTGAGTAACGGGATAAATACTTGTGTGATCTTGTATGGGGCCATAATATTTACGTCCATAACTTGCCTTGCTCGTTTCTCATCCACAAATTCAAATGGCGCGGTGTAATTGATCCCTGCATTGTTAATGATAGCAAATAGTCCATCTTTCCCAAGAATGCCTGAAACTTCGGTAAAGGCATTTTGAATGTCAAAAACATTTGTCACATCCATTTTTACAGGATGTACATTTTTAAGTTTCTTTAGTTCGTCACCATCTTTTTGGCTGCGATAAGTGGCAAAGACCAAATAGCCATTTCGACTAAAAAAAATGGTGTTTGCCAGCCCCATTCCGGATGATGCACCTGTGATCAAGATTGATTTCTTCATTTTACTTCCTTGTTTGTTACCACAAAGGTCAGCACGACCGATGAAGTTATACTTACAAAAAAAGTCCAAAGATGTAAATCAAACCAATTGGCTTGGCGCTATGCCTTTGATCTTCTTAAATACCGCCGAGAAATGTGATAGCTCGTTAAAGCCCAGCATTAAGTAGATATCGGATGCTTTCAGTTTTTTAGTAGTTAGCAATTGTTCGGCGTAATCCACTTTTTTCCGCAGAAGCCATTGATGCGGTGTTGTTCCAAAAACGTCGTAAAAATCTCTTTTAAATGCAGACAGGCTTCTGCCTGTTAGTCGGGCAAGTTCATTTACAGAGTAGTTATTTATTGCAATATGGATCATAAATTCATAAAGATCAATTTTGACTGGCTTGCTGTTTATAGCTAGGAAATGAAGGAGCTTTTTATTGTGCTGCGATAAATAATCTAGCGCAGAGAATGTTCTCTCCTTAATGTCTGAACGGCTTAGTTGCTTGTTTTCAAAAAGGGGAAGCAGCGACTGGCAAAAGTCTGTAAGCGGTTTATGCTTACCCAAATGGATAATACCTGCAGTGATAGGAGCTGATTGACTTTTAATCTCTTTTGTTTGTTTTATATACTCTGTAACAAAGTCGGGGAACAAGTAAAAAATAATTGACCTGAAATCTTTACCATTTTTGTCTTTGAACTTTTGAATATCGAGTTTGCTGTGTTGTTTGATAAGGGCAATCTCACCCGTTTCTATTTTTGTTTCACCCTCAATTGACCAGAGTGCAGCACTGCCCGATTCAACATAATAAAGTGAACTGGCGGCAAAATAGACATCTCTAAAAATTTCTTGTTCACAGACCTGCGTAAATGCAAGTTTAATGTTACCTAAGTCAAGATGCTTATATCCTGATATTGATTCTCTGATGAGCATTTGATTTATCTATTACCAATATGGATTTACAAATTAAGGCAATGTATTTGATGCCGATATAATTCAGTTTAACATTTGCTCCAATCCTGTACTGCCTATATAAAGCATTGCAATCTGTAAAATCTATAAGATAGACGATGAATTCGTATTCAGATCCTTATACTGTACAAATAATTGGACTGTTCGGCATCTTTGATAAAGAAATTTATTAAGCTATATAAAGTAAGATAAAGCTTTGAAAGGAAATCAATTTAGATAGAGCAGAAAAAGAAAAACCTGCGACAAGCGCAGGTTTTAAGAGATTAAGAGCGGACAGCCCAGATGGAAATCTTACGCTCATTTTACCTCTTTTCTAACTTTATGGCGAAAATATCAATTGCCATTAGGCATCTTGATACGTCCAATGAAACGATAGTTGCTCGATCTTGTCATCATGATAGGCACCGGAAATTGCTGTAAGTCTGGCGTTGAAAGCATCCACAATATCTGCTGAAAAGAAGGTTGCTCTCTCCCTACCACAACCTACAACATGTCCCTGTTGAGTCTGCAGCCAAAGGCCATTGATGCCCCCGTCTGAATTGCCATAGACACTGGCGATGTACTCACCATCTTTCAGTTTATAGTTATCGGCATGGCCCGCTTTGCCTTTTAACCCGTTCGATCTGCCGTCATAATAAACCTCTATCCCGCACAGCCTGTCATCCTTCGAATGAATCACTACCTCCGTGATCCTCTTATTCTGCTCAGCCTCAAATTTGGTATGTGCCGCCATCACCCCGAAAATGCCTATCTCAATGGTTACTTCGCTTTTCTTCAGCCAATTGTTCTTTATATCTTCATATCCTTGCTTATATGCTTCTGTATAGTCAGCATTGTCACCCTCTATATTTGCAGGCAATTTGGCTTTGAAATATTTCCAAACATTGCCTATCATTAGGTGGTCATCAACATCGGTACTATATTGCTTCATTACCTGGTTCCTGTACTGCTCATAAATGAACTGCTCATTTGTTTTTTCCTTGGTATTCTTTATCATCGTCATTTTCCATCCCGTCATATACTTATCCTCTATAGCTACCGTGTCGGGGGTGAACGGTAATGGCACCTCTTTGATCTCCCACATTCGGCGTTTCAGCAGTTCATCTTTAACATGCCAAAGTACGGCCATGTACTTCTCAATGCTTTTGTTCAGGATATTCACCCTCGACTTGATCGCATTTTTTGAAGGCGCTCCGAACAGTATTTCGTAATTGATCAGCAAGGCGTGCTGCACAGTAATAATAAAGGTTCCCAGTACTATTATATAAGGGAATACTTTTTCCGGGGATTTTTCCAGTACCTCCAGTTCCGTACGGTGTATGTCTTTAAGGATCTGGTCTATATTGTTTCCTTTAAGCCCTTCGGTCTCGTCGCTGCAAATACTTACCAGGTTATCAACATGCGCACGCAGATCGAGCGTAAGCCGCCGCAGGTCATTCTCATCAATAAGCTGCTTTACCCGCTCATCTACATATTCTTTCATCTGGTTCCACAGGTCCTTCATCTCATCATGCTTTTCCCAAAACTGTCCCACCACGAATGTAAGGCCACCACCTATTTCGGGCACTTTACCTGCTACGGCAAGGGCCACATTCCTCAGGTCCTCATTAGCTTTTACATATTCTTTATCGGGAATCGGGCTTGATCCCCCACCCTGGCCTTGCGTAGGTACCAGCATGAATAGCTGGTTGTCAGTTGTTGTAAGGGGATGTTGCCTTACTTCTGCACCCGCTTTTGTGTCTGCATTCCACACATCAAGAAAATTTTTGCTGTGCACCGCCATAATGCGATAGAAACCATTTCCGGCCGGATACAACCTGAACATACAATTTTTATAGTCGGGCGGGAGAGGAAAAAAGTAACGCGCAAGCACCACTGAGTTATCTTTTACGGTTAGATAGTGGTCACGGGCGCCTGCTATCACCAGCAAATAATGGTCTTGCCAGCCTTCCGGACTGTCTTTTACCAATGAGTCCTCAGGGCCTGCGAACGGCACGAACACGAATTTTTGATTTCCATTTTGTTCGTCCAGGTCCATTTGTGTAAGGCCGGTATTCACTACAGTTGGCGTGGCGAAACCAAGCACTTTTCCACTGTGTTTGGCTGCGAGATAATAACTCTGGTTCTTAAGCGGTTTAAATGACATCTGATTTTTTTGATAATTATTAATAAATGATTTTCTATGAGATTGTTTAGTGAGAATGATCCCAGACGGTCAGCAAATGCCTGCTTTTCATTTGGGCAACGACAACTAAAGTAAGTCTAATTTGTCAGCAAATAACAGTAGAAATACGGAATTTATAACTTATACCAGACATGATAGAAGTAGATTTGAAGGACTTTCGATCAAATTGCTTCACAAACTCACATCTTTACAGCAACAAACTTTACAGGCTAAAAGCAGCACTTGCAGGCAATCTAGACACGTAAAATTTATGATGTCGTTCTGAAGAAATACCTGCTTTTAGTTTTCTTCTTACAAAGTCTCAATAGTACTTAAGCATATCACATGGGTGATAATGCTGCATAAAAAATGAGAAATGACTGTATAGGAGGACTCTGTATTTAAAATCCATTCTTATGTTGAAGTATTCAATTGGCCTTGATATTTCGGCCAAAACCATTTACGTCTGCATTTCAACCATTGATGTTGCACAAAAAGTAACTGTCAAAGCAAGCTGTAAAGTAGACAATTCAATTTCTGGCTTTAAACAATTAACCGTTTGGCTAAGTAAACATCATAAACAAAAGGTGTTCCCTTGGTAATAGTTATGGAAGCTACCGGAGTTTATTACGAGAGTTGCGCATTACATCTGTTCAAAGAAAATTATCCTATTTCTGTAATTCTGCCTAATAAAGCAAAAAAATGGATGCAGGCCGAAGGAATAAAAAGCAAAAATGATAAGATCGATGCCCAGGGTTTATCTAAAATGGGAGCGGAGAAAGCACTTCAATTATGGCAACCCGCAGCGCAGTATTATTACGAGTTACGCTCTCTTACCCGGCAATATCAGAGTGTGCAAGAGCATAAAACAATAGCTATTAATCAACTTCATGCAATAGAGCATGGTATGTATCAAAACAAGGAGGTGATAGCGCAACTTAATGAAGTAATAAAACTATTTGAAAAGCAAATAGCTGGCCTTGTAATGTTCATAGAACATCATATAAAGTCTGATATGGAAGTAGCAAATAAAGTAGAAAACATTTGTAAAATTAAGGGATTAGCCATTCTTACTGTAGCTGTATTGATCGCTGAAACAAATGGTTTTTACTTGTTTAATAATGCACCACAATTAGTAAGCTATGCTGGTTATGATGTCATTGAAAATCAATCAGGCAACTATGCAGGCAGGACCAGAATATCAAAGAAAGGTAATAGTCACATTCGTAGGGCTTTACACATGCCTGCGTTATGTGTGATCACAAATAAACAGACACCATTTATTGATCTATTTGAAAGAACTTTTGAAAAACACCACATAAAAATGAAAAGCTATGTATCAGTCCAAAAAAAATTATTGATACTGGTCTATGCACTTTGGAGAAAAAATGAACCATATGATGTTAAGTATAAAAGTACACATACCAAAGAACAGGAGCAGGCGCTTCCTCTCGGCACTCACGACGGGATAATATAAAAATAGCCCAGCCAATGGCGGGCTATACAAGGTAAACCTATCAAACGAACAATCGCAGTACGTCTCCTCTCGGCTAAGCAAAATTAAGAAGAAATCTGTTGAGTTTTATTTGGTTGGTAAGATAGTACCTCATATCCCCTTTGATTATCTGGTTGTTGATATAAAGTCGCAGACGGATGCCCCCGTAGAAAACTGTAGCTTTTTACGGATTGGGTTTAATGAGTATCAAGCTATAGGAGCAAAAGAGCTTTCGGTAATTTCGGGTATAAAACACGCCGAGATCAATGAATTGATCTCTAGTGCCGCAGTAGAAAAAATGCTGGTTTTATATAACGGTGCCGATTTTGAAAATTATTGCAGGCAAAGCAAACTCAAAAACTTATATGCCCAAACTTTCCAGCTTTGCTCAGCGCTTGTCTATCCTATATTTTTAGCAGACAATGGCATTTTTACTGTTTCATTTTATAGCAGGAAGTTAGAAGCATATCATTCAGATCATCTTGCATTACTCATCAACCTGCAACAGTCCTTATCATCATTGGCCAGCGCTATCTCTTCCGCCACGCGATCAATTGAAAACAAGCCCGCCATAGTTACTGGCTTCAACGATATCGTAGGCAATAGCAACTCCCTGCTTTCTGTGCTCGACCTTGTGACCCAGGTGGCACCATTAGATACCTCCGTGCTTATACTGGGCGAGAGTGGAACAGGTAAAGAAAGAATAGCAGACAGCCTGCACAATCATTCTGCACGCAAGCAAAAACCACTGGTAAAAATAAACTGTGCAACACTACCACATTCATTGATCGAGTCTGAATTATTTGGTCATGAAAAAGGGGCTTTTACTGGCGCCGCGGAACGCCAGATGGGCAAATTTGAGCTCGCTTCCGGAGGTACTATCTTCCTGGATGAAATAGGTGAACTCCCGCTGGACCAACAGGTTAAATTATTAAGAGTACTGCAGGAAAAAGAAATAACACGTGTGGGAGGTAAGCAAGCTATAAAGGTAGATGTACGTGTTATAGCCGCAACCAACCGTAACCTTGAAAAAGAAGTGGCTGAAGGTCGTTTCAGGCTCGACCTCTATTATAGGTTAAATGTTTTCCCCATCCAGTTGCCGGCATTAAGAGAGCGTAAGGATGATATCAGGCAACTGGCTTATCATTTCGCACGGCTATTTTGTAAAAAGAACAACAGAGTATTCCCTGGCCTTAGTGTCCAAATGCTGACAGAGTTAGAAGTATACCATTGGCCGGGCAACATCAGGGAATTGGAAAACATTATTGAGCAATCTATGATTTTGAACGATGGGAAAAAAGAAGTGACATTAAGACGCCCTTTGCAGCCTGCTGGCGCACTGCAGCAGCAGGCAATAAACACGATCAACAGTCTCGATGATGTAAAAAACCTGCAGCAGCAAAATGAGAAAGAATACATTTCAGCCATACTAAAAAAAGCAGGCGGACGTATCCGGGGTAAAGGAGGGGCTGCTGAACTATTAAATCAAAAACCAACTACCCTGGAATCGCGTATGGCGCGCCTGGGCATTAAAAAGGGAGACTTTCTCATTTAACCTCCGAAAATTACGTAGATATTACCTGTGACTCCGAGCCCTTCGGAGTTTGCTTTTTATTGGCAATCTCTTTATCACTTCCTTTTTTGTTGATTTACAACGCTTTGTGCGCAATATGAATATGTTTTGTACTACATTTTTATCTGGTATGTAAATGGATTGGTACACTATAAAACCAATCGTTTATGAAACATCGTCAAAGCCCTCAGGTAATATCAGTTGAAAATAAACAATTAGCTCCTTTCGAAATACATGCTATTGAATGGTTAGAAGAGCAAAAAGGTGAAAAGGCTGGATTACCTATTCTCCACAACCATTATGAAGTAATTTGGATACTAAGTGGCAAAGGTATTTTCAGTGTAGACATGAAAAGGTGTGAGTTTGAAAATAGTCGCATTTTTTGCGTAAAACCCGGGCAGGTATACCAGTTACTCCTAGAGTCGGATGCAAAGGGCTTTATTATTTCATTTACGGACACATTTTTAAATATTGGAGAGCAGGAATTTGATTGGACACGTCCTGCCAGCCTTATTGAACTTTTCTCTAACTGCAAAGGCATCTCCTTATCGGGTGAAACAGCAATTGACATGAAGGAACTGGTTGAAAAAATGGTAAAGGAGTTTAATAATACTTACGCTTTCAGGATGCAGGTGTTAAAGCGTTTACTGAAAATATTCCTTATTTATCTTACCCGCGAATTTGAAGAACTTTTCCAGGCTATAACAAAAACCCGGGATATGGAGCTCGTTCAAAACTTTATCAACCTGCTGGAGAAAAATTTTAAAGAAAAGAAAATGGTTGCCGAGTATGCCAGTCTGTTATTTGTTACTCCTAATTATTTAAACGAGGTAGTTAAGAAAACAACTGGTTATTCTGCCGGTCGTCATATAAGACTACGCGTGGCGCTTGAGGCCAAGCGTATGGGCAGGTATTCTGATGCATGTATGAAGGAGATAGCATATAGCCTGGTTTTTTTGGATAGCGCTCATTTTAGTAAATTCTTCAAAGCAGTTACGGGTACAAATTTCTCTGATTTTAAAAAAGAAGAACTTTGCCTTTCACTAACGGCGTAATTTGTTTATAATAGAAAAAACGTTTACAAATAAGAACAAAACATGAGCATAAGATTCAAGATGGCTGAGGTACAGCCCGAAGCCTACAAAGCATTATTTGCACTAAATAAATACGTCCTTACATCGGGCATCGCCCCTTTGCATCGTGAAATGATCAAGATCAGAGCTTCCCAGATCAATGGATGCGCTTATTGCGTAAATGCCCATACCGCTGACGCAAGAAAACTCGGCGAAACTGAGCAACGAATCTACTTAATGAGTGTATGGCGCGAAGCTGGCAACATATTTACTAAAGAGGAACAAGTGTTGCTTGCCATGACCATCAATGCATGGAACAGGATCGGAGTAGGATTGAATATGCACCCTGACCAATTATAGCGCTTAAATTAAATAAAAATAAAGAGGCTGTCTCGATTTTGAGACAGCCTCTTTTGCGGACCGGACGGGACTCGAACCCGCGACCTCCGCCGTGACAGGGCGGCATTCTAACCAACTGAACTACCGATCCTTTTTGTAGTTTGGGCTGCAAAGATAACAGCAATTATCTGACTTTTACAACTCTTTTTTACAAAATTTTAAAAAAAAGTTTACCCCCATTATATAAACAAAAATCCCGGAGCGTTGGGCACTCCGGGATCGTATTATTTTGTGTTTTGTATTGTTAGTTCTTTACTACTTTATCTGTGCGTAACAGATGGTTATCCTGGTCGTAAACAGATATTATATACATGCCGTTTGCAAGCCCTTCTATATTTATAGCTTTTGTCTTTTCTGCATGCATCAGCAATTTACCATCAATACCTGTCACAGTTACATTCACCTGTACTGGTGCATCTATGTAAATAACAGACGATGCAGGATTAGGGTATAACCTGATGTTGTCTTTAAGATTTACACCGGCTACCGAGTTATTCAGCACATCGTACACCGCACTTGTAGCAGCGCAGCCTGCAGTATTGGTGACTGTAACTGTATAGCCGCCCGGCAGATTGATGTTGGTGCATGCGTTAGTTTCGCCGGCAACAGGCTGGTTATTGAAATTCCATTGCCATGTTGCGAAACCAGGAGCGCAAAGCTGAGAACCGATTTGGCTTATGATTGGGTTAGGTATGGTTCCCGTAGTTATTGTCGCACCTGTGGTTGTTAAAGTACAGCCAAGCGGTGAAGTTACAACAACTGAATAAACACCCGGAGCTGTTGCACCATAATACTGGCTGTATGCACCGCTTATTGGTGTTCCGGCTTCATACCACTGGTATCTATAGTTTGTACCTCCCGGAGCCGTTAATAACGTCGGCGTGCTGCCACATATAGTACCTGGTGCAGCATAAGTAATATTGCCGGTTGGTGTTATATCTGAAGCGACATAAACCGAAGATGAAGTAGCTGAGCAACCCGCGTTAGATACCTTAACACTGTAATTACCAGTGCTGTGTACTAACAGAGCATTCAATGTGTCGGCCAAGAGCGTACTGTTGTTGTACCATTGGTAAGAAAGGCCAGGACCCTGTGCTGTAAACAAGATAAGACTATCTGGTGAGCATAGCGTATCAGGATGGTTGCTGGTAATATTTGCAGTTGGTGCGGCAAGCGCTGTAACAATTACCGGAGACGAAGTAGTAGAACAACCGTTGCTTGATGTTACACTTACTGTATAACTACCACTGGCTGTAGCTGAGTATGCAGCATAAGTAGCACCAGGTATTGCTGTGCTGTTCAAGTTCCACTGGTAGGTGGTATTGGCAAGCGCATTTGCATTAAGCATTGTTGCGGCACCAGGACAAATAAATGTGCTGTTTGAGGGTGTAGCCACAGCTGCCGGCGACGGTATTGTATAAACGGGATAGATAGACGAAGTAGCCGAGCAACCCGGACCGCTGAATACCTGAACTGAATAATTACCAGCTACACCAGCCGTAAATGTCCGGGTCGATCCATTGGGCTGTGCTGTGCCATCCAGGCTCCACTGGTAAGTGTACCCCGTACCGCTGTTGGCACTCAATGTAACGGTTTGGCCTGAGCAGAAGGTAGCAGAGCCGCTGTTAGTGATGGTAGCTTGGGGTATAGGGCTTGCCGTAACTACAAGTGGTGCAGATACGGTACCGCAGGTACCATTATTTTCATATAGTGTGTAGCTACCTGAAACTATAGCTGTATCAACCGGGTTATTGGCGTTGCTGATGAAGTTACCATTCAGCTTCCAGGCGTAAGTGACACCTGCATTTGTGGTACCTGTAAGGGTAACACTGCTGCCCTGGCAAAACCCTAGCGGGCCGCCTGCTGCAATAGCTACTGCCGGTGCTGCCAGGTAGTGAACGGAATCCGTTGCTGAGAAACTGGTGCAACCAAAACCATTGGTTATACCTATTTTATAACCACCGGCAGGATTGGCCCTGAACGTATCACGTATAGCGCCCGGTATAGCAGTGTTGTTATAGTACCACTGATAAGTATAGCCAGGGGTAAAGAGCCCTACAAATGAAGCGCTATCTGATGGACATATAGTAGTATTGCCATACGCTGTAATGCCAACAGCCGGTAATGGATTAATACGCAAGGTATCTACAACGGTAGTATCTTTTGGTGCGCAGGTACCTGTTATAATACTGCGATACACATACCCGTTCATAGCCGATGTAACGCCTGTAAGGATAAGTGAATCTGTGTTTGTACCACTATAGACACTGCCGCTCACAGGGCTGAATGCACCACCTGTGCTTACCTGCCACTGATAACTGAGGCCGGCACCAGTTGCACCTACTATAAATAAGGCATTCGCGTTATTACAAGTAATTGCATTCCTGGGTTGGGATGTTATTGTTGGCAAGCCATTTACATGCAACGTTGCATACGTAGATGTTACAGGACTACATGCACCACTTACTACCACACGATATTGATACCCGTTCATAGTGGTATTAGGGATCAATTGAGTAAGGGTATTAGTGGTAGCACCGGTATAACCTATGCCGTTAGGTAAGGTTACAAAACCACTGCCTGTGTTTATTTGCCATTGGTAAGATAAGCCTATACCTGTAGCCCCAACACTGAAAGACACCGGGGTAAGTGCACATATTGTACTATCGCGAGGCTGGGTGACAATAGCAGGTGGCGGGCCCACAAAAACAGAAACGGGAATGCTGGTTTTGCTTGGACCACAACTACCTGTAACCACTACCTGGTACTTATAGCCATTCATAGTAACAGGTACGCCTGTGAGGTTAAGAGTAGCAGTTCTTGCCCTGCTGTAAACCCCACCGTTAGTTATATTATTAAATGTAAGACCACCATCTGTACTCTCCTGCCATTGGTAGGTAAGCGAGCCACCCACAGCACCTACAGTGAAAGACGTATTGCCACCTGTACATACATTGGGGGTTTGAGGTTGGCTAGTAATGGCAGTACTCAGATTAACCGGCACATAATATGCAGCACTTGCAGCACCCTGGTGCGAGTAACTACAAGTATCGGCAAAGCGATAGTAAACAGATGAGTTGAGTACTGGTGTGGTATAGTTTAGCGTATTTGCACCACTACCACCAACCGCATTAACCCAAGGGCCACTGGAACTTGAAGACTGCTGCCAGTAACCACTAATACCCTGTGTTGTTGAACCACTAATAGTATTTGCCTCAGCAGCATTTAGTGTATATGTATTGCCTGAGCATAAAGGTGTAGCAAGAGGTGCATTTGTAATAGTAGAAGATGACGGAGTACCCGCGCAGCCTGAGTGGGTTACTATAACATCGTCAACAAATTGATCATTATCCCAATTCGAGGAGGCCTCAAATATTATATAAATAGTTCCAGTATAAGTTGAAGGAATGGTGGTGGTAGATAGCGTCCAGCTACCACCTGTAGAGGAATTAAAAGAGGTTAATAATGTACCACCTGTGATATTGGGAGCAGTATTTACATATACTTTCATGGGATCACCACCATAGCGAAATGTATAAAATGTTAGTTTATTTGTACCACCTGGATACGGCGTCAGATTGATAGCTGGTGTAACCAAATCAGCAGTCCCTCCAGAGCGTATATTCCATGAGTTAAAACCAGCAGAATGTATGCCGCTATATGCTACTGCAGGTGAATTGTTGACATCATTACCATAATTGCTGAGAGGTGCAGAGCCAGATACAGTAGATAATGACCATATTAGGGGCGCTCCCGTGCCACCATCTGTAGGTGGATTTGATGACGATTGTGTCACCAAATTATTTTGCCAGCCAATTGGAGGGAATGTTGTGCTGGTATCAAAATTCTGAGCCAATAACGTTTGGGCTTTGCTACCCGTACTGGTAAGAGCAAAACAGCAGATAAGGGTAATGTAAACGAGTAAATTTATTCGCTTCATAGATAATGTACTTTTGAATAAACAGAAAGATAGAATAATAATACATAACAATTTAGGAATTTTTTATGAAAAAAGTAAAAATGGTCTGCATAAATTATTCATCTATGACAATGCATAAAAAAATTGGCTGCAGTTGTACTGCAGCCAATTAAAAATCATCATTTCTGTTTAATTATTCATCTAATTATCATCTAATATGCAGTAATGGTAACATTTTGTGTTATCGGATCTCTAGACCAGGATACATTAATGGTAGTGCCAGCGCATGGATCAAAATAACTAGCTGTAGTAGACCATCCAGAACAAGATTCTCCAAATTTTACACCGCCGCCACTACACGTTGGAGGCACATGCGCTTTAGAGTATGAAACATTTTTGGTAGTGCCACTACCACCACTAAATCCCCATGCTGGATCAGAAACAAGAGTTGCCCCCCCATTAAATGTAGTACCTCCTGGTACATCAATTAAACTTAAACCTCCTGCATAATCACAAAGTGTGTGGGAATCTCCGATAATGTAAAACTCAACGTCAAAAGAAGTACTATTCGTAACCGTCAAATAAACTTGGCTAAAGCCAGAGAAGCTGCTTAAGCATAATAGTGCAAGAAATAATGCTTTTTTCATAGAAGTTTGTTTTTGTTTAAGGTGAATAATAGCTTGTTGTTTCTATGTAAAGCAAGGCTGATAACTGGTTTAAAAATCAATGTCTCATTAAGTGAGTCCTTTAACCTTTAATCAAAATTTACTTTACATATCTGCATGCAATAAAAATATGTAAACATTTTGTTAATGCATAATTTTTAGAGTAAAATGTGGGTATTTATAACAAGGCACTATTGCTAAATGCAAAAGATTGGCTGTGATGCTCGATTAAACAGATCTCTCCGTCGCTGAAGAACGCTCCTGCGAGATGACGGTCACTTTATCAGACCTGCGCTTCCCCCTCATTCGAGGTGACATTTACTTTACCAGACCTGCACTTCGCGTTCCAGCTCTATACCAAAACGTTCTTGTACAGACCGCACCACTTTTTCTGATAACTGCCATACTTCGCTGCCTTTGGCATTACCGTAATTAACCAGTACCAGCGCCTGTTTAGCATGCACACCGGTGTGGCCTTCTTTGTAGCCCTTCCATCCACACTGCTCTATCAGCCAGCCCGCAGGCACTTTTATATGAGTTTCATTTACCGGGTAAGAGGGTATCTGCGAGTTGGTCTTCAGCAACTCCTCGTAGTGGGCTTTAGTAATGGTTGGATTTTTAAAGAAGCTGCCTGCATTCCCTATTACTGCAGGGTTGGGCAGCTTACTGCTACGTATAGCAATTACAGCATTGGCTATAGCTTTTACGCTCAGTTCCTGCACATGCATTTTCTCAAGCTCTTCGGTTATAGCGCCATAGCTGGTGTTAAACTTAGGTACTTTATTCAGCTTGTAGGTTACCGATGTTATAAATACCTGGTCTTTAAGCTCGTTCTTAAAAATACTATCCCGGTAGCCAAACTTGCAGTCGCTGTTAGTGTAGGTAACAAATTTCCTCTCACCCCAATGCCATGCGGTTACCTCATCTATCGTTTCTTTAGCCTCTACTCCATATGCTCCAATATTCTGTATGGGCGATGCCCCGGCAGTACCGGGTATCAGCGCAAGGTTCTCTACCCCACCGTAGCCTTTATCTATGGCCTGCATCACAAACTGGTGCCATACTTCGCCACTCTGCACACGCAGCCACACATGGTCTTCATTTTCTTTTTCTGTGGTTATGCCCTTCAGCCTGTTCAGTACTACCAGCCCCTCTACAGGTTGTGTAAGCAATATATTGCTCCCCCCACCCAGCATATATAATTTCTGGTCTTGCGGTACTTGTGCCAATTGGGTTTCATCGTCTATTGTTGTAAAGGCCGATGCGGGTACATCTATACCAAATGTATTGTATGGCTTTAACGAGATATGGTGTTGCAGGTGCATTGTGTGCAAGTTATGTGTTATTGCTTTGTTCTTTTCTGCCCCCAAAACTGTATGCCCAGGCCGGGGCCATCACTCAGGGTTATCTTTCCATTATCATAGCTAAGCCCTGCGGCTACATCTTCCTGCAGCAATAATGGCCCATCTGCGTCGGCTTCATCGGCCAGGGGCATAATGTTAGCTACAGCCGCACTGCCCACAGTCGATTCATTCATAGAACCTATCATTACTTTTAGCCCAATCTCTCGCGCCTCTTTTATCATGCGCAATGCGGGTGTTATCCCCCCGCACTTGGTAAGCTTTATGTTGATGCCATGGAAGCTGTCTTCACATTTTTTCACATCGTCCTCTCCCCGGCAGCTCTCGTCTGCAAACAATGGTATAGGCGATATGGCTTTTAGTTCTTTCATAGCCTCCCATTCCTCCCTGGGCAGGGGCTGCTCTATCATTGTTATATTCAGTTTCACCAGTTCGGGCAGCAGCGCTTTGATCTCATCAAACGTCCAGCCCTCGTTGGCATCTATGCGTATAGGTGCATTTGTATGGGCACGCAAAAGCCGGAGTGTATCAATATCACCTGGGTTGCCTGCCTTCACTTTATATATGGGCCATTTAAGCTCCTCCATTTTTCGTACCATTTCTTCGGGGGTGTCTAGCCCTATGGTATAGTCGGTAGTGGGCATATTGGCGGGGTCTATACCCAGCAACCGGTACAGTGGCTGGCGGCGCAGTTGCGCAAAGAGGTCCCACCCGGCAATATCGAGCGCAGCTATCAGAAAGTTTTGGCCGGGCAGCAAGTGGTGCAGAAAATGCCAGTAACGGTTAGGATCTGTTAGTGCATAGCGCTCTATTACCTGGCGTTTTGCTTCCAGCGAGGCTATCATCTGCTCAACCGTAACATTATAATAACTTATGGCCGGCGCTTCGCCATAGCCGCGCAAGTTGCCCAGCCCAAGCGACACGACAAGGGTTGGCTGGTGCGTTTTGCTGCCTTTGGAGATGGTGAATGGATGTTTGAAAGCCAGATCAAAAGGGTAATATTGTAGCTGAAGCATAATGAGGGCTAAATTGAGATTATTTTTGTTAGCAGAAAACTATTCGCATGCCTAAAGTTCCTTTTTGGGTTTTTATTGTATTAGCCATCTTATACTTTATGGCCGTGCGGGTGGACACCATGGACGTGGATGCATCGCAATACGCCGAGATGAGCCGCGAAATGCTGCGCGCCCACGACTACCTGCATGTATATGACCGGGGCATGGAGTACCTGGATAAGCCGCCCTTCCTGTTTTGGGTGAGCGCAGGTAGCATGAGCTTGTTCGGCATAAATAATTTTGCATATAAGTTACCATCTATCCTGTTTGCCTTGTGGGCGCTGTTTGTTACTTACAAACTGAGCAAGAGGCTGTATAACGATGCTACAGGCCGTATGGCTGCCCTGATACTGGGCAGTTGCCAGGGTATGTTCCTGATGACCAACGATGTGCGCTGCGATACTATACTGCTGAGCTGGGTGATCACTGCTATATGGCTGATAAAAGAGTGGCAGGTGCAGCGAAAACTTTACCTGTTACTGCTGGGCGCTGCAGCCATAGCCTTTGGTATGATGACCAAGGGGCCAATAGCTATAATGGTGCCTGTATTCTGCTTCGCTACGGACTGGGCCCTGAAACGCGACTGGAAAATGTTCTTTAAGCCACAATACCTGCTGGCTATCATAGTAATTGGCGTGCTGCTGATACCTATGAGCATAGGACTATACCAGCAGTTTGACCTGCACCCTGAAAAAGTGGTTGCTGGCAAAACAGGAGTATCGGGCCTGCGCTTCTTTTACTGGACACAAAGCTTTGGCCGTATAACGGGTGAGAGCCCCTGGCAAAACGGCGCTGATTTCAGCTTCCTGCTGGTAAACATGCTGTGGTCGTTCTTGCCATGGATATTTCTATTCCTGCCTGCATTGGTGGTAAGTATTATAGAAATGGTGAAACAAAAATTCAGGCTACAGCCGCAGCAGGAATGGATATGTGTAGGTGGCTTTTTACTGGCGTATATAGCGCTGGGCTCGTCAAAGTACCAATTACCCCATTACATATTTGTAGCCTTCCCGCTGGCGGCTATAACCACTGCAAAACTGCTGAAAGATTTTTTTGAGGAGAACAAGTACCGCAAGCTTCACACTATAGTGCGCCAATACATGCTGTATATATCGGCCCTGCTTTTCCTGGCCTGCCTGCTGGTGGTTATTTTTGTATTCCCGGCAGGTGCTTGGGGTATCACGGTATGGGCTGCATGTTTCCTGGTATGGTTATATGTGGCTACTACCAAAAGGGAGATCAAGGGCAAGCTGTTCTGGGTATGCTGTTCGGCTATAATATTGGCCAATATCATTATGACCAACTTCTTTTATTACCCTTTACTCCAGTATGAGGTAGGCGCACAGGCTGGCCGATACCTGCACACTAATAATATTAGTACAGACCATTTTGTAGCCTACAAAGTGCACGACCCACTGAATGCACTACCCTTTTATGCCCAGGGCGTTACCAGCCGTGCCGATACCACCAGCGAAATAGCCGATAGCAAGTATATACTTACAAGCGATGAAGGAATGGCAGACCTAGCCAAAATGAATTACAGTTTAGACACTTTAAAGGCAGGCAGGTTCTTTAAGGTTAGCGAACTCACCGGCCCATTCCTGAACCCGGCTACGCGGGGTGGGGAGACGCATGCGTATTATTTGGTGAAAGTGAGGTGATCTTGTATTGAGCCCAATAAATGGTCCAACATTAAAAATGTCATTCCAAAACGGGTTAAGACCGTTCCTGCTACTTAAACGCCTTAAAATAATACGTGATCCCGTCTTCTTCCAGTACTAGCTCCTGGTTGGCGCATTTAAGCACACGCAAATTACGTTTGTCCTTGCCGGAACATTGCAGCACCTGATCGCTGGTATAGGTGTCTATAGCCCATGATGGTGAACCGGGAGGGTCTAGTGTAGCGTATATATAGCCCAGCTTTTTATCAGAGCTACCTGCTGTTATATCAACCATCTTTATTAGTTTGTTGTAGTCCACCTCGCCTTGCTGGGGGCTGGTACGCTTGTATATGCTCCAGTGCCCTACCATCTGGTTGATGCTGCCAACTGGCAGGTAAGTTTCCACAACATGTCCATTTTTGTACTTGGTAGTGTCCCTTATCACTTTGCTGGTGTCGGTAATGAAGTAGTGTATTATAGAGTCTTCCCGCAGTATTAGCTTGCCCGGCTTGCGCGACACCAGTACGAGGCTAAAAGGTCCAAAGGCAAGCTCGTTACCCACAAGCGTATAGGTTTTCTTATACTGAATACCGTTTGCCTTAGTCCATAAATAGTTGTTCTTGCGCTGAAATTCTACACGTATCGTATCTTTAAAGGGTCTTATTGTGCTATCATTGTTCAGGCGCTTTACCTCTACCCAGCGGGATATAGGCACACTGGTGGGCGATTTCTTTTTATTAGGAAGCCATTTACAGGAAAGTACCATTACTGGCAATATCAATAACAACAGAAGTGCTGATTTTCTCATAATTTGTAACCACAAAACATTTACTACTTCAAAAGTATCCAAAATACCATTTAATGGCAGGAGAACATTTAAATATAACGCTGATACAACCCGATATAGTATGGGAAGATAAGGAAGCCAACTTTAAGCAATACGAGCAGTTAATTAGCAGCATTACAGATAAAAAAGAAGTAGTGGTGCTGCCAGAAATGTTCAGCACGGGTTTTAGCATGGCTCCGGAACGGCTGGCAGAACCCATGACTGGTGCATCGGTACAGTGGATGAAGGATATGGCAGCTAAGTACAGGTGCATACTTACGGGCAGTCTTATTATAGAAGAAGAGGGCAAGTACTACAACCGCATGCTATGGGTACAGCCCGATGGTAATACCGGCTATTATGACAAACGCCATTTATTTGGCTACGCCGGTGAAAATGAGCATTATACAGCGGGCACACGCAGGCTGATAGCACAAGTGAAGGGATGGCGGATATGCCTGTTGGTATGCTATGACCTGCGTTTCCCCGTATGGGCGCGCAACCAGGATGAGTATGATGTGCTGATATATGTGGCCAACTGGCCCCAGCGCCGCAGCCTGGCATGGAAAACCTTGCTGCAGGCACGGGCTATAGAAAACATGAGCTATGTAGTAGGTGTGAACCGCGTAGGTATTGATGGAAAGGACCTCCCATATTCCGGCGACAGCAGCGTGTTTGACCCTTTGGGAGCAACGCTGTGGCAGCAAAGCGATAGCGTTGCAGTGCATACCGTTACACTATCAAAAGATGTATTATCAGATGCACGCAGTCACTTTCCGTTTTTGAAAGACGGGGATAAGTTTATGTTTTTGTAGAGTGGGATGTAATTCAATACCATAGTGCGAAGTTAAAGTATATAATAAGCTATATAAAGTGAATATGCTCAAACCCCATCCCTTTAGGGTGGGGACTCATAAAGCTAAATTTACCTGGCTTTAGCCCTGATTATTAAATTGAGGATATTCCATTATTTTTATTGTTTCCAATTTATCATGGCTTACGTTAAAGTATGGATACACGCAGTTTGGGGAACTAAGAACCGGCTACCTATATTGACCCCTGAGACACGGCCGATCTTATTCCAGCATATAAAAAATAATGCTGTAGATAAATCATTTTATATCGACTTTGTGAATGGTTATACCGATCATGTACATTGTTTATTCGCCTTAAATGCGGATATGACAATTGCTAAAACTTTACAATTGATAAAAGGAGAAAGCTCATTTTGGGCAAACAATCAGAAATTAGTAGAACCCAAGCTCGAGTGGGCTGACGAATATTTTGCTGTATCAGTAAGCGAATCTATGATTGATACCGTAAGGAACTATATAAAGAATCAGGAAGAGCATCATAAAAAAATTACATTCCAACAGGAGTACAACTCATTTATCACCAAGTACAATTTCAGCAGTCAACGCTAAAGCGTAAGAGCGTTATCAATGGCTCCGCGCTAAAGCGCGGAGTTAAAGCATAATTTTTATTAACCCCAACCTAAGATTATCCAGAAACTGCCTTTAGCACTGCATTACCATCCATTCAATAAACAAACACCACACACAGAACAATATTTTATTTTAACTTGTACTTTAATCCTCACAATGTTAAGGTCTGTATCAATCCTTTTACTATATCTGTCCTGTTATTTGCCAGTCCACGCCCAGCAGATAACTCCACTCCCAGATACCACATCAGTAAAAGTGGAAATAAAAGCGAACTCCATCTACAATAATGGCGAGCTTATAGGTAGCTATAAGCAGCAGTCTATAGACAGTGATCTTACTTTTCTAAAAGTGTACAACAGGTCACATTCACGTATTGCCGAAGTGACCCACGAACAAGGTGCCCCGACATGGACCATTGTAACCCCGGTTGACCAAAAGAAGATGTACGCACCCTACTTATCTGCAGCACCACTTGCTGGTCTATTCAGGTATCTTGTGCAGCAAGGCTATTTTTAAGCAAACGTTGCCACTATCTCCAAAGGCAAAACAATCATTATTACGTACTTTTGCAGCCACCTAATACTATAAAAACATATGTGGCACCGCATAGCCGCCTTCATTATAAAATTCCGGGTGCTGCTTCTGGTTATTTTGTTAGCTATTACAGCAGTTTTTGGTTTTTACGCCTCCAAAGTGGAACTGAGTTACGATTTCACAAGCGCCATACCTACCAATAATCCTGAATATATCTCTTACCAGCTGTTTCGTCAGCAGTTTGGCGAGGATGGTAATCTTTTGGTGCTGGGTGTACAAACAGATAAGTTTTTCGATCCTGCCTTTTTTAGCGACTATACATCCCTTGTACATAGGATAGAGAAAGTACACGGTGTTGAAAATGTACTCAGCGTGCCGGGCGCTATTACCCTGGTAAAAGATACGGTTTCGGAAAAACTAAATGTAGTCAAGCTAGCAGGCAACCAGGCCTACGCTAATATGGATAGTTTTAAGGCTGCCTTTTACGGTCTTGTTTTTTACAAAGGCCTGCTTTACAACCCTGCCACACATGCCTACCTTATGGCCATCAGTATCAATAAACAGATACTGAATTCTAAAAGCCGCACCCAGGTGGTAAATGATATTGTAAGCCCTGCAGATTCTTTTGGCAAAAAATACAATACAGAGGTACATTATTCGGGCTTGCCCTTTATACGCACGCAAATGGCCAATAAGGTGCAGGCAGAGATGAAGATGTTCCTCATCATGTCCTTTTTGCTTACAGCGCTCATACTTGTATTTTTCTTCCGTTCTTTTGTAGCTGTGCTATCGTCTATGATAGTAGTAGCTGTAGGGGTTATATGGGCTGTAGGCACCATAGTACTATTGGGGTACAAGATCACACTGCTCACTGCCCTTATACCGCCACTTATAGTAATTATAGGCATACCCAATTGTGTTTATTTCCTCAACAAGTACCATTCAGAGTTTAGCAAAACACAGAACAAAATAAAATCACTGCTGGTAATGGTGGACAAAATGGGCATTATCACTTTGTTTACCAATCTTACTGCAGCTATAGGATTTGGTGTATTCTACTTCACCAAAAGTGCGGTACTTAAGGAATTTGGTTTAGTAGCCGGCATCAACATTATCGCTCTATTCTTTATATCGCTGGTGTTCCTGCCAGCTGTGTTCAGCTTTATGCCACCACCAAAGGGCAGGCATACCAGCTACCTCAACAGCAATTGGATCAACAAGCTCCTCACCACGCTTACCAACTGGGTGTTTAGCCACCGTAAATGGATATATGGTTTCACCATTGTTATTTGCGGTATTTCTGTAATGGGTATTTTAAGGCTCAAGAGCGACGCGCATATTGTAGATGACCTGCCCAAAAGCGATAAAGTGTATATGGACCTGAAGTTTTTTGAGCAAAACTTTAAAGGTGTGATGCCGTTGGAAATCATTGTGGATACGAAAAGGAAGAATGGCATATTATCGTTACCCACGCTCCAAAATATGGATCAGCTAAATACCGAACTGAAGCAGTATCCAGATATAGGAAACCCGCTATCGTTAACTGAGGGTGTAAAATTTGCCAGCCAGGCTTACTATGGTGGCGACAGCGGCAGTTACAAGATGCCCGCGGATATGATTGAAGCATCTTTTATACTCCCGTACCTGCGTGGCAAAAAAGGCGCTGACAAATCAAACATGTTCAGCAAACTCATCAACTCGTTTGTAGATAGTACCAAACAAAAAGCACGTATTAGTGTTAATATGGCCGATGTAGGATCAAAACGTCTCCCTTTTCTGCTGGATAGCATACGCGCCCAAACTAATGAGCTGTTTGATAGTACTAAGTACCATATTACATTTACAGGCACATCCATAGTTTTCCTTGAAGGCAGTAAGTTTATTATTAACAGCCTCCGCGACAGCCTTATACTTGCATTTATTATGATATTTGGTTGTATGATAGTTCTGTTCCGTTCGTGGCGTATTTTACTCATCTCTATTGTGATCAATATAGTTCCGCTGCTTATTACTGCCGGTGTCATGGGTTGGGAAGGCATACGCATTAAGCCATCTACAGTTTTGGTATTTAGCGTGGCTCTTGGCATAACAATTGATGTGACAATCAGGTTCTTAGTCAGTTTTAAACAGGATCTTATGAAATATGACGACAGCATTGCAGACACGGTACAGCGGACCATACATGATACAGGATTGAGTATCATTTATACGTCCCTTATTCTTATTGCTGGCTTTGGTGTTTTCATGTTATCACAATTTGACGGTACTAAGTCATTAGGATATTTAACCTCATTAACCCTCTTCCTTGCTATGATAACCAACCTTATATTGCAACCAGCATTGCTGGTATGGATGGGTAAGGTGAAAATGAAAAAAATGGCAAGCGCCGATAAAATCCTTAATGAAATTGGTAATGATGATTTAAACCTTACTAAGTAGAAAATGATGTAAATTCGATAGTCGGTTTTTATGCAATTCAATAAGATACAGAATAAGGGGCAGGCCAGGTTGTTTAAGAGTGAGTTGATGGAACAGATGACTAAAACTCATCCGGTAGTTATCTATAGTATGTACATTCCTGTTATTGCATTTATGCTTTATTATGGTGTAGCATACAAATCACTCAGCATAACTACCGAATTATTTCTCTTCATAACAGGTATGCTTACGTGGAGCCTCTTTGAATACATAATGCACCGCTACCTTTTTCATATGATAGCAGACAGTCCGCGTGCAAAACGTATTTTATATGCTATGCATGGCGTACACCATGAGTTCCCACGCGATAAAGAACGTCTGTTTATGCCACCTGTACCTAGTTTCATTGCTGCATGTATTGTATTCTGTATCATATATTTTTTTATAAAGTGGAATGCACTAGCTTTTTTCCCAGGCTTTTTGTTAGGCTATCTTATGTACGGTAGTATGCACTTTGCCATTCACACCTTTGCTCCTCCAAAATATATGAAGGCATTATGGCGCAACCATCACCTGCATCACTACAAAACGCCCAATAAAGGTTTTGGCGTTAGTTCCACTTTGTGGGATGTTATTTTCCAGACGGTGCCAGCGAAAGAAGAATAGTATCTTTGGCCTTTACGTTTTTATTACCTTCATCTCATAGCACCAGTACACACCATATACGTTATTTGCGGGCCTACGGCAGTAGGCAAATCGGCAGTGGCTATGGATGTGGCCGCAAGGGTAGGAACCGCTATTATATCGGCCGATAGCAGGCAGTGCTATAAGAGCATGGATATAGGTACTGCAAAACCTTCCATAGCAGAACGTACTGCAATAGACCACTACTTTGTTGATGAGTTCCCGTTTACACAAAACATTACTGCTGCCGGCTATGAAGCGTTGGCGCTTGGATATCTTGATAAAATATTTACCACGCACAATACTGCAGTAGTGTGTGGCGGTACAGGCTTGTATATAAAAGCCCTGTGCGAAGGTTTAGATGCAATGCCCGCTATAGATACCAAAATAGATGAACAGGTAAATGAACAGTACAAAGAAAAGGGTATTGCATGGCTGCAACATGCAGTAAAAGAAAATGACCCCTTATTTTATACGCAAGGAGAGATACAAAACCCCATGCGGCTGATACGTGCGTTAGTATTCAAATTATCTACCGGCGAGAGCATTACCACGTATAGGACAGGGATTAAAAAAGCACGTCCATTCAAGATCATCAAAGTGGGATTGGAACTACCACGAGAAGAGCTAAACCTCAGGATAAACAAGAGAGTAGATGTAATGATGAACGAGGGTTTGCTTGACGAAGTAAAACAACTTCATCCCTATAAGGACCTTAAAAACCTGCAAACTGTTGGCTACTCCGAATTATTTGACTATCTGGAGGGCAATTACAGCCTGGAAGAAGCTGTTTTGAAAATTAAACAGAACACCCGTCACTATGCCAAAAGGCAAATGACATGGTTCAAAAAAGAGAAAGATGTCATTTGGTTCAATGCAAATGAACACAACCTTGCAGAGCAGATACTTCTGCTAAAATAGAACAGTCCTGCGAAGTGTGCAGGACTGTCGGCAAGTCAATTCAGTCTTATATTTAAGAAGCTTTCTTTTCTGATTTAGCGCCTTTTTCGCAAGACTTTGCACAATTTTTAGAATCCTTACAGCATTTAGAACCTTTGGTGCAAGTAGCACTTTTTTTACAACATGCTTTTTGTGCAAAAGAAACTGTTGTAGTAGATGCGATCATTACTAGGCTTAATGCCAGTGCGATTTTTTTCATATTATACTGTTGTTTTTTATAAGATTGTACCTAAAGATAAAATAAATACCTGATATACTAAGCCCTATACATGCGCCAATATGGTTAGGCCACCCTGTACCACATCGCCGATCTTCACATCCACCTTAGTACCTACCGGGAAGTAAACATCAACACGTGAGCCAAAACGGATGAATCCAAACTCATTGTTCTGTTTTGCAGCATCACCTTCTTTTATATAATAACAAATACGGCGCGCCATGGCTCCAGCTATTTGCCTCAACAACAATTCTGTTTTGCCGTTACCTATCACAACAGTGGTACGCTCATTCTCGGTGCTCGATTTAGGGTGCCAGGCTACAAGATATTTACCGGGATGATATTTAAAATATTTTATGACACCGTTTATAGGATTGCGGTTCACGTGTACATTAAGTGGCGACATAAATATAGATACTTGTAAACGCTTATCTTTAAAATACTCCGGTTCAAAAGTTTCTTCTATTACTACCACCTTGCCATCAGCAGGGGCTATCACCAGGTTATCGCCATATACAAAATTGCGGCTAGGCAACCTGAAGAACCATAACACCCAGAACCAAATAAGGAACAATGGTATATTGATAAGCCAAGCCAGCCAAATGAAATCTGTAAAGTAATGGAATGTAACGTAGAGAATAATGGCCCATAAAATGGTAGCCAGTGTTATATACTTGTACCCTTCGCGATGTAATGTCATTTTATATAATTGGACTGCAAATTTAGCTTTTAAATGTGGGTAGGCAAAGGGGATTTGAAAATGAGCTTAAGAAGACTTACAAAGATTATTTTAAAATCATATCGTATCTATGCAATCCTTCCCCATATGCATCAGCAGTAATTTTTACTTTTTCAAACCCAAAGGATTCAAAGAATCTGAACGTATGTTGCGAGGTATCTAAGACAATGGCACGAGTGGTATCCAGTTCTTTTATCTTCTCTATACGGTAAGCGAACATTGCCGTACCAAAACCTTGCTTATGAAAAGCTGCATGCACCATACCCCAAACCATGTTGGCGATTAGGTTATTTCTTGGCAGATAAAATCCACCGCAGGCTACCACTTTGTCTTCCTGTTCTAATACAAAGAAATCTTCTGAAAGGTTGCTTTCATAGACAAGCATTCCATTGTCTTGTGCGGTCAGCCAGGCTTCCAGGTAGCTTTGCTCAGATGCATCGAAATAATGCGAACAATTGCTTTTGAAGATATTGAGACAGGCAGCATGGTCATAATGAGTATAGCGTCTGATATACATTACTTCAAGATAAGAAGATAAATATCATTTTTACCATTACCCCCAAAACTAAAAGCCGGTTGCAACTTTCGCTGCAACCGACTTTTAAAATGTCTTTGTGTGCTATCTTATAGTTTTATCATGTCTTCTGTCTTGGGATCGTAGAAGTGATAAACGGTAAGCGGCGCATTATTATCTTCAACAATTTTCAATTTCACTTTGTACTTAAAATACCATTTCCATATAAGGCTGTTGAAGAACATACCCTTGGTAAGGTAAGCTGCCAATATAGGATGTACATGCAGGGAAAGTTCTTTGTGGCCTTGGTTGATAAGATAGTGAAAATCCTTTTCAATATCATCGGCCAGCAGCATAGTTGGTCCAACTTTACCAGTGCCTTTGCAAGCCGGGCAAACTTCTGATGTAGTGATATTTAGCTCCGGACGCAGGCGCTGCCTGGTGATCTGCATGAGACCAAACTTAGTAATAGGCAGCAGTGTATGACGTGCACGGTCGTTCACCATCAACTCTTCCATAAATTCATATAGCTGCTTCTTGTGTTCGGGCAGCTTCATGTCTATGAAGTCAATGATAACGATACCACCAAGATCACGCAAGCGCATTTGCCTGGTTATTTCTGTAGCAGCTTCCATATTAGTAGCCAGGGCATTTTGTTCCTGGCCACTGTCTGCACTGCGGGTACCACTGTTTACATCTATAACATGCAGGGCCTCTGTATGCTCTATGATCAGATACGAACCGCTACTCAGGTTCACCGTTTTACCAAAAGAAGACTTTACCTGCTTAGTGATGCCAAACGTATCGAAGATAGACTGGCCGTTATTATGCAGACTTACTATCTCTTCCTTTTCAGGTGCAATGCGGGATATATATTCCTTGGTCTCCGCCATCAACTTCTTATCATTCACTACAATACGCTGAAAGCTTTCGCTGAGCAGGTCACGGAGAATAGAAGTTGTTTTATCCTGCTCGTTGAGGATGATAAGTGGAGCCTTTGCACCTTTCAGGTTACGCTGTGTGTTTTTCCACATCGTTTCCAGTTCCAGTATATCAGCATGCAGTTCAGCGGTAGCTTTACCTTCAGCTGCAGTACGTACTATAACTCCAAAATTTTTGGGCTTTATACTTTCCACAATGCGCTGTAAGCGTTTACGCTCATCTGCTGAATGTATTTTCCTGGATATTGCCACCACATCGTTAAACGGAGTAAGCACTACAAAGCGTCCAGGAAGGGATATTTCGCAACTTAAACGTGGCCCTTTTGATGAGATAGGCTCTTTCAGTATCTGAACCAGTATTTCGGGGCGGTTGCTGATAACATCTGTTATCTTACCACTTTTAAGTATTTCCTGTTCATTCTTAAACTTGCCGAAATCCTCTCCCCAACCGTGTGCACCGTCAATAGATTCTTTAGTAAACTTAAGTAATGAGCGGAAGTAAGGGCTTAGGTCTGTATAATGTAGGAAAGCGTCTTTTTCATATCCTACATCAACAAATGCGGCATTAAGACCGGGCATCAGTTTCTTTACTTTTCCCAGGTAAAGATCGCCTACTGCAAATTGGTCCTGCCCATGTTCATAGTGAAGTTCTACGAGCTTCTTATCCTCAAGAAGTGCAATTTCCACACCTCCGTCAGAAGAATTAATAATTAGTTCTTTGTTCATTCTTACCGTCTTTTTTCCAATGCAACAGGGTATGATACCCATTTGCATTATTCCACAAGGAGCTTTGCTATAGCAGCATCAATAGCAAAGCCTTACACCTGTGTTGATAACTGCATAAAGCAGCTAGGTAACAGGTATAAGGGAATGCATATGACAGCGGCTATGCGCAATGCATAGTACCAGTCTGTTCCTATTTTTTCTTCTTATGACGGTTCTTTCTTAAACGTTTTTTACGTTTATGGGTAGCAATCTTATGACGTTTTCTTTTTTTACCACAAGGCATTTTACGTAATTTTTTTAGTTATTTAATAGTACTGATATATTGGTCCACATCCCTGCTAAATTCAGGTCTGTTTACTAATTTCTTACATTGTTCAAAGAGTTCAATTGCCTTCTCTTTATCCCCTTTCCCTTTGTATGTTTCAGCCAAAAAATACATGGCTTCCGCATTCTTTGGCTGCAGTTTCAAGATCTCTTCAAATCTTTTCTGTGCTTTATCAAACTGACCAGATTGTATAGCCAGTTTACCCAACATCATGTTGGCTGGTACATTATCAGGTTTCTCTCGTGTAATGCCTAACAGCAACTGCACACCTTGCATTGTTTCCCCTGTTCCCTCTATATAGCCTGTTGCCAACGCAATCTTGGCGGTATCGTTGTTAGGATCAACAGCTAATGAACGTTTGAAACAATCTATAGCTTCCTGTGCCTCCCACATATGCATAGCCGAAGAAGTATCTTCATGCATCAGGTCCAAAAAGAATTGGCCTGCAAAATTGAGCTTTTTTTCCGAATTTTCCAACTTTGCTGCTTGCGCACCAAAATAAGCTGCTATAGGTGCTTTGTGGTTCACTTCCCACACGTGGGCAAGGCGTATAAAAACAGAAGCCATCCGCGACGAATCACGGGTGGCTTTAAGTTCATTTTCAATGGTTTTTACCGAATCTGCAGCCGTTTTCGAAAGCTGGTCAAACGATGCGGCAAGTAAAGAGTCAAAAGAGGCCGGCTTCACGGTGTTAGGGCCTGGGGCACCTCCCATCATTTGCGGTGGCTGCTGTAAAGCGGCTCCACCGGTCTTGGCAGGAGGGGTGGTGTTTCCTCCCCAATATAAAAGAGCTGTTAGTGCTATTGCTGCTGCTATGCTTATGTAGTGTACCGGTCGCAAGGATTAAAAATTAGTCCCGCAAAGGTAAGGAAATACACAGCTATTAATCTTGTTCAACAAGATCAGCTTCTGAATGTTCTACTAAATCATACTTAGAATCTTTTACCGCATGTACAAACTCTTTTGCAGGTTTGAATGCAGGTATAAAATGCTCAGGTATTTCTACGGCAACATTTTTCTTTATGTTACGCCCAATTTTAGCAGCACGTTTCTTTAAAATAAAACTGCCAAAACCACGTACATAAACGGGTTCGCCTTCAACCAAAGAAATTTTCACTTCTTTGAAGAACGCTTCTAATGCTACCAGGATGTCAACTTTAGGAATTCCGGTTTTTTCAGCAATACTGCTCACAACATCTGCTTTTCTCATACGATATATGATTTTAAATTTTTATCGTTTTCAATATATTACCAAAAAAGGCTTGATAACTTTTTAATACAGTGCAACTTACAAATCTGGTTTGTATGATGTTTTAAAAATCATACCTCACCGTGCGACAGATTGCAATTTTTAAGCCAAACATTGTAAGCAAGCTGTTCCTCCTCCTTTATAACTCTTTGATAATCAATTAAAATGTGCATCATTAACCCTAAAAGAGCTTACTAGCATAATATAGATTACTTTTACAAATATCTAATTAATACTATTTATATATAAACCACCTACAAATCCTTGAGTATAAATGTTTTAAAGTTGTAGAAACTGAATTATTTCTGTAGAAAAAAATACACACAATAATTACCAATGAGATATAATTATGTGGAAAATGAAATACGTAAATAGGCAGTTTGTTTAATACTGTTTATTTTTTATTGAACAGTTTATAGTGCCTGGGGTAGTAAATTTGCATTCTAAACAAAAAATGCCTTGCAAGACGCCCGAAAAAGAAAAGTTGTAGCATACTGGCTAATAGCCGGAGTGATCATGATCATCATTCAAACCTTACTTGGCGGTGTCACAAGGCTTACCGGATCTGGCTTATCGATAACTAAATGGAATCCTTTATTTGGCATTTTACCGCCATTAAATAATAAGCAGTGGGAAGAAGCATTTGCAGGATATAAGCAAATAGGCCAATTTAAATACATGAACAGCGATTATACCCTGGGAGACTTCAAAGCGATATTTTTTTGGGAATGGTTTCATCGT
Source organism: Flavipsychrobacter sp. (assembly GCA_031292525.1). Lineage (GTDB taxonomy): Bacteria > Bacteroidota > Bacteroidia > Chitinophagales > Chitinophagaceae > JABDEZ01. The sequence goes on along the minus strand of JARLGY010000036.1, from coordinate 44,501 downwards.
TTCTGGGCCCGCATGCTAGGTATCGTGTTTATGATCGGCTTTGTTTACTTCCTGGTGAAAAAATATTTTGACAAGGAAATGATACGCCCATTCATCATACTCTTCTTATTAGGTGCCCTGCAAGGCGCCATAGGATGGATAATGGTTGCGAGCGGACTTAATGATAGCCATCTCTATGTAGACCATATAAAACTGGCCATGCACTTTGTGTCTGCCATGATACTTGCTTGCTACACTTTATGGTTTGCATTAAAGCTTCTTATACCAGTAGAACGCAGGGTTATAGATAAAAGGGCATACAATGCATTGCTTATTATTACTGTATTGCTGTTTGTGCAACTTACCTATGGCGCTTTTATGGCCGGCCTAAAGGCGGCGATGGCAGCACCTACCTGGCCCACCATAAACGGCATGATACTGCCCGAAAGTTTGGGTACAGAAAACCTTACAGATAATAAAATAAATGTACATTTCATTCATCGCACCATTGCATACCTATTACTCGTCTTTGTAATTGCATGGTATATGCGTGTAGCCGCGTTGGCAAAAACAATGAATGCAGACCTATTGCGCAAAACAAGTGGATATACGCTGGGGTTAGTATGCCTGCAGGTTTTGTTGGGTATCATTACTGTTTTGTGTGCATCGCACATTGTGCCTGGCAAATTTGGACTATTTGAAGTTTTGGCTGAGTGCCACCAACTGGTAGCTATGTTCCTGTTGATGTCGCTTATTGTAAACCTGTATATTATATTACCTCAAAAGAAGCTGGTCATAACCTGATACAGAAAAATGCGTAGATTGAGCTATAAAAGAGGCCCAGACCGCAGATGAGGAAAACGCTGAAAAGCATTTATTATTTTTTACCTATACAACTGTTTTTGCTGCAATTCCGCAAATATCAGTTGCTGCTTATTTTCTGGTTCATCCTGTTTGCCACAATTACCGGCAATTTTGCCTCCCATTTTGGAGCATCCAGCTTGTTTTTAGCGCCAGAATACCTTGGGCACATCAATTTCCTTAGTATGCTCCTGCTGGGATGTTGCACATCCATCTTTATAATGACGTGGCACATCACCACATTCATTATACATAGTAAGCGTATACCCTATATGGGCGCACGCAGGCATGCGTTCCTTATTTATTGTTTCAACAACTCACTGCTTCCGCTTATTTTCCTTGTTTTCTACTCTATAGTATGTACACGCTTTCAGTTAGTTGAAGAACGCACGAGTCTTGCACAGGTCATATTGCTGCAGCTTGGGTTTTACCTGGGTTTCATTATAGTAGCAATAGTATCGTTTGCATACTTTTTCAGAGTGGGCAGAGACCTGCTAAAGATTGTGCTATCCAAGATCACCAACCCTTCAGTTATCCGCGAGATCATTCCTTACGATACACTCGATTATGAAATAGATATAGTACCTGCAACCACTTACTTATCCGGCACGTTCCGCATACAGCATTTTGCCGACCTTGAATCATACCCATCCCGCATACTCGCCACTATCTTCAGGAGGCATCATCGTAATGCTGTTTTTGCAACCATTGCATCCTATTTACTCCTCCTATTTTTGGGGATCTTTATGCACGAGCCAGCCTTCCGTATACCTGCAGGAGGCAGTTTCCTTATCCTCTTTTCCATAATGATGGGGATAGCTGCTGCATTTAAATATTTTATGCGCACCTGGGAGACAATAGGCCTTGTAATCACTGTTTCCATTATCATCACCATGGTACATTATGGCGTTATGGATCTCCGCAGCATTGCAAACGGAATAAATAATAAACTGCCAGTAAGTAAGCAACCACAATATACCTACGAGCATCTGCATCAGTTATTTAACCACACAAAATACCAGCAAGACAAGCAACAAGAAGAGAGCCGCCTTGACAAATGGAAAACTCATGTAGCAGACTCTGCGGGCAAAGAACCTCCGCTTATAGTAGTAACGGTAAGCGGCGGTGGTCTGCGCTCAGCTTACTGGACGTTTCATGCCTTGCAATACATTGATAGCATCACTCACGGTATGCTATTCAAAAACACAGTATTATTAACAGGGGCATCTGGAGGCATGATAGGAGCAGCCTATTGGCGGGCAGTACACGATGATTACCAGCAAGGCAAGACCAAAGACCCTTACAATATAAAGTACCAGGTAAATATTGGCAAGGATATACTTAATGCTATCATATTCTCTTTTGCAAGCGTAGATTTCATTTCACCATTCAATAAAATAACCGTAGCTGGCCATACATATACAAAAGACCGGGGCTATGCTATGGAAGAGGAATTGATACGTAACACAGATGGGGTACTGGATAAAAAAATAGGAGACACAAGAGCCCGTGAGGCCAATGGAACGGTACCGCAAATACTACTGAACAGCACAGTAGTAAATGATGGCCGCAGACTAATGATATCATCGCAACCTGTAGCATATCTTACACGACCTGAATATACTCTTGCCGATACGGTACACCCACCTATTGATGCGATAGACTATGCTGCACTTTTTGCTAACTGTGAGCCTTATAATATGCGCCTTACGTCGGCTTTGCGTATGAATGCCACATTTCCTTTTATTCTACCAATAGTAAAGCTGCCTTCACAGCCACACATTAATGTAATGGATGCAGGCATGCGTGATAATTTTGGCACAGAATCGGCCAGCAGGTACATTTATGCGCTACGCAACTGGATGCAGCACAATACGCATAATGTGATAATATTGGAGGTGAGGGACACACGCGAGTATGAAGTTTTTAAAAGTACAGATGAAACCTCTGTAGGTGGTATGATATCTGACCCTCTGTTTATCATTCAGAATAAGTGGGAAGTTTTCCAATCCTATAATCACGGTTACCTAAAAGATTATGCAACCAGCGCTATGGATGGTAAGCTGCACTTTGTAACGTTGCAATACGTGCCCAAACAAAAAATAGCAGCGCTTAATTTCCACCTCACACAAACAGAGAAGAACGATCTTTACAATTCCATCTACAACAGTGAGAACCAGGATGCCATTAAACAGCTATTACAATTGATGCAATAACTGCTGCCAGTCAGGAATAAGAGGATGCCATTTGTCTTTTTTAAGCTTACCTGCAATGCTACGTCCGGCATAAAAATTTGCCTTTTCCTGAATGTAGATGTGGGGCTGCAGCAAGGATGCCAATATGGTAAGCTCTGCCCAGGAAGCATGTTTGAAATGATCAAAGAAACTGCTGAACACTTCCCTCATTTCCTTAAGGTTCCAGTAATGAATGATATAAGGCGCAGCAGATTTCACATTCCTTGTTTTTTGAAAATAGTACGAAAAGCAAAATTGCTCCACTACGTGTTTTGGATATAGTTTATACATCTTATCAGTAAGAGCTAATACTTTTTCAAGCAAGGGTATATGCATTGTTTTAAACCCCAGCACACCCGCATTCCACATGTATGTTTGGGCAATACCATGATCTGTAGATTTCATTTCACTGCTGCTGTCCAGGAACGCGGAAAGCTTTTTAAGTACCGGGTTACCCCCATCGCTTACCCTGCCTTCCTGCACATGCATATACAGCTCACCTTTGCCTATGTTTGTTAACATACTGGCTATATCATGCGTAAGGATAACATCTGTATCCATGTACAATATATTGCCCTGTTTCCCTTGTGCAAGATCGTGCAACAATTCTATTTTAAAACGGTGCACAAAATTGTTGTCCCCCTTCCACTGAGCAATCGTGCGTTCATCCATCTGCCTGAAATGTAATGGCAGCGGACAATCTTTAAAACGGGAAAACCATTCAGGTTTATCTGTATATATCCATATTTCAGTATCAGGAAGAAAGCTTTTATCGTATAGCCTGCTTATAGACAATAGCGCAAAAGCACACTCATAAAAAATGCCTTCATTGCCGTAGCATTGGGTAACAATATAATTTTTCTGCCTGCTGTTCATTATACATTTATCCACTGGAGTGGATCATTGTTTAAAAATAATTCTGCTGCTACCATATCATCGTGCAATACCCGATCTCCGGCCATATAGCTTACCTCTTTCCTAAACGCTTGCCACACAGCTTCAAGTGGAGCCGATGTTTGCAATGGCCTGCGCAGGTCCAGTGCTTGTGCACCCACAAGCAATTCTATAGCTAATATACGCTGTACATTCTTCACTACCCTATATAGCTTGGTAGCCGCGTTGGCCCCCATGCTCACATGGTCTTCCTGCCCGTTGCTGCTCACTATAGAATCTACAGAGGCTGGCGTACACAATTGTTTGTTCTGGCTTACTATAGATGCTGCGGTATATTGTGCGATCATAAAGCCGCTGTTCAGCCCTGCATCTGGTGCAAGGAAGTTAGGTAATCCACGCTGCCCACTTATCATCAGGTATATGCGTCTTTCTGCAATACTGCCCAGCTCTGCCATTGCTATAGCCATAAAATCAAGGTGCAGCGCCAGTGGCTGACCATGAAAATTACCGCCGCTCATTATTGCATCCTCGTCATGAAAAACAATAGGGTTATCTGTAACCGAGTTAATCTCGATCTCCATCACATTACAAACCGTATCTATCACATCTTTGGTAGCACCATGCACTTGTGGCATACAACGGAAGGAGTATGGGTCTTGTACTTGTTCTTTATACTCTGCCTGCAGTGGGCTTCCTTGTAATAATTCTCTTAGCCTTTGCGCTGTGGCTATCTGTCCCTTATGCGGACGAACCCTATGCAAAGCATGACTAAAAGGTTCGCCCTTAGCCATAAATGCATCGGCCGAAAGTGCACCGGTAATATCGGCCCACACCTGCAGTCTTTTTGCGGTCATAAGCGCCCAAGTGCCATAGCCGCTCATAAACTGTGTACCGTTCAGCAGCGCTAATCCCTCCTTGGCCGCAAGTGTCATAGGCTTCATGCCCAGCTTGCCCAACACATCTTTAGCTTTGTATTTTTGTCCTTTATAGTTCACGTCACCCTTACCCAATAACGGCAAGCTCATGTGTGCCAGGGGTGCCAGATCGCCACTTGCACCTAACGAGCCCAACTCATATATCACAGGGTGTATGCCCTGGTTGTACATGTCTGCAAGCCTTTGCACCAATTCGGGCCGCACACCACTGTAGCCCTGGCTTAGTCCGTGCACTTTCAGCAACAGCATCAACCGAACTATCTCTTCAGGCACTTCGTCACCCATGCCACAGGCATGGCTGCACACCAGGTTCTCCTGTAGTTGCGATAGCTCATCGGGCTCTATGCGCACATTACATAAAGATCCAAACCCGGTGTTCACGCCATAAAAGGTCTTATCAGTTTTTAATTTTTCATCCAGGTAAGCCCGGTTATGTGCTATACGCGCAGTTATTTCGTCTGGGATGATAATATTATTATTCCATTTATTTAATATATCAATGGATAGATGTTGAGGAAGTACCATATACTGCAATTAATTATATAATGCCCGCAAAAGTAATTGAATTGTGCGAGTTACCGATGGTAGTCTATCTGTTGTATGTACTACCCGATTAGGTACTCCACCGTTCTTGGATAGTAAAAATGTTCCAACACGTGTATCCTGTCAGCCAGTGTGTCTTCGGTATCGTTGGCCTGCACTTTACAACGGGCCTGCACTATTATATCGCCCTCGTCATAATGCTCATTCACGTGGTGTATGGTTATGCCGGTTTCTTTTTCCCCGGCTTCAAGTACGGCATGGTGCACATGGTTCCCGTACATACCTTTACCACCGTAGGCAGGTAGTAAGGCGGGGTGTATATTGACGATCTTGTTTCTAAAGGCGGCTACTATTGTGCCTGGTATCTTCCACATAAAACCAGCCAACACTATTAATGATGGTTTGCAATCCGCCATTTGCTCTATCAGCAAAGTCTCCTTTATAGATGTTTTGTCAACAATAAGGAAGGGGATATGTTGCTGTTCTGCTATTGCCAGCACACCTGCATTTGGGTTATTGGTTACAATGAGCGCTATTGCGGCTTTACCATTTTGTTTAAAATGGTCTATAATGGCCGCAGCATTGCTGCCCCTGCCCGATGCGAATATGATAAGTGAATGCATCCTGCAAAACTAAGAAAGCTTTAATTAGCAATGTCATGAATGGTACGTAATCAAACAATTTGCATAATTTGCAGGGTATGAGTGTACGCGTGCTTACATTGTTTGGAGAAGAAATAATACCCGAGCAGTTAAATGCTGTGGGACGCCCTGCAAAAGCAAAAAAAGCGAAACCTACAGCTGAAGAGCTAACTGAATCCGGACATGAGGAGACAGGGGAAATAAGCACTCCATCTGCTGCTGAACCCGCAGTGCAGGCGTTTGGAGACCTTTCGCCAGCAGAAAGTACAAACTCGTCGACTAAGCCTAAGAAAAAAGTTGTACTTCGCCGTCGCGCTACAGAAACAGAGAAGGAACAGGAAACGGCACCTATAGAAACAACAGGCAACATTTTAGATGGATGGAACGGCGAAAAGCAATACTATTCCATAGGTGAGGTAGCAAAACTATTCAAACTCAATACCTCTCATATTCGTTTCTGGACCAATGAATTTGAGCTTAAAGTGCGTACCACCCGCAAGGGCGACCGTCTTTATACACCAGAACAGGTGCGGGAAATAAGAGGCATCTACCATCTGGTGAAAGAAAAAAAATACACCATAAGCGGCGCCAAGGCCAAACTAAAAGAAAAAAATGTAACGGTGCAGAGCATAGATCTCAAGAAGTCGTTGCTGCACCTGCGCAATAAATTACTCACCATACGCAACCAGCTTAGCTAAATCATGAAAGCCATCTTTTTATCAGTCCTGTTATTGGGCAGCCTCGCCGCAGGCGCACAGAAGAAATACGATGTTTCTAAAGACAAAGAAGACGGCTCTGTAATTTATAATGGCGCTTGCACTTTCGGCGATCTGGATGCCGAACAAACATTCGACTGGTTCAAGGCTGGCTCTGCTGGCTATAAGCCAAATACTGCCGCAGTAACGTACCTGAAGAAAACCCTCCCCGCGTATGAGCTGGTTGTTTTTATGGGTACCTGGTGTGATGATTCTCACAATCTGGTACCTAAATTGTACAAAGTATTGCAGCAAAGTGGCTACCCTATGACCAAATACACTATGTTTGGTGTCGATAGGCAGAAAACCACAAAGAACTCAGAGCACCTCAAATACAAGATAACACTTGTACCAACCATCATACTGCTTAAAGATCACCAGGAAGTCGGTCGCATTACCGAAAACGTAGATAAAAGTGTAGAGGAAGATCTGCAGGCGATAGTTAAAGGAGCAGAAAAGAGCTGATTTACATACAGTTATAGGTGCATATAAATATTAAATGCTACCTCGGATAGGGAAAGAGGTAGTTTCACTCAAATTGTTAGAAATGACTAAAGATAAACCTGAATGTGTGCTGCTTATTGACGATGATCCCGGAAATAATATGATCAGCAAAATGTTTTTGAAGAAAATACTGCCTGATGCCGATGTATTGGCATTTACTGATCCCCAGGCAGGAGTTGCATATATATTAGACAATTACACCAAAGAACCTGTACCTACCATATTACTCTTAGATATTAATATGCCAGTCCTGAATGGCTGGGAGGTACTTGAAATTTTAAGTGAACATGCTGATATGATTAAACAATATATCACCATACATATTCTTTCTTCTTCTATCGACTCTTTTGACAAACAAAAAGCCAACAGCCAACCTTTGGTCACCAGCTTTATAGAGAAACCTCTGAAGGTAGAGACACTCAGGAACATACTCTTAGGTCAATAGACGTTGACGACCTTGTTCTAAAAATTTACTAATAGCACAATATATCAGGCGGCCAGACGTGGTAAATGTAAAGCTTCGGCTACGAGACTCGTAGAATATTAGTATCCATTGCCTACATTTGTTTTATGACGTTTAAAAGCTTCTGCACGGCATTTGTACCGGCGCTGTTCATGTTTACCATAGCCCACGGGCAGGCAAAAATGAAATACGATCTTCCCAATGCTGCAAGATCTGTATGGATAGACAGCACCTACGGAATGCTGAACCAGGACGAACGGATAGGCCAGCTGTTTATGGTAGCGGCATATTCTGGCGGCAAGAACTTTAATGAAGATGCTATAACAAAACTTATAGCCGCTCACCAGGTAGGCGGACTTATTTTTATGCAAGGCGGCCCTGTAAGGCAAGCTAACCTTACCAATAAATATCAGCACGCTGCACAAGTACCTTTACTTATTGCTATGGACGCCGAATGGGGACTGGGCATGCGGCTGGATAGTGTACAGGATATGCCCCGGCAAATGATGCTGGGTGCAACACACGATACTGCCCTTACATACCAACTGGCCATGACCATTGCTTACCAATGTAAAAGATTGGGAGTGCATGTGGATTTTGCCCCGGTAATAGATGTCAACAGCAACCCCGCCAATCCTGTTATCAATAGTCGTTCTTTTGGCGAAAATAAAGCCTGGGTATCTAAGTTGGGCATTTCTTACATGAAAGGTCTGCAGGATAATGGTATCATGGCTTGCGCCAAGCACTTCCCCGGCCATGGTGATACTTATGTAGATTCTCATAAAGATCTACCCCTGGTCAGCAAATCGGTAGCACAACTAGATACACTTGAGTATTATCCTTTCAGGCAATTGATATGGGCGGGCGTAAAGAGTATTATGGTTGCTCACCTTGAGGTGCCAAGCCTTGAAACCGAACCACACGTTCCTACTTCATTGTCAAAAAATACAATCACTGGTGTATTAAAAAACCAGCTTGGCTATAAGGGTTTGATATTTACAGATGCGCTGAACATGCAGGGCGTAGCAAAATATTTTGCCCCGGGCGATGCCGACCTGCGTGCGCTTGAGGCAGGCAACGATATATTGTTGTTTAGCCAGGATGTACCTACTGCTATAGCAAAAATAAAAGCTGCGCTTACAGCAGGTCAGATCACTGATGCCGAACTGGAAGCACACGTAAAAAAAATACTTGGCGCTAAGTACGATGCCGGACTGAAACATGTACAAGATGTAAACCCGAATAATATTACTAACGACCTCAACCAATACACTGTATCGCTGAGGCGCACGATAGAAAAAAGTGCGGTTACCCTTGTACGCGATGACAATGGTATATTGAATAAAATGAACCGGAATATGCGTGTAGCATACATTGGCGTAAATGCAGCCGCACCAACACCACTGTATGATGCACTAAATGACAACCTTGGGTATATAAAAGCCACATGGTTGCCGGCAGGCTATACTATTGATGAAGCGAACAAAATACTGGATAAAAGCCGCGAAAATGATGTAACCGTAATTGGCGTGCACAACGTTGGTTTCAATCCGGGCAACAATTATGGCTTGGATCTTACACAGCGTTTATTCTTACAACAGGCACAGTACAAGAAGAATGTTATTATAGCGCTCATGGGCAATGCCTACGCTATGCAAAGCTTTTGCAAACCTAACTCAGCAATTGTAGCTTACGAGGATGATAGCACAAGTGAACGCGCAGTAGCTGCAGTATTGTTGAAGAAATTAAAATCCAAAGGCAAGTTACCTGTAACACCACCATGTATCGAAGTACATCCACCTGCTGTGATCAATGCACCAGTTGCAGAACAAAAGCCCGGAACAACGACTGGCATTATACAACCTATAGTTGCCGATCCAGGCAATCTGGTAAAGGTGATTCTACCAGCTGATGCGGGTGTAAAAGATGCCACTGCATTAGATAAGCTGGATCTGTTTATACAACGCTGCATACAGGATGGTGCCTTCCCGGGTTGCAGAGTAGTAGCGGCAAAGAATGGATTAATATTTTACGACCAATCGTTTGGATATTATACCTATTCAAAAGACCACGCAGTGGATACCAATACCCTGTACGATGTCGCGTCAATGACAAAAGTAGTAGCTACTACACTGGCTGTTATGCGCCTGTACGAAACCGGCAAAATAGACCTGGATAAAGCCCTGGGTGACTACCTGCCCATGACCAAAAGAACAGATAAAGCCAAACTCAAAATAAGGGACATATTACTGCACCAGGCAGGCCTTAAAAGCTGGATTCCCTTCTACAAAGAAACACTTGATGCAAATGGCAACCTAAAAAAAGAACTCTACCGTCAAAGTAAAAGCGACAGGTACAATACACTAGTAGACAAAGACCTGTACCTGCGCAGCGATTATACTGATACCATATGGAACCGCATACTCACTAGTCCACTTGAAAATAAAGGTCACTTTGTGTACAGTGATCTGGATTTTTATTTCCTGGCTGCAATTGTACAGCAGGTTACCGGTAAAAGTATAGATATGTATGCTGATGAGCAGTTTTATAAACCTATGGGGCTAACACACATCACCTACCTGCCATTAAACAAATTCAAAGAAAGTCAGATTGCTCCTACCGAGTATGATATGTCCTTCCGACATGAGCAGGTAGCAGGTTACGTACATGACCCCGGAGCTGCTATGCTGGGCGGCGTAGCCGGCCATGCCGGCATCTTTGCTACTGGCGATGATGTAGCGGCCATATTTGAGATGCTACTGAACAAGGGAACATACAAAGGCAAAAAGTATTTTAAAGAAGAGACCGTAAATTATTTCACAGCCTACAATACTAAGCTCAGCCGCAGAGGCCTGGGCTTTGACAAACCATCTGCCGATGCCAATGATGGCGGCCCTTCTGGCGATCGCTCCACAGGCTATACATTTGGTCACCAGGGTTTTACCGGCACTTGCGCCTGGGCCGATCCTGGCACAGGAGTAGTATTTGTATTCCTCTCTAATCGTGTATATCCATCTGCTGACAACGGTAAAATAAACAAGCTCAATGTACGCACTGTAGTACAAGACTATATCTACGAGTCGCTTGGGCTGCCTGTTAATCATGACCGGCCTGTGGTGTATAAGGAACAGGTAAAATAGATCATTAAACAATATCAAAACAACAAAGCCAGGAGTAACTACTCCTGGCTTTGCTCATTATGTTTCTTGTTTTGCTACTGTACTATATCCTGTCCTATATAGTAATCTATTACCTTCTTTTGCAGCATCATGTTTACAGATGCCTGTGCTTTACTTTGCGCTGCCTGCAGTAATACAAGTTGGGCGTTAGCCTCGGTTATGAAATCGCTGGCACCTACCTGGTAGCGGCCATTTACAGCATCGTATGCCTTCTGCGCGGCTGTTAGGCCGGCACCAACAGTTTCCATTTGCTGCACTGCATTTACATAATCGTTGTGCGCACGTTTCACATCGGCTACAAGGCTTATTAATGTATCCTGGTAATCTATGCGTGCATTATCAGCCTGTATTTTAGCAGCGGTTACGTTAGATCGTGTATAGTACTTATCAAAAATATACCAGCTCGCATTGATCCCTACCAGGCCATATGTCTGGTTGCCCAGCTGGTTCAGTATAGGAGCCTGCGTTCCTCCATTCTCATTCTGGCCATTTACGTTCAGCGTATTAAAATACGCACCATTGTTGTACAAGCCTGCGTTCAGGCTTATCTTGGGTAGGTAGCCACTTTTATACTTGGTAATATTATAGTCCGCAACCTGTGTATTCAATGCTGCAGATCTCAGGTCCACCCTATCGTGCAGTGCCTCTGCAACCAACACATCACGATTACCATATTTACCTGCTGCTGCGTCATCTTCTACCTGTATGTCTGCAAAATCATACTTGTCTGTAGAGTCTATTCTCAGTTTTTGCAACAGGGTTATCTTATCGCTACGCAACCTGTTTTGGGCATTGATCAGTAACAGCTTATCACTGCTGGTTTGGGCTTCTTGCTGGTACAAGTCTGTTTTAGATTTACGGCCCACATCTGTTAGCATTGATAATTGTTCTTCCCTTTTTACAGAGATCACCAGGTTTTCACTATCCAGCACAGCTAGTTCGCGGTCCAGTATCAGTTGCAGGTAAGTCTGCGTTACATCAAGCTCTATCTGTTGTTTTGCACGTTCTAGTGTCAGTGAAGCCGCTTGCTGATTCAGTTTAGCAGCCTTCCAGGCAGCGTAGTTATAAAACCCTGTAAACAGGTTAAGACTGCTTACCACCTGGTAGTTAAATGCACTGCGTGTTGTGTTTACTACAGTAGGTCCTGTAGATGAATAGAAGTTATTACCTCCTTCAAAGTTATACCCTGCCCCGGCGGCAAGATCGGGTAAAAACTGTCCGTATGCAGCAAGCACCTGTGCACCCGATAGCGCTATATTATTATTCCCTTTCAGTACTGTTGTAGAGCGGGTATAAGCTATATTCAGGCAATCTTGCAGGGTTAGTATCTTCACCTGACTATAGCTACTGTTAGCGAACAGAAAGCACGCCAGGTAAAAAATGAATAATTTTTTCATTGTCATCAAGTTAAAGATTGAACATTCTTATTTCGATTGCTGCACGCGCACTTTCTCTCCCTCTGTCAGGTTATCCCCAACGTTCACAGCTACTACATCACCAATTTCCACACCACTCACTATAGCCATGTGTACGCCATCATTATTGCCAGCTACGATAGGCCTGTAGTGCAGGGTACTATCCTTGTCTATGACTGCCACAAAATATTTGCTACCACGTACCACCAGCGCCGACGATGGCAAGGTAAGCTTATCACTTTTGGGCGCTTGCAGGGTCACTTGTACATAACTGCCAGGTATTATCTGGTTGTCCCTGTTAGGCAGGTCTATCTCTACAAGCTCCATACGTGTCTTTGCATCCAGTTCACCAGATATACGGGTTATCGTTGCACTGATCTTTACATCAGGGCGTTCACTCATGGTTATAGTTACAGGGTAATTCTCACGTAAGCTCTCGGCATCTGCCTGGGGTACGTAGATATATATGCGTATCTTATCCAACTGCGACAGTGTTACTACCGGCTGTGCACTGGTTTGCGAGTTTGTAGCGTTCTGCACCAAGGCACCCGCGTCTGCATAACGCGCAGTTATAGTACCGGCAAATGGCGCTACCAGGTTCTTATACTGTTGCTGCTCCCTTAGCGACCGCACCTGCGCTTCTGCCACCTTCACTGCAGTTTCTGTAGCTTCTGCATCTTCTTTAGATATGTATTCCTTCTGTACCAGTTTCTGGTCCCTTTCGCTGATCTTCCTTTTATTGTTCAGATCAGCAAGTGCAGCTTCGTAAGATTGATCTATTTCCGGGGTTACAATGGTAGCTAATAGCTGTCCCTCCCGTACCTTATCCCCTTTATCCACCAGTATCTTATTCATATACCCGCTGGTTTTTGCATACAGCGTTATAGACTGGAAGGGCCTTGCCTCGCCAATATAAACGTTGCCTTTATCATCTGCTGTATTACCCGCAGTTACTGCTTTTACCACGGGGCCATTTTTCTTTTCAGTTTGCCGCCGGTCCGTTTCTGCAGATAGTGCATTCTTTTGCCTGATCGTCATAGTAAGGAAACCAATAAGGGCTATGGCCACAATAAGGCCGCCCCCTATCCATATCCTTCTTTTCGAGCGTTCGGTACTTGCTGTCATAATAGATTCTGTTTTATATTTTTTACTAATCGTTTATAATTGACTCATTGGCTACACCATTGTGACTGTCTTGCTCATCCACGTATGGCGACCCATCTGCGTTGCGCCTGGTTTCCAGTTCGTACTGTTCGTCCATCTTATGGCGTTGCGGCCCGTTTTTCCTGAGCAGACTATATACTACGGGCACTATGAACAAGGTAACTACAGTTGCTACCAGCAACCCACCCATTACTGCACGGCCAAGTGGTGCATTTTGCTCACCACCGGCGCCCGTTCCCAGCGACATTGGTATCATACCCAACACCATAGCAAGGGCTGTCATAAGCACAGGGCGCAAGCGTGTTTTGCCCGCTTCCAGCGCTGCATCTATAGCATTCAGCCCCATAGTAATACGCACCTCATTTGCAAAGCTCACCATCAATATAGAGTTAGATACCGCAATACCCACAGCTACTATCGATCCCATCAACGATACTGTATTGATGGTTGTGCCGGTTATGGCCAGCATCCACAATATGCCTATAAATGCACCAGGCACTGCAAACAATATAATGAACGGATCGATCCACGATTGGAACAGGATAACCATCAGCAAGTACACAAGTATCACAGACAGTATTAATCCCAATCCAAGTGTTTTAAATGTGCTGTTCATCACCTCGGGTTGTCCGTGTAGGAAAATGTGCATACCTGCAGGCAACTGGCCTATATGAGCTATTTTCTTTTCTATATCATCGGCTACACCACCCATATCTCTGCCGTCAACATTGGCAGTTATATCTATTACACGTTGTACGGTGTAGTGGCTTATCAGGTCATACTGGTTCTCAAAGTCCACAGTGGCCAGGTTACCTAGTGTTTGCGTTTGGCTCGCAGGCAGGTCCATTGGTCCCGCAGCAATAGTTTGTGCACTTAGTGCTTTACCATTGGTAACCGGTGTATTCAATAAGCTACTTACAGAGTTGAGTTGTGCATACGGCACTTTCACTGCAACCTGGTAGTTTACGTTGTTCACCGGATTAATATAAAAAGACGGCGATACTGTAGTACTCGACGATAGTGCAACAAGCATGGCGCTGGCCACATCGTTCTGCGATACACCAAGCTGGCTGGCGCGTACACGATCTACATTAAACTTAATGGCCGGGTAGTCAAGCACCTGTTTTATGCTTACATCAGCCGCCCCAGGTATTGTAGCTACTGCATCGCGCAGTATCTTGGCATATTTGTAAGAGCTGTCGTAGTCATTATTCTGTATCTGGATATCTATAGGTGCCGACAAACCAAAGTTCAGTACCTGCGTCACTATATCTGCACTTTGGAAGTACACTGTACAACCGGGGAAGCTCTCAGCAAGGTCCTTACGTATCTTGTGTATATACTCGCTGGTTGGTTTGTGCCCCTCTTTCAATTGTATGAGTATATCCGCATCCATACTGCTGGTATTATCTGTTTGCACAAACGCCAGGTTGTAAGATACCGGTACGCCTATCATATCATTTACAGTTCCCAGTTCATTCTTAGGTATTATCTTTTGTATGTGGGCCTCAGCTTCATCTACCAGTTTTTCCGTTTGCTCTATACGGCTGCCTACTGGTGCGCGGAAGTGCAATTTCATCATACCCGTATCTGTAGTGGGGAAGAAGTCCGTACCCACAACGCGCACCAGCAGGAACGATATGATCAGTACCGCAAGCGCAGAAAAAAGTACCACCTTCCTGTTTTGCAGTAAGCCTTTTAATATATTGCCATACCTGTCCCTGAACTTATCAAAACGTATATCACGCTTTGTATTGAACATATGGCTATATAGTTGAAATTTACTACCGTTCACCGGTGGCTCAGGACCATGGTGCTCATTAGCCATCAGCATACGTGCAAGTACAGGCACCAATGTTCGCGATAGTATGTAAGATGCCATCATAGAAATGACCACAGACAATGCCATAGACTGGAACAGATACTTGGATGGGCCCGTAAGTAATACCACCGGGAAGAACACAATACAAATAGCCAATGTGGCCATCAAAGCGGGGGTAGCTATTTCCTGTGCGCCATCCAATATCGCTATGGTTAGTGGTTTACCCAATCCCCGGTTTCGATGTATATTTTCCACTTCCACAGTGGCATCATCCACCAGCATACCAATAGCCAGGCTAAGGCCGCCCAGTGTCATAATATTAAGTGTATTCCCGGTTAGGTTCAGCACAATTATAGCAACCAGAATAGATAGCGGTATAGATGTACACACAATAACCATACTGCGCCAGCTGCCCAAAAAGAACATGATCATCAGCGATACCAGTATGGCACTGATCAATGCCTCATGCAACACACTCTCTATAGAGTTCTGCACAAACACCGACTGATCAAAATCTATTCGCAGGTCAAGGTCCTTTGGCGCTGTTTCTTTTACTACGGGTATTATATTTTTAGCGGCCTCTACCACCGTAAGTGTAGATGCACTCGATTTTTTCAGGATACTCAGGTAGGCAGCACGCTTACGGTCAACCCGCACCACATTTATCTGGTCCGCAAAGGCATCTGCTACCTTGGCTACTTCGCCCAGGCGTACTACCTGGCCGTCCACTGTTTTTACAGGTATATTGTTAAAGTCGCTTACCACATCTGGGCTACTATTCAACGCCACGTTATATTCACGCTCACCTATACGCGCCGTACCGGCAGGTATAATGATGTTGGATGCTTGTACTGCATTCAATACATCTACTGTCGATAAGCCTTTAGCCTGTAATGCTTTCGGGTCTGCATCTATAATGATCTGCCTGTTCTTACCACCAAATGGGGCAGGTGTTGCCAATCCGGGAATGGTGAACAAACGCAAACGCAGGAAGTTGATACCATAGTCATATATCTTGTCTTCCGTCATGGTTTTGCTCGACATGGTGAGCTGGGCCACGGGCACGTTGGTCGCATTAAACTGCAGTATAACGGGCGGCCCTATGCCGGGCGGCATTTGTTTTAAGGAGGTATTGGCGGTAGCTGCCATCTGGGCAATAGAAGATCCTATATCCGTACCCTTTTCAAAGTAAACCCTTAATATACCTATACCTGGCTGCGAAGAAGACTCAATATGTTCTACTCCATTTACAGAGGATGAAGTACCACGTTCGCTCAACAGAACTACTTTCTTTTCCATTTCTACCGCCGATAAACCGGGGTAGCTCCAAATCATAGTAACAACTGGTATGTCTATAACCGGGAATATATCCACAAACATAGACTTTATAGACATGATGCCCATGATGAGGATGAGGAAAGCCATAACACCCACAGTGTAAGGCCTTCTTAGTGCTAATCTAACGATCCACATAGAACTAATTATTTATTAAACTTCAGATAAGTGGCCTTAACGGCCATTAGAAATTGTACACTGCTGCATACACACAGCTACGCTGAAATATGAGCATTCAAATAATAGAGATGAAGATATCAGACTTGTATGCGGCCCTGTTTGAGGTACAATATAGGAATATCGCCAAGTGCATCCTGGCGGGTATTATAACGGGTCAGCTCTCCAGACTTTATGTTCAGGTCGGTAGCTACCGAAAGGTAAGAGTTGAATAGTGCTAAAGGATATAAAGAGAAATCTGGTATTTGCTGTGGTGCAGCAAGTACTATCTTCTGACTGAACTCGTGCTTAGTAATGTTACAATCCTTAATATTATTGGCATCATGGTCGCCCGTAGAAGAAACCGGTACTGATAATGGGGGCACAGGTAATCCCATTTCTATACGAATAAGCCTCTTAACCGGGCAAGAACAAAAAGTCACAAAAAAAACAGCCAGGAACATCCACGATGCCCGCTGCAATTTTGATTTCTTTTTATTCTTTAGTAACATTTAAGATATGTAATTCAGATGCAAAAGTAGTACAATAACTTTTTTAGTTCCAGTTCTTAATCCTAATAAACTCTTAAATAAAACTTATATCCTATCACTTGCATCAGAAAAGGAATAGCTGTAGCCTCTTCCATTTCAATTACTTTTGCACTCATGCCCCTGTTATTATACAATCTTTTCCTCCTGCTGTATGTAACTGCCATTAAGGCTTATGGCCTGTTCAATGCTAAAGCCCGCAAGTGGGTAACCGGCAGGCAGAACTGGCAAAGACAATTGCAAGCGCTTAAGCCAAATGAAAAAAGGATTTGGATACATTGCTCATCGCTGGGCGAATTTGAGCAGGGAAGGCCGCTTATCGAACAAATAAAAAAGCAATATCCGCAGTACAAGATAGTACTTACATTCTTCTCCCCCTCTGGTTACGATTCATGTAAAGGGTATAAAGGCGCAGACTATATTTATTACCTGCCAATGGACGGTAGCCGCAATGCAAAAAAGTTCATTACTATTGCGCAACCGTCACTTGCCATTTTTGTAAAATATGAATTCTGGTACTATTATCTCGAGCAGTTAAAGAAAAAAAACATTCCTACCCTTCTCGTATCAGCAGCCTTTCGCGAAGAACAATCTTTCTTTAAGTGGTATGGCGGCTTATTCAGGCGTATGCTGGGCTGCTTTACTTATATTTTTGTACAGGACTGGAAGTCAAAGAATCTTTTGCAAAAGATCAGGCTAACAGAAAATGTAATTGTAGCCGGCGATACACGTTACGATCGTGTATCTGCTATTGCAGAAAACCTGAAGGCCATTCCAGCTATTGAAAAATTCAAAGGAGATACAGATGTGCTCATTGCAGGTAGTACATGGCCCGGAGATGAGGAATTGCTTTTTGAGTGCCTGCCTTGCCTGCCCGAAAGTTGGAAACTGATTATAGCTCCCCATGAGATTGACGAACCGCACTTAAAAAATATACAGGAACGGTTTGGCACTATGTGTTGCCGCTACTCTAACCTGCAACACGATGATGCTAATTACTTAAAGAAAGTATTGATCATAGACAATATTGGTATGCTCAGCAGTCTGTATGCTTATGGCAACTTAGCCTATGTGGGTGGTGGTTTCCAAAAAGGCGGTATACATAACATACTTGAACCGGCGGTGTTTGGATTGCCCATAGTTTTCGGCCCTGTGTACAAAAAGTTTGTAGAGGCTGTAAAACTGGCATCGCTACAATATGCCTTCCCGGTAAATGATGTGGATGAATGCGCAAAAGTGATCAATAAATTCATCCTTGATATCCCATATCGCCACCACGTACACGAAGAACTGAAGAGTTTTATGCAGCAGAATATAGGTGCAACAAGGATAATTGACGGGTATGTGAAGGAACATCTTGAACATTAGTAACCCTTAGTACTCATTATCATTTACGGGAATAGCTCTGTTGGACTAATTTTTTATACTCAGTAAGTGTGCGATATATTATTGTCCCAATTCTGCTTTTTATTACAACACATGCCTTTGCCCAGGCACCTGTGCTTACTGTAAAACATAATACTCCAGATACTGCGTATATCGAGGACTATTACCACCACTACATAGTGCTGCGTGCTTACGAGTCCACAAAGTTCAACAGCTACCAGTTTCTCGACAATGGTAATAAGGTCACCTATAAACCCAATAACCATAATAACCTGGGTTTGGGCTTCAACTACAAATACCTAAGTGTGAATCTTGGATTTTATGTTCCTTTTTTAAGTAAGGACCGAAATAAATATGGTTCAACTCAAACACTCGACCTGCAAACTCACTTATACCTGCAGCGTTTTGTAATAGACCTGTATGGTCAGTTTTATAAAGGCTACTATCTCTCAAATACTTCAGTACTGGGCGCTAATACTACAGGATATGTTGTACGACCAGATATTCATACCCGGGATATCAGCGCTGTAGTACAGTATGTGTTCAGCTACAAAACCTTTTCTTACAATGCAGCCTATTACCAGAACGAATATCAGAAAAAAAGCGCCGGTTCTTTTATAGCTGGTGCAGGCATATATCATACAGATGTTAAGGCCGATTCAGCGCTTATTCCACCGGGCACCATATATACCAACTTCTATGATGGTCGCCAGTTCAACACTACCAGCAACAACAGCCTTGCTGGCAGCATTGGCTACACCTACACTTACGTTTATAAAAAGCACTATTTCCTCACAGGGTCGCTCAGCGGGGGATTAGGACTTAACTATTCTATTATAGATAATACTTCTACCCAACAATCTTCGTCGCGATTAGCAGCCGAATATAATCTCACGGCTCGGGCTGCAGCGGGTTATAATTCAGACAGATATTTTGCCGGTGTCACTTATGTGCGGCTGACTACGGAAAACAGTGCTCCGTTTTCCCGCACATTTCAAGATGTTAACGCCGGAAATTTCAGGGTCATTGTGGCTAAGCGGTTCCGTATGAAAAGCAAAAGTATGCTCGAGAAAGCAGTTAAAAAGATACCTGTACAATAAGTGCATTTTACCCTATTAATTGGTTTTTTTAGAAGACTAAAAAAACCAATTAATACTTTTATTGTCTATTTATATACAAAAGCTGTTTTATACGGAACCCACACGGGGCGGGTATTTTCTGCTATAAAAAAGGGTGTTTTTCCCGCACGGATAAATCGGATATAGAACTAAGTTTGAAAAAAGAATAACACCATGAAAAAAGCATATTTGCAAAGTAAATGGTTTGAGAAACTGGTACTGCTGGCTGCACTGTTACTTGCCATGTTTATTGTGTTTAGCTCACTCACCTGATATACCCTAAAAAAAATAAAGCCACCCCGTTGGGATGGCTTTAAGTATAGTCTTGTTGGTTACATTATCTGTTCATAGCTGCAAGAAACTCTTCGTTAGTTTTTGTACCGCGCATTTGCTGCAGTAAAAATTGCATGGCTTCTTCTGTCTTCATATCAGCTATATGATTGCGCAATAGCCACATCTTGTTTTGCACATCTGGCTCCAGTAATAAGTCATCGCGGCGAGTAGATGAAGATGTGATATCGATAGCAGGGAATATGCGCCTGTTGGCCAGTCGGCGGTCAAGCTGCAATTCCATGTTACCTGTACCCTTAAATTCTTCAAATATCACCTCATCCATTTTAGACCCAGTGTCTATAAGGGCTGTAGCAAGTATGGTAAGCGATCCGCCATTTTCTATTTTACGTGCTGCACCAAAGAATTGCTTAGGTTTTTGCATGGCGTTAGCTTCCACACCACCGCTCAATACTTTACCACTTGCAGGGGCTACGGTATTGTGGGCGCGTGCAAGGCGGGTTATACTATCAAGCAGTATTACCACATCGTGCCCTACTTCTACCAGGCGTTTTGCTTTTTGCAAGGCTATTGTACTCACCTTTACGTGCTTGTCGGCTGGCTCATCAAAAGTTGATGCGATCACCTCTGCACGCACGCTGCGTTGCATATCTGTTACTTCTTCCGGGCGTTCATCCACCAGTACTATCATCAGGTAACACTCGGGGTGGTTCTTGGCTATAGCGTTAGCTACTTCCTTCAGCAACATGGTCTTACCAGTCTTGGGCTGGGCTACTATTAGTCCGCGTTGGCCTTTACCTATAGGGGTAAAAAGGTCCATGATGCGGGTACTGTAGTTATTACCTGTGCTGGTAAGGTTCAGCTTTTCAAACGGGAATAGGGGCGTCAGGTAGTCAAATGGCACGCGGTCGCGTATTTCATCTGGCAAACGACCATTGATGGTCTCCACTTTCAGCAGCGCGAAATATTTTTCACCTTCTTTAGGTGGGCGAACGCTTCCTTTTACCGTATCACCGGTCTTTAAACCAAAAAGTTTTATTTGCGATGGCGATACATAAATATCATCGGGTGAGCTCAGGTAATTATAGTCACTGCTGCGCAGGAAACCATACCCGTCAGGCATCATTTCAAGTACACCTTCACTGGCTACAACTCCATCAAACTCTATATTAAATGCATTGTTGTTCTGCTGCTCCCTGCGGAAACGATTGCCATAAGGCTGTTGTTGTGCCGGGCGTTCTTCTACTACTTTTTCAGGTGGTTGAAATTCTGACACCTCTGATGACGGCATAGTGATACCAGATGCTTCACCACCTCCTTCTTGCGATGATGGAACTACTGTAGCTGTAACCGTTACATTTTCCTGTTGTGGGGTTTCATCTATATCATTGCGCAGCTCGGCATAGCCGATAGCTACGGGTGTTTCTTCTTTATTTTCGCGCTCGTCTTCTGTTCCCGCTTCTTTAGTCTTGCGCCCACGGCGTTTTCTAAATTCGTCGGTTATTGCAGGTTGCGATACCGGCCTTCTTTCTTCACGTTGCGCAACCGGTGCCGCTGGTACAGGCCGTGTTTCTCTTTGCGGTGCAGGTGTAGGGCGCACTTCTGGTGCTGCTACAGGAGCAGGAACAGCTTCTACTACAACTGGGGCAGGTTGCTCGGGAGCGGGTTCTGGTGTTATGGCAGCTGCCGCAGGAGCTTCACTCTCTTCTGCTTTATTTTCTGTGGTGTAGTTAAAATCTGTGCGTGGTTTACGGCCGCGTTTTTTCTTAGGCTCTTCGCCTTCAGCCGCAGCCGGTGCAGCTTCAACATCAGATGGGGCTGCCTGCTTGTCGAGTATTTTGTAAATAAGGGCTTGCTTATCAAGAGCACCTGTATTACCGATCTTTAGATTATCTGCTACATCAACCAGCTCAGGAATGAGCATATCATTTAACTGCAAAATGTCGTAAGGCATGCGTGTTTTTTCTTAATGCTTCGATTAGTTATAGTATGTATGTTTTACTCTGATTTCTTAAATAACTGACACTTACTTAGGATCGTAATAAAAGAAACGGGGAACTTGTGTATGATTGAAAGGCTGGAACAAATATGTTTCCTACTATGCAAGATTACAAATGTTTTTGTTAATAACGAAAAATTAATTGCCTTTCACAATTTCTTGCATAAAAGATTGTGCCATGTCTTTTATGGTATCTTCTATAGCCTTGTATTTGTATTCAGGAAAAAAACGAAGTATTTTTTTGTTGTTGTAATTAGACTTGTGTTGCGCATTACCTGCAGTTTCTTTGGTAATATATGGCTTACCCCCGGTAATTGCGCTTTTAAGCGCGCTCAGCCTCCATACCAGGTCGGTCATGCGTTCACCTGCCTCAATACGGGGTGGTTTTTTATTCAGTGTAAGGGCCATCAGGGTAAAGATATCGCGGTATGCATAATTGCCTGCACTCAGTATAAAACGTTCTGCACTTACCTCACTTTCCATCAATAAGTACATGATATTTACTACATCTGCTACATCTACAAAACTGGTTACCCCATTTGTGTAGAACGGAAACTCTTTGTAAGCTATCTGCATCAGGTGCGCCGATCCTTCTTCCCAATTTCCTGCTCCCAGTATAATACCCGGATTTACAACTACCGCATTCAATCCTTCGCCCATACCACGCCAAACTTCCATCTCGGCCATGTATTTAGCAGTACCATAGGCCGTATTGTGTCCTGATTCCTGCCATTCTTCCTCTTCGGTTATTTCCTTGCCTGCAGCAGTACGACCAAGCGCTGCCACAGAACTTACATGCACCAGCTTGCGTATATTATTTTCAAGCGCTTGGTTTACAATGTTTTGGGTACTTTCAGAATTAAAATGCAACATTTCCTCATGGCGGGCCGGGTCAAAAGACACTATGGCCGCACAATGGTAAACATCTTCAACATCTTCCATTGCAGCCTCAACGTCATATATATCCAACAAGTCGCACTGCTGCCATTGCACATGTGGCAAAGCCGCAAGCGCTTCATTTGGCGCATGCTTATTGTACAAAGTGCGTACCTGGTGGCCATGGGCAGATAAAAAACGGGTAAGGTGCCTGCCCAGCAAGCCACTGGCCCCGGTAACAAGTATCTTTTTATTGCTGCCTGTACTCAATAGTTAGTGGGGGTTCAAAAAACATTCAGTGGTCTGTAAAACGTCACAAGGCTTCAAACTGCCTCAAAAACCGCACATCATTTTGTGAGTATAAACGCAGATCGTTCACCTGGAATTTAAGTTGGGTGATGCGCTCTACCCCCATTCCAAATGCAAAACCAGTGTATTCTTCAGGGTCTATATTAAAGTTGCGCAGCATGTTGGGGTGCACCATACCACAGCCCAGTATTTCTACCCAGCCGGTATGTTTGCACAGGTTACAACCACTTCCACCACATACAGTACACGATATGTCCATTTCAGCGCTTGGCTCTGTAAATGGGAAATAAGACGGGCGGAAGCGTAGCTTGGTGTCAGCTCCGAACATTTCTGTTACAAAGTAATATAGCGTTTGTTTCAGGTCGGCAAAAGATACGTCCTTGGCCACATACAAACCTTCGCACTGATGAAAGAAGCAATGGGCACGTGCCGAAATGGTTTCGTTACGATACACTCGGCCAGGGCATATTACACGTACTGGCAACGGTGTAGTTTCCAAAATACGCGCCTGTACTGATGATGTATGTGTACGCAGCACCCAGTCAGGGTTTTGCGATACGTAGAAAGTATCCTGCATATCCCTTGCAGGGTGGTCTGCAGGCATGTTTAACGAGTTAAAGTTGTGCCAGTCATCCTCAATTTCAGGCCCTGTGGCTACACTAAAACCTAACTTCTCAAATATACTTACTATCTTATTTTCTATTACCCGCAATGGATGCCTGGTACCTAATGGCAATGCATCGCCTGGCAGACTTATATCTATAGCCGGCCCTTTGCTGCCTTGGGCATCAGCAAGGTGTTTAAAGCTTTCATATTGCAGCTCTGCCATTTCCTTAAAGGCATTCAGCAATTGTCCTGCATCTCTCTTTTCAGCGGGAGGCACATTTTTCATTTCGCCAAATACCTGCTTCACAATACCCTTTGTACCCAGAAATTTTATCCTGTAGGCTTCAAGGTCTGCTGCATTTTCAGGGGCAAACGATCTAATCTCCTTTTCGTATTGTTCTAATATATCCTGTAAGGACTGCATGAAGCAAATATAATATTTTTAGCTACCTGGCGCGTATTACCTAAAATAGCTAACAGCTATGACAATATTGTTAATCCTGTTTTTTCATTACTTTTTCCCAAAGCTCGGGTATGCGCTTCACCCACACAAGTTCCTTCATTTTCTCCCGCGCATCCATAGATGGCGATCCGAAATAGGTTTTACCGCCCCCTTCAAGAGACTCGCCAACACCACTTTGTGCCAGCACTACAGCGCCTTTATGCAATACAAGGTCTTTATTTACACCTACTTGTCCCCATAGCGTCACTTCATCTTCAACGGTTGTTTTGCCGGCAATAGCAACCCCAGCTGCAAACAAGCAATTTTTACCCACAACTACACCATGCCCTATATGCACCAGGTTATCCAGTTTGGTACCCTGCCCTAGTATTGTATCGCCACTTACACCTTTGTCTATCGTACAGTTAGCGCCTATTTCTACATCCTGGTGTATAATAACTCTCCCGCAGCTCTCCAGCTTATCGTATTGTGATGCGCGCTCTTTGCGCCTTTTAAAATAAAACGCATCAGAACCTATCACCGTTCCTGAATGTATGATCACGTTATCGCCTATCTCAGTATAATCGTAAATGGATACGTTAGCATGTATTAGGCAATTCTCGCCGATCTTCACATGGTTGCCTATAAATGTACCGGGTTGCACTTGTGTACCTTCCCCTATTGTTGCTGATGGGCTTATCAGGCTATTTGCAGGCTCAAAAGGGCGGAAATGCTTTACTATGCTCACATATGCAGTAAACGGATCGCTGGTTACAAGCAGGGTCTTACCCGGCGGGCAGTCAACTTCTTTATTTATAATGATAACAGTAGCTGCAGACGTCAGGCACTTGTTGTAATATTTTTCAAAATCCACAAAGGATATATCCCCGGGCTGCACTTTATGTATCTCGTTAATACCTGTTGCCATTTGCGTATCATCGCCAACAAGCTTTGCACCGGTAAAATTGGCCAGCCAATGTACCGACACAGGGATTTCAAACTTCATCTAAAAAATTTTTGCAAAAATACGATTTTGTGACAGCGTGAGGATGAAAAATTTAAGATGTGTATTCTTAAGCTATTTTACCATTATTTTGTTTTCAATATTTCTCTCATATTTTGAGTTTCATCAACATAAACGGCAAAATAACTCCAGTAGACAAAGCGGTCATAGCACCTGATAACCGGGCATTCCGCTATGGATATGGGCTATTTGAAACCATGTTGTATCAAAACGGTGCTTTACAACTCAAAGACCTTCACTTCAAACGCCTGTTTAGCGGATTGCAACAATTGGATATTGTACTACCTGCACTATATACCCAGTCATGGATAGAAGAAAACATTGCCAAAACGGTGCAGCGCAACAACCTTGAGGAATGCTGCAGAGTACGTTTACAGGTGTATGCAGGTGATGGAGGGCTATACGAAAAGAACACCCATCCCGGTATAGTTATAGAATGTTTTCCCATTGATGAGGGTACGTTGCAACTCAATGAAAATGGATTGGCAGTGGGCTTTGCGGCTGGAATCCAAAAAAGTGCCGATAGCCTGGCAAACTTAAAAAGTTGCAACGCACTGGTATATGCTATAGCCGCGCAGCAGGCCATGACCAGCAAGTGGAACGATGCGCTAATATCAAACACCAACAACCACATTATTGAAAGCACTATTGCTAATGTGTTCTGGATAAAGGGTGGCGCTATATACACTCCCCCTCTTAAAGATGGCTGTGTAGCGGGTGTTATGCGGGAACATATCATGAGTACACTTGCCTACCACAAGATTGATATACAACAGCAAAACCTGGATATAAAGACTTTGTTACAAGCCGATGAAGTCTTTCTGACCAATGCTATAAGAAAGATAAGATGGGTGGGTATTTTGGGAGATAAAATATTTACCAACAGCTATACCCGCCATCTCTGGCAATTGCTTTTCGCTTAATTGCATATAATAAGATGTGACTTTTTTGCGTTAAGAACTGTACTTAACAACAGCCTTCACAAAAAGCAATGCTTATGAAGCGGATATTATTCACGTTACTGTCTTTGCCTGCACTGACATGTGCGCAGGACAGGAATATGCCTCGGAGACTGCATTATCCATCCACTGACACCATTCGCCAGATAACGATTACAAATGCCCTCGGGCAAACCATATTCAGCAGGGTATATAAGCAGGAAGAGGTAGAAGTAAACATTAAAGATTATCCCAAAGGCTTTTATTTTATCAGGATAAACGGAACAAGCCCCTGGAATTATTTGAATAGTGATTTTATTCATTTTTTTGTTGCTCATCGCCCAATAGGACCTTGGGGCATACTATAATATTAGGCTGGTTATTACCCAATAATTGTAGGACTGCTATCGTACACAACTACGAAATTTACTTTGTCACCATTCCTGCTGTACCTTTGCAGCCTTATGAGCAAAAAAGTCCGCGTTCGTTTTGCCCCCAGCCCTACCGGCGCCCTCCACCTGGGCGGGGTACGCACTGTTTTATACAATTACCTGTTCGCCAAACATCATGGCGGTGAATTTATACTCCGTATAGAAGACACAGACCAGAGCCGCTATGTACCCGGCGCTGAACAATATATTTACGATTGCCTGAAGTGGTGCGGTTTGGAGCCAGACGAGAGCCCAACTCACGGCGGTCCGTATGCTCCTTACCGCCAAAGCGAGCGCAAGCCTATGTACCTGCAATATGCCCAAAAGCTGGTAGATGAAGGCAATGCCTACTATGCCTTTGACACTGCTGAAGAGCTGGAACAAATGCGCAATGGCCATGGCCAGTACGATGCTAAAAAACGTGGCAGCATGCGTAATTCACTATCACTATCTGCAGAAGAAGTAGCTGCACTGAAGGAACAGGGTGTGCCGTATGTAGTACGTATAAAAATGCCCGAAAACGAAACCCTGTACCTGGAAGACATGGTACGCGGCGAACTTTCTTTCAATACCAGCCTGGTAGATGATAAGGTACTCCTCAAAGCCGATGGTATGCCTACTTACCATCTTGCCGTAGTAGTAGATGATTACCTGATGAAGATCACCCACGCCTTTAGGGGCGAAGAATGGCTGCCCAGTGCACCAGTGCATATATTGCTATGGAAATACCTGGGCTGGGAACAAGATATGCCCCTGTGGGCACACCTCCCGCTTATCCTTAAACCCGATGGTAATGGTAAGCTAAGCAAGCGTGATGGCGATAGGCTGGGCTTCCCCGTATTCCCGCTGGGCTGGACAGACCCTAAAACCAACGACTATAGTGCCGGGTATAAAGAAATAGGCTTTTTGCCACAGGCATTTGTAAACATGCTGGCTGTACTGGGCTGGAACGATGGCAGCGAACAGGAAATATTTACGCTCGATGAACTGGTGCAGAAATTCCAGATAGACCGTGTGCATACCACAGGCGCCAAGTTCGACTTTGAAAAAGCCAAGTGGTTCAATACCCAGTGGATCATGCATACTGATGTGACTGTACTGGCAGAAATGGCCGTACCATTTTTAAAAGAAAAGGGGGTTACTGCCAATGCAGAATACCTGGCAAAGGTCATCACACTTATTAAAGACCGCTGCCACTTGCTTACCGATGTCTATACACAGGGCGCGTTCTTTTTCACTACACCCGAAACTATTGACGAATCAGCCATAAAAGACAAGTGGAACGAAGTCAAACAAACATTCTTTAAACAGTGGATGGAAGGCTTTACAGCCCTCGCCACATGGGATGTCGCTACACTAGAACAGAACTTTAACGATGCCGTGGCAGCAGCAGGCATAAAAAAAGGAGAAGTAATGTTACCGCTCCGCGTAATGCTGGTAGGCGGCAAACACGGCCCGGGCGTATTTCAGATAGCCGAATTGCTGGGCCAGGAAGAAACTGTAAAAAGGATCAACAACGCATTAGTAGTGCTATAACACATTCAAAGCCTTTAATAAAAAAATGAGCTCACTCTTTGAGCTCATTTTTTTATGTCTCAAACCGCGTCCACAGTTTCACCGAATGAGATTTTTACCTATATTGAACGACAATCTATAACCTTACCAACTACCACATACAACACATGAATATTGCCGGTTTCTTATTTCTACTCATCACCCATTATTTCTGTGGGCGTGGTCTGCTACACCTGTTCGGTATAGAACAGGGCAAGATCAAAACTATAGCGCTCTCGTTCATCATTGGTGTAGCCGTTGCATCGTTCATTCCTTTCCTGCTGCAGTTGCTGTATGTACGTATCAATACAGTAAGTGTGGCAATAGCTATCTGCATCACTACCCTCCTCTTAAACATCCAACCAATAATAGCCCGGAAATACAAACTTAAATGGACAAA
Organism: Flavipsychrobacter sp.; assembly: GCA_031292525.1. Taxonomy (GTDB): domain Bacteria; phylum Bacteroidota; class Bacteroidia; order Chitinophagales; family Chitinophagaceae; genus JABDEZ01. The sequence goes on along the minus strand of JARLGY010000036.1, from coordinate 15,699 downwards.
GTGGAGCTTGCCTTTACAGCTTTACGATTATCCTTTCATCATTCTCTTGGGTTTCCTGGTTGTATTAAGCGCATGGCTTTGCTTCTATTCGCCTGTCAATGTTCGCGATACATTATCAGGTCCCGAACTGCTGGCAAAATACACTGTAGATGAACAAACCATGCTCAATTCAGTGTTTAGCGTAGATCTGGGAACAACCAACAATTACCTTAAACCCCCATACCTCACCAGCTTACAGGTAGTTTACAAACTGTTTGTCATGTCATACGGTGCTATGTGGCTACCGGTATTGGCTATAAGTTTCACAACCTGGTTATATTGTCTGTTCAGGCAAAGCCTGCATGGTGTTATAGCAGGCATTTTGCTACTTTTCTTCGTTGCCATCAGGGAAGTTTATTCATACAGCCACGTCATTTTGTTCGACTATAGTAATATGATCTTCTTCTTTTATGGAGTGTACTTCCTTTCAAAGTATGTGTCCAATAAAAAAATAGGCACATTCTTTTTTTCTGCACTTTTATTTGGCATAGCCACCTATACCCGTACCGAAACTGTTGCACTCGTAGTGCTACTGTTGCCTCTTGTTATTTACTATTTAAATAAGGCGCAATTACCTAAGGGTCGTATAGTTTTGAATGCGTTAATCTTTATAGCTATACCTGCATTCTTTTACTTCATTTGGATGAATGTTTACCTCAAGTTCTATATGCCTATCACGTTCGATCTGGGCCAGCAGGTAAACACCCATTTTGGCGAACTTAGCAGGCTTGTAGAGCGCTTGGAACTGATAACAACCCAGCTTGTATTCAACCCCAACGCACTTGTCGGTTACGGCTATCTTACTTACTTGTTTATCTTAGTGGCAATTATAGACGCCGTGCGCTACAGGCGATATACAGAAGAGGCGAAAATCGCTCTGTATAGCATATTTGCTCTGTACATAGGTTTTGCAATACTCGGCTATATCCTGCCATGGATGGATGTGGTCAACACAACCAAACGAGCGCTGTTCAAACTGTTCCCAATTATGTTGTTGTATTTCTGCAATAGTCCGTTGTTGCTATCCTGGTCTGCAGCACTAAAGAATTGGGAAATGCCCATTGTACAATTGCAGGAAAAGCATCCAATCAATAAAACCGTTTCTGTACCTAAGCCCTCAACTAAGAAAAAGAAATGAGCAAGAAAATACAACTGTCAATTGTAGCCATCATAGCCATCGTCCTCTTTTTCCAATTGCCGGTAAACAAAGCATGGTTAAACGATGTGATACGGGTAGATGTCTCCCTCATACCTGCCCAGTTAGATTATATGGATGAAGAGTACCGCAACCAGGCGCGGTATAAAGAAAGTTATCGGCTTGAAATGGCTGTTAAAGGTTTCTTCGACCAAACGCCCAATGTAAAGCCACTTTTGCTATTGCCCCCAACAGGCTACATTAAAGCCAAAGGTTTGAATTTCACTATACCCGAACCGGCTATCTTTTACTATTTCACAGGTATCAGATCAGTATGGACAAACAGTAAAATGATAGATAGTGCAAATTGGGTGGTAATACCCGCTGATAACCAAATGTATATATTTCCTATCCAGAACCGGCACGATCTGGATAGTTTCCTTACCATATTCAAACCCTACCCGCCAACACTGTAAAATACCACTCATCGGCCTTACAGCTTTTTAATGTAGAATACCGTATCAGCAACTACTGGCGCTTGTTCATCTGCCGCAGTGGTATATAAAACGCAGCTGATCTCTACCTTACTTCCATTCAGCGCAGTCAGTTGGTCCCTTATCGAAATAAACGATGGGATATGAATGATACCTGCCCTGTAGTATGATACCTTTTCTGCCTTCTGGTCCAGCGATACATTGCCAAGCAGGATGGATGGTGATAGATGCAGCACATAGGTAGCACGTGGCACGCTGGTATCGGCACCAATCACCTGCGGCCTCAATGGTTCATATTTCAGAATGCCTGTAAGCGCTACTTCCTGGTATTGATCCACTTTTACCTGCGCAAGAGCAGCATTCATTCCCAACCACACAAACAATACAATAAGTATAAGTTTTGCCATAGCACGCTTTTGTCATGTAATATAGTTGTTATTGTATCGGCAGCCATTTCTATTCCTTCATTTTCAATAGCAGGGGCATCAATTGCATTATTTATTTTTATTACTTACTTTGTTTGTATAAAACAGTTATCATGTCTAAGACAAGAAAAATTATTGGCTGGTTACTTACTGCATTGCTGGCTTTTGCATTTATTGGCAGCGGTATTATGAAGTTTACACTTGCTCCAGAAATGTTGGCCAAAGCTGCCACATGGGGCATTACCGCAAGCACCATAAAAATTATAGCCACTATCGAAATTTTGTCAGCCGTCATTTTTATTATCCCACGCACAGGTATCGTCGGTACTTTGCTATTGGCAGCTTATATGGGTGGCGCTATCGCCACGCACTTAGAGCATAACGACAATGTTATGGTACCTGTAGTACTTGAAAGTCTGATATGGATAACTGCACTCCTCCGCTTCCCTGAACTAGGAAGCAGACTTTTTAGTAGCAAGAAATAGTAAGCTGACGTTATTCCTTAGTACTCTGAAAATTATGGTCGTCGCATGGGCGCTTTTCGTTTGTATTGTTTACATACACGAAAAGCGCTACAGTATTGGCTTTATTCCTTTTCTCTCTTTATCAATTGCTAATTCTTCACCAGCTTATCTTTTTTGATAACCATATTATTTTCGTCGGTTATCGTTATCATGTAAACACCGCTTGCAAGTTCTGAAATATCCAGTTGCTTTATGCTTTTCCCATTCTGTATCAGCCTGCTGTCCATTGCATACAAAGCTGCGTTTACTGCCACAGGTGCATTTATATAAACAATGTCATTAGCGGGGTTAGGATATATTCTTACATCACTGCCCGTAAGAGACACGTTACCCACGCCGCTATATGCAAAGTAATAATTGGCAGATGTACCAATACATCCGTTAGCGTCTGTAACCATTACTGTGTACACGCCACTTTGTGTAGGTGCGTAGTTTACCGATGTGGCACCTGTTATTGGTACATTATTATAGTACCATTGATAATTGCTGAATAAACCTGTTTGAAATGAGGGCCATTCATATGAAATAGACGGATCTGGTATAGTACCAGAAGTTACAGATACAGGCTTGCTATAAGAGGAGCAGCCATTTGTAGTGTCGGTTATTTTTAAAGTATAGGTACCAACTGTTGGTGCCAGGTAACTGGATCTTGTAGCCGACTGAATAGGTGTTCCGTTTCTATACCACAGGTAAGATTCCGGATTGCTGGCAGTGCCACCTGCTAAGGTAACACCGGTTACTCCTCCAGGGCAAATAACGGTTTGGCCATAAGAAAGCAGCGTATCTACAGGCGCCTGTATTGTGGTTACGGTAAGAATATTCGACTTACTTAAGCATTGATTGTCTGACACAGTCACCTGATATGCACCCGCCGTCCTTGTGGTATATTCTGCACTTGTTGCACCATTTATTACGTTACCATCCCAGTACCACTGATAGACATAACTGTATGTATAACTAACTGGAGCACCAAGCAGCAGGCTGTCGTTTGTACAAATATTTAGGTATCCACCTATATTGGAGAGTAGTGCCGGTGGTACAGGAGATATGGTAACAGGAACAACTGATGAAGTAACAGCACAGCCATAAGTATTTGAAACATAGACTGCATAATTGCCTGTACTATGTACAGTGTATGTAGTTGCATTTGCCCCATTAATATTTACGCCATTCCTCTGCCACTGATAAGTGGTTCCAACTCCCGCAGCTTGTAATGTCACACTGTCGCCAAGGCAAATATGTATAAGTCCTGATGTTGTAACCGTGGTATCCGGAGCTGGAAAAACAGTAGGCGCTATATAAGGGCTCGTACCGGGTATAGCGCAAACAGGTGCATTACTGTTCACAACGCAAACAATTGTATCTCCCTGGGCTAAACTATAATCTATATAAATACGGTTAGTGGCCCCTGATATAGCAACACCATTTCTTTCCCACTGGTAAGTGGCTGCAGTAGCGGTATCAATTGCACTTGCCGTAAAGGTTATAGGTGTACCAGAACAAATAATGGCCCCAGCATTATCTGTTATAGTAACAACGGGTATTGTTGAAGAATGTACCGGGGCTGTTATAGCATTACTGGTTGCAGTATTGGTAGTTAAGCAAAGGGCGTTAGATGTAAGTACACAAGTAATCACATCTCCACTTGCCGCAGCTACATTGGTATATACAGTAGTGTCTGTACCTACATTTATGCCATTCTTTTTCCACTGGTAATATGGATTGGTGCCAGTATTGGTAGCAGTTGCGGCAAAGTGCATTGGCGCTCCAGCACAAAATACGCTGGTGGTATCAGTTATAGCTATCGCTATAGAAGGTGTTGCTGTAGGAGATACAATTACACTGTAGGCCACAGTTTGTGTGCTGGCAAGCGGACATGCATCGCTCTTGAAGGTAATGTAAAACGTATAGGTACCCGCTGCCACCCCTGTTGTGTTCCATGCAAAAATACCCTGCGCCGTAGTGGTGGTGTTGTTACTTACATTGAACGTGGCACCTGCAGGCACCCCGGCTGCTGTAATAGTTACATTAGTAGTGGAATCTAACGGACTGATATGGAATGAGAACGCGCCTGCATTACCACATGCACTTAGGTGGGTACTGTCAATTATATTCACCCCGGGGCCTGATGCACTAATGTTTGAAATACGCCCTGTTGGTGGGGTATTGTTGCATGCCAATGTAACAACGGTCATCTCCCGTTGGCTGGTGCCTACAAGTATGCCGTTCCTGTATTCAGAAACCGTATATACTACCAACGATCGTTGTATCAAATTGGGGGTAAAGGTTAGCTGGCCTGTGGATGAATTAAAAATAAAAGACCCTGGAGTAACTGCCAATGGCTGGGTTGCCGTGTATGGAGATACATAATTAACTGCACTTCCGGTTGTTTCATCAATACCCGGTACAAGTGCAAAAGATAAGCTATCCCCGTTAGGATCTACAGCGCCAGGATTAAAGTTTGCGGGCACATTATCGCAAAAGAAAGGTGTTGGGATAGTGGTATAAACAGAAGATGAATTTGCTGCAGTAACATTATTTAATTGTGCATCCAGAGATATGATAGATGAGCCACCCGTTAAAATATTTGTTATAGTGGAGCTTCGCCCGGCAGAGCTGTTACCACCCATATTCCCATCAAAATGAAACACCCAGTTTGCCGATGGCCCGCTGAGTGTAACATTCCTTGAATAAGTAAACTTCCTTACACCGGGAACAGTATTTGTCACGTTGGTACATGTAGTATTATTGGTATCGTTGGCACAAACCGGTGTCACCTCAATACCTTCAGGGCTTATAGGGTTCAGGTTTACTGTTTGGGTTACGAAGTTTCCATTTATTATCTGCACTTCCGGCGTAGCAGTATATAGGGTAGTAAAAACTGATGAAGCTGCGGAGCAATCGCCGTACACTGCCATATTTATGGTATAAGTATTACCACTTACATACGTATAGTACAAGTCTATACCAAAGATATGTGTAGCAGATGCCCGGGTGCTCATTAACAACGATGCCGCAAGTAATACAAGGCATTGAAAATGAAGTTTTATTATTCTATCCATATACCAATAAATAATTTTACTATAAGTATTGCTTTCTAAAAATTCATTACGGAATACCTGGCTCAACAACCACAATAAAACATTGCAGCTGACGCACAGAAAATGTAAACAGTATATTGGTAGGGTTACCCGAAGGTATAAAAACTACTGCGTTATTGAATCAAACTAAAAACGATAGCGAAGTAGATAGAATATATGTGGGGGTGAACGCGAAGAATAGCGAATGGTCTTAACCCCTGCTTTCAACTGTGTAGTTTACTGATGCAACCATGACAGCGGGCTATGCAATCTGGGCTACAAGTATATTTGACTGGTGAACTGGCATGTAGATCACATATATCTCTTAATTGAAAGATTGCCTGAAATCTAAAGGAGACTGGTTTGTTTTGATCTTGAACAATTTACTAAAAGATTGCAGGTGTTTAAAACCTAACTCATAGGCAATTTCACTTATTGAAAGGTTGGTAATAGATAATTTTTCCTTGGCTTTTTCTATTAGTTTATCGTGAATGTGTTGTTGGGCGGTTTTCTCTGTTAGCACTCGTAGTAAGTCGCTTAAATACTTTGGGGAAAGATGCAGTTGTCTCGCAATATACTGAACAGTAGGTAAACCTTTATTTACCAGATCATCGCTGTTAAAATAATCAATGAGCAGTGTTTCCAGGCGGTCAAGTATTTGGTGGTTGGCTTTTTCACGCGTAAGGAACTGGCGATGATAAAACCGTTCGGAATAACTGAAGAAACTCTCCAGCTGTGCAATAATGATCTGTTTGCTGAACTTGTCTATATTGGATTGGCACTCGTGCTCAATGTTCCGGAGAATACTGATCAATATTTCTTCTTCTTTTTCAGATAAGAACAGGGCCTCATTTACTGAATAGCCCCAAAAATCATATTGCTTTATAGTTTTGGCTAAAGGCGTATTCCATAAAAAATCAGGATGGACAAGCAATATCCATCCTGATTGTTCTATTATTTCAACAGTATTATCAACAGTAACGCCTAACACCTGGTTGGGCGATACGAAGGACATGATGCCGCTATCGTAGTCGTACTGCTTTTGCCCGTACTTTACTTTTACATTTTGGGAACCCGAAACTCTTTTTATAGCGACACAGTAAAAATCATATGCCCAGGTCATAGACTCCCTGCTTTGCACGCGCCTCACGGGCTCCAGCTTGTACACACTCACCAACGGATGTTGCGGTGCCGGTAACCGGGCATGTTGCAGAAATTCACTTATCGTTTTAAAATGCTTCATGGGTTTTAATTTTCCTTTCTCACTTCCAAAACCAATTTGCCACGCACATGGTTCGTTTCGCTTTCACGATGTGCCTCGGCCACCTCTGCAAGGGAATATATCTTGCTGATAATTACCTTCACTTTACCATCGTCAATGAGCTTTGCAATCTCGCCCAGGGCTTCAGAACGGTCAAAAGGACTACCAATAAATGTTGTAGTAGCATTCTTTTCTGCAAGTGCCTTCAGGAAATCTTCGCTAAATGGGCTATCCAGCTGCGTGCATACAAAAATACCACCTTCCTTCAATACATCTACAGACTTCAACCTCATCTCGCTATCGCGAACGGGAGACGCATTGAACACCACATCTATATCGTGCAGCAGGTCCTCAAACTTTTGGTTCTTATAGTCTATCACCTCATCGGCGCCTATGCTCTTCAAAAAGTCAGCATTATTTGCCGATGCTGTGCCTATCACATACGCACCTTTTGCCTTGGCAAACTGCACAGCCAGGCTACCTACACCTCCTGCCGCACCATGAATAAGCACGCGCTGACCCGGCTGCGCCTTACCGGTAATGACAATACCATTCCAGGCTATTAGTGCACATGACGGGATGGCACCGGCTTCATTGAAAGTGCTCCTATGAGGCATTAACGCAAACTTGTTTGCTTTTGCAGCCAGGTATTCGGTATAGCCCCCATCCAGGAAATTAGGAATACCATACACTTTATCACCAGTTTTGAAAGTGGTTACCTCATTGCCTACTTCTTCTACTATGCCAGCTGCATCTAAACCCAGGGGCATAGGCAATTTAAGGTATGGTCTCAAAAAATTGTTACCTCCCTTACGGATGACATAGTCGGCAGGGTTTACGCTAGTGGCGTACACTTTTACCAGTATTTCATCGGCTGCAGGCACAGGGCGAGCTACCTCTTCCAGTTTCATTACTTCAGGTCCACCAAATTCATTAATTCTTATTGCTTTCATGATCTTTCTTTTTTGCTCATACAAAGTTGAGTACTATTTGGAGAGAGAATTTAGCCGAAATGCTGTTTGCTTTAGTTGAAAGAGGGTTACTATTTGTGCGTAAGGACAACAACTTACCATGCAATTATAAAAATGTGTTTTTCTTTCACATTTCCTTTTACAACCCAATTTTACCCTTTTCAGCAATTAACCTACTTTTGCATTTTAAATTTTTATTATCATGCCCGGAACAGAATTGTTTGGTAGCGAAGAGCGTAAAGAAATAAATGATGTGATGGAAACAGGAATACTGTTCCGTTTCAATCACGACCAGCAAAGAAATGGTATTTGGAAGGCTAAAGAATTTGAGGCTGAGGTAAGAAAAGTAACCGGGGCCAAATTCTCTCATGCTGTTAGCAGCGGTTCTACAGCTATAGCTACCGCAATGGCTGCAGCCGGCATAGGCGCAGGTGATGAGGTGATAGTACCTCCGTTTACTTATATAGCTACTATTGAAGCTGTGTTCTTTATAGGTGCTACCCCGGTATTTGCCGAAATAGATGAAACACTTGACCTAAGTGCAGAGGGTATCAAAGCTGCCATCACTCCAAAAACCAAGGCTGTGTGCCTGGTGCACATGTGCGGTGGTATGGCCGACATGGACAGCATAGTGAAAGTGGTTAAAGAACATAACCTGATACTGGTTGAGGATGCAGGACAGGCTTTTGCGGCTTCTTACAAGGGCACATCAACCGGTTTGTTTGGTGCAGCAGGCGCTTACTCTTTCGATTTCTTTAAAATAGCAACTGCCGGCGAAGGTGGTGTAATAGTTACCAACGACGAGCAGGTTTATAAATACGCAGACTCTTACTCAGACCACGGCCACGACCACGTGGGCAACAACCGCGGTATGGAGCAGCACCCAATAATGGGCTTCAACTATCGCATTAGCGAGCTGCATGCAGCCATAGGTGTAGCGCAAACCCGCAAGGTACCAGCAATAAGAGAAGCCAACCGTAAGAACAAAGCCATACTTACCGAAGTATTGTCGCAGGTGGAAGGTGTGTCATTCTCTACACTACCCGATCCTGCTGGTGATTCGGCTACATTCCTGAACATGTTCCTGCCAGATACGACCACTGCAAAGCGTGTGGTGGACGAGCTGAACAAGAATAGTGTTGGCGGTTTCAACTACTGGTACACCAATATGTACCACTTCATCAACCAGTGGGACCATATACACCAGATGCGCACCGTTTCTAAACTGACCGCACAGCTGGGCGAGCACCAGGATTATGGTAACCTGCACCTGCCTAAGAGCCAGGAAGTGGTGGGCCGCCTGATATCGTTTGGTATCCGCTGCACCTGGACAGAAGACGAGGTACGTACCTTGGCCAATAATATTGCTAAGGCTGTAAAAGCAGCAGTTGGCGAACCAGCATTATCTTAAGTAAAATCTGATCATCAGATCATCCATTTTAATGTACAAGAACTTTAAGAACATTGATAAGGTTGTTTTTGGCAGGGGTAGCTTTTCAGCAATGGAAGGTATACTGGCCGAAAAAAGAAATGAGAACAACCGCTTCTTCCTGTTTGTGGTAGATAATTACTTCAAGGGCAAAGACCTTGAACAACGCATCCCCGCAGGCCCCCAGGATATAGTACGTTTTATAGATGTTGACCCGCACGAGCCAACTACAGAGCAGATAGATACACTTCGCGATGAGGTAATCGCGGAGAAAGGAATACCGGCAGGTGTTATAGGCATTGGTGGCGGCAGCATTATGGATATTGCAAAAGCGGTATCCCTCATGTTTACCAACGAGGGGTCTTCTACGCTCTACCAGGGTCTTAACCTTATTAAGAAGCCTGGCATCTACCACTTAGGCGTACCTACTATTTCTGGTACAGGTGCAGAGGTTTCTATGACTGCTGTACTTACAGGCCCTGTAAAAAAGCTGGGCTTAAAGTGCGACTGGACCGTGTTTAACCAGGTAATACTGGATAGCGAGCTGGCTGCCACAGTGCCGGTAGATAAATGGCTGTACACAGGTATGGATACTTATATACATTCAATAGAAGCTGAATGCGGAACATTGAATAATATATATAGTCTTGCCTATGGCGACCAGGCGCTGAAGCTGTGCCGCGATGTATATGTAGGCCCTAATGCAGGCCAAAACCCTGAGAACGATGACAAGCTAATGGTGGCCTCTATGATGGGTGGCCTTAGCCTTACTTATTCAGAAGTGGGTGTTTGCCACGCGTTGTCTTACGGCCTCTCTAAAATACTGGGCGAAAAACATTGCTACGCCAATTGCCTGGCCTTCCAGCACCTGGAAGACTACTATGGCGATGCTGTGAATGAGCTCAAATCCATGCTGGTAAAGCACAATGTCACCCTGCCACAGGGATTGTCAAAAAACTGGAGCGATGAGCAGATAACTGCTATGGCCGAAGTTGCCTACAACCTGCCACACATGTGGAACCACGCCATAGGCGCCGATTGGAAAGAAAAGGTGACCATAGACACCATTAAAAAATTGTACGAAAGACTGTAATTATGAGCATAAAGAAAATAAATGTAGGTGGTATCAGTTGCGGCGCAGATGAGCTGTTTGTTATATCTGGGCCATGTGTGATAGAAGATGAGATGATCATGATGAAAACGGCTGAAAAGCTGAAGGAAGTGGGCGAAAGGCTGCACATCCCTATCATCTACAAATCATCTTTCCGTAAAGACAACCGCAGCAGCCTTAAATATTACGATGGCCCGGGTCTTGAAAAAGGCTTGAAGATATTGGCCAAAGTAAAGGAACAGTTTGGCTTTACCCTGCTTACAGATATACACTACCCGGATCAGGCAGCCCCGGCTGCTGAAGTGTGCGATGTATTGCAGATACCAGCTTACCTGTGTATGCAAACAGGCCTTATGGTTGCTGCTGCTAAAACAGGCGCTGTCATCAATATAAAACATGGCCAGTTTTTAGCTCCTGAGAATATGAAGCACCCGGTAACTAAGTGTGTTGAAGCTGGTAACGACAAAATTATACTTACAGAACGCGGCTATACCATGGGTTATAACGACCTTGTGGTAGACCCACGGAGTTTCTACCATATGGGTTTGCTCGGCTATCCTGTAGTGTTCGATATTACGCATAGCATACGCAAGTATGGTATCCCTAGTGCCGATGCAAAAGGTGGTGCACGCGAATTTTTACCTGTATTGAGTCGTGCGGGTGTAGCATCAGGAGTTGATGGTGTGTTCATAGAAACCCACCCCGATCCCGCAAGTGCGCTATGCGACGCAGCCAGCCAGCTGAATGTAAATGATTTTGAAGAGTTCATGAAGCCATTAATAGAGCTGCATGCACTTGAAGTGAAGTACAGGAAGTAAGTAATTACCCAAAAACAGAAATAACAAAATAACACGCTCATTATTATTATTTTTGAGCTTCAAATTTTCATATGGAATTATATCTTGATTCGGCCAACCTCAAAGAAATAGAAGAGGGGTTTAAATTAGGTTTCTTAAATGGCCTTACCACTACGCCTACATTTATGCAGCGCGAGGGTATTACCAATATAGATGACATGATAGTAAAGCTGGCAGGAATAGTGCCTGTACTGCAAATAGAAGCGTTAGGTGATACTGCTGAAGATGTAGTAAAGGAAGCACACCGCCAACTGAACCTGGGTCTTGACCCTACACGTACTGTGTTTAAGATACCAGTATCGCTTGAAGGTGTAAGGGCTTGCCGTATGCTGCGCAACGATGGTCTTTTGGTAAATGTGCACCTGGTGTACACTTTGCAGCAGGCTTACATGGCTATGCACGCTGGCGCTACTTATGTATGCCCACTTGTTGGCCGTTTGCAAGATCAGGGTCACGACGCATTGGCACTGGTTGACCAATGCGTGAAAGCAGTGAACCACTACGGTTACGATACCAAGATCATGTTCAGCTCCGTACGTACTACAGAGCATGTGCGTAACGCCATCAACCTGGGCGTGCATACTATTACTGTTCCGCTTAAAATATTGAAATCCCTTACCGATAACCATTTTACTGCTATAGGTACCGAGCAGTTCCTCAGCGATACCCGCCTGATGACCGTGCGCGTGAAAGATGCTATCAGCAAGGTAAATCCTACCATTAGCGAAAGCGTTAACCTGAAAGATGCCATTGTAAAGATGACGGACTTCGGTTTTGGTTGCATCACTGTAACTAATGCAGATGGTAGCTTGAAAGGCGTGTTTACAGATGGCGACCTGCGCAGGTTATTGCAAAGCGATGGCGAGCACATACTCACCAAAAAACTGGGCGACCTGGAATACAAAACACCTATCAGCATAGACGGTAATTCTTTGCTCAACGATGCGGCACAATTATTTAAGAAAGTAAGTGTAGATACCATACTGGTTACCGAAAACGGTGCTCCATCTGGCATGATAGACATACAGGACTTAAAAAATGACTAATCCATATCCGAATATAACTAAGGAGTTCAAAGGACAATTTATGGTTTCGCCTGCTGAGTTGCAGGCGAAACTTTTTAAGATCAGGGCCTTTGTAACCGACTGGGATGGTGTGTTCAACAACGGCGCTAAAGACGAAAATGGTTCGAGCCCGTTTAGCGAGGTCGATTCTATGGGCACCAACATGCTCCGCTTCAACCATTATCTGCGTACGGGCCATGCACCTGTGTTCTGCGTTATTACGGGTGAGCACAACAAGGCGGCTTACACCTTTGGAAAACGTGAGCATCTAAATGCGGTTTACTACAAAGTACCCAGGAAAAAAGAGGCTTTAGACCACATATGTCACACCCATAGCCTGCAGCCCGAAGAGATCGCATTCTTCTTTGACGATGTACTTGATTTCTCTGTAGCGGAACAATGCGGACTGCGGCTGATGGTAGGCCGTACAGCAAATCCTTTACTCATCAATTATGCAAAAGAGCACCATCTTGCCGATTATATTACGGCCAATGATGGCAATAATATGGCCTTGCGCGAAATAGTAGAACTATTAACAGGCATTAGCGGGCACTACAACGAAACCATCACTGAGCGCATGCACTATACAGATACCTACAAACGTTTCCTTGCGCTTCGTAATATCCCAGAAACCGCATTTTATACCAGCAACAATTCCCAGATAACATTACAAACACCACAATGATAGTTGGCATTATCCCCGCACGTTACGCATCATCCCGCTTTCCCGGCAAATCTTTAACAGATATCAAGGGTAAAACCATGATACAGCGGGTGTATGAACAGTCGGCCAAAAGCAAAGCGCTAAGCAGGCTGGTTGTAGCTACCGACGACGCAAGGATATACGATCACGTATTATCTTTCGGCGGTGAGGCTGTAATGACCGCAGCACATCATCCCAGCGGCACGGACCGTTGTTACGACGCACTACAACAACTCAACAACAATTACACCTATGTCATCAATATACAAGGTGACGAACCATTTATTGACCCAGCCCAGATAGATGAACTGGCAGCAGCCCTTGCAGATGGCACTACAGAGTTGGCCACACAAATGATACCCGTGCATAGCCACGATATGCTGTTTGATAAGGGTGAAGTAAAAATTGTACTCAATCACAGGCAGGAAGCGCTATACTTTAGTCGTATGGTGATACCATTCATAAAAGGTGTTGCTGAGCAAGATTGGCATCTCCATCACAACTATTACCGCCATGTAGGCATGTACGCCTACCGCACTGATATACTGGAGCAGATCACCAGGCTATCGGTATCTCCATTAGAGCAAGCAGAGTCTCTTGAGCAGCTACGCTGGCTGGAAGCCGGATTTAAAATAAAGTGCATCCCAACCACCTACGAAAGCCATTGTATTGATACTCCTGAAGACCTGGAGAAGGTACTAGGCTTTATAGGACTGTAAGTATAGCATCGTCATTCATTTCTATTTTCTCCCTTACTTAAATAGCGACGGCTATAATGGAATTTGTTTGCCTAATTCCATCACCGCGAGATCTTTTAGAAACAAAAAAGCGGGACCATCAAGATCCCGCTTTCAGTTATAATTTATTTAGTTATTTAATTACTAGCCTTCACCAGTTTTTCTACTTTCAGTAGGGTACCTGCTTTATCGTACACGCGTATCATGTAGATGCCGTTGGCAAGTGAGCTCAGGTCAATGGTTTTAGCATCAGCCTGTTTCAGCGCTTCCCTGCCTTCTATAGTGCTGATAGTAGCATCAACAGGAATGCTTGCATCTATGTGTACTACAGTAGATACCGGGTTTGGATAGATCGTTATATCATTATTACCAGATACATTAGATACACCCGTTGTGTTCTTTACAAACACATTCGATACACCTGTACAACCTTCGCTGTTGGTTACCACCAGGTGATAACTACCATTCACATACACATTCACGCTGCTCAGTGTATCACCCACTAACGGTGTAGTACCAAGGTACCACTGGTAGTGTGCATAACTGCCAGATGATGTAATGAGGCTGCTGTACGGAGAACCTGTGATAACCGGTGCTGCAAGCTGGTTTACAACTATTGTATCGGTATTGTTGGATGTTTGTGTGCAACTGCCCACAACAGTAACGATCACATTGTAGTAACCCGAATCAAACACGGTAAGGTTTGGACCGGTTGCACCTACTATTGCAGAACCTCTATTGTACCACTGGTAAGCAAGGCCCGTACCTGTACCTGCATTTACATGCAGTATATCACTGCTGCCCCAACAGAATGTAGTTGGTCCAAGTGTTTGTATGGTCGGTATCGGATTTACGAACACTGATATGGCGTTTGCAGCCGATGTGGTGCTTGCACAACCTGTGCTGTTGGTAACAGTTACAGTATATGTACCTGTCTGGTTTGCAGGGTACGATATAGATGTACGGTTTGGATCATTATAAGGCAATGGTGAACCATTGAACAACCATAAGTAGTTGTTGCCTACAGGACCTGCAGTAAGTAACACATTGCTGCCTGTGCATATAGATGTTGGCAAACCACCCGAGGTAATAGTGGCTACAGGGTAAGGTACCGCTGTAACATTTACACTGTTCGAAATGGTACTGCAATTATTTGTATTGGTCACTGTTACACTATATGTACCAGTTGTAGATGCATTAATAGTTTGTGTTGTTGCACCACCCGGAGTCCATACGTAAGATAGACCAGTCCCGGTATCTGCACTTAATAGTACGGTACCGCCGGCACAGAATGTAGTTGGGCCGCCTGCTGTTGCCGTAGCCACAGGATTTGGAACCACTGTTATAGTCTTACCTGCAGAGGTTGCTGTACAACCTGCTGTATTAGTTACCGCTACTGTATAGGTGCCACCTGCAGATGCAGTAAGCGCCTGGGTATTAGTGAGCGGCGTAGTGCCATTCAAGTACCATTGATAGCTTGATCCTGCATTGGCAAGTAATGTAGCCGTTGTACCCTGGCAAAGTGTCTGGTTGCCTGCCGGGGTTATAGTTGCTGTTGGAGTCGCTATGGTTACTGTAACATTGGGCGCCGAAGTTCCTGTACAATGGGTTACTGTGTCTGTGATCTTCACATAGTAGTTACCGTTGTTGGTGGCTGTGTACGTTGGATTAGTAGCACCATTGATGATACCAAAACCACCTGTCTGGTACCACTGGTACTTCACTGTAGCATCGCCACCTGCACCACCTGCTATGGTAACACTACCACCCGGGCATATACTGGTTGGCCCCTGTGCCACAGCTGTAGCTATTGGTAACGCATTCACCGTTACTATAACAGGGCTGGATGCACCGGGACAACCATTGGCA
>JARLGY010000035.1 GCA_031292525.1 Flavipsychrobacter sp. | reverse complement strand
GTCACAAATCGCCTATCACGCCTCTTATCACCAAAATCAAGATGAGGGAAATCCTTGACCGTAATGTTATGCATAGAGATTTTTGTATGCAAAAATAACTATAAGACTTTTGGGTAAGGATTAGCTTTTTTCAAGGAGGGGGTAGGGGGTGGTTGTCGTGCGTGAGATATGCGATGCCATATCTGTTTTTGTAACGGCTATACAGCTCCCTTTTTTCAAGGAGGGGATAGGGGTGGTTGTCGTGCGCAGGATATTTAATCCGAATACCTTTTCATCAATAATTATTTACATCCCTTATCTTATGCTCTATCAGCCAGTCATGAAAGGCCAGCGAATCTTCAGGATAATAATGGATCACCTGGCCATCTTTAAGGGCTATAATGAAGTAGTGCAGATCTGCAAGGTAGGCCGATAATTCGCCTGCATGGTACGGAAAGCCGGGGTAGGTGCTGTGTGCAGCCTTATTGTTTTTTCTTCTTCTGAACCACATACAAACTGGTTTAAGTGTGAGTGGCAGGGCATAAAAGAGGCGTGAAACTTAGACACCCCTCTTACAGGTACTTGGATACCCTCCACGGAAATGAATAAGCCCACGCCATAGCGGCGCGCCTTACATCATTTTTTCCGTGGGAAATTTCCAAGTTTCGTAAGAGGAAAAAAGCTGCAGACAGCTAAATATATGTATGTGTCACACTTAAATTATACCATGCGCAAAAATTAGTTTGCTGTAAAAATACAAATTCAACTTAATAAAGTAAGTAAGGAATTTGAGGGTTGATAATAGGGGGAGCGGCAAGGGGAAAAGGTTTGCTTGGAGTTTAGCACAAGTGAAAAAGACTTGGACTACAAAGGCAAAAAGCTACACTTGTGAGGGGATATGCAAACTTTAAACTTAGTTCTTCAGTATTTTCTCTACCCTAACTGAGGCTCCGTTGTTTAATATCTTCGCTATATAAATACCCTCTACATACTGGCTGATATCAGAAACGTTAATGCCTTTTTGCAGTTGTTTGCTCAGCAATATTCTACCACTAATATCTAAAATTTGCAGTGTTAGGTTTGATTGGTCAAAAGTGTTAATGTACAGCTTATCATTAACAGGGTTTGGGTAAATGGATACTTTAGACAACAACGGTGGTGTTGAATTGATTATTAAAAAATTGACTAAAGATGTATCACCGGGAAATCTTTGTCCTAAACTATCGGTAAGTACTATCCAGCTTACCGAGCCTGCCGTATCAAAGTAGGGCGCTTTAATTTGGGAGTAAAAATATCCCCCCATTAATATCCTTCCGTCAGGTACGGGAGATAATGTAAATAAGTATTGATTTGGTGAAAACTGATTAACGTAAGCATATTCCCTGTACCACATTGCATTGCCAAATGTGTCTATCTTTAACAGGTTTGGGTTGTATATCTCATTTTCATAGCTACCCTGCAAAAGGAAATTGCCGTCATTACTCTGTGCTATTGTTGTACCATCAAAGTAAGTATAGGGGGGGGGATGTCTGGTAAATTCTTTTTTCCACAAAATATTTCCATTATCATCAAACCGTCCATAATACAAATATCCTTGGTCTATTGTATCTACGTGAACCACATCACAGCTCACAAAGTAACCACCGCCTGTTGCAGCCGAAATTATATCTATACTGTAGGGCACAGTGTTGTTATTTAAATCGGTAGTATGTGGTATATATTTAAGCCAAATTACATTGCCTGCGGTATCGGTTTTTAGCAGAAAGCTCTGTGTAAAATCACCTTGAGGTTTCTCAATAGCTCCGGTAATATAATAATACATTCCATCAGCCGAATTGATAATCCTGCTTGCATCTACAAAAGAATTACCATTTATATTCGCCTTCATCATTATGACCCTTTGCCAGATCATATTACCACTACTATTAAATTTAAAAAGCCCTAACGCTATCGAATCATAATAGTAATTATGATCAAAACTATCCAGGTGACTGCTTTTAGAGGTAATTGATCCTGCCGCTATAATATTGTCCATAGAATCTATAGTTATAGAATTGATACTCCTGGCTATATTGCTGTCCATGTACGATACCAGCGTGTGTGACGCATTATTGCTATCAAAGAAATACAAAAAAGGTTCCCATACGTTAATTTTTTCACTGATCACAGAATCAAGGCCCTGGGCCACAACCACATACTTGCCATTGTGTAGTTTTGCCATGCAGCTATATCCTCCAAAACTGCTGGTTAACAGGGGCGAAATAGCATCGGCCTGCCATAGTACATTACCATTATAACCCATTTTTGCAACAAAACATTTATCGAACGATAATGAATCGGGCGATAAAACCCCTGTAACAAAAAAATAATTGGAATCGGCATAGGTGCTGGCAATATAACTGTCGAACCAGTTTTGATTGTTCGAATAATTAAAGAGCCTGCTAAATCCTTGCCCATGGGCCATAAAGCAAACCAAGGCAAAGAGGATCGTGAAGAAATATTTCATACAAGTAAAGTTAGGCAGTATAAGCGCTGCAAGCGCTTATACTGCCGGGGATAATTTAATTTTTTACCACCTTATCAACTTTTAACAACAACGCATTCTTGTAAATTTTTACAAAATATACGCCTGCGCTTAGCTCATGCATGTTAATGGTATTTACACTCGCATTTAGCGCCTGTCCGGTCAGCTGCCTGCCGCTAATATCGCTCAATACCATGGTAAGCCCCGTCTCATCACCCACGTTTATATTAAGCATGTCGGTAACAGGGTTAGGGTACAGGGTAATAGTTGGGTTTACCACATTATTTACAAATGCAGCGTGTTTAGCGCCCAGGGCTATTGGGGCTAGCAACGGGGGATAGAAAGCCCCTGTATATTGGTGCAATAATTGGTGGGTAGCAATTTGCGCATAGCTAAGATCTGTAGTGTCAATATAGGCTATGCTATCCTGCTGTGTACTTGTTAGTGAGCTCCAATCGTAGCCGTTTTTATAAAGGGCGTAAGAAACCGTATAAGCCTCAACTAGGTTATTAATGTTAACTGTTGTAGTGCTATCCAGGCTGTCTGCTGATGGCAGGCTGTTCAGCAAGGCAAATGCTTCGGGATACCTGTTTTCTTGTACATATAAACCTGCAAGCTGCACCTGGTAGTCATAGAGGTAGGTAAGCGAATCTAAAACGCTTTCTAATCCACTGAAGTCAGATGATGCAGAGTCTAAATACAAAAAGCCATTAATTACAGAATCATTATTTCCTACTGCAGCTTCCATTAGCGATGTAGAGCTAGTCCATGCCCCGCCACCGCCAACAATTATCGGCACTAAATACGTATGCGTATTTGCCCATAAATCAAAAGTTTTCGTACCAAGGCCACCAGCGCATGTACGTTGACTGCTGCTCAATGTTTTACTAATTCCTGTTGAAATGCGAGTTGGGTTTTGCGTTCCAGTGGTTGTGTAATAATAGTTAAAAGAATTGCTGGTGTTATTATATAAGTTTTCAGTTGTTGAAGTTGAAAATGAATTTCCGGCAGCATTACTTATATTTCCTTGTACTGGTGCTATTCCACTTGTATGTACAGATGTAGTAACCCCATCGGGCAGCATTACAGAAAGGTCATTGGCCGAGGTCTGCGAATTGGTGCTCATATCATTGCAATAGAAAGTAAGCCCGGTTTGTAATTTGGAAAAAAGAGAGTAAGATCGGTTGCTACCTATTGCCTGTATACCGTAATCCAGGGTGTAGCAGGTATTGCTGCTGGCAACATTATAATTTGCACCAGAATTTGTAATGCTGATACCAGATAACGGATAACTATGATTTGGGCTGCTGCCTATAATGGTATTGTATTGCAGGGTATAGCCTGTACATCCGCTCAACCCTATTGCTACATTATAATCAGGAAAGGTAACGGGGCTTGTCAATGATAAGCTGATATTGTTGTACCGTATAACGGGTGAATTACAACCAATAAGATTAACAGGGAAATTTATACCCGAAAAGCCTGTGTTTTGTACAACTACCGGATTATAATTTCCACTATTATGGGCTGAGATGCCTGAATAAACATACCGGCCACTTACGCTGGATGCTGTAGTAGTGCCCGTGCAAGCATTAAAAATAGAGTAAGCGCTGCAATAATTATCTACACTAAAGCCAGAGTTTGTTGCATTGATGGCGTAGAAATAATTATTAACACTACTTCCAAGTGTAAAAGCACAACCATAAAACTTAACACCATGCACATTTTGAAGGTACACATGTTGAAAAGAATTGCTAAAATTTGTATTAACGGCTGTAAAATTTGACCATGCGCTATTTAAGTTAGTGGACGATGCATCAAAATGACAATTTATAAAACTACTCTGATCATTAATATAACCAGTAGAGCCACTGTTATAATTAATCATGTTTACAGATGTAACATTATTCTCAAAAGTCATCCCGTTAGCTGTGATAACCCCGCCATTAGAATAAGCTGCATTTGTAAATCCGGTACTATAATTCAAACTTGGTTCATCCTGATAATTAAAATTTGAAACCGCAAAAGTTGCGTTTTGAATTGTCGAGTTTTTTAAACTAGCCTGGCCGTTTTTTAAATTTTGCCCATGTGATGGCACACCTTCCACAAAAATACCAAGCCAGCCAGGAAATAATTCGCGGCTGTAAGCATAAGGGGTTGTTGAGAAATCTCCGGTTATAGTAGCGCTATTTTTCAAAGAAAGTCGGCCGCCTGCTGTCGAACCTGTTGTGGTGCTGGCTTGAACTACGATTGCTCCCCATTGATAGAGAGTCCCTGATACCGGGCCTGCTGTCCAGTTCATATTTATTGTAGCACCGTCAAGAATTAGAGTAGCATTGGGTTGAATGATAATATTCGATTTAATAATTTGGGTATAACCTCCGGTAATAGTTAGCGTTGCCCCACCGGCGATTACCAAATCATCACTGAATGAATGGTTAGAGGTCTAGGTTGCTGTTGTCGTAACAGTTGTTGCATTACTGCGTTGAGCGCCAGCTAAAGCAATAAAAAAGCATAGAATGCTAAAAAATCTTCTTTTCATTTGTTGTATTTTGTTAGAAGGTTTAATTGAAAGGTTTAAATTTTGTAAAAATAATACTGATAATAAACTGGTTCTCATTTAACCATAGGCATAAATTTTAATTGGAGATGAAAAACAAAATAGCTGCAGACCCGCTCATAGTCTGAGTTCATAATTCCGTTTTTACTTTTTGAGAAATTTCATATGAGTACACATAGGGGGTTTATAGTTTTACTTGCATTTTGGCTTTTAAATGTAGCCATTTTATTATTTAAAAAGAAATAATTACGACGCGTATAAACCACAAATAATAATTTATTCAACTCCCATTTTCTTAGTCGTTTAAAACGAGTATGCACCGGCGCGGCGTTTGCAACGCCCGTGAAACATTTCAATTCGTGGAACAGTGCATAACTTCTTTACCCAAATACCAATTACCACCCGTACCTTGCGCCCGCATATATAACCTGTAAACCCTCGTGTCGTCAGGGCACAGCATAAAATATGTGCTCAGTTCTTATAAATCGCCAAACCCCAAAATGTCCGCCAACGGACATTTCAAGACATTTTTCAAAGCACAGCTAAAATGCAATACCAGCCACCACAGCTTATTTCAGCCCATAAACTAATCCAAAATGTCCGTTAAACAACTGTTTTTTACAACAGACAAACAGGGTCATTGCGAGGCACGAAGCAACCTTTAGTAACACCTGCACAAACTCATCGTTTAAATGTTGGATAGGTTGTTATGAGGTAGAATTGTTTAGCTGGGCAGAACAGTAGTACTGTAGCCTGCACAAAGCATTGTCGGCTGCAGCTGTCATAGCTGCCGACTGCCTTTTTCTTTGCTACTTTCTTTTGGGCATGCAAAAGAAAGTAGGGTAACGAAGGGCGGTTCCTGGAGATAGTTTTATAATACTTTAGGGTTTAACCTGCAAAGTATTATAACCCCCCAAATGTCCCCCAACGGACATTCTAAGACATTTTTCAAAGCACAGCTAAAATGCAATATCAGCCACCACAGCACATTTCAGCCAATAAACTCACTCAAAATGTCCGTCGAACAACTGTTTTTTACAACAGACAAACAGGGTCATTGCGAGGCACGAAGCAACCTTTCGTAACACCTGTACAAACTCATCGTTTAAATGTTGGATAGGCTGTTATAAGGTAGAATTGTTCATTTGGGCAGAACAGTAGTACTGTAGCCTGCACAAAGCTGTGTCGGCTGCAGCTTTCATATCTGCCGACTGC
>JARLGY010000034.1 GCA_031292525.1 Flavipsychrobacter sp. | reverse complement strand
GTAAGCTATATACCCGATACTCAGATCAACGGCAGTGCGTATATAGATCCTGTAAACAAACTGGTATGCCCTGGCACCAATACAAACTTTATAGCATTAGCCAGCGGCCAGGCCACCACCTACCAGTGGCAGGTAAACAACGGCAACAGCTGGGTAAACCTGAGCAGCAACAGTCTGTACACAGGCGTTAACCAGTCAGTACTTACCATAAGTGGCGCCACAGCAGCACAGAACGGTTATCAGTACCGTGCGTATATGACCAGTACCTGCGGTACGGGTTACAGCAACCCGGCTACATTAAGTATCAACACCTCACCAGCGGTAACTCCGGTAGCCAACATAACAGGTCCTAACCCTGCGTGCCAGTACACCAATGCTACCTATACAGTAGTTACTAATGTACAAAGCCCAACCTATGCATGGTATAAGATCCCAAGTGCGGTAAACCCCGTATCTACTGCAAGCCAATATGGCTTTGTACCTAACCCGGGCGACCAGGTATATGCAGTAGTAACTACCCCTAACAATGCAGCTATAGCGTGCTACACAGTACCGGTAGCGGTGAGCAACCAGATAAGTCCAACCGTAGGCAGCAATTTCACGCCATACGATTCAGTAGCAGCAAGCAGCAACAATGGTTGCTCAGGCGTAATAGTAGACTTTACGGGTTATGGTAATGTATATAGCGGGTCGTACCAATGGTATGTGAACAACCATCCTGTAGCAGGCGCTACAGCCAGCACGTATTCATATGCACCCAACAATGGTGACCTGGTAACAGAAGTAGTAACCACCCCAGCCAACGGTTGTTATAATACAACCAACGTAACCAGCCAGCCGGTAGTAGCCACCACGCAATACGGTGTCACTCCAACCATCCAGCTGAGCGCACCAAAAACAGCAATAGACGACCAGGTAGTAACAGTAACAGCCAACATCAGTAACTATGGCAGCAGTAACTACACTATATACTGGGCAAATGCCAACACGTATATAGATACTACACATAACGTCAACTATATCAACTTCAAAAAGAGCCCTCGCCCAACCATAGATTATATATCAGCGCGCATAGTACCCACCACTCCATACAACGGTACCTGCTACAATGCAGTAACAACAGCTACTCCGCTGGAGATAGACTTTACCCCGTATAATGAAGGCGTAGGCAATGTATCCAACAACAATGGCATCAGTGTTTATCCAAATCCGTTTACGAGCAAAGTAAGTGTAAATGGCATAAAGGCAGGAGACAAGCTGGTGGTATATGATATGGCAGGCCGCAGTGTAAGCACAGTATATGAAGCAACCGGTACAACGGGCGAGTATATGCTGAGCGACCTCGCAGCGGGTCACTACATACTGCGTGTTACAGATGCAGATGGTAACACCAAAGCAAACCTG